>JBKQSA010000015.1:0-5737 GCA_052143815.1 Steroidobacteraceae bacterium | reverse complement strand
CGTGCGCCGGGAGACCGGCAGGGAGTAGGCGGTGCAAGTCCGCTACGATGAAGGTTTAGCGAACCGCGTCGACCCCGAGCCGTGCGCGCCTGCCCGCGAGGGCAGGGGCGAAGCGTCGGCAGGGGCGCGCATAGGCCAGCCATTGAGCCGCGAAAGGTACACTTTCCGGGCGCCGACGCTGTGGACACTGCGGAAGGCGATGCATGCGAGGCGCGCTATCGCGAGCGCCCGTCTGGCCCGGCGTGGTCGCAGACCCTGGCATGTGCGTAAGTTCTCTGCACGGGAACCGGGAGGTCTCGCGTCTGACCGGGCGGTGTCGCACCGCGCCGGTCCGCATCGGGAAGGCGAGGAGCCGTAGCCGATGATGAACGGGTGCGAGAAGTCAGACCCCGCCATAGTAGCTGCGAAGCCGACGAACAAGGCGGAGCGATCTGCTGCGGAGCCGGTGGAGCCAAGGGCGGGGACCAAGGGAAACGCGGACCAGACTGGCACGCTCCGAGCGCAGGATCGGGAAGGCGCGTCACACGGCCTGGACCGCGTACGGCAAGCGGCAAGGGACAGGAAGAAGGAGAGGTTCACCGCGCTCCTCCACCATGTCAGCGTCGATTTGCTTGAAGAGGCGTTCTTCGATCTCAAGAAGAACGCCGCTCCTGGCGTGGACGAACTGACGTGGGAGACCTACGAACCAGACCTCGGGCGCAAGCTCGAAGACCTGCATTCGCGGGTTCATCGGGGAGCGTATCGGGCGTTGCCCAGCCGGCGGGTCTATATTCCCAAGCCGGGTGGTCGGCAGCGTCCGCTGGCGGTTGCCGCGCTCGAGGACAAGATCGTCCAACGGGCGACGGCGAAGGTGCTGAACGCCATCTACGAGGAAGACTTCCTCGGCTTCAGCTACGGGTTCCGACCTGGACGCGGCGCGCATGACGCGATGGACGCGCTCAGCGTTGGGATCGCGGCCAAGAAGGTGAACTGGATACTCGACGCCGACATCGAGAAGTTCTTCGACACGGTGAGCCAGGAATGGCTTATCCGTTTCGTCGAACATCGCGTCGGCGACAAGCGCGTCATCCGCCTGATCTTAAAATGGCTGAAGGCGGGCGTTCTCGAAGACGGGATCGTGACATCGAGCGACAGGGGGACGGGGCAGGGATCGGTGATTTCGCCGCTGCTCGCCAACCTCTACCTGCACTATGTCTTCGATCTCTGGGCCGAGCGCTGGCGACGGCGCGAGGCTGCGGGCGACATGATCATCGTGCGATACGCCGACGACATCATCGTCGGTTTCCAGCACGAAGCGGACGCCCGGCGCTTCTGGGATGCGATGCGTGAGCGGCTGAGGGAATTTGCGCTATCGCTGCATCCGGACAAGACCCGCCTGATCGAGTTTGGTCGCTTCGCGGCGGTCAATCGCGCCAAGCGCGGCTCAAGCAAACCGGAGACCTTCAATTTTCTGGGCTTCACCTTCATCTGCGGCAAGTCGCTCACCGGCAAGTTCCTGATCCACAGGAAGAGCCGGCGCGACCGCGTGCGGGCCAAGCTCCTGGAAATCAAGAAGGCGCTGCGGCGGCGCATGCATCAGTCGATGCCGGCACAGGGCACATGGCTGGGACAAGTCGTGCGCGGCTACTTCAACTACCACGCCGTGCCGACCAACAGCCGCGCCCTCGGGGCCTTCCGCCACCACGTCGTCGACCTCTGGCGGCGCGCGCTTCGGCGACGCAGCCAGAAAGACAACACGAGCTGGACGCGAATGACCCAGCTGGCCGACGACTGGCTCCCCAAGACGGTCATCCTTCACCCCTGGCCCAACGTCCGCTTCGCCGTCAAACACCCGAGGTGGGAGCCGTATGCCCGAATCGGGCCCGTACGGATCTGTGCGGGGGGCGCTCAGCAATGAGCGTCCCTACCGCGATCGTAATTGTGAAGCGGACGTACGAACAACGATCGACACCGCAAGGCTCAAGGGCGCGAACCCCTTCAACGTCATCGTCAGCCCCCTGGCTTGAGCGCGGCGCAAACCGCAAAATCGCCGCCCAGAAAACTGGGGTGGGTAATTGCCAAAAACGTCGCATACGTGCAGGGTGTCTTTCTGCTTTCTGGCGACGTTGCCAGACGATATGGTCATGCGCCGAGCCGGCGAAGATTGAACGAGAGCAGCGTGCGGGGTATCGGCTTGGTGGAGGGCTCGGTGCGAGGAGCACCAGATCGTCGGAGCACGGTCATGCATCGGTGGGGCTGGGCGATTGGTGCGGGCGCGGTTCTAGCGCTGATCCTTCTCTTGGTTATGGTCGCACCAGGCTCGATTGCTCTCTACAAGCTCTATTGGGGTAGGGAGAGCATTCAAAGGCTCTTCTACGAAGACCTTGGATTCAGTTATTCGTGGTCTTCCTTCATTGCAGTAGCTGCTTCGTTCTTCTACGCGCTCGCCTGGGTTCCACTATCCCTGTGGACGTATCGCATCTTCGTCTGGAAGTTCAACACCCGGCAACTCATTGTTACGTTCGCGTGCTGGATTTTCGTGTACGGTCATGTGCCGTTGTTGCACGCTCTGCTCGGCTCTGACGTTTGCTTCAATCAGCGAACCGGCGAGCCGCTCAAGTGGTTTGTAGTCGAGCCCGGCGGTCAAATTGTTCTTTATGACAGCCCAGGATATGACACCGCCGGTGCTCCAAAGCGTGCGGCGACTCAGCAAGTTTGTAGGGTCCTTCAGTTGCAAAAGAAGGGCTTACGGCCCAGAGCCGTGCGCGATGATCCGCGCAAAGTGAAATTCTTTGATGAAATAACTAGCCAGCCGAAAGTCTGGTACTCCAAAGGAGAGAATGGAGATATCAACATTTTCGACGGAGAAGGCACCGATCCATCTACTGGAGGATTGCTCAAACCGATAACAACGACTGAAGTGCAAGAGCTTCAAGCGCAGGCAGCCGCGAAGCAAGCGGAGACCGAACGCGCTGCGCAATTGAAGGCGGAAGAAGACCGGCAACGGGCCGCTGAAGCTGAACGCCAAGCACACCGCGAAGCTGAGCTTAGAGACGCGGAGGCCCGCGAGAATGCCCGAAAGCGCCTCATTACTCTCTTTGATACCGCGAGTTATTCACCGGGCGTTGTCATCGTCGGAGCACTCTCGCAGCAGGGCGACGACACTTCCGCACTGGCAGCACGAAACGTGCTAGCTGCCCTTTTAGACATCCTAAGACGAAAGGGTGTTTCCACCGACGAATTCAGGCCGCAGGTCTACGCGGATGGATACTTCAAGACGATTTCTACCGGAAATGCTGCGGTCTTGACTGACGTTGGGTTGAGCCAAAAGATGCGAGCGGCAGTTCTGGCTAACGTCGATGTAACCTGCCGTCCAGCTACATCAGGCCTAATGAGTTGCGCCGTTACTGCGGAACTTCGCATCCTGCGTCCATCAGGAGCCCCCTCATTACGGTCTATTTCTGAAACTGGCGCTGGCGTGACGACAGAGCAAGCGGTTTTACGGGCTGCGGAGCTGGTTGCCCAACGTCACGGCGACATTTTTGAAGGTATCTGACAGTGGGAATCATCAATGTCTGACCGCATAAGGCTTTCTTTTGAGACACTTTCCGCCGCCATACTGATTGCCGCACTTGCTCTACCCGCTCAGGGTAGAGTCGTGAAAGCTGTTTCTCCCATCGTGGTCGCTCAAGCGGACGAACCGAAACCGGTTCGCGACGGTGGCGCTGGATACGAAGTGGCGTTACATTCTCTTGCCAGTAAGTTGGTCTTGCAGCTTCAGTCCGCGGGCCAAACGAGCGCAACCGTTCTCGACTTCACAGACATGCAAGGTCAGGGAACAGAACTAGGACGGTTTCTCGCGCAAGAGCTATCCGACCAACTTGTTGCCGGCGCTAAGACTTTGTCATTGGTAGATAGAGCCAACCTCCAGTTTTTACTCAAGGAAAACAAGCTCTCGATGGAAGGCTTGGTCGATCCGCGATCGACCCGCAAACTCGGCAATATGATTGGCATCGATACAGTAATAATGGGTACCGTAACACCACTCGGAAACATTGTGCGGTTGAGCGTTCGTGCTGTTGCGGTGGAAACTGGCAAAATTGTCGCGGCGCAATCGATTACAGTGTCGGCAGCTGGCGGACTTGGGGAGATGTACACGCACGGTGTCGCGAATGGATCAACAGGTCCCTCTCAGCAAGGAGACGTCAGTTCACGGCCCAATGTCAGGGATCGGTTACGCGCAGACTCTTTTAAGCTGATCCCGGGCGAATTGGTCGCCAATTCGAACGCATATAATGGGTCTCAGATCAGCTTCAGCATCGAAAATCACAGTGGGATTGGCGTAGGTGTCGCCATTCGGGCTGGTGCGACTTCTGCGGGACCTTGCAACGCATGGGACGCACAGACAGTGGGGTTAGCAGTAATCAACGATAACGAAATTGAGCAACTATCTCAGTCGCCCGAACCCACACAGCATTTGCGATGGTTTCCCGCGAACGCAAGAGTCTCTGTCTCGACTCCATTGAACGCATATCAGTGTCCTGCTATGTTACAAGGGGTTCCGTCAGTACCCTTGACCGTTAACTTGGTTGTCGCTTCCGGCAAAGATGTAGTGATATTGCCTCTTAGCGCAGACAGAGTTCCTGTAAGGCTCGTTCGGAATCAATAAGAGAGTACGGCTTTAAGCAGCGAAAATTCTCGTTCCGACAGCGAATTCGAAGTACGGTGGCAGCTGTGTGTCGCCGTTATCAGAACGTAATTGCTAAATTGACATCATTTTGGCATTCCGCCTACTGATCAATGCAATTTAACTTTACGCGACTGTGCCGAGCCCGTGTTTGGCGACGAGCGACAGGAGCTTGAGCGACGGTCCTTGCGGATGCTTCTCGCCGCGTTCCCATTGGCTGATGAGGCCCGTGGTGACGTTGAGATAGCGGGCGAACACGGCCTGGCTGGCGCCCTCGCGTTGCCGCAAGCTGCGGATTTCTTCCGGGGTGAGCGGGCGCACGGGCGTTAGGCACGCATCGTCAAACTTGCGCATCGTCTGCTTGTCCATGACGCCGGCCACGTGCAGCCCTTCGGCTGTTTCGTGGATCGAGGCCATCACCGGGCTGCGATACTGCTTAGTCATTGCACATCACCTCCATCAGGGCGCCGTTCGCTGTCGCCCTTGCCAGGGCCTCATCGTCGTAGGCCGTCATTTCGGCGGCGAGCAGCCTGAAGGCCGCCAGTTCGTCGTCGCGGATATTGTCCTGTTCGTTCTTGGCGAAGCCGTGAACGAAAAACGCCCTTTCCCGCAGGCGAAACAGAATGATCGTCCGAAACCCGCCTGACTTGCCGCCGCCCTGCCGGGCAATCCGTTGCTTCACGACGCCGCCGCCGAGATCGGCGTCGACGAGGCCCCGCGAGGCGTCGGCAATCGCCGCGCACAAGACGGCATCCGCGATCCGGGCTTTTCGGGCAAACCGCGCAAATGACTTGTTCTTGAATACCCGCATAGCCCCCGGCCTTCAGCCCAAAGGGCATTACCACGATTATATGTAGCACAGAGTGTGATAGATTACAAGGCGCGCCCCGCGAAACTGAAAGTACAGCGCATTTCGGTGATACGCCTCTGGACTGCACAATCGCTCGATCCACAATAGGCGCCGGACTTTCGCGACCGGAACCGCTCCGCCTCTCGCCGAGACACACCAAGCCGTCGACCTCATGGAAGCATGAACTTCCGAAGTTTTGACCCTGTCAATGGTCTTCGACC
>JBKQSA010000014.1:0-3469 GCA_052143815.1 Steroidobacteraceae bacterium | reverse complement strand
TTGACCGAGCTCACGATCTCTTCCATCGTCTTGCCCGCTTCATCCACGAGCTGGGTGCCTTCACCGACTTTCTCGACCGAGTCGCTGATGAGTTCTCTGATCTCCTTCGCCGCCGCCGAACTGCGCTGCGCAAGGCTGCGCACTTCCGAGGCCACGACGGCAAAGCCGCGGCCCTGTTCCCCGGCCCGGGCCGCTTCCACGGCCGCGTTCAGCGCCAGAATGTTGGTCTGGAAGGCGATGCTGTCGATGACGCTGATGATGTCGGCAATCTTCTTCGAGCTTTCGTTGATCGAGCTCATGGTCGTCACCACCTGGCCGACGACGGCGCCACCCCGGGCCGCTACGTCGGAGGCGCCGGCGGCGAGTTGATTGGCCTGCTGGGCGTTCTCCGCGTTCTGCTTCACAGTTGAGGTCAGTTCTTCCATCGACGCGGCGGTCTCTTCAAGGCTGGACGCCTGCTCTTCGGTGCGCTGCGAAAGATCGGTATTCCCCGCGGCGATCTCCTTCGATGCGGCGTTGATCGATTCGGTGGATTCCTTGATTTGGCTAACGATATCCGTTAGCCGGTCGACGGTGGTATTCGAGTCGTCTTTCAAGCGACGGAACGTGCCCTGATACTCGTTGGTAATCCTTTCGGTGAGATCGCCTTTGGCGAGCGCACCCAGCACGCGCACGACTTCGCCCAATCCCATATCGGCCGTTTCCATGAGCTGATTGAGCGATTTCACCATTTCGAGGTAGGCATGATCGAATTGCTGCACATCGCCACGCTGGCTGAAATCACCTTTCGCCGCCGCGCTGGATAGTGCGGCAATCTGGTCCCTCATCGCCACCAGGTTGCGCTTGGCCTCGACGCAGGCTTCGGTGATCACCATCTTCTCGCCCGGTAATTTCTCCATGTCCACGCTGAAGTCACCGACCGCGTAATGTTTCATCACATTGGCCAGCTTCATCTGGACTGCAATATGCGATTGTGCCAGCGCGTTCACCCGCTCGGCCATCTTTCCATAGCTCCCTTGGAATTGACCGGCGGGCACATTGAAGCTCATCTCGCCGGCATGGTGCCGCTTGGCGATCTCTAACTGCGCGGACTCAAACCCTTTCAGGGCCTGCATCATCACGCGCAGCGCATCAACCAGTCTGCCGAACTCGTCATTCGGCGAATAATCCACATTCACGGCAAGATTGCCGCGCGACACGGATTCCGCGATCGAGGCCGCATGTGATAGCGCGCGCATGATCGCCGCGATCATGCCATAACCGAGCGCACACGCCATGAGCACGCCCACTAGAATTGCGGCGAGCGATAGATCGCGGATCGTTCCGTAGCGGCTCATCGCGCTTTCGTACTCCTGCTTGGCCGCATGTAGTTGCAACTGCATCAGCGCATCGATGCCTTTGCCCACCGGAACATATAGGGGACGGACCGCGTCGAGCACGATTCTGTTGGCGCCTGCGGTGTCACCCTGACGTAGCGCCGCAACCGCCGGCACCAGGCCCTCCTGCAGGAATTTCGCGCGGTCCTTGGCAAACGTTTCCGTAAGTTGCTTTTCGTCCGGCCGCAAATTGGCCGCCGCGTAAATGCTCCAGATTTTCCCGATCTCGGCGATGTTCTGTTCGATCTCGGCCGTGTTCTCCCTGATTAACTCGGGCACAGGTGTGACCAGTGCCGTGGCCACCAGCAGCCGGTTCTGGAGCAACAGCCGCTGGATGTCGCCGATCTGTCCCATCGGCACAGCGCGATTCGCGTAGACGGCCAACAGACCTTCATTGCCCTTGCTCATTCCGTACAGGCCGATACCGCCCACCGCCGCAAGTAGCACCGACAGCATGCCGATCAGCATCACGAGGCGCCACTTGATGGAGCTATCCGTCAGTCGGTGAAGAGCACTGGCGATCCATCCTGTACGGACGACCTTCCCGCCGCGAAGCGCAACTCCCTTGGCGGTGCCGTCGTTCATGGATTTGTAGAGTTTGCTCGCCGCGTCGATGGCGCTTCGATCGGGCTTGAAACGCACCGACAGGTAGCCCGTCACGGTTTCCCCTTCGATGATCGGTGAAGCCTCGGCGTACACCCAGTAGTGGTCGCCGTTCTTGCACCGATTCTTGACCATGCCCGACCATGGCCGGCCGGCTTTCAGCGTGTTCCAGAGATCCTCGAACGCGGCGGGCGGCATGTCGGGGTGGCGCACAATATTGTGCGCCTTACCCATGACGTCGCTTTCGCTGAATCCCGAGATATCCTGAAACGTCTGGTTACAATACGTGATGACCCCTTTGGTATTCGTCTTCGAGACGATCGTCTCACCATCCTTTAGTTCGACTTCGCGTTGTGTGACCGGCTGATTGATGCGCATCGTCTTCTTCCTCTAGTCGCGTTGGATAAGTAGCGACATTTGAATGCGAAACTTAAATCCATCCTTCATTCATTCAGGCGCGACGACCTCGGCTAGAAGGGATACGCCCGACATCGGTCAAATGCGGTTGCCGTTTGGAACCAATGGGTATAGGAGAGCGGAACAAACCGGGGGCTGGGGTGTAACCGTGTCGTTTGCTAAGCTTGAACGACCATGGCGGACGAAACGCGTGCGGAGGTTTACCGGCTCCACGTATGGATCGGCCGGATCAGCCCGATGATCTGGCGCCGGCTGCTGGTGCGCAGCGACAGCACCATCGCCGACCTGCATTACACGCTGCAGACCGCGTTCGGCTGGGTAATTGTAGCTTCGCTCAAGCGCCGCGCGGCATCCAGAGAATACGCGGCTGGCGATGTGAAAAAATCAATTGGTTGCAGGTGCTTGCCGTACGTAAAACTCCGAACATTGCGGTGACCCCTAAGACGATGCCCGCCCGATTAGTTGCGCTATCGTACGAACTCCAACGCGAATCTGCTGAACCGAGGCATAGCCATAATTGAGTCGCAAGCAGTTCGTGTAATCGCCTCGTGCGGAAAACATCGGTCCGGGTGCAAAGCTGACACCTTTTGCGGACGCAAGCCGGTACAACTTGAAAGAATCGGTGCCCTTCGGCATCTCTACCCAAAGCAAAAAGCCTCCGGCCGGGCGAGTCATCCGACAGCCCTCCGGAAAATGCTCGGAGATCGCCGAAACCATTGCCTCGCGACGTTCCGCCACAGCCTGGCGCAGACGACGAAGATGCAGTTCAAGGGGCCTATGGCCGAGGTATTCCGCCATGACCGCCTGACATGCCGGTGCTGTGGCGATCGAGAGCAGGATCCTCGTCTTCGCCACTTTTGTATAGTACTTGCCGGCGGCGATCCAACCAATCTGATAGGCCGGCGAAATACATGTTTCCAACGATCCACAATGCAACACGTGGCCAGAGTGCCTATTCCACGCAAAGTGATCACCGATTCCACGCGATCGTGAACACTCCGCGAGTGTCGGCGGCCGAGGCCGCCGACAGGCGTTTGCTGTTCACGATGAGATCGGCGACCAGCCTATTTCTG
>JBKQSA010000013.1:0-11122 GCA_052143815.1 Steroidobacteraceae bacterium | reverse complement strand
CTCCATGAATCAGTTCAACGTCGCCGAATCCGCTTTACCCGCCTACAGCCACGCGTTTAGCCGCACGCTCTCCATCGATGAGCTGCGCAGCCGGACACCCGCCGTGTTCGCGGGTCATGCGTCCACGCGCACCAAACCCACCTATCGGTTTATCAATACCGCGGACGTGCTGCATGCGCTGCTCGAGGCGGGTTTTCAACCCTCCGCGGCTCAGCAGACGCGCAGCCGGCAGGGGTCTGACCCCACCTATACACGGCATATGATTCGATTGCGGGCGATTCGGGACAATCTGACCTTGGTCGATTGCATCCCCGAAATCTGTCTCATCAACGCGCACGACGGCACGAGCGCCTATCAACTGCTCGCCGGTCTCTACCGGCCGCTCTGCACCAACGGGCTACTCTGCCGCTGGGCGACTTTGCGGTGATTAGGATACCGCACCGCGCCAATGTGATTGCGGATGTGGTCGCGGGGGCCCTGCGCATCACGGCACAGTTTGAGCGGATCGGCGCCCAAGTCACCGCGATGGCCGAGCGGATGCTCTCGGATCGGGAGCAGGTCGAGTTCGCACAAGTCGCTTACGAGATCCGCTGGGCGAAAGTCGAGACACGACCTGAGTTTCTGCCGGCGAAAATGCTCGAAGCTCGCCGCGCGGCGGATGCGCAGCCGACTTTGTGGCACGCGTTCAACCGTCTGCAGGAATCGGCCATGACCGGCGGAGTCCTCTATCACAGCCGCACGCAGCGGCTGATGCGCACGCGTCGTATTCGCAATATTCGCGAGTAATGACGAGATGCTAATAACTCGCGTAATCACCTCCGGCCTGTAATTGCGACCATCATTTACGGTTCAGGGTAAAACGCCGTTGTTGCAGCACTTTTGATCGCGATTATTCTGTGGCGCATCCTGAGACTGGTACCACTACTCAGGAGTCTTCCATGACCAGTCTCAAGTCTCTCGATCTCACCGTTTTTCGACACCGGCTGATAGCGGACGGCTACACTCGGAACACCGTGCATGCGTACGTCGGGGCCGTCCGTCAGTTTCTGCGATACCTCGATAAGCGTGGCGTAACGCTTGACACGGTCGACAGCTCACACGTATCCACATATCTCCAACGACGCCGCGCGCGATATCAGGCGGCGCATCATCGCGCTCCGCCATCCGAAAATCGTTGGCGATCGCAAAACCACGGCGGCATTCCCAATTTCCTCCGGACCGTGCTCGGAGATTGGCCGCGCTTGCCAGAACCGAAGAATCCGCGAGAAGCGAGCGACCGACAAACCCTTGATGAGTATCGCCAGAGACTGGAGAGGACGACCGACTACGCCAAAGGAACGGTAGAGGGGTTCGTTTACGAGGCGGAACGCTTTCAGGTCTGGTCGCGCAAAAATAACTTCACAACTGACGGATTGCAAATCCAAGACATTGATAGCTACACGATGTTCCGTTCACGCACGATTCGTCGCACGACATGCAAGACGCTGACTAAGCGCGTGTCGCATTTCCTCCGCTTCCTGTATCAAACCGGCCGATTACGCGAAAACCTCGGCCCCCGCATCATCTCCCCCACGGTATACCAGTACGAAGCGATCCCCTCGATTCTTGAACCGAAGGAAATTGATACGGTACTCCGGGAGACCAAGCGAGATCGCTCAACGAAGGGTCGCCGCGACTATGCCATCCTTCAACTACTTGCCACGTATGGTATGCGCGCCGGCGAGGTCACGCGGCTCCGTCTGCAGGACATCGACTGGCGTGCGGAGACCCTCACAGTCACACACACGAAGACGCGCAGCCTGACGATACTTCCGTTAATGCCCCAAGTGGCAGCCGCCGTCATCGCCTATCTCCGACACGGTCGCCCTCATGTACCGTGCCGCGCGCTATTCCTGCGAGTAAAGGCACCGTTTCGAGGACTGAAGGAGGGGCACGGCATACAGACACCCGTACTCGAGCGTCTTAAAGCGGCGGGCATACGGCCGCTCGGAAAACGCGGGCCCCATATATTTCGTCATGCGCGCGCTGTCAGCCTGCTTCGCGCACGAGTGCCGACCAAGGCGATCTCCGATATCCTGGGGCATCGGTCACCGCGCTCCACTGACCAGTATATCAAGCTGCAAACGGAAGACCTTCGGGCGATCGCGTTGCCGGTGCCGGTCGGCGGAGAGGTGTCCCATGAACACCGCGTCTAAGTCGAAGGCGGACATGATAAACGGCTATGTTAGGCAGTTACGCGTGCGAAGCAGTCTGACACGCCAATGGTATGCAAACGAGATCCGTGCTTTCTATCGCTTCCTTGCGCGGACTACGCCGGATGGCCGCCCCACAGAGGTCAGCGTCGTCGAGTGGATCCGAGAGCGCCTGACCGAGGTGACCGAGATCGTGGTCTACGACCGGGCACGCAAGATCCACGGGTATCTCCAATATCTCGTGAAGCGCGGCTATGAAACACATAACCCCTTGGCACAGCTCTGTGAGCGGCACGGCGAGCGATCTCTCGCACCGATACTTCGCGCGGCCGGTGCCACGGACCCCGTCAAGGCGTTTGCCGCATTGTGCAAAACGCCACCGTGGTCCAGTTCGCTTGGCCCCATCATGCGCGATCACGTCGCGCTGATGCGTGCCGTCGGCTACCGTTACCGAGCGCAGGAAGGCCGTTATCGAAGCTTCGACCGCTTTCTGCAGCGTCAGCCAGAGCTCGCTGGTCAGCCTCTCGAGGTGCTTATTGAGGCATGGACCGGCGTTACGCCAACGAAGGCGCATGCGGGACAGTGCGAGTTGGTGGGTAGGCTCCTCAGCCGCTTTATGCATCGTTTGGATCCGGGGTCCCCGCCCATCGATGTCGATCGAAGGCTTCGCCGAAGACTGTATAGCGGCCACCGTCGGCCGTACATCTATTCCAACGAGGAACTGGCGCGGCTCCTGGCGGCGGCGCGCGCGCTCGAAACACCGCGCTCACCGCTTCTGCCATGCACGGTCTATACTATGATTGTGCTGGCGTACTGCGCCGCCCTGCGGCTCGGGGAACTCGGGCACCTGACCGTTGGCGACGTGGACGTTCCATCGGGTCTCCTAACGGTCCGCAATACGAAGTTTTTCAAGTCACGCCGGTTGCCGCTCGATCCCTCCACAATACAGGCGCTTGAGGACTACCTAGCGGACCGCCGGCTTGCAGGGGGTCCTACTCATCCGGAAGCCCCTCTCTTCTGGCACGAAGCGAGACAGGGTGGCTACTCGCGCGCTGCGGTGGCAGGACTACTGGTGCGCGCATTGCGGGCCGCTGGATTGAAACCCGCAAGAGGGAAGGTAGGGCCACGTGTTCACGATCTACGACATGCATTTGTCGTCCACAGATTGCTCAAATGGTACGAGGATGGCGTCGATCCCGAGCCTCTGCTCCCACACCTTGCAACTTATCTTGGGCACAAGAACATCAATTCCACGTTGATCTACATCACCGTTACCCGGGACCTCATGGAGCATGCCGCGGAGCGCTTCCGACGCCGCGGTGCCGCAAGTCTACGCACGGAAGGAGTCATATCATGAAAAAAACCAGCGATTTTGCGATGATCATCCATGCGTTTTTCACGGATTGGCTTGGACGCCAACGCGAACTCTCAACCCATACGATCCGATCGTATCGTGACACATGGCGCCTGTTCCTTCGATTCCTTGAGGAGCACCGCTCCCTGCCTATAGAGCGGCTTGCATTGCGCGACATTACAATCGCCCACGTACTCGAATTTCTCGAGCATCACGAGCGTACACACAGCATCTCCACGGGAACGCGCAACTGTCGGCTCGCCGGCCTACGTGCGCTGTTCGACTTCGCCGCCCGGCAAGACCCGACCGCGATTGCTCAGGCCAGTCAGATGCGACAGATTCCGCGCAGGCGGGGAATTCAGCGTCCAATCTGCTATCTGGAGCAGCAGGAGGTTGACGCCATTCTCGCGCAGCCGGACCGGTCCACCCCAGAGGGGCAGCGTGACCATGCGCTGATGGTATTTCTCTACAATACGGGCGCACGCATACAAGAGGCGCTCGATCTATGCCCGCAGGCCGTGCGCTTTGAGTCCCCATGTTCAGTGCGTCTCTTCGGAAAAGGACGAAGGGAGCGAGTATGCCCGATGTGGCCGGAGACGTCGGCTCTCCTCCGAGCGCTCCTTCGACGCCGACCCCGCGCAATCGATCAACCGATCTTTGTGAACCGCTACGGGGAACCGCTCGGGGCCTCCGGCGTACGGCTGAAGTTAGCGCAGTATGTTACGGAAGCGGCCAAGTCCGTTCCAGCGATTGCCCGCAAACGGATTTCGCCCCACACTTTCAGACATTCGACTGCGGTGGCCCTTGTCGCCCAAGGGGTAGGCACCCCGGTCATTCGCGCGCTGCTGGGACATGCTCAGCTCGAGACGACAGCTCACTACGCACAGGCGAACATGCAAACGAAGCGTGACGCCCTTGCACGACTGCCATTACCCGGATCGGCAGGCAAGTCTCGGTGGAAACGCGACGCGAACGTACTTGCATGGCTTGATTCATTGTAGATTAAGGGAACAGGATCGATCTGGATCAATACGGCCAGCGGTGCGTTCCAACGCATGCTGGCCGATTGGGGGCGCTACTGCGTCGTTGCTAAGGTGGCGACGCCCCACGGCCCTTTGCCAGCCTTGATC
Organism: Steroidobacteraceae bacterium; assembly: GCA_052143815.1. Taxonomy (GTDB): domain Bacteria; phylum Pseudomonadota; class Gammaproteobacteria; order Steroidobacterales; family Steroidobacteraceae; genus Bog-1198. Next base: position 6,446 of record JBKQSA010000013.1, on the reverse strand, counting down.
GTCTGGGTGACGTGCGGGTCATGAGTGTCCACCACGGACACGTCGTTGGAGGGTCCATTCGCCGTGTAGGCATAGCGGCCATCGGGGCTCAAGGCGATTCCCCACGGACGCGCGCCGACGGCGATCGATGCACTCACCGTGAGATCCTTGGCGAATAGCATATCGACGTGGCCGCCGCGTCCCGTAGTGACATAAATACGTGCATCGGCGTCGGATACCGCGATGCCCTTTGGCCGTGCACCGGCCTCGCTGAAATGAACCGTCCGGACAGTCTTCCGGGACATCACATCGATGACCGTCAAAGAGGCATCGTTCTCGCCCGAGACGTAAGCAGTGCCGCCGTCGGCAGAAAACGCGATGTCGCGGGGCCGAAGACCTACCGGAACGCGACCGACGATCTGAAAGTGAGCGGAGTCCATCAGCGTCACCATATTTGAGGTTTCTGACGTGACCCCCACCAGTTTGGCGCTGGCGCTTACCGCCACTCCCTCCGGTTCGCCGCCCGCCGCAGCCCGCTTGAGCACCTTTCCGTCGCTGGCGCGGATGACGACCAAGGAGCTGGAGTCTTCGCTTGCGACATATAGGCGTGTACCGTCCGCGCTTACCGCCAGCTGCTCGGGATCGGACACGCCCGTGAGCACGCGCTCCACTTTGCCTGTCATCACATTCACCACGTCAATGCCGTCGGCGCTCTTGTCCGGCGGGGGCAGCGATTTTTCGTCCACTCCGGGTCCACCGAGCGGCGAGCCACTGACCGCAACGTAGAGGTGCTGACCATCCGGTGCTGCCACAATTCCTCGAGGGCGCTTGCCGAGCCGCCAGTTCGCGATGGCCTGCTGATTCGAACCGTCGATGACCGTCAGATCGCCCGAAGCTTCGTTGGTTACGAATACTCGGTAGCTACCGCCCTGCGCGTGAACCGAATACGTCAGAGCGGTCGCGCAAGCCAAGAGCAGCCATCGAGATCCCGCAACTCCGGAACGGCGGGACGAGGTTCTATGCGGTGTCGATTGCGTCATGTCAGCGCGGGCCTCAAAACGTGATCCGTACGCCGCCGAACGCCTGGAACGGCGCCGATGGGCTCAGAAACCGATTGTCGACCCCGGGTCCATTGGTCACGCCGTCGGCCGGAACCCCTGGTGCGCCGATGCCCGTGGGATCGCTCAAGATTCCCCAGGTGGCGTACTTTCGATTAAAGAGATTGTTTATTGAGGCGAAGACCTCGAAGTGAGGGATCGGTTTGTAAGTCGTATGTAGATTGACGACGGTATAGCCGGGAATCTGAGCGAGCTGGTTGGACTCGTCTCCCACATAGTAAAAGCTGCTGACGAGGTTCAACGTCGCACCGACGGACCATTGCGGCAGAATCTTGTAATCTCCACCGAGCTTGAGGCGGTGATCGGGAATGCCAGGCAGATGATTGCCGGGCTCGACTTGGATATCGCCGTTGACGTCCTGAAAGGGATTCGAGGGCGACGGCACGGTCAGGGGTGACCGAAAGGTCGCCTGAACAAAGCTATAGTTGGCGTAGGCCGACCACGTGTCGCTGCGGTAATTGACGCCGGCCTCGACCCCTTGGCGGCGGGTATCGCCGATGTTTTGGAAAAATCCCTGACTGACGGAAGTTGCGATGCCGAAGATGTCATCGCGTAGGAGCGTGCGAAAGATGCTGAGGTTCCACGACACGTCGCCGCCCAGCAGCCGACTCTTTCCGCGGACCCCAAGTTCCGTGGTGTGCGCAACCACTTGACGCAAGTTCGGTGGATCCCCGGCGAGATTCGTCGGCAGCAAGCACGGCGTCAGCGGATTGGAGCACTCGATCTCACTGGCGGTCGGTGTCCGGGTGTTCTCTGACAGCCCGCCGTAGACGGTCATCGTGGGGAGAATCCGATAGGTCGCGCCGAGCGCGGGGTTGAAATGAACAAACCGGTTGTGCCCGCTCAGATTGCTGCCCAGTTGATCGGCCAGGTCGACATGCGCGATGTTGTAGCGGCCGCTCGCAGTCACTGCAAGGTCGGGGGTGACGTTGAACGTATCGGTTAAGTAGCCCGCTAGGTTCTTGTTGACGGAATCGACGCTGATCGGCACAGGGTCACCGTTGGCGACCGCCGCGTCCGAATTCTCCGGTGTGTTGACGATTAGATTGGAAGGCAATACGAGGAGCTGCGCATTGATGACTCCGATTTGAGCTCCGGTGTAGAAGCTGGTCGAGGCATAGTCGATGGCTGCTCCCACCGTGAACTGATTGTCGTGCCCCAGAATGGAGCCTGTGTCGGTGGCCTGCACCGTGGCGCCACGACCCCAGGCGTGAATCGATTCGAAGTCGTTTTCCCCGATGACAGTGGTTCCACCATTGGAAATATCGGGCAGCGACTGCCCCGCGGAATTGGCGAGCGGGGAGGTTCCATCAGGCTGGCAAAGAATGCCGGAGCCGTCCGCGCAGGCCACATAACTCGTGGTATTGCCGTTCGAGACGGTCTGCGCATAGTTGCGATAATACAGCACGCTCTGCAGCGACCACGAGTCGCTGAGCGTCAGCGTGCCGTTCAGCGTGACGAAATTGAGCGTGTTGATGTTGGTCTGCGGTCCCGTGAACACCAGGGAGCGGCTCACCGCCAGCTCCTGTACCGGCGCAGATCCCTGTCCGTTCATCATGTTGTCCGCACGCGTGAAACTCAAGTCCAGCGTCCCCCGATCCGAGTGCGCACTCAAGACGGCGTAGACGTCACGCATCCGATCGTTTGAGAACTCGCGCCAGCCGTTCCAATCCAGAGCCCGACCTGCGACATAAAATCCAAAGATGCCGGAACTCATGCCGTACTGCGCGGCCACCGCGCGTTGCCCGTACGAGCCACCCGAGACTTCCACATCGGCGCCCTTATAAGTAAACCCGTTTTTCATCGTCACCGAGATAGCGCCGCCGAGGGCATTGAGGCCATAGACCGGGCTCGAACTGACGAGCTCCACCTGGTTGATGGCGATGTCGGGAAACAGGTCCCAATTGACGGTACTGCCGAAGGCCTCGTTGATGCGCACGCCATTCTGGTAGACCGCGAGTCCCTGCGGGGTTCCGAGCACCGGCGAGGCCTCGAAACCGCGATAAAGAATGTCGGGTTGAAAGGGATCGTCGAGATCATCGTTGATGTTAATACTGCTGAGATTGGAGTTCAGCGCATTTGTCATGCTGGCCGAGCCTTCCCGGGTCAGGTCCGCAGCCGATAGCATCTGCACATTTCCTGGAACCTTGTCGATATCAATGGTCGTGCCTGGTATTGCCGTCGCCTGGACCACGATGGTCGGCAGTTCCGGGCCGACGTCCACCGAATCCATGGCGTGGGCGGTCCATGGAGATGCGAATACTCCAACCCACAGCTGCGGTATCGCGGCAATGCGAAATCGACTCACTGGAAATACTCCCCGTCTTTGTTCTAGGCTGGGAGTCTCACTGATTGCCGTTAGAGCCGCCAGAGAGGGATTCCTGATCAAAACCAGGAATTCTTCCCGGTCCCCAAAAAACCGGCATCGGGAGCACGAGGTCTGCCATGAGTACAACGTCAGTCGAGTCACCATCCTGGCCATGGCATCACGAACTGTCGTGGCGGGATCCGGTGCTGGTGGTGAGCATCACGCTTTTAAGTACGTTTCTGGCCGCTCATTTCGAGCTCAACGAAGCGTTGTATGCGCTCACGCGACGCACGGAGTACGTGCAGCTCGACGAATGGCCGGTAGGAATGCTCGTGCTCTCGATAGGGTTGATCTGGTTGTCCTGGAAGCGCCATCGGCACGCGCTGCGCGAACTGGAGGCTCGACGGCTCGCCGAGGTGACGCTCGCCAGGGTACTCGTCGAGAACCGGCAACTGGCCCAGGAGAATCTTCGGATACAGGAACTTGAGCGCAAACACCTGGCGCGGGAACTGCACGACGAGCTTGGCCAGTATCTGAATGCGATCAAACTGGACGCCGTTTCGATTCTCGATAATCGTAATTCTGACTCAACCTTCTCACTCAATGCCGCCGACGCGATCATTCGCGCGGTCGACCATATCCACGGTGCCGTGACTGACATGATCGGTCGTCTCCGACCGGCGGGACTTGATGAACTTGGGCTCATCGCCGCGATTGAACACTGTGTCGAACACTGGCGCGAGCGGCTCCCGATCACACGATTCCATTTGTCGGTGAGCGGGGACTGGGAACATCTCGGCGAAACACTCAATTTGACGGTATTTCGATTGATTCAGGAGGGTCTGACGAATGTTTATAAGCATGCGCAGGCTGAACGAGTCAGTGTTGCATTGGAACGAATTCCGATCGGCCTCGGAGGCAACGAAGAACTGCGGTTGACGCTGATCGATGATGGGTGCGGCATGCCAGCGGACCACCGCACGTCGAGGTTCGGATTGAGTGGGATGCGCGAGCGAGTCGCGATGATGGGCGGGACGTTTTCGCTCGACAGCGCGCCGGGCCGCGGACTGCGGCTGGAAGCATCATTTCCCGCTCCGGGAGAACGATCATGACGGAAGCCGTCCCAGGTCCTGTTACGGTGCTTCTGGTGGATGACCATGCGGTTGTCCGGGAGGGATACCGCCGGCTCCTCGAGCGTCACGGAGACATCGTTGTGGTGGGCGAAGCCGGCGACGCCGATACGGCTCAGGTTCTGTTTCGTGATCTCGTTCCTCAGATCGTCGTCATGGATATCACCCTGCCGGGCCGAAACGGCATTGAAGCGTTGAGGCGTATGCTGGCGGTCAATCCTCAAACGCGTGTGCTGATCTTCAGCATGCACGAGGAGACCATCTTCGCGAAGCGCGCGCTGCAGGCTGGAGCCTTTGGTTACGTGACCAAGGCCAGTGCGCCGCATGAGCTGGTGGACGCAGTGCACACGCTCGCGAGCGGCAAGAAATACGTGAGCGCAGCAATGGCGCAAACTATCGCGCTCAGCCAGGCGAACCCGGACGAGGTCACCAGCGACAGCCTCTCCTCGCGTGAACTGAAGGTCCTACGACTGTTGGTTCAGGGACTGTCCGTGAAGGATATTGCGCAGTCGATGGGACTGCACTTCAAGACGGTGGCCAATCACCAGTCCGCCATCCGGCAAAAGCTAGGTGCCGATACTGCTGTTCAATTACTCCGGAAGGCCACTCAACTGGGATTAGAACTTTCAGCCCCTGACGTCTAGCTCTTTCAACCCGCACACCGCGTCAGAGATTCCCAGGCAAGACAACGCACGAATCGTTCTGACCGATTGCAACGCTGCGTTCGACGCATGCTCTACTGCTGAACAGTAGGGACAAATAATGTGAAGGAGATCCCGGAGAATTCCCGGGGAGTTGCTAATTGCCGGTGACTCCTTGGCATTATTACATGGTCGCGATTACGAGAAGATATCAGGATCAACGTGGGTCTGTGGAACCACGCCATGACGCTACTCGACCACTAACGCGGACACCGGCCACGCAGGGGCGAAGGCCCTTGCGCGGCTGGTGCCTAACGCAGCTCGCGAACTCGCCCTGCGCATCTCCCTTGGAAATGTGCTGAACGCTATCCAAAAGAAGCGTTCGACGGCAATCACGCTGGGAGGCGCGGTGGAGGACGCGGACTGTCCATCCAGAACATTAATACGACGAGGAACAGACATCATGAGCAATGCATTACCCCACATTCGGCCGCTGGACGACATCGACGTGCGGGAGGAAGAGAGTAATCCGGAGATCATCGCCGGCGACCGAATTGAGTTCGCGACCTTCGTAGAGGGCGAGTACGTCGAGTCAATTCTGATCAGTCGTGCCCGCGCTACAGAGGTGTATCGAAACCTTGGGGAACTCCTTGGTAAAACATCGAGCACGTCCCGCGCGATAATGAGCAGCAGCACTCGAACGACGCGGCCATTGGAACTGGCGGTCGGGGGCAATCCCCTGGACGCGACATCCTATACCTACCGTGTCGCGTGGTTGATCGACTTGGAAGCCGCCTCGCCACAGGAGGCGGCGGCAAAAGCCCGCCGGATACAGCTTAATCCAGATAGCATTGCGACCGTTTTTGAAGTGCAAAACCGCGATGGAACTACCGTCTGCATCGACACTGAGCTGAGCGAGGAGAGCCACTGACCCTGCCGTCATGCCGCGTCTGGCTGCAAGCAGGGCGTGGCCTCTTTCGGAACGTGGCGTTCGTCATCTTCGGAGTACCGGATATTTAGTCGGAAAAATGTCGATTGAAGTGGAAAACCGGATGGGGCGAGATTGCTGAAGGGGTAGGGTGTCACACCGTTCTCGCTGTCAATGGCGGCGCGCGAAGCGCGCTAGCGTCCCTGTCGGGCCGGCTTCGCCCATTGACAGCTGCGCTGCGGCGTGGACGGCGATGACGGGCAATCTCGCCCCAATCATCCAAAGGAATACGCTCATGAGCTCCACCATTGATACCGGATCGCTGAAAATCGAAGCGCGCGA
>JBKQSA010000012.1:0-51549 GCA_052143815.1 Steroidobacteraceae bacterium | reverse complement strand
TCACGCTTGGGCGGCCGCGCCGGACAGATGGGCCGGCAGTAAATCTTGGTGGACGACACGGCGACGAAAAACCGGCCATCGAAGCGCCGATCGCGAGCACGCACCGCGCGGTAACAGGCGTTGGAGTCGAGTAACATGGCGAGAGATTAGCCCTGTTCGGGTGCGAATACTCGCCGTTTTCGGACATCGATATGGCGGTACTACAACTATCGCCTGCCGAGTGCCGCGGCCGTTCCGTACGTCAGGAATTCAGCGTACGCGACGACCCGCTGCGTCGATCAGCGGCTCCCCGTCTTCCTTGGTAAACGGCCCTTTCTGTGGGAGTGGGAGAATGTCCAAGATTGCCTCGGACGGTCGGCATAGCTTCACCCCCCAAGGCGTTACCACGATGGGTCGATTGATCAGGATTGGATGCTTCAGCATCTGGTCGATTAGCTGCTCATCCGTCCAATGATCCGCGCCCAGTCCCAGCTCGTCATAGGGAGTGCCCTTCTGGCGTAGCAGATCGCGCGGACGAATGCCCATGCGCCGAATGAGTGATTCAAGCGTTGCCCGATCGGGCGGGGCCTTGAGATATTCGATGATCGTGGGCTCGACGCCGGCGTTACGGATCAGCGCGAGGGTATTGCGAGACGTGCCGCAAGCCGGGTTGTGATAGATGGTGACGTCTGTCATGGCTTCACCTCGGCAGGGATTCCAGCATGTTCGTACCAGTCTTTGGATCGGTTGACGATGCTCACCACCAGCAACATGACCGGAACCTCGATCAGCACGCCGACGACCGTGGCAAGCGCTGCGCCGGAGTGAAACCCGAACAAGCTGATGGCGGCGGCCACCGCGAGTTCGAAAAAATTCGATGCGCCGATCAGGGCCGAGGGGCACGCCACGTTGTGGCTCTCGCCGACGGCGCGATTGAGGCCATAGGCGAGCGCTGAGTTGAACAACACTTGAATGAGGATCGGCACCGCCAGGAGCGCAATCACGCGCGGTTGGCGCAAAATCTCCTCGCCCTGGAACGCGAATAGCAGGACGAGGGTTGTGAGCAGCGCGCCGATCGACCACGGACCGATGCGATGCATGGCGGCGTCAAACGCTTCGGGTCCACGCCTCAAGAGGGATCTACGCCACGCTTGGGCAATCGCGACTGGTATGACGATGTACAACACCACGGAGGTCAGCAGGGTACCCCACGGCACCGTGATGGCGGAGATGCCCAGCAACAGCCCGACCAGCGGTGCGAACGCGACCACCATGATGCTGTCGTTGAGCGCTACCTGCGACAAGGTGAACAGCGGATCGCCGTTCGTCAGGCGGCTCCAGACGAAGACCATGGCGGTGCAGGGAGCGGCGGCCAGCAAAATCAGACCGGCGATGTAGCTGTCGAGTTGATCGGCCGGCAACAGCGGCGCAAAAACATGCCGGATAAAGATCCATCCCAGTAGCGCCATCGAAAACGGTTTGACCAGCCAATTCACAAAGAGCGTCACGCCGATCCCTTTCACGTGCCGGCGAACTTCGCCCAAGGCGCCGAAATCGACCTTGACCAACATGGGGATAATCATCACCCAGATGAGGATGCCGACCGGCAGGTTGACCTGGGCAATCGAGAGCCCGCCGATAACTTGGAAGGCGCCCGGCATAAGCTGGCCCAGCGCGATGCCTATGACGATGCACAGGAACACCCACACGGTGAGGTAGCGCTCGAACAGACTCATTCGGATGCCCCCGGGAGCGGCGTCTTACCGATGGCATCCACCCGCTCTTGGAGCCGCATCCTGTCAATGCTGGCGATTGGCAGACTCAAGAAAAGCTTGATCCGCGTCTCCATGGCTTTGAAAGCTTGACGAAAGGCGAAATTTCTCTCGACCTCCGTTCCTTCGACCGCTACCGGGTCAGGAATTCCCCAGTGTGCCGTCATCGGTTGCCCGGGCCAATAGGGACACACCTCCCCGGCGGCTTTATCACAGACGGTGAGCACGAAATCCAGGCGCGGGCTGCCGGGGGTCGCGAATTCGTCCCAACTCTTGCTGCGTAGGCCTGCGGTGGGCAAATCGAACTGTGTCAAGAGTTTGAGCGCAAGCGGATTCACGTGGCCTGTCGGGTGACTACCGGCACTGAAGCCGCGAAATTGACCTTTGCCCCAATGATTGAGAATCGATTCCGCGAGGATGCTGCGGGCGGAATTGCCGGTGCACAGAAACAAGACATTATAGACTTTGTCGGTCATGGATCTTGTTCTCGATTAGATAATAATCAGCGGATTAACTCGATCCGGGCGCGAGTACTGCGCCGCTCGCTCAGCCCGTTTAGCTTGCACAGCACGCGCGGCCCCACGTGGAAGCGTTTCATGCGTGTCGCCTCTTGATATCGGGCACTTCCGCGGAAGCTGAGGCACATTCGGGGCCGCAACCCTGGTCGGCCAGGACGCAGCAGTTCTCGGTGAGAAATCCGATCAGTTGGTTCATGTGCGAGAAATTCGCGCGGTAGAACAGGAACCGTCCGTCGCGACGAACATCCAGGAGCCCAGCGTGCTGCAACTCTTTCAGGTGAAACGAGAGCGTCGGTGCAGCCACGCTCAATTTTTCGCCGAGCTGCGTCGGAGTGTAGCCCTCGGGCCCTCGCTTGACGAGCATCCGAAAGATGGCGAGCCGGGACTCCTGAGCGAGAGCCGCGAGGCTTTCAATCGCGTCTTTTGATTTCATAGTTTGAAGTATATAGAAATAAAGGCTGGGAGTAAATGTGATACGAGCACGAAACAGAAATCTGTGCTGTTGCCGGTCGAACCAGTGATTAACGTCGGCTCGAGCACCGGGTTTGCGATGGTGTTGGCGTTACTGGTCTCAGCCGCATCGAAGCGCTGTTACCCTGGAACATCAAACTCAAACCCTAAAGGTGTGGAAGATCGAGCGGTTACGACGGGAGCGTCCGGCGCCAGGGATAGAGCCTCACGGGACAAGGAATGGCGGCTCGCCAAAATGCGGGATCGAGCCGCGATACAATGGGGACACGATAATTTAATTCTTACCACTCAGCGTTTCGGTAACAATCTTCGCGGGAAGAGGGAAAAATTTCGCTTGAACGACGGCTTCCTGGCCCTCATGGGATAAAACATATTTGATGAACTCGCCAGTCAGCTTATCCAGTGGTTGGCCCGGTTGTTTATTGACATAAATATACAGGAAACGGGCTAATGGATAAGTTCCATCAAGGGCATTCTTATAGGTCGGCTCCACGAAATTGCCTGCGGTTTCTCCGAGGGGAACTGTGCGGACCTGTGAGGTTTTCCAGCCGATTCCACTATACCCAATGCCCGACGGTTCATTGGCAACACCATCCACGACATACTCCGAGATCTCCTCATGCACGGTCGCCTTAAAGTCACCATTCTGGAGAACATGCTCCTTGAAATAGTCATGTGTTCCCGAAACGTTATCACGGCCGTAGAGGATAATTGCCTTGTTGGCCCACTCTCCCGAGAGACCAAGAGATCCCCACGTTTCAAGCGATGGCCCTCCCCGCTTGAGGGTGCTGGAAAATATTCCGTCCGCTTGTTGTAAGGTCATTCCGCGAATGGGGTTGTCCTTGTTTACATAGATGGCAAGTGCGTCGAGGGCTATCCGATAGAAAGTGGGCTTGTAGCCATATTTTTTCTCGAAAGCTCCGACCTCATCTTCCGTCATTGGTCGGCTCATGGGTGCCAGTTGAGACTTACCATCGATCAAGGCGGGAGGAGCCGTCGCAGAACCTTTGTGCTCGAGTTGAATGGTGGCTTCGGGATATATCGTTCTAAATTCTCTCGAACACAACACCATGACGTCAGTAAGAGTGTCCGAGCCAACGGACACCAGGTTGCCGCTCACGTTATCTGCTTTGGTGTAATGAGGAATGGCGGAATCGACCGGGAAAGGTCTCCATAAGAAATACCAGGCAAGCCAGCACCCGATTAACATCAGGCCAGCGGCAGTCAAAAGGACTGGGAGGCTAATCGAAAAATCCATATCTGTGCGGGGTGGCGGTGCATCGGATTGCTTGGTGGGAGAAATGCTCATATGGATTCCTTCGGTTTGCTGGTTGGCAGCGGCAAGTAGCTAACTCTTGTCACGTAGTTGGTGACGTGAAACCCTTTCATGCGCGTTTCCTCTTCGGTTGGGCGACTGCCGCGGCAGGCACACCGCACGCGGGACCACAGTCTTTGTCTGCCAGGCTGCAGCAGTTATCGGTCAAAAATTCGAGCAACTGATTCATGTGCGGAAAATTCGGCCTATAGAACAGGTGGCGCCCTTCCCGGCGGGCCTCGATGAGACCGGCGCGCTGCAGTTCCTTCAAATGAAAGGACAAGGTTGGTGCCGGAACGCCCAACTTTTCGGTGAGTTCGGTCGGCGTATAGCCCTCCGGTCCGCGTTTGACGAGTAGCCGGAAGAGCGCCAGGCGCGACTCTTGGGCCAAGGCCGCGAGGCTAGCGATCACATCATTACTTTTCATTATTCCAACTTTATAGAAGCAAAAGACCGGCGTCATCTAAAGCTTTTGGTCAAAGCGGATGCCGAAGCGCATTTCAGTGTGTTAAGGCGATGATGATCAACACAACGGCCGCTGGTTCGAACAGTGCCACTAGAGCGAATAGTGCGCGACCCGGTCCGCGGTTAAAGAGTGCCGGGTTCCGGAGTGCTGATTCAGCGTCGCCGAATACAAAGCGGAAGAATCTCAGGTAGTTCAGCACGGTCGCAACGATCGCAACCCATAACTCGATCTCGGACACTTCCTTGAGGTTAATCGGTACAGGGCCAATCGATAGCAGTTTGCCGATTAACCATGCGGCGGCCACTGTCAAGCTGATCCCAAGTGCGGAGAGCGCCCACGCGGCGATGATCGCGACTGAACCGCGTCCCCAGTGTTCGGTCAGCGCCAAGAAGTTCAGGCAGTACGCCTGATGGGTGTCCATGTGCACCTCTTTAAAAGCACCATTTACTGCAAACTGGGAATGATTGACGCACGGTAACATTGCGTCTGTCCATACCCGCATGCATCGGTCGGCGCGCTCAGGCCAGTCATTTCTCAGCGCCGTCCCGTCTTCGGCAACCTAATCATCATTGAACTGGGTATGGGGATTAGGCGGGGTCGCCACCCAACGTGCTGCTCCGATCGAGTCGTTGACGCTCCGATTCCGGACGATGCCCCGTTGCGATGAGGTATGCCGCCTCGGCGATATGAGTTGCGTGATCACCGATTCGCTCAATATTTTTCGCACAAAAAAGCAAGTGAACGAACCCCATAGTCTGCGTGGGATCGATACTCAACCGACCGACCAGCTCCTGGAAAACTTGCGTATAGAGTGTATCGATCTTCTCGTCCTGTTGGCGCACGATCAGCGCCTGTTCGGCGTCACGTGCGATGAAGGCGTCTAGAGCACTCTTGAGGTGCTCCGACGCGAGACTGGCAAGACGATCGAGCCGTTCTACAATGTCCTCTGGGAAATGACTACTCGCTACGGCTGTGGCGCGCTTGGCGATGTTCTTCGCCAGATCACCGATACGCTCCAGATCTTCGGCTATCCGAAAAGTGGCGAGCACTTCCGTCAAATCCGTTGCCAATGGCTGGCGCCGCGCAATGACCGTCGCCGCAGCCGTTGAGAGTTCCGTACGAAGCGCATCGAGTCGCCGGTCGTGATCAATGACCTGTTGAGCGAGAGTCCAATCGCCGTGAAGGAGCGCCCGCACCGCCGTTGAGAATTGCGCACCGGCAAACTCACCCATGGCTGTCACGTTGCGCGCGAGGGCCTTGAGGTCTTCATCGAAAGCCTTAACCGTGTGCGGACTACTCATCAACGCGCCTGTCTACACTAGGGGTTCGCCTAACCGAAGCGACCCGTAATGTAGTCTTCCGTCTTTTTGTGGTCGGGATGCGTAAACATATCGCTGGTAATGCCAAATTCAATGAGTTCTCCGAGAAACATGAAGCCCGTGAATTCTGAGACGCGAGCCGCCTGCTGCATGTTGTGAGTGACAATCAGCACGGTATAGTTCGCTTTTAACTCGTCGATGAGCTGCTCGACCTTGGCAGTCGAAATCGGGTCCAAGGCGGATGTGGGTTCGTCCAGCAATAATACCTCCGGCTTGAGCGCAATGGCGCGCGCAATGCACAATCGCTGTTGCTGACCGCCCGATAAGCTCAGAGCGCTGTTATTGAGAGTGTCTTTCACTTCATCCCAGAGCGCCGCGTCTTTGAGCGACTCCTCGACGCGGTCGTTCATTGCTGTACGCGACAAGTTCTCATAATGGCGCAAGGCATACGCCACATTATCGTAGATCGACATGGGGAACGGCACCGGCTTCTGAAACACCATGCCCACTTTCGTGCGCAGCCGATTGATGGAATAACGCGGATCGAGCACGTTCTCGCCATCCAATAGAATTTCCCCTTCAGCTCGCTGCTTCGGATAAATGGCATACATGCGATTGAAGACGCGCAGCAATGTCGATTTACCGCAGCCGGACGGACCGATCAGCGCAGTCACGCGCTTCTCTTGGATAACGAGACCGACGTCTTTGAGCGCACGCGTCTTGCCATAATAGAAGTTAACATTTCGCGCGGTAATTTTTGCCGCGGTATCGGGTGGACGAACCGCAGAGTTCACGGCGGAAATTGCAGTAACCTTCGACGTATCGTTCATACAGACACTTGCCCGCGCGCGACCAACCAACGAGAGGTCAGACTTAGAATCAATACAAATATCACGACGACAAATGCGCCGGCCCACGCCAGGGCATGCCAGAACTCAAATGGGCTCAACGCGTATTGAAATATGACGACCGGTACATTCGCCATCGGTTGGTTGAGGTTACTGGTCCAGTACTGATTATTGAGAGCGGTGAACAGCACCGGCGCGGTCTCGCCCGAAATGCGCGCAAGCGCCAAAAGCACGCCCGTCAGGATGCCGGATAGCGCAGCGCGATACAGCACCTGGCGAACGACTTTCCACTGCGGTACGCCCAATGCCAACGCAGATTCACGCATGACCGTCGGCACGAGCTGCAGCATCTCGTCCGTCGTGCGAACCACGACCGGCAAAACGATGAACGATAGCGCGACGGCGCCCGCCCACGCGGAGAAATGACCCATGGGACGCACCATCAATTCGTAGATAAAGAGTCCGATGACGATCGACGGCGCGGAGAGCAGAATGTCGTTAACAAAGCGTATTGTGAAGCCGAGTCGCGTATCGCGCGCGTACTCCGATAGATAGGTGCCGGCGCCGATGCCAATCGGAGTGCCGATCAAGACCGCCACACCACACATCACCAAACTTCCGGCGAACGCGTTGAGCAGGCCGCCATCCGAGCCAGGAGCCGGCGTCATCTGAGTGAAGAGCCCCCATTTCAATGCGCTCAGGCCCTTGCTCGCGGTGGTCCAGAGAATCCACGTCAACCAGAAAAGGCCGAAGAACGTTGCGAGCGTGGCAAGAATCTTGGCGATATAGTCTTGCAGTTGGCGCCGTCTCCATCGGTTCACAACTTACCTCCCCGCTTGGCGAGCTGGCCTAACATGACCCGCGCAATCGCGAGCACGATGAAGGTCACGACGAATAATAAAAAGCCCAACGCGATCAGCGAGGACAGATAGATCGACGAATCTGCTTCCGTAAATTCGTTGGCGATCGTGGCGGCAATCGAATTCCCGGGCTGAAGCAGAGAGGGCGAAAGCAGATGCGCATTGCCCAACACAAAAGTCACCGCCATGGTCTCGCCGAGCGCGCGACCCAATCCTAAAAATATGCCACCGATGACCGCCGAGCGCGTATAAGGCAGCACGATATCCCAGACGACTTCCCAGGTGGTGTTGCCTACGGCGTACGCGGATTCCTTGAGCTGCACGGGGACCGTAATGAACACTTCTCGCATGACCGATGAGACGAAGGGGATGACCATGATGCCGAGCACGATGCCCGCCGTCAGCATGCCTAAGCCGATGGGCGGCCCCTGGAATAACGGGCCGATAATGGGCAATGGACCCACGTGCTCATCGAGCCAGGGGTCAACGTGATCACCCATAAACGGCACGAAAACAAATAATCCCCACATACCATAGATGATCGAGGGGATCCCCGCCAGCAACTCGACGGCCGCGGACACCGGTGTACGCATCCACGCCGGGGCGATCTCTGTCAGAAATAGGGAGATTCCAAAACTGACGGGCACGGCGATGATCATGGCGATCAGCGCCGTGATCAACGTGCCATAAATCGGCACCAATGCGCCGAACTTCTTCTGTACGGCATCCCAATCGCTGCTCCACAAGAAACTCCAACCGAAGGTGCCGAAGGCCTCTCGTCCGCCCCACAGCATCGATAGGGCCGCGCCAAGCAACGCGATCAGTACAAACAATGCACACCCCGTCACGACATAGCGAAACCAGGTGTCATTGCGCTGATCCCGTTGCTCCCGCCGGGCGGCATGCCCGTCAGCGTCCCGTGCGTGCGGCTGCACTGGCCCAGGGGCGTTTGTGCCTTGCACCAGAGATGCTGCGCCCGATGGAACGACCTGCTGTGCAGGAGCCATGGTTAATGAATATTCTTGACCCAGTAAGCTTCGATTTGCTTGATGAGCGCCGGCGGCAGCGGAATGTAATTGAGCGCCTTCGCATCCGACGCACCGTCTTCTAATGCCCATTTGAAGAATTCAATGGCTTCCTTCGACTGAGGGACATCCTTCGGCTGCTTGTACATTAATACGAAAACCGTCGCTGCAATGGGCCAAGAACCCGCACCCGGCGCGTCCGTAATGATCTCGTAGAAATCCGGGTGCTCGGTCCAATTAGCTTGCGAGGCGGCAGCTTGGAAGCTTTGCTCAGTGGGCTCCACGAATTCGTTGTTCTTGTTTTTGGCGGCAGCAAACGTCATTTTATTTTCCGTCGCATAGGCCAATTCAACATAGCCGATCGATCCTTTAATCTGGTTCACGTACGCGGCCACCCCTTCGTTGCCCTTGCCGCCGATGCCGGTCGGCCAATTCACCGAAGTGCCTTCCCCAACCTTGCTCTTCCATGCATCGCTCACCTTCGACAGATAGTTGACCCAATTAAATGTCGTGCCGGAACCGTCCGAGCGATGCACCACCGTGATCTTTCGATCGGGCAATTGGATTCCCGGATTAAGGGCAATGATCGCCGGATCGTTCCATTTTGTGATTGTGCCGAGAAAGATGTCGGCTAAGAGCGCTCCCGTAAATCTTAGTTGACCGGCCTTGATGCCCTCCAGATTCACTACCGGTACCACGCCGCCGATCACCACCGGGAATTGCGCGAGACCGGCAGTCTGCAGTTCTTCCGGCGTCAGCGGTTTGTCCGTAGCGCCGAAGGTCACCGTTGCCGCCTTGATCTGTGCAATACCGCCGCCTGACCCGATCGATTGATAATTGATTTGATTGCCGGTCTTGGTGCTATAGGTCGTCGACCACTTGGACAAGATGGGGTAGACGAAGGTCGAGCCCGCACCGGTGATCTCAGCGGCATAGCCGGAAGCTGCGAGCACAGACATTGCGATGGCAGTTCTGATGCCTCGCGACATCAATTTAGGCAAACGAGACAGTGTCATGGCAAAGATTCTCCGTGCGTAATTGTCGATTCGTTGCTAGCCAACCCAAGATGCCAGGAGCACCGCGTGTCGCAGATAGTCGTTGCCAACATTACAATCAACGTAATAAGGAACCAAGCGGCCTGTTCCCTTAAGTAGCGGCATGGGACTGATTAATGTTTTGGACTCGGTAAAAAACAGCATGATAATTGTTTGTTACAAAAACGTGACAGTCAGCGCGTTTGCCCTTCGAATCGAAGGTAAGCGACCCTAGCAATTAGTAGAAATTATGCATTGCCGCCAGTTCGTTGCCCGCCCGAATCGCAAAGGTGAGCACCGACCACCGGGAAAGGCGAAAACCGCTTTGATGATTACCACGCAGCTGACCCGGGAAATTAGACCTTAGATCTCGTTAGACATCATGATGCCGGTATAGTAGCATCAAGACATGAGAACGACGCTTACTCTCGATGACGACGTTGCCGCGCGGCTGCAAGCCGAGGCGCGGCGCAGCGGGCGACCGTTCAAAGTTGTGGTGAACGAGCATCTGCGTGCAGCGCTCGCGCAGCGAAAGGCGCTGAAAGCACTCCCGCCTTTTCGGGTCGAACCCCGTAATTTGGGCGGTCCGGGGCCGGGTCTGTCCTATGACAACGTCGGCGTCCTGATGGATGAAGTCGAGGGCTCACGGCGGCGGTGAAACTGCTCGACGCGAACATCTTGCTGTACGCCTACGACAGCAACTCGCCACAGCACGCCGTCTGCCGCCCCTGGTTGGATGCTGCGTTCAACTCGGAAGAGACCGTTGCCCTCCCGTGGCAGACCTTGTTGGCGTTCGTGCGAATAGCGACCAATCCTCGAGCCGTACGTCAGCCGCTCTCGGGTCCGGAAGCCTGCGGCATCGTCAGATCTTGGCTTGAACGTCCCAACGTGGCGGTGATCGAACCTGGCGAGCGCTTCTGGGAGATCTTCCAAGCGCAGGTCTTGGACGCTCAGGTAAGCGGACCGCTAGTCACCGATGCGGCGTTGGCAGCCCTCGCTTTGGAGCACGGAGCGACGCTGTGCTCGACCGACCGGGACTTTCGGCGCTTCCGGAGTTTGAAGCTGCTGGACCCAACCCAGAATCAATCGCTGCGATAAGGTCCGCCGTCGATATCCCTCGGATACTGGTCGAGCGCGTGGTTCACGGCTTCCCACCAGAGCTTTTCCTCCACCCAAACCTCCCGCGTGGGCGCAATCGCGGCCGGATCATCCAGCGATACCGTCGTCAGGTCGATCGTGTCAGGATAGGCCGTGCTCTCGTAGGAAATCCCGCTCCCGCAGCGACCGCAGAATCGGCGGACGACGCCGGGCGAAGACTCATAGCTCTGCGGATCCCCGGAGAGAAACTCCACGTGGTCGCGGTCGAACGTCAGCCACGCCACCGAGGGGGCGGAGCTTGCCCGGCGGCACGAGGCGCAGTGACAAATCACGGAAGAACGGGGCTCGCCGGACAGGCGATACCGAATGGCCCCACAAAGACACCCACCTTCGGTGATTGGCATTGCACTCTCAATGACGCGCAGCCGCGCGGACACCCAAGTAATTCAAGATGCCTTGCGCCGCCTCGCGCCCCTCGAATACCGCGGTCACCACCAGGTCGGAGCCGCGCACCATGTCGCCGCCGGCGAATACTTTCGGGTTGGTGGTCTGAAACCGAGTGATCGGCGCAGCCGACACACGCACACGGCCGTTGCCATGCATTGCAATCCCCTGCTGCAGGAACCATTCCGGCGGACTCGGCAAGAACCCGAAGGCGATGATCACGGCATCGGCGTCGATTGTCTCCTCCGTCCCGGGGATGACCTCCGGTACGCGGCGGCCGCGCGGCCCGGGGGGGCCCAAACGCGTCTGCACCAGCTTCACACCCTGCACCCGATCGGATCCGACGATTTCAACGGGCTGCCGATTGAACAGGAACTCGACGCCTTCTTCCTTGCTGTTCTTATAGTCGCGCCGCGATCCGGGCATGTTGTCCTCGTCCCTGCGATAGGTACAGGTCACGCTGGCGGCGCCTTGGCGTATCGCCGTGCGATTGCAATCCATGCCGGTATCGCCGCCGCCCAATACGACGACGCGCTGGTCACGCAGGTCGATGAAGGAATTCGACGCATCCTCGATCCCCAGTTCCCGGTTGATATTCGAAATCAAATACGGCAGTGCTTCATGCACGCCGGGAAGATCCTCGCCCGAGAAGCCGCCCTTGACGTATTGATAAGTACCCATCCCTAAGAACACGGCATCGAACTCTTCCAGCAACCGCTCGAACGCGATGTCGCGTCCCACCTCGACTTCTAAGCGAAATTCCACGCCCATGCCCTCCATGATCTCGCGGCGCTTTTCCACGACGTCCTTTTCCAGCTTGAATGGCGGTATGCCGAAGGTCAGCAGCCCACCGATCTTCGAGTAGCGATCGAAAACGACCGGCGTCACGCCGTTGCGCACCAGCACATCGGCGCATCCTAAGCCCGCCGGGCCCGCGCCGATGACGGCCACCCGCTTGGTGGTGCGCACCACATGGGTCATGTCGGGTTTCCAGCCCTGCTTGAATGCCTCGTCCGTGATGTACTTTTCGATGGATCCGATGCTGACCGCACCGAAGCCGTCATTCAGAGTGCAGGCGCCCTCGCACAGCCGATCCTGGGGGCAGATCCGTCCGCACATTTCGGGCAGCGAGTTCGTCTGGTGGGAGAGCTCCGCCGCTTCGAATAATTTGCCCTCATTGACCAACGCCAGCCAGTTGGGAATGTAATTGTGGACGGGGCACTTCCACTCGCAAAACGGATTGCCGCATGACAAGCAGCGTCCCGCTTGTTGCCCGGCGGTCTCCGCGCTGTACGGTGTGTAGATCTCGCGAAACTCCGTGGTGCGCGCTTCCAGCGCCAGCTTGGCCGGATCCTGGCGCGGAATTTCCAGAAATTGCAGATATTTGTCGGCCATGTGACAGGCGCTCGCACGCCCTAAGCGGCGCGTCGTAAATTGACGAGCAGCGAGTCGATGGCGGCCGCCTTCGGCTTCACCACCCAGAATTTACCGATATAGCTGCGAAAGTCGTTGAGGAGTTGCGCCCCCCACACGCTGCCGGTGGCCTCGACGTGTTGTTCGATCAACCCGCGCAGATGCTGCACATGAGTGCCCATGCCTTCGGGCGAGACGCGATGGATATCGATCAATTGATGGTTGTAGCGGTCGACGAAGTCGCGCTCCATGTCGAGTACGTAGGCAAACCCGCCGGTGAATCCCGCCCCGAAATTCACGCCGGTGCGTCCCAACACGCAGACCACGCCGCCCGTCATGTATTCGCAGCAATGATCGCCCGCGCCCTCAACCACGGCGAGCGCGCCGGAATTGCGCACGGCAAATCGTTCGCCCGCGGTGCCGGCGGCATACAACTCGCCGCCGGTCGCACCATACAGACAGGTATTGCCCATGATGACCGTTTCACGTGCGACGAAACTGGAGCGCGCGTGCGGTTTCAGGACGATCCTGCCGCCCGCCATGCCCTTGCCGACATAATCGTTCGCTTCGCCTTCCAGATTCATATGCAAGCCGCCGGCATTCCAGACACCGAAACTCTGCCCGGCGGATCCCTTGAGATTCACGATCAGCGGCGCCGAGCTCATGCCGTTATTGCCCCACCGCTTGGCGATCTCACCGGATATCCGGGCGCCGATCGAGCGATGAAAATTCCTCACCTCGTAGGAGAACTCGCCTCCCGATCCGCTGGCGACGGCGCCCTGCATGTCGCGCCACATCCTCTCCGCGAGCACGCCCTTGTCGAAAGGCTCGTTGCGCGGGTCCGTGCAGTATTGCGGCTGCCTCGACACCAAGCTGGAATTCGCGAGCACCGGTCGAAGATCGAGCTTGCGCTGCTTAGCCGTTTCGCCGGGCAGGATTTCCAGGAGCTCGGTGTGCCCGATCAGTTCCGCGATGGTCCGAACGCCCATGGCCGCCATGATCTCGCGGCACTCGCGCGCCACGAACTTGAAATAGTTCATCACCATCTCGGGCAAGCCGATGAAGAATTTGGTACGCAGCACATTGTGCTGCGTGGCCACTCCCGTGGCGCAGTTATTAAGATGGCAGATCCGCAAGTATTTGCAGCCCAGCGCCACCATGGGTGCGGTGCCGAATCCGAAACTTTCGGCGCCGATGAGTGCCGCTTTGATGACATCGAGTCCGGTTTTCAAGCCGCCATCCGTCTGCAGGCGAACGCGGTGCCGCAATTCGTTGGCACGCAGCGTCTGATGGGTCTCGGCCAATCCCAATTCCCACGGCGTCCCCGCATATTTGATGGACGAGAGCGGACTTGCGCCGGTACCGCCATCGTAACCACTGATGGTGATGAGATCGGCATACGCCTTGGCGACACCGGCCGCCACGGTGCCCACACCCGGCTCGGCCACCAGCTTGACGGAGACCAAGGCCTGCGGATTCACCTGCTTCAAGTCAAAGATCAATTGGGCCAAATCTTCGATGGAATAAATGTCGTGGTGCGGCGGCGGCGAAATGAGGCCCACACCCGGGCGCGCGAACCGCAGGCGCGCGATCATATCGTTGACCTTGTGGCCGGGCAGCTGCCCACCCTCGCCGGGCTTCGCACCCTGCGCCACCTTGATCTGCAGAACTTCGGCATTGATGAGATATTCCGGCGTCACGCCGAAGCGGCCCGAGGCCACTTGTTTGATTTTGGAATTCTTTTCGGTGCCGTAGCGCACCGGGTCTTCGCCGCCCTCGCCGGAGTTGGAACGCGCGCCCAAGCGATTCATGGCGATGGCCAATGCTTCATGAGCCTCCGGGGACAAGGCTCCCAAGGACATGCCGGCGCTGTCGAAGCGCATCAGAATCGCGCTAATGGATTCGACTTCATCGACGGGAATGGGGCGGGAGCTGGGCTTCAACTTCAGAAGGTCGCGGATGCAGGACACGGGCCGCTCATTGACCAGCGCGGCGAACTCAAGGTACTGCTCATAATCGCCGGTCATCACCGACGACTGCAGCATCGCGATCACATCCGGGTTGTACATGTGGTACTCGCCGTTGTGCATGTATTTGAGCAAACCGCCCTGTTCGACGATTTCGGTGGGATCCCACGCGCGCCGCGCCAGGTATTCGGCGTCGGCCTTCAGGTCCGTGAAGTCAGCACCCTGGATGCGGCTCTCCGACCCCTCGAAGCACAGCGAGACTACTTCGTCGCTCAAGCCGACGATTTCGAACAACTGCGCGCTGCGATAACTGGCGACGGTCGAAATGCCCATCTTGGACATGATCTTGAACAGGCCCTTGCGGATGCCGCGCCGGTAGCTGCGGCCGAGTTCCTGCCGGCGGTCCGCTTCCATTTTTACCGCGCCCTTGCGCATGAGGTCGAACAGCGTCTGATAGGCGAGATACGGATAGACGGCCGTCGCTCCGTAGCCGATGAGGCACGCGAAATGATGCGCGTCGCGCGCCGTGCCCGTCTCGACCAGGATATTGCACTTGCAACGCAAGCCGGTTTTGACCAAGCGATGATGGACGGCCCCCGTTGCGAGCAGCGCTTGAATGGGAATCATGCCCTTGACCAGGTAGCGATCCGACAGTAACAGCACCAGCTTGCCGGCGCGTACCGCAGCTTCGGCCTGATCGCATACCGCAAGGATCGCCGTTTTCAGATCCACCTGTTCGTCGTATTGCAGATCGATGAATTCGTGAGGAACGCCCGCATCCTCGAGACCCATGATCTGCCGCAACTTGCGCTGCGACAGGATGGGCGAACTTAACACGATTTGTTCGGCATGCTGCTGCGCCGGCACGAAGATGTTAGCTTCGGAACCGATTTGCGTCTGCAGCGACATCACGATGCTTTCGCGCAAGCTGTCGATCGGCGGGTTGGTGACCTGAGCGAACTGCTGGCGGAAGTAATCGTATAAAGACCGCACTTTTTTCGACAGGACGGGCATGGGCGTGTCGTCGCCCATCGATCCCACCGCTTCGCTCTCGTCTTCAGCCAGAACACGGATGACTTCATCGCGTTCCTCGGCGGACACGTTGTACATCTTTTGAAACAACGCCAGGGTGTCACGATCGAACGGCTCGGCCGCCAAGCGCGGATCGATGAGGTCGGTTTGCAGATAGCGCACACCCTTCTTCAGCCACGCCTTGTACGGGTGACGACTCTTCAGCAGATCGTCGACCTGCTTGGTATCCATGAGCTCGGCGGTTTGCAGATCGAGCGCCAGAATTTCACCGGGGCCCAATTTTCCCTTGCGAACCACATCTTCAGGGTTGTAGTCCCAAACACCCGCCTCGGACGCGATGGTGATGTGGCGGTTCTTGGTGATGACCCATCGGGCCGGACGCAACCCGTTGCGATCCAGCGTGCAACACGCATACCGGCCGTCGGTTACTACGATCCCGGCGGGGCCGTCCCAAGGTTCCATGTGCGTCGCGTAGTACTCGTAGAAAGCTTTCAGGTCCGGGTCGATCATGTCGACGGACTGCCATGCGGGCGGCACCAACAGACGCAGCGCGTGCATGGGGTCCAGGCCGCCCACCAGCAGGAGTTCGAGCATGTTATCGAGCGACTGCGAATCCGACCCGGTCAACGAGACCACGGGCAGGACATCGCTCAAATCCGGCAAGACCGGTGAGCGGAACAAGGGGCCTCGCGCCACTGCCCAGCTGCGGTTGCCCTGAACCGTATTGATCTCGCCGTTGTGCGCAAGATAGCGGTACGGGTGCGCCAGCCGCCATTGCGGCAGCGTATTGGTGGAAAAGCGCTGATGGAACACGACCACCGAGGCTTCCATCCGCGGATCCTTGAGGTCCGGATAGAACTGCGCCAGAAACTGCGGCATCACCATCCCCTTGTAGACGATGGTGCTCGCCGATAGGGACGGGATGTAGAACACGGGATCGCTCAATTCCAGAATTTTTTCGGTCCGGCGCCGCGCCATGTACAGCTTGCGGTTCATGGTGGCTTCGTCGATATCCGCGTCCGCATTCACGAATACTTGCACGATGGTCGGCAGTGTCTTGAGCGCCTCCAAGCCACAGGCCGACGGGTCGGTGGGCAGAGGCCGAAATCCCGCGACGCGGAGCTTCTCCCGCTCGATCTGCTCGGTGAGGACGCGGCGGGCGTCGTCGGCTTTGGCCGTCTCGCGATCGAGAAATACCAAGCCTGCGGCGAATAGCGGGCGGAGTGAAAATCCCGCCTCCGCCGCCACTTCGCGGAGGAATCGCGTCGGCGTCTTGAGCAAAAGGCCGCACCCGTCCCCGGTCTTGCCGTCGGCGGCAATGGCACCGCGATGCGTCAAGCGATTCAACGAACTAATGGCGGTTTCCACCACCCAGTGGCTGGCGTGGTCATCGAGACTCGCGATCAGGCCGAAGCCACAGGAATCCCTTTCATAGCTCGAGCGGTGCAGGCCCCAGTCGCCTACGCGTGGGTCCACGCCGTAGCGGCTCGTCGCCGGATCGCCGGCCCCCGGTTCGCCGGCCGCCGGATCGCCGGCCGCCGAATCTGACATTTGCTCGATTTCCATAATACAAGCCCACGATAAGCCACGCCCTGCGGCCGATCCGCAGAACCTTTTAAAAAACAATAACTTCATTCGATTCGGTTCTAGGCGCAAAAATCGTGCGCCAAGTGGGGCAAACCCAAGGTTCAGCGGCCGCCGGATTCGCCGGCCGGCCCGTTAGGCGTGCCGATGTATAGGCCTCATGATACCGAGGTGGCCAACATCGTCAACCGGCGATGTAGCGCTCCAATTGCTCGATTTGATCCTGTTGCTCCTCGATTACCGCCTTCACGAGGTCGCCGATGGAAAGTATCCCGACCACCCGACCCGACTCGACCACCGGCAAATGACGGAAACGGCCTTCCGTCATGAGCTGCATACAGTGGCGCACCGTGTCTTGAGGGGAAACGGTGGTCGGCGAGGCGGTCATGATATCCGCCACTCGGGTGTCGCTCGACAAGCGATTCATTAAAATGACCTTCCGGGCGTAATCGCGCTCCGAAATGACGCCGAGCAACGAAGACTGATTCATGACGAGGAGTGCCCCAATGTGGTGGGTGGCCATGATCTTGATGGCATGGAGCACCGAATCGGTCGGCAGCACGGAGATAATCTGGCCGCCCTTGGCCCGTAACAATTGATTTACAGTCTGCATACGCCCCCTCCCGAAGCAGCGATGTTCATCATCTAAATCCCTTGTCCGATTCACTATACTCCCGCGTCCCTGAAGGACAAGAGCCATGCAAATCCCTGACATCAAGCCTCCCATCGCCGCCGTCCGCGCGCACACGGTGTCCTCGCCGCACGGCAAGCGGTCAGACCCGTACTATTGGCTGCGCGACGACGAACGCACCGACCCCGAGGTTTTGGCCTATCTGAGCGCGGAGAATGCCTACCACGCGCAACATCTCGCGCCTGTCAAGCCGCTCGAAGACAAGATCTACGCCGAGATCATTGCGCGCCTCAAGCAGGACGATTCGACGGTTCCATACCACAAGAACGGCTACTGGTACTACATCCGATTCGAGCCCGGCCAAGAACATCCGATTTTCGCGCGCCGCAAGGGTTCCCTCGATGCACCGGAGCAAATCATGCTGAATGCGAACGAGCTCGCCATCGGCCAGGAGTACTACCAAATCGGGGATCTCGATATCTCGCCCGATGGCGAGTGGCTGGCATTCTGCGAGGATACGGTCGGAAGACGCCAGTATGATTTGCGCTTCAAGAACCTCAGCACCGGGGAAACCTTGCCCGTCAAGATCGGGCACGTTGAACCCGATGTCGTGTGGGCCAACGACAATAAGACGCTGCTCTACATCGAGAAGGATCCCGAAACCTTACTGGGCTTGCGCGTGAAAAAGCACGTTCGCGGCTCGGACCCGCGGGAAGATGCGTTGGTCTTCGAACAGACCGACAAATCCCTGTATACCGGCGTCTCGAAATCGAAATCCGACCGCTTCATCTTCATTCACCTGGAAGGAACCTTGTCCTCGGAATGGCATTACGCGGAAGCGAGCGATCCCAATCTGTCATTCAAGGTGTTTTTCCCGCGCAAACGCGACCATGAGTATGAGATCGAGCACCTAGACGATCGCTTCATCATTCGCACCAATTGGCAGGCACGCAATTTCCGTGTGATGTGGGTACCGCTCAGCAACGCAGGATCTCGGAGCGAGTGGCAGGACTTGATCCCGCACCGCGAAGATACCTACATCGAGGATTTCGAGGTATTCAAGCACTACATCGCGCTGTCGGTGCGCAGCGGCGGGCTGCGCAAGATCGGCATCCACCCGTTGGCGCCGCCCGGCGCGACGACATCGAGTTCCGAATACTTCATTGAGAGTGATGAGCCCGCCTATACCTCATTCATTTCGGCCAACCCGGAAATCAATTCCGAGCTGCTTCGCTACACCTACTCCTCGCTCGCGACCCCTACCACTGTGTACGACTACAACATGCGCACCGGTGAGAAGACGTTGCTCAAACGGGATCCGGTGCTCGGCGATTTCGATCCATCGAATTACCAGACCGAATTGCTGTTCGCGCCGGCCCGGGATGGCAAGCGCATTCCGGTGTCTTTGATTCACCGCAAGGATTTCGTCCGCGACGGCTCTGCACCGTTGTTGCAATACGCGTACGGCTCATATGGATTGTCCACCGACCCTGGTTTCTCGTCGGCGCGCTTCAGCTTGATCGATCGGGGTTTCGTCTATGCCATCGCACACATCCGCGGCGGCCAAGAGATGGGGCGGGCTTGGTACGACGACGGGCGGCTGCTGCACAAGAAAAACTCGTTCACCGACTTCATCGACGTCACCCACTTCTTGGTCGTTCAGGGCTATGCCGCCAAGGATAAGGTGTTCGCCATGGGCGGCAGCGCGGGCGGATTGTTGATGGGAGCCATCGCCAACATCAGTCCGCAAGATTATCGAGGCATCGTTGCCCAAGTACCCTTCGTCGACGTGGTCACGACCATGCTGGACGACAGCATTCCACTCACGAGCAACGAATACGACGAGTGGGGAAATCCGGCGGATGGGGCGTCCTACGATTACATGCTGTCCTACTCCCCCTATGACAATGTCCGGCCGCAGGCGTATCCGGCCATGTTGGTCACCACCGGCCTATGGGACAGCCAGGTGCAGTACTACGAACCCGCCAAGTGGGTCGCGAAACTTCGCGCGCTCAAGACTGACCGCAATCCGCTGCTACTGCATGTCGACATGGAGGCCGGCCACGGCGGCAAGTCGGGGCGGTTCCAACGGTATCGGGAAACCGCCATGGAATTTGCGTTCATCCTGGATCGGCTGGAGATGCGGGATTAAAAAAAAGCGCCGCGAGCGGGGGAAGCTAAATCGCGGCGCCAAGATACAACCAAGACGATTATCACGAAGCAAGCGCCATGCCAAAACGAAGCCCATATAAAAATCAGCAGGTTATAGCGTTAGCGAGTTCGATGTTGCGCCGCAGCCCCGTTCTGAAGTGACACGATTTGTCACCCGTGTGACGTTGTCCGACGCCTTTTTAGCCGTTGGCCGGCGGCACCACGATGCAAGGCTGTGACTTGGCCTTTAGGGCACTGCAGACTTCCCGCGCATGCTTCTCGGTAAGACCGATTGCTTGCAATCGATACAGGTTCCCCGAGGCGGTCTTCTTCGGAACCACCTTGGACGATAATCCGGCCAATAAAGTCGGATAGTCCTGCTGCAGGTGGGCCCAGCGCTCTTTAGCGGCCTCGGCGCCCGACTTGAACGCCCCCAATTGGACTCGGTAAGGTCCCGAACTCGCTTTGACGGTGGACTTGGGCGCCTCTTTCCGGGGTTGAGTTGCGGCGGCGCTCGGGGGGGGTGGCGGTGCCGGCGGCGGGGCCGGCGCGGCATTCTCCGTGGCGTCCATCCCCGGAGTGGGGCTCGCTGCCGCCGCGCTGGGCTCGGTGCCGGCCGGCGGAAGAGCCGCCGAACCCGACGGCGCCTGTGCCAACGTGAAATTCTCGACACGAATGCGCGCTTCCTCGGTCCATTTCCCTTCGGGATATTGCTTCAGGAAGGCTTGGTACGCATCAGGCGTATCCGCATCGCGCGCCTTCTGCCAATCCCGCTCTTCGTACAGTTCCTTGGCTCGCGCCTGTGCCTGAGCAGTGAATTCACCGCTCGGGTATTTCTTCAGGAACTGCTCGTACGCGTCCGCCGTATTGGTTTCTCGGGTCTTCTGCCAGTCGCTTTGCTGGCGACTGCAGCCGGAGAACGCGAGCACAAACGAACAACACAGGCCCAAAACGATTTTATGCTTGATCATTTTTTCCAACTCAAACCCCAAGGTGTAGGAAGCTTCTTCTATTCTACTTCGATTTGCCCGGCCTGTCGGCGACGCCAAGCTCGTCACAGCATGGCAAGCCCGAATAGGATATTCAACGCGCATGAGCGAACCAAAGCGTCGGTTCTTGGAGCGTGTGTCGCTACAGGGGTCGCCAAGCCCGACGGTTATCCCTGCCGACACGGTCATTGTCGGCAATATTCGAGGCAGGGGACAGTTCGTGGTCTGCGGCGAAATTCACGGGGACGGCGATTTGGACGGCCCCCTCGTCTTAGCCGTTACGGCACGCTGGCTCGGCAACATTCAAGCTCATCAAGCCATTGTTGCGGGAGAGGTTGTCGGCAGCATCGTCGTCCAGGACAAACTCGAGATCGGCCTTACCGCAGTGATCCGCGGTCGAGTCAGTGCGCGCGCCATTGCCATTGCGAAAGGCGCCATCGTCGACGGCGAGATCGAGGTCACGTCCGGAATACCTATCGTCGAATTCGAGGAAAAGCGCTGCGATCCTTGAGCGGTCGCTGCCGCTGTGCGCGATTCGCGACACTCGCGAAATTTTGTGTGTTCACCTCTATTCCCGCATCCTAGACTCCATTCGCGCATTGTGAAGATCAAATGAAAGAATTCGATGTGATCGTCGTGGGCGGCGGCATTCATGGCGCCGGCGTGCTGCAGGCCGTCGCGGCCGCCGGTTATACGAGCTTGCTCATCGAAAAGCGTGCTCTGGCGAGCGGCACATCCAGTCGCTCCAGCAAATTGATCCACGGCGGGCTTCGCTATCTCGAGTCCGGCCAATTCGCGCTCGTGCGCGAAAGCTTGCGCGAACGCGCCATTCACCTGCGAATTGCGGCTGAACTCGTCGAACTCAAGCCTTTTTACATTCCGGTCTACCGCGACACGCGGCGCCGCCCCTGGCAGCTCAAGCTGGGCCTTTGGATGTACGCGCTGCTGGGTGGCTTCGACGCCGGGACACGCTTCGGTACCGTCCCCAGATGCGATTGGTCCACGCTGGATGGGATCGACACGCGCGGCCTTACCGCCGTGATCCGTTATCACGATGCACAAACCGACGATGCGCAATTGACTCGCGCGGTGGTGCGGTCGGCGCAGGAACTCGGCGGCGAACTCGCGATGCCGGCGAACTTCATCGGAGCGGTCTTGACGGACACAGGCGTCGATGTGACCTATGAACAAAACGGCGCGCAGATCGAAGCCCGCGCCCGGGTGCTCGTCAATGCCGCCGGCCCCTGGGCGACGCGCGTCGCGCGTGCCATTGATCCAGCGATATTCGTGCCCGAAGTCGATTTGGTGCAGGGTGCCCACATCGTGCTGCCGCTGCACGTGAGCGCCGGCATTTACTACGTTGAAAGCCCGACCGACGGCCGCGCGGTCTTCGTGATGCCGTGGCAGGGCGCGACACTGGTCGGTACGACGGAAACGCCTTATGTCGGCGACCCTGACCAAGTGCATCCGCTTCCGGAAGAAGAAGACTACTTGTTGGCCGTCGCGGCCCATTACTTCCCCGCGGTCCGCGGCATGACCCGCCAGCACATCGTTCAACGGTTCGCGGGACTGCGGGTCTTGCCGGTGGCCTCCCAAACGGCCTTCGCCCGGTCACGGGAGACCATTTTTAGTACCGATCGTGATCCACACCCGCGCGTTCTTGGCATCTACGGCGGCAAACTCACCGGTTGGCGGGCAGCGGCTGCGCAGGTCCTATCGCGCATCGCCCCCTCCTTAGGACCCCGAGCCCGGCGAGCGGCAACGGACCAGTTGATATTGAGGAGAACTGAATGATCATGAAAAATGGCACCGCGCGAACTTTCGCGTTCACCGCGCTAGCCTTGCTCGCTGTCGTTGCGCAATCTTCCCGCGCCGATGATTATTTCAGTCCCACGGACGATCGTGTCCGGATATCGCTGGGCGCCATGCATGTATCGTCCGCGACGACCCTTCGAGCCGACAGTAGCGCGGGCGTCCAGGGCTCGGACATCAGCGCAGAAGACCAATTCGGGTTGGGCAAATCGGATTTCGAACCCAAATTTCAGGCGATGGTCCGTATCGATACTCGCCAGCGCCTGAGCTTCGATTATTTCATGCTGGACCGGTCCGGCAATGCGACGCTGACCGGCAATGCGATCGTGTTCCGCAACGTGGTATTCCTGCCGGGAGATCCGCTGCAGACGCAGTTGAGCCTGCGCACGCTCGGCATCACGTATGGCTACTCGTTCTGGCATAGCGAGACACTGGAGATCGCGGGAACCATCGGCGTGCACGCCACGGACATCTCAGCCGAGGCCAAGGTCGAAACGCAATCTCGGCATATCATTCAGACCGAAGATCAGGCCGGTGAGATTCCCACCGTTGGAATCGACGCCACCTGGGTCGCGAGCAAGCGGTTCTATCTCGATGGCCGCGCTCAATACCTGACCGCGCACGTCAATAATATCGACGGGTCGCTGGGCATTTATGAATTCGATGCCCTCTACCGCTATCGGCCCAATGTGTCGTTCGCCGTTGGGTACACCGACATCAAGGCGCATCTTGCGTCGACGCAGTCCTCCCAGTCGGGATTTTTCGATTTCAGCACCAAGGGACCGGAAATGTTCTTCCGGATCGCCTTTTAAGGACTGGCCGCTGGGTCGGCCGCAAACTCGACGCGATTGTTGAACGCAGCGGCACGATTCCACTCGCCGGCGGTGAGCGACTCACTGCGCTGCGGATAAGGAGCGGCGGCACGGGAACTGCCCGCATTCTCGATCAGGACGCTGATCGCGCCCGAGGTCCGCTGCCGTATACTGGCGACCAAATTGGCAAAATCCACCGACTGGCGTTGCTGCGCCGTCAGAGATTCGTCAAACGGGTTGCCGACGAGATCGCATTTACTGACGAGCAATGCTGCGGCCGCCGGTATATACCCGTCAGTCGAGTTCCCGCTGAGACAGAACAAACCGGCCGCGCTGGTAATTCTAACCGCGCCGCGAAATCCCTGCGCTTCGAGTTTCGAGAGAAACTCGCGCAATACCTCGAGCCGGCTTCGATCGAACGGAATCTCGCCGTACGGAACCGGTTCGACTCGCGGCGCCGCTGCGCCGTTCGCCGGCGTTGCCGCGGAAAGCGTGGCCGTACTGGCCGCCAAGGCAGCCGTCAGATCCTTGAGCGTTGATCCGAGCTCCTGGCTCGAGCGCTGCAGCTCAGCGTTGGCCGACGTGAGCGCCGCGAGTTCTGCGCGTGTTTTCGTCAAATCCTCACGGGTCGATGCCAACATCACCGCGCACGCCGCGGCGATCGACCCTATGGCCAGAAGCGAAGTGACCCAAGGCCATGCGGGCTGCCGCGGGGCGGCGATCGGCGGCGGACGTTCCGGCGCCGCCAGCGGAGGCGCCTCCCGAACATCGTTGACGATTCGCGCCGCAAAGCCGTCCAAACTCGCCACGATGAACCGACGAAGGTCGGCTGCCTGTTCCTTGACGGTCACTTCGACACGGCGTCCCCAATCGGGCCCGGGAGGTTTCCCGCCCGCATTGCCGGCCGCCGCGCCGGCCGGCCCGATACTCCCACTGCCGTCGAGTTCAACCGGCAACAGAGCGGGTTCCGCCATATCGCGGCGATCCGGCAACAAATGCAGCTCATATAAAACTTTCGACACATCGACGGGCCGCACTTGTTTCGGCAACACACCCATCGCACCCAGCGCACGCGCCTGACCCACGTACAACTCGCCTTCCTGCGAGGTGTACATCATGATCGGGATGGTCGCCGTCTGCGGATTACTCTTGATCGTCTGCACGGCTTGCAGCCCATCCATCCCAGGCATGAGATGGTCCATGAAAATGGCGTCGGGCCGATTGCTATTCAGATACTCGATGGCCTGCTCGGCCGACTCGGCCATATCGACTTCGATGTCGTATTTCTCGAGCATCCGGCTCAAGATCATGCGGGCCGATGTCGAATCGTCAACGACAAGTGCGCTTTTGCGGGCCATAGGCGAGTCCGTTTGAGACCGTGCCGGGTCAGGTGGGCTCCGCGCCGGGCGCTTCCTTGTTCTGGGCGATCCAGGTCAAGGCGGATTCCACATCCGCCAACTCGCTCGCGGTAAAACCCTCGATTCTCACGCCCGTGGCCTCGGCCTTTTTCTTGGCGAGTTCTGCGCTGGCGACGGCGTGTACCCACACCAGACCGCGACGCACTTTAGCCGTAAACTTTTGCTGCTTTTCTTCGGTCATTAGTCAACTCCTTAAAATTGTCCTGGGTCTCGCCCGGCACGATACACGACTACGGCCACGGCCGGAATGAGGAACCTGGGGGCGCCGAGCCCCGGATATTTACCTACGGCACAACGATTGCCTTTTCCAGTCGATCACTGTACGAGTTCAGCGCGTGTGCGGCCACCGCCATGTATTGATTCGCTTCATCCCAGTGACGCTCTTCGATGGCTTCACGAATGCCGGGCAGGGTCTTGACTCCGTAGCCGGTTTGCAATCCCGGAGCATAGATCATGTGCCGGTACCACTCGCGCCCGGGCAATCCACGCGGGTCCGTCAGCGTGAGCTCCAGTCCGGCGAGGGCGTCGTTGAGGCGCCCCCGCCGCGCATCCTCATCAGCGGCCGCGCGTTTGTATTCTTGGTCGAACGCCTTGGCGCTCGAGCGCAATCGCTCGATGGCATTGTCGAGGTCCGCAAAACTGAGATACGGAACCGCTTCCGCGCGCGGTGGTGCCGAGCGCCTCCGTCGCGGATCGGCGGCGAGCTGAAACGCGCCGTCGTCCAACAATTGGCCGAGATCGCGAGTCTTGGCACGCATGCTCTCGACCAGCTTGTGCAGTTCTTCATCGTAGCCGGCGGCGGCACTCGCAAAATCGCTCTCCTGTGCCGGAATCAGATCCGCTTGCGCTGCGCGCAAAACGACCCTGCCCGCCACCTGCGCCAGAGCCACGCCGTATTGAAACGTGGGATCGACGAAGCGTCGAAAATGATCGAAAGAATCGTACGCCGAGTGATACACGCCGTAATCGGCTTCCCCGCGAAACTCGATGTTCAATGAATTCACGCCGAGATGCTGCAGAAACGGAGTGTAGTCCGAGCCGGAGCCCAACGCGCCCAGCGTCAGATCATCACCCGCATCGGCAGTTCGGTCGGCTTCGAAAGCGGCGACGCGTCGGGTCGCCAGCGCCCGAGCCTGCACCGACGCGCCGGTTTCCGGATCCTTCACGTCGCGCGCCACTTCGCTGACGAAATGCTGCAGCGCGTGGCTGCCTTCCGCGTCGAGGCTACCGCGGCTGTTCATATCGGAGTTGACGTACAGCACCGCCTTGCTGCGCAGTTCTTCGGCATTGGCCTCGACCCATTCCGTCGACCCCAATAGTCCCGGCTCCTCGCCGTCCCAACTCGCATAGACCAGCGTGCGCCTCGGCTTCCAGCCGCTTTTGACGAGTGCGCCGATCGCCTTGGCTTCAGCCATCAACGCCACGTGTCCCGATAGGGGGTCGGCGGCACCGAACACCCAGGCGTCATGATGGTTGCCGCGAATGATCCAACGGTCCGGTTCTTCCGCGCCGCGAATTTTGCCGATGACATCGTACAACGGCTTTTGTCGCCAATCCGACCGCACCTTGAGATGGATTGTCGCAGGGCCTGGGCCCACGTGATACGTGAGCGGCAACCCGCCGCGCCACGGGACCGGCGCCACCGGACCGCCGAGTGCGGCAAGCAAGGGTTCGGCATCCCCATAGGAAATCGGCAGGACCGGTATTTTCAAGATCGTCTTCGCGTCTTTGAGCGCGAGTCGCGTCGCTCCGGGCGTCGCACCCACGCCCGGAGTCAAGGGATCGCCGCTGTACAACGTCAAGTCTTGCACCGAGCCGCGTTGTACGCTGTCGCGCGGACGATACCCGCCGCGGGGGTACGTATCGCCGGCACCATAGCCGTCGTCGCGGGGATCGGAATAGATCAGGCAGCCGACAGCTCCGTGTTCGTAGGCCAGCTTGGGCTTAAGCCCGCGCCAGCCGCCGCCATAGCGCGCGATGACGATTCGGCCTTTCACGCTCAATCCCTGCCGCTGCAGTTCCTTGTAGTCGTCGGGCATTCCCTGGTTGACATAGATGAGTTCCGCCGTCACATCGCCATCGGCGCCATAGACGTTGTAAGGCGGCAGCGCGTCCTGCATTTTGTGCGATGTGGCGTCGCCCTCCACCGGCGGCTCGCGCAGCTTGGCGACGAAGCGGGTGGGTGCGGTCATCTCCACCATTTCTTCCCGGGGCGTGGGATACAGCACGGAGAATTCCTCGATCGAGGCGTCCCAACCCCATTCGCGAAACCGTTCCAGAATGAATTCCGCATTTGCCTTGTCGTGCGCGCTGCCGACATGATTCGGCGCGGACGACAATCGCTCCATCCACGAGCGAAGCTCCGCGGGCGACAGCTCCGCATCGAAGCGTTGTTCCAGTTGCTTCTCGACGGCAGCGGAGCGGGATGAAAAGCCTTCCAGGCTGTCCGCTCGGTCCGTGGATTCAGCGGCGCCGGCCATCAAGGCAACGAGCATGCCGGTCAGCACGGCGCTCAACCCCAGCGTCAACGCATTTGACATGCCCCTCCCCGTCAATCGCGGATGCCAGTGCCCCGGTTCAGCAGTGTCACCGCCAACGTGAACATCGCCACGACCGCCCCCACCATGATCCCATAGGCCAGGCGTAGATCGACATCGCTCGTACCGAGAAAGCCGTAGCGAAACGCGCTGACCATGTACAAAATCGGATTCGCTTTGGATACCGTTTGTGCCCAGCCGGGCAACATCGTCGTGGAATAGAACACGCCGCCCAAATAAGTGAGCGGCGCAAGCACAAAAGTCGGGAACCACGATATCTGATCGAAGTTCGTGGCGAACAACGCATTGATGAATCCCCCGAGCGCGAACACCATGCTGGTGAGCAGAACCGCGGATAGAATCGCAAATACGTGCGCCACCGGAAGCCGGGTGAAAAAGAACGCGACCACGGTAACGACGGACCCGACCAGCAGACCGCGCAGCATGCCGCCGGCGATATACCCCGACAAGATCAACCAATTCGGCATGGGCGACACCAACAACTCTTCGAGGTGCTTGCCGAACTTGGCGCCGAAAAACGACGACACGACGTTAGCGTACGAGTTGGTGATGACCGTCATCATGATGAGGCCGGGAGCGATGAACTGCATGTAATCGTAGCCGCCGACTTGGCCAACACGCTTGCCGATCAGGCTGCCGAAAATGACGAAATACAGCGTCGCGGTTACCGTCGGCGGCACGACGGTCTGGCCCCAAATGCGCACGATGCGATTGAATTCCCGAATGATGATGGTCGAGAAACCCACCCACTCGGCGCGTGCACGCGATCCGGCCACGGCTTATGTTCCCGTGACGGCAGCGCGCGCACTGACGTCGACTAAGCGAATGAACAGTTCTTCGAGGCGATTCACCTTGTTCCGCATGCTGTTGACGCGAATGCCCTTCGCCGTCAGTTGCGCAAAAATATCGTTCAATGTCTGTCCCTTCGATACCTCGACTTCGAGAGTACGGTCATCCGCCAGCATGGTCCGGAACCCCGGGATGTCCGGGGGTTCGGCGAGTGACTCGTTCAAATTGAGGACGAAAATCTCGGTTTGCAATTTGCGCAATACCTTGACCATGGAATCGCGCTCGATGATGCGCCCGCCCTGGATGATGGCAACGTTACGGCACAGATTCTCGGCTTCCTCCAAATAATGGGTCGTCAGAATGATGGTCGTGCCCTGCTCGTTGATATTACGCAGGAATTCCCACATCGAGCGGCGAATCTCGATGTCCACGCCGGCGGTAGGCTCGTCCAAGATCAACAGCCGCGGCTCGTGCATCAACGCGCGCGCGATCATGAGACGGCGCTTCATGCCCCCGGACAGAGAGCGGGCGATCGAATTTCGCCGATCCCACAGGCTCAGCTGTTTGAGATATTTTTCAGCGCGTTGCTTGGCGAGCGACCGCGGTATGCCGTAAAAACCGGCCTGATTCACGACGATCGTGAACAACGATTCGAACATGTTGAAATTCATTTCCTGCGGCACGACGCCGATGCAGGATTTCGCGACTTCGAGCTCTTTATCCATATCATGCCCGAAGACTTCCACGGTGCCGCTGGTCTTATTGACGAGAGACGTGACGATGCCGATTGCAGTGGTCTTGCCCGCGCCGTTCGGGCCGAGCAACGCGAAGAAATCGCCTTCAGCCACTTCGAGATCGATGCCTTTGAGCGCCTTGATGCCGTTCTTGTAGGTCTTGGTGAGCTGGCGCAGTGCGAGGGCTTGCATAAGAGCCGCGTAGCCTAAACTCGAATGGCACCCCCCGCAACCTAAGGAGAGGTTCCCGCAACTCGAGGCGCCCGCCGGACGTTCAGGCCAAACGCGCCGCCGCCGCGAGCTGCAGTCCATAAAGCTGAATCCTGCGCAATTCCGCTGAATTCGGTCGCGAGGCGGCGCTCGTCAGTGCGCTCCAATAGGGGGCGCAGTCATTCCATCTTGCGGTCAAATGAGCCGCTTCGGTCGCGGCCAGGGAAGGAAGGCAGTCGATGGTAACGCCCCGAAATGCAGCAGCGGTGACGTCGTACATGCCCAGCAGAAGCTGCGCAGCGAGTTTGGTGGTCGAGGCGACATGCCATGCGAAGAAGAGAGCCAGCCGCACGAACTCGAGAGTATCCGCATCCACACTCGCATCCTCGGCAACTTTCCATTGGCCGGTAGTCCGTAGCCGCGTTTGCCAATGGCAATCATCGTGAAAGCGCAGATCGAACAACGCGTATGGGCAATTCGACGCCGCAGCCTTCTGGGCGGCCGACAAAGGTGCGACCTGGGCGGACACTTCAAGGGACAAACCCCGCCTCGCGGAGTTCCAGCCGCAGGGCTGCCTGGAGATGAGGTCGAGGAATCGATGATTCAACTCGCGCACCGACTCGCGCATTGCGACCGATACATGGGCCTCTCGGGCCCAGCTTCCGACGTGTGCATCCTGCATACAATACGCCTCAAAGTTGACCAATCCATCGCCTTGATTTTACGAGGCCTCGCCCATTCCTAAGCGAACGCAGCGGAATCGCGAGCATGAACCACTTGGCAGATACGCTAACTTTGTGATTAATTTCTGTCAAATTATTTTTAGGCGGAAATCACACGAATTGCACTAAGGAAGGAGTCCCATCATGAGAGTGTCCGACGACCGTTACACCCGAGACCGCCAGCGTTTGGATCTGGCGCTGCGTTTGATCCACCACGAAGCGCGTACTTTCACCATTCGCCAGTGGACGGGCCTCAGCGACGATCGAATCCGCAAGGTATAATGTTCAGATTGCAGGTTACCAGGCCAATGCCGGATGCAAATTCGATGTTATTCCTATGCTCGGTTCAGCTCCGAAAAGCAGAAGCACGGTGCGTCCCTTCAACGCCAGCTTGAGGCAGCCGTCAAGTATGCCCAGTCCCACTCGCTTATCCTAGACCCATCCACGTATCGTGATCTTGGCGTATCGGCTTTTCGATCAAAGAATGTTGATGGTGCCCTTGGTGCCTTCATAGAAGCTGTAGATGCCAAGCGAATCCCTAAAGGCTCGTACCTCTTGGTCGAATCACTCGACCGCTTATCGAGGGACTCCGTTGACGTAGCGCTGAAACTCTTCCTCGACATCACTGGCAAAGGGATCGTGTTGGTGACGCTCATGGATGAGCAGGTGTATTCGAAAGCCACCATCAACGAGAACTGGACGAAGCTGATCATGGCGCTGGCGATCATGGCCAGAGCCAATGAGGAATCTGTCACCAAATCCAAGCGAGCCAAAGACGCGATCCAGCGTAGGTCTTCACGGGGCGAGATTCCCACGACACGCCTGCCCACATGGATGAAATTTAATGTTGACCGCAAATCAGCCGTCCTTATTCCGCAACGCAGCAAGGTTGTGAAGCGAATCTTCCATGAGGTCATCGAGGGAACCGGTGCCAGGGAGATTGCCCGAGACCTCAACAAGCAGAAGGTGCCTGTCCTTTTCTACGCTACCGAGTGGCGGCAATCTGCCATCAGCCAGCTCCTGAAGAATCCTGCCGTCTACGGAGAGTTCAAGGGTAAGGAAGGTGTTCTTCCCGCGGTGCTTACAAAAGCTCGATTCCTACGTGCCCAGCGGATCATCCGAGATCGAACGCTCTACAAGGGCGGTTTCTCACGATCAAATCCAAACAACACGTTCGTCGGTCTGGGTCGGTGTGGTCACTGTGGTCGGGTGATGCGGTTCCTACCACGCACAGATGGGTCCTTCTACCTTCGATGTGTCGGTGCTACTGACAACGGGACCTGCAACGGACGGTTATTCCCATTTGTTCCCTGTGAGATGGCTTTGGTCATCCACCTAACCCTGATGGAAACAAATCAAGGATTAACCCAAGCAATCTACACCGAGAAGTACGAGCAAGCTCAAGTCATTGACAATGAAATCTCTATAGTGAAATCCAAGCAGGAACGACTACTCAAAATCGCTGAGATATCTGGTGACGTTGAAGCGCTTGGATTACAACTTCGGAAACTCCAAGACGACCTTACTCGACTTCAAAACGAACACAAGGAGATTGGAATCTCCATCAGCGACAGCGAGGACAGCACCACGCTGTTCAGCGATTACTCTGCCCTAGTCAACAAGCGTAGTGATCACAAATCAGAAAGCGGTGCCGATATCTTGGAACTTCGGAAGAAACTCAAGATGGCTTTCGTTCGAGTGCTCAAGAAGGTGGAGTTCATGAATGCTAACGAGAAGAAGTGGAAACCCACGCTTCGACTAACCTACGTGAATGATCGGACTGCTGCTGTCGATGTCTCACCCTGGTTGTCTGAGCGAACCAAGAAATGGATCGAGAATGGCACGTTCCATCGTGCTGATCTAGGAAAGAAAAAACGCTAGCGCTTAGAATCTATTTCTAGCTGCGCTCGCATGGGCCATGAGATGGAGCAAAGCTCCGCATAGTCCCTCTCCACACGCTCCGCACCGAACCTACTTATCAACTTGTCGAAATCAATACACTCAAAGAATTTCTTGGGGTCAATCGTCACTTTGTGCATGTGGGTGATCGTACTGAAATACTCGCTAAACGTTTCGCGAATCTTCTTTGGTATCTGAGATAGATACACATTTGTTTCGACTATTGTAGGAGGGATCTCTACGTCTCCATCAAATCGCAGTGGGGATTGGATCGTCCTCGGTTTGGTATGGATCGTTTCCGTCGAATATTCACGATGGCCCAGCTTCTTTACACACCAGTCTGTTCTATGACACAACCCAAAGCATTCAACATTCTTGATCTTCTCATCTGTCTTAACCCACCCGTCGTCTACGAGCTTCTGCGTTATAGGATTGGTGGTGTCATTCCATCGTTCACGCGGCTCGCGTCGACGCTCATTACCCTTTCGCAGCACGACATGAGGCACACGGTCGTAGTAATCGAACATGCAGACCGGTGGTTGGTATTGGTGCTGCACTACTTGTGTCTCATCGACGCCGTCGTATCTGACCGAAACTTAACCACGGCCTCCTATCAAACTCAACGGCACCATCCTTTCGTTTCAACAGCTTTAGAAGATTGTGGTATGCCGTGAAGAGTGCTCGATTGCCTCCTAACGTTGCCGGCAGTTCCAGTTCAAACTTTTCACCCACGTATTCTAGCAATGGATCCTTCTTTGGCACCCTCTTAGCCATGGAGGTCGTGCTCCTCTTTAGCATCTTCCTCAGCAACACATTCGTCTTCCCACTCCATCATGCTATGTAACTCTTTTCGCATGTCCCGCTCGGATACTGTTTCCACGGTTGCACTTTCAACGAGTATGTCTTGCGCCTTAAGAAAATCTAATTTTGCCTGGTGACTTAACTCCTCAAATCTTGCCTCATAAAGTAGCTTCTCAAGAGAGTCACGAACGGGTGCAAAGTCTGTCGGTGATTTAGTTGTTGGATTCCTTCTACGAATTTCCCTCAGCACAGATTCAGCTGTACCTATTGGATCAAAGTGCTCGCCTGCAGCGATGCGCCTATTACGAGCAGCGCGTTCCTCTGGTGACAGAGCGAATTGACTCTTAAACATGGGGCGCAACTGTTTGAGTCGCTCTGCCTTCTGTTCGGGTGTCGCATTGATGAAATGATTTTTTCGAATCTGCTGAATATCACTTTTTGCAAATTGCTGAATGTCAGCCTCTCGCTCCGCAAGATAGTCCGTCAGCGCTTTGTCTTTAATCTCCTGAGGGATGCAACTTTTCCATGCATTCTCATTCTGTCGTTCGTTTAGCTTGTCATTCAGTATGGTGAAAAATGTCTTAAGGTAATGCTTGTCTAAATCGGTTCCACCGACGAACGGCTTCCATCCCTTAGTGTCATAGATTTTTACTTTTTGGGTGTGAACCTTTTCTCCACGAATAAGAATATCTAGGTGAACGTCATCATCACATCCATCGTGAAACTGA
This sequence comes from Steroidobacteraceae bacterium, assembly GCA_052143815.1. Taxonomy (GTDB): domain Bacteria; phylum Pseudomonadota; class Gammaproteobacteria; order Steroidobacterales; family Steroidobacteraceae; genus Bog-1198. The sequence continues at coordinate 18,150 of JBKQSA010000012.1, read as the reverse complement.
TGAGCGACAATTCCACGAAGCACAATTTTCCAGGTGTCCTCGGTAAACGTGCAGCTTGTTCCCCACCAGCCATTCCCATGCACGACGACACATCCACGTTCCAATCGGACCTCTGTGAGACCCCAATAGGCACCTGTTGGCTTCTCCAATTTGATGCTAGTCATTAAGTCATTGGCATCCATCGGTTCAACAACTTGAATGTAGAACGTATCACTCGACCAATTAGCCACGTCAAATTCTCCACAGAGAAAAGCCTGGTTGCCCAAGCTTTAACTTATCCTCAGTATTCGGAGGGTAGGAGTACCGTCGTCACACTTCGATCAGCTTCGGTAATGATCCAAATCTTGCCTTGAGGCCATTTGTACATGCTGATGATCCGGGTACCATCATTGAGGGCCTTGGCATTCGCTGATTTGTCGTCAGCATCCAGATCACCCCAATCACCCCGTAGATGGCGTCGAACCAGTGAGATCATCGGGATAAGGTTATCGTCACAGAACTTGATTGCTCCAGGAGTTCCGACTAGCCGTCCCATTTCAAAGAGCGGCGTCATTTCTTAGTCGCTGGAATTGCTAGGTCCAGCGCCTCGTGAACATCATGAAGCTTTCTGATTCCCAGCTTGAGTGTAATGTACTCACACGCGATGTCTGGTTTGTGATCGACTCGCTCAAGAGCGTGGTACACCGTAACAACGATGCTGATCGCCTTGCTCAACTCCCATAGAACGTCATCAAGCTTCTTCTGCGTCTTCCGTTTCTTGCTCATTTGATTTCTCCATAAAAAGAAAAGGCGGCACGGTGGCCGCCCTTCCCTTGATCTTTGTTAGATCGATTACTCTTCCAGGAACGCCTTGAGACGTGCCACTCGGGATTCGAACTTCGCCAGCTCTTCGTGAGTCACCTTCTTACCCACAGCTGCACGAGTGAGCTGTTCATCCATTCGAACCAAAAGTGGCTTCGGGTCCTTCTTCGGTTTGGCTGGCTTGGCCGCCGTCTTTGCATCTGCCATTTTAATACTCCTCAATCGGGTGTAATTACCCATGAGCCAATCTATACAGACCCCAAACCATGTACACAGATGAGGATCTGATGAGTTCTGTGAACGGATGTGTATACCAATACACAACGAGATCGGGTCCTACCGGGAGGCTCTGGTCCTATCAGTTTATGCAACCGGTCACTCGGTTACATTGAAACGGCGGTGGATCTGAACGTAGAAGGTGATACTTCGGTCTGCAGCATTATTGTTAAGGGTCAAGAACGTGTTGAGTTGCCTGTATAAAATTTCATAGAGACTCGCAACTACAGGTGACCGTATGAACAAAGGATTGGTGACGACGACTGAACCGCTCAAAACCCTCGACGACGTGATGAACGTTCGTGAGGTGCTGCAGAAAGACCCAAGAGGATTTGCGCTTTTTGCTCTCGGTGTTAACAGCGCTCTACGCGCCTCCGACATCTTGAAGCTTAAAAGAGCTGATCTGAAGGGGAACGAACTGTATATTCGTGAAAAGAAGACCCGCAAGATGCGTCGCATCACGCTCAACGCATTCACGGTTGGAACCATCGAGGCTTACCTCGCTACCCGCACCGATACTCACGAGTGGATGTTCGTTGGACAACGTGGAAAGATGACCCACGGGTACTTTGGCAAGCTGGTGAAAACCTGGTTCATCGCTGCGGGCGTACCTAAAGGTCAGTACGCAACCCACTCCCTTCGCAAGACGTTCGTGCGTCTACAGCACGAAGTTTTTGGTGTCAGTCTCGGCACTCTGATGACGTGTCTTAACCATTCAACCGAAGCTCAAACGCTTCAATACGTAGGACTAAATGCTGATGACATTGCTACAACTTACGCTAACCAGATATAGACTCTACTCTGAGCGTCTCTGGATCTTGATCACCGTCGCCTGGTACAGATCCGAAGTGGCGCGCCTCGACCGCCTTATAGTTGAGCTGGAGCGGTCCCTCTAATCCGAATAGCTAGAAATTTCATCAAGGTCTCCTTAGAGAATAATCAAACAAAGAGTCCGTACGCTACGATCCCAATAGCTCGCTCGGCAATCCGACAGTGGGATGAACCCTTGAAATTTCCGCTAGGCTGCCGACTGTAGTAGATTCTGTCGATGGACTCCGACAAGAATTCTTCGGTTGAGGATCTAATTGATCTTCCCGGCGCACGAGAGCTTGCGCATCGCACGTACGAACGCGCGGCACAGCAATTCACAAAGCTCCTCGGAACCGTATATGGCGGCCTCGGCGTTATCCTCATCGCATGGCTACAGCGCTTGTTCGAGGCGACGGCCGACCATGCGTTGCGGGCGCTTGTTTGGTATCTGGCGGGCGCATTGGGCCTTGTTGCGTTGGGGCTCGTCTCCCTCGTATTGGCAGCCTTCATTGACCAGCGCTCTTCGTACCACCTTACGCTATCAATTAGTCTCAACATACAGCGATTTCTTCTGGCCAAACGTCACGCCCAGATCAAAATGTTGAATTTGCAAGGGGACGAAAAATCAGCTGAGGAATTGTATTGCGCAGATGCGAATGCAGAGCTTATACCAAAAATCGTACAGGCCGACACGCGCGCGAGGCAGCTCAACATCATTTCTGAACGGGTAGGAATCGGGTCTTGGATTTGCGTCATCGTAACCTTCGCCACGCTAGCGGTTGGGATCGTCAACACCATTAGTCATTTCGGCGTGGTGAGGTGAACGCGAACCACCTGTTGACCCAAAAATGGCGAAGTCAATTGGTCGCTCAGTGCAAATTCAGTGCAGTGAGGTACTCCGCGCGGCAGCTGGTGACGGGACTGCTGGGTTTAGGGCCAAATGGCACTTGGTGACACGACTGTTGGGTCTACCCCAATAAGGGCAATTTAGTGACATATGAGTTCCTCAATTCTGTTTTGGGTCTTGGTTCTGCACTGCCATGGCGAGTGCACTTTCGGCGGGCACACCGCCGCTATCGCAGTCTACCGCACGTTCGCTGAATGCGAATCGGATAAAGGTTCTATGGGACAGGGTCAGTCATTCACCTGCGAGATCCGAAAGGTGATCGTCAACGGCGGTCAGATTGAGGCGGTAGCGCCGTGAAGTTAACCAAAGACGGACAGATCCGCTTGTACGGCAATGTCGAATATCGCGCGCGTGCTTTATGCCCTAACGGGACCTATATTGGAGGCGGTGCTCAATGCGCTCTCACGCCTGACGGCGGATACGTGCCCGCAAGTCCTAGCCCACCGCAGTTGACCCCAGACGGCACATGACATTCCGGCGGCGGAAGAGTAATTCTCAGCCCGGATGGGACGTATGTTACCGGCAACCATTGCGTTCTGACCCCCTCTGGCGAATACGTAGGCAGCAACTAACACACATCGGCGGATCGTCAGCTATGCGGCGGATACCTCTTCTGGCGTTTTTCCTGATATGCGGCACGGCGCAGGCGTCGGAAGGGAGTTGGCAGGTTACAGATGAAGAGGTTTGCAGAAAATACGAGTCTTCCATCCCGCTTGACGTTTGCATGGCGGAGCAGAAAGCCGCGGGAGTACGCGCTCTTGAAGTCGAATCACAGTGCACGGCCGCTTTTCCGAATGACGTTAAGGCAAATACGGACTGCCGGGAAATTTGTTGGGCGCGAAAGGACGACGCTGCGTCTTGTGCGTTAGAAGCAACCACCCTCATCGAAAAATATCGAGAAGAAGATCGAGCAGTTAAGGACGCGGACAGACATCACATGATCGTCATTGGGGTGCTGTCGACCGTCGTTCTCGTAATTGTTTTGCTGTTGATAGTCAAAAGGACCCGGTCGGCCATCGGATCATTTATTGCCCGCGGAATTTATGCGGTCTCTGGGTTTGACATGCGGAATATCTCTGAGCGTTGGGGTGGTTATCGTCGGCGGGATCAAGAGGATAGCAATCACCTAGTCTCGGCGAGCACGGAAGATCCAGTGAGCGCGGCGGCACCTATCCCCGAAGAACAAACAAGAACAAAGAAGGGTATCGAACCCGCCGGGATTGGAGGATGGCTAATCCTACCTGCAATTGGGCTCGCAATTTCGCCAATTCTGCAGGGCATCCGGTTCTTTCGAGATATCATGCCTGCGCTAGAACCAAACGTATGGAGAATCCTGTCGGATCCGACTTCAGAGAACTACCATCCAATGTGGGTACCAACGATCCTTTTTGAGGCCGCGTCTACTATCCTGTTATTTATCTTTACGCTTTGGTTGGGATACTTCTTTTTTCGCAAGTCCCCTCGAGTACCTCAGTTATTCATTTTCTGGCTGGCAATCAATCTCGTCATTCAAACTATCGATCTGATACTTATGAATAGTATCCCGCTCGCAGCAGGACAATCCGATCAACAGGTAGTTGGTGGTCTTGTTCGATCCATAGGAAGCGCTGCGATTTGGATTCCCTACTTCATCAAGTCAGTTCGCGTCAAAAACACGTTCACTCGTGCAGCAGCTTCCTAACATTACGCCGATCGGCGATTTGGCCGTCGGCAAAGTCGCGTAAAAGATCCAGTCATGCGATTCATCAGATCGAGTCTTGCTTGCGCTGAAGGCAGCTTGATCACGACTGCTTTTTCGTAGTCTTAAATTCGAAGATCACCGCAGCGATTTTGCGCTTGTTGCGTCGTAGGTACTTGATGACCGTTGACGCTTCCTCATCAGTCAGAGCCTCGACATCCCAAGCATGTGCGAGATGCTTCTTGAACCAACGTGAAAGCGTGTTCTTTTGATCTGGGAAAACTATCGCTTCATGTATCAGAAGATCATCGAGAAAATCGTTCCTGGGTAATGATCTTGGTAGTTTCTTGCTCATGACTGCTTCTCTTTTTTGTAAAAGTTAGCGGCAACGTTGCGCTGCATTGATCTCAGAAGGATCTGTCCACTGTCAGAAACCAGCATCGTTCCCTCAACCCTGGCGATGAGGGCGCCGAAAAGCTCCTCGACTTCTTTGACATACTTAGCGTCGATTTTGTTGGGCATTTTCTTTCTCCTTTGTAATGCGGCCTTATTGCTGCTTGACAAAGTTATTTATCCATTGAAATCGGAAAGCACGAAAAAGCAGCGGCTGTTTCTCGATCTCAAAACCAGTACGCTGTTCAGATGTCAGTACGAATTCTTCCTCGTGAGACAAACGCCAATGAAGAATGGCTCGAAGTGAATGACGATGAAACCGTCACCTATCACATCGAGAATTCTGGCTGGCCGATGATGAAGGGAGGTATTGTTGCCAGAGAAACGCAGTTCACGATGGAAGCTGCGAAGCTGAAATGGCCTTCGTACGTGAAGGACTTCGATAAGGCGCTGGCGAAGATTCGAAAATAAACTGATACGAGCGCCGCCGTGCTGAACTGAAGGGCGGGCTGCTGTACAAGGCGAGCCAGAAGGCCAATGGATCGCGCGGGCCAACTTAATGGCCGCGATCGGTCTGCTGGTCGCGGACTGAAACCGTCGGAAACGCGCGAAGCGTGCCTCCGCTACAATTGTTTTTGACGCGCCAGATCTCGCGCGTCTTGCACCATCTTTTTGCCGATGCGCTTTTGCTCTGATGGCGCGGCCTCGCGCAATCCGGGATAGCGCCTCTCAAGGTCTCCAAGAATTTGCTCAGCCCGTTCGGCGTCGGCGTTATCTCTTGCGTCGCGCGGGACTTGCGTGCCGAGGAACCAGAGGATGTAAGCGGATACCTCGGGCGGTTGCCCCTCCTGACATAGCGTCGCGCAGTCATGGCACGCAACCCAAATCATGGCATTGTTCATGCCATCATCGAGTTCAAGTCGAGCCGATAGATCCATCGACTCCTCCGGATGCTTCAGGAAGTTTCGCGGGCCATTGAGAATGGCCCACAGTTGCTTTCGGTTTCGCTCAGGATTGGCTGCTTCGATCTGCTCGAACATCCGCTCAACACCTTGCGCCACGCAGTGCTTCTCGTAGATCTCGCGCGCAGCGCACGCCAGTGTGTGAATCGCAGCCACGTCATTATCGTCAAAGTACATCCGAATCGCGGCAGTTAGTTGCCGGTGCGCGGCTTCAAGTTTTGTGATGATGACCAAGCCGCTGCTCAATCTGGTGATACGCGGTTGATACGGGTTACCAGCGAACTTTGTTGGTCGATTGAAAGTGTCATTGGAGATTTCCTTTTAAGTTGTGGTGAAATCAATTTCTCACCACAGCTACTTGTCGGAGTCACTCAGGATTATTTTTTGATCGAACTATTGTCTAGTCGACCTTCTTCCATTCCAAGGTGTGATCGAGGAACACCTTGTTGTATTGACGGGTCGGACTCTGTTTGTGGAGGATGACCATGGTGGATGGGATATGTTGGGTGATGTACTCAACAAAGGATTCAATTCTCGATGCTACATCCTTGTCATCTTCATGATTGTAGAGGTGAAGAATCAACTGGCCTTCCTGTTTCACGATGTACGGACTCGGAAATCGATGGGTAAGCGTGATCATAAGGTTCTTGCGGGTAAAGCCGCGACCTTTTGTTTTGATGGTCAGAATGTAGATTGGATTCACGCCGCCTCGATGTGTATGCAGGATTTCCTCTGTTGGAGACCACCGATTTCCTCTATCGTATGTTCGTCCATTGCTGTGCACATGCGATGTTACATTCACCTGCGCCTTGTCGACTATCTAGGAGCTGCCCACCCAGTCAAATATCATAGGCTCCAATTCTGGATTAAATTTGAAATGCCTTACCGTTGGCAGCACGTCGTCTGCGCTCCCAGTCACTGCGAGGGTCCCATACGCCAGCACGCTTTCGCCTGCGAAATTACCTGGCTGCCTTGCCGGATACCACCAGCGGTGGATCGTTACCATTTCCTGGCATCCCGGTTTAAGATCACACGTCGTCGTCCGAAATCTCTTGAACTCCTGATTCACTGCTTCTTGGTGTGGAAGTCCCTTAGCCTTGCGAATCCATTCCGTAGTAACAGATACGTTTCGAACGGTTCTTTGGGATGTGTTTTTGATGCCGGCTCGATATTCCCAATAACGAACCTGAGGACCATTATTGCTTTCATCCACTGCGATTTCTATTGACCAAAATTTGCCGTCAGGATTATTCCGATCAAAGATGATCTCTAGCGGTGAGCTCTTAGATGATCGCGAAAGGATATTGGGCAATAGCAGGCTGACAATTGATCCTACGAGTAGAGCGACGCCGGTTACCCCCATGAGGTTCAGCGCTGTCGAGGAGAGAGCGGGGAAAAAATGTGGGAGGGCGAGACTCAGGATTGTAGTGCCGATTCCAGCTGCGATCCCGATTGCCGTACCTTGCCGGGTATTCATCTTCTAATTCTACTATTCAGCGTGTCTTCTGTCCGTCAAATGAGAACTGCGTCTGATTCGCGCAGTGTCATCTGTGGGCGCTGCGGTCAATAATGGGATACGAGCCAAATCAACAGAGTGTGACTCATGAAGAAGACCTACGCGCACGACGAGCTTGTCCGAATGACTGATGAGCAGATTGAGAAGCTTATCCCGCGGGAATGGCAACCCTTCTACCCCGGAAAGGAAATCGCATCGCACGGTAACTGGACGTTCTATGTGCAAGAGGGTGAGTCCTGGGACATCAAGAAACGGCAGTTCGTTGAAGAATGACCTCTCTTGTACTCCGCAAACGACCCAACTTCCGCGACAAACGCGTTCGCGCTCGCGTAGAGAAAGTTCTTGAATGGTCTTCAGATGAACTGAGCGAAAAGTACGCTCGACCTCTCCCTAAGCAAACCCTGGAAAACGTTTTTGGTCCAGTGGGAAATCGAGTTGGCGACTACTTGCGAGCGCAGTTGCTTGAGCGCGAGGACAAGTACATTCCTGGCAAGCAGTTCTACAAATATCGTCTGAAAAAGGGTGGCAGCGATAAAGTAATAAATCACGCCAAGGCATCCAATTGCTCTATTGTGAATACATCTGATCCCGTACTAGTGGCTGATCGCAGGGCCCTGAAGCATTCAGATGAACTCGCCGCGCTGAAGTTCACGTACAGGGACAAATCCAAGCGGCTTTGGCACGATCTTCAGAATATTAGGAAGTCAGCAAAACAAGCGTTTTGGGCCAAGCACGGCCTGCCATATGATTACGACATAGAAGCCTGTGCTCCAACGCTGCTTCTCCAGACCGCCAACAAGGCCGGTATGCTGCAACTGCTGCAGGGACCGATTCAAGACTATCTGGACGACCGCGAGAAGTACCGTCGCAAGGTGATGGAGCTGACGGGTCTACCGTATGACGATTCCAAGAATCTGGTCACTTCGCTATTCAACGGAGCGCGGCTGACGGCAAACTCATATTCAGCAGCGTTTCGCCACATGACGGATTTTGGGCTGTCATTCGTTGAGGCCACCATCGCAATGAAGCGACTTCAAGACGACCGCGACATTCGTACTTTGCGAAGTGCAGTTCGGATTGCCTGGCGCATTCTTCAGCGTAAGTTGAAGATGGATTTTCGCACGGGACGAGATAAGTGGCACCTGTATTTCATCCTGGAACGAAGGGTTCTCGATGCGATCAAGGTAGAGCTTGAGCGACAAAATCGTAAATATTTCACTGAACATGACGGATTCAGGACAGATGCGGCCATAGATGTCACTGCGATGATCAACCAGGTGAAAGCGGCAACGGGATATGAAATAAAGATTAGTACGAATTCTTCGCCAATTGCTCTATTGTGAATACATCTTCTGGTCGAACTGCGGTCATTGCCTGTTAGTGAGCAAAAATCGGGCTGAGAGTGGGTTATTGCGAACCAAGCTCTCTCTCGATTGCTCTATTGTGAATACATCTTCTGGGCTGGGCCAACAACCTTGACCCCTTGCAAACCTTGAGAATTGCGGGAAAAGACGTGAAGCAGGTCACATCGTTCTGTACCACATCAATCGTTTCGCTGCAGCCTAGCGATTGATCACATTGTTCAACTAGCTCAAAGAGATATGGTCGAACTCCCGAAATAAGGACGTTCAAATGAAATCTCTAATCGTAGTTGCGTCGCTTGCTCTATCTGCCTGCGCAACGACCGAAACTTTGGTACCCGTTGGTGGTAGCAGATCTGATGGCGTCGTAAAGCTTGCCTATCAATACGGCATGTTTCAAAAGCCGGTCGTGAACTATGACGCGGCAATTCACACCGCCACGGCTCGCTGTGCTGCTTGGGGATACTCAAACGCTGAAGCATTTGGGAGCAGTGAATCAAGCTGCGTCGCGGTAAATGGATACGGAAGCTGCATCGCATGGCGGGTTACGGTCGCCTATCAATGCACAACTCCACGGGCTCCTCAGTAAAAACTGATGGGTTTGTTCAGACATTTTGCGCAGTACGCACACTCTCAAGGGCATAAGGCGCCGGAGTTTGCTTCCGCAGCCTTGCAATGGGCCAATGCATTTTGGTGGGCTCTCATTTTTTCCGGTATTTTGTGGTGGTTTACAAGTTGGAAATGGGCCCTCCTCCTATGGATACCAGCGTTTTGGTTTGCCTTCAAAAGTGTTTCCGCTACGCGGATACAACAGCATTTAGAAAAGTGGGACAAGTCGCTGCAATGATCAGGCAGGTGAAGGTGACTGTCGGGGTCCAAGCAGATTGGCAGGATCGAGATCATCTGCAACCTGACCTAGTATTTCGGAGATGTACAACAGCGTGATTTCTATGGCAGGATCCTTGTTAGTTATCTCCGATGTAGTTGCCGCAGCACTGCAAACCGCCATCCATTGAGCCCGCATTATGAGAGTGCGAGCTTCCTCGATACGATCGCTGTGCAATTTCTCCATGCAAGCAACGGTACAACCTGCAACCTGATGTGGATACTAAGGATTTCTTAGTCGACATGAGAAAGATCGGTACCGCCGTACCACCGCCCTTAGCCGCTGGTTCCGATGAACCCTCTATATAGGGAACGTGCCCTACCGGTAGGGAGATACGTGTTGAGAACTCACCTCTTACCCGTGGGGGAGGCTCCGGCAAACGTGTCGAGTTTCTTGGAAAAGTTAACCATAACCGCTGCTCGACATCTTCTATACGTAGTGTGTCGAGAGCTGGACACCTATTCCGTCGTCATCAAAACGTGTTTGGTTGAACAGCCGCTATCCCCTTAAGGTGACTCCGGAGACCTCAGCTATCCCCTTTTAGTGATCCGTATAGGGGAAACATCACACTCCAGAAACGACACCTGGCGCTTTGTGGGACCCAGGCCCATCCGGCGCTGGAATTGAATGCCGGACAAGTGTGCTTGCTCCGGGAGCCCCGGATATTTTTCCGACGCCGCCGCACTCCGGGCCGCCGTTCCTTCGTTCGAGAACATGCCCCTCATGTCGCAGCACGTGGCTGTGAGCGCGAGCGATCCGCAAAAGTGGCTCGTGGTCGGCACCGTCAGCAATTGCCGGTGGCGGGCTCCGTATATCGTGGCGGGACGGCGACGCTATCGCGCGCATCCGCGACGGCTCGAAGCGTGAGATTTCTTGCGGGTACCGTTACCGCCCGGACTTGACCCCCGGCAAGATCAACGGCGACGCGTTCGACGGACGAATGCTCGATATCGCAGCGAATCACGTGGCGTTGGTGGAGGTCGGGCGTGTTGGCCCCGATTGCGTTGTCGCTGACGCGGCGCCGGGCGTGCCTATGCACGTTGGGTTCAAGGATTGGCGCCGGTTGAGCCGCCGCTAACCGTCGCCGCGTGATCCTATCCGGTGCGCGGCCCCGATCCAGTGCCCCACGTAGAATTGCTGCTAGTCGAAATTACCGTCGGGCGCATAACGATTTGTTGCGGGTAGATATGCACGGGTTCGTCGTCCAGGTGAGACGCGAGAAACCCGCAGCAAACAGCAACCGTGGCTGTGGCCGCCATGAAAACCCTACGGCACTTTGGGCATTGAAAAATCATATACTCGGCAAAGCTCCTTTTGACAATCAACGGCCCTATTATCCCGGCTTCCGGGGCGGCGTGCGAGTTTGTGCACCAAATGAAAAAAGCCGCCCGAAGGCGGCCCGAGATACGCAGACGGCTTCGGCTCGCTCAGTGCGTCCACATCCATTTGATAAGGTGTACCAGGCCGTAGAGAAATCCGAATACAACGGCGCCGCCAATCAGTGGTTGAATCAAGATCATTAGCCACGATTCGTGTTTGTACGACATGGCGGGCTAATATGGGCAACCGGCGACGTGCGGCGGCGGGACGGTGTATGCCGCGCAAGTGCCACTATCGCAGGCTACTTGTGTAACGGTCATCGGACGGTTCGGACATATAGGCGCGCTACCCGCCGCCGCACCTGCCAGCACGTCGGCCATACCGGCGCAGCCTGTGGTGCTCAACGAGGCCAAGAAAATCAAAAAATAACTGGGTTTCATGGAAGCCTCCCTAATGGGTTGCCATGCTGCCAGCGCGAGCGCATCAAGCGATATGACAAGCATCACGGTTGCAACCGACAAGCCCCCGGCCCGGCTCCCGAGCGCTCATAAATGAGAACTGTCAGGCTCGACTATCCGTTTCCCCCTTGATCCGCTCGTAGATTTCCTCGCGATGCACGGGCACATCCTTGGGCGCACCGATGCCAACGCGGACTTGCTGGCCCTTGATCCCGAGCACCGTGACGGTAATGTCCTGACCTATGGTGACGGTCTCGCCAATGCGGCGGGTGAGAATGAGCATGTGGAGTAAACCCTCCCTGGTACGAGCCGCGATTATACCGGCTGGCGCGCTGCGTTTGTCATATCCCGATATCGAGATGTGCGTCACATGTGGAAGCGGCTTCCCCGTGACGGCTTGCGCGAGCACCTGTGCGGTGGCCGCGCTATCGTTATTGAGCCCATTTACAGGGAGTTTTCTATGAACAGCAAGGCATGGCCGATAGCTACATTCGTCGTGGCGGTGCTCGCGGTTGGCGCTGGTGTGTACGGACTCAACCAACACAGCGAAGTCACTTCGTTGACAGCCCAGCTTCACGGCAGTAACTGTTGTGCTTACAAAGTTTGAAATCGCAATCTCTCAACTGCGGCTTTCGATCGCACTGTTCATAGAAGATCGCGAACACATCTCCATAATCACACTAGCCGCAGCAGCCGAAGAGATCCTAGGAAAAATTGCGGCTGCGTCCGGTTTTACGCCGGCATTGGACCGCCGCTCTAATGGGGCGCGTCAACTGCATGTCGCGCTCTGGGGAAATGATCCAGGCGATAAAGTGTTCAAAGATCTGAAGAACAAGACGAGAAACGAACTCAAGCATTTATCGTCTGGCGTGCCGTTGGCTATCGGTCTCGAACACGAGTGCATTCGCATGCTTGATCGCGCCGTCGAAAACTATCGTCTCCTACACAAGCGCGCAGCAACCTTCGTCGTACAGTACGAGCGACGGCGGGAGGCCCTCAGGCGAGGGCCTATTAATCCGCAAGCTTCTCCACGGAGGCTTAAGGCGCGGCGATCGGGCCGGTGATCGAGAGCCAGTTGCAAGGTACTCTACGAATGCCACCGTCATCCCCAAAAAACTCACCTTCAGTGTTGCGGCGCTTCCTAGCAGGAGGGTATCCAGCCGGAATGGTGTTTGTCCTCTACGCCGCGTCCGTCGGCACGCTGTGTGTCTCATTATATGAGTGTGACCGACGGGATGGAACGCTCATGGCTTCCGCCTCTGGGTCCTTGTTGTTTGCTGTTCTCTCGATCGTTCCGTTCTTGTGTCTTCTATTGGCTGGATGGGGCGCTTATTTCAGTCTGGTTGGAGCCAAGCGCGCCGGCGGTGTATTAACCGCCAACCTATCAGAATTCGGTCAAATCGTTGTCCTGGTAACCGCGGTGCCGTTGATTTTTTTCTGCTCCGTAGCGCAGCTCCCCGCGGTCCCAGTCGCTCTGTCGCAGGGGGCCAAGATGATCCGGGGACCGCTGTGGCACGTAACCTCCGACCGGCGAGTGTTGATCGTCAGGGGAGAGTTCACCCAGGGAATTGCCGAGGCGGTTGAACAATCACTCGCCGCTACCCGCTCAGTTCGAATTGTCGTATTCGAAAGCCCCGGTGGAGACGTTGACGAGGCGATGCGAATTGGGCGCGATATTCAGCAGAATGGGCTAGAGACCGGTGTCGCTACAGAATGCTCCAGTGCCTGCACGTATTCCTTCATCGCTGGTCGCGAGCGCATACTGCTTCCAGGCGCCCGCCTAGGTTTTCACGCGTGCCAGAAAGTTGTCTGGTACACCGAATGTGAGAATGAAAAGTATTCTAGTTACTTGGCTGCAAGCGGGGTTGACGAGACCTTCATTCGCAAAGCTTTGAGTGTAGACCCTCGGGATATCTGGTATCCCGGTCCCAAAGAGCTACTCGCAGCACATGTCATAACAAGGACGCGGCCCGATGGATCGGGGAATCGGGTAGTAACTAATGAGGGTTTGTGAGCCTCTCGAAGGCGAAGAAGAATCATGCCGTAGGCCCCACGCGAGGACATCTATGGAAGCCGCTGTCAACGTGCTGCCGATATCCGGGCAAGATCGCGCAATCGCGATCCCCACTTCGGGCGGCTACTTGGTTGCCTTGGCGGACGGGGCGGGTGGTACCGGCAACGGGGCTGTCGCCGCCGAACGGCTGATCGAGTTTGTTTCCGGACTGACGGAGAAGGCTGCCTCAACGGATTGGTTCGACGCGCTCTGCACGTTTGATGATGAGTTATCCGCTCGCCCGTTGAGCGGCCAGACGACAGGAATCGTTGCCTTCGTCACTAGCAGGCACATCATCGGTGCAAGCATTGGCGATTCCTCGGCATGGCTCATTTCCCTGTCAGGACAGATGACCGACTTGACGGCCCGCCAGCGTCGAAAGCCGTTGCTCGGCTCTGGCGAAGCATTGCCTGTTCAATTTGAAGCAGAACGCCTCGGAAATCGCGTACTCCTTGGGAGCGACGGGCTGTTCAAGTACGCGCCATTGGATCGCATTTGCACTCTCGCCAAGCGGGGGACGGTCGCGGAAGCTGCCAATGCTCTTGCGAACTGCGTGCGATTGCCGTCCGGTACTTTTCATGATGATGTCGCAGTCGCGATCGTATCTGAATAACTGTCGCTACAGGCGTAACGCTTCCTCATTCGCAGCTGAAGTTAGCAACCTACGGATACTCCCGAACACAGATATGAGGCGAGTCGCATGGTAAGAGATTCGCGAATGTTCATCGCAAAGTGCTGTCTGATCCGACAGCACGGATTCGATAGGCGCATCACAGTGACGGAAGCTGCATATCATCGATACTCGCCGTCCATTTCGGTTGAGCCGCTATGATTTACGACAACGATCCCGAGCTAGACGTTCTGCATCATGCCGCGTGGAACACTCCCGAGGGGCAAGCCCTCTGCAATACACGCGGCGATGAGTCTCGCGAGGAGTTACAGAGGCTAGTCGCGGCCCAGGATGCAACCCCGGAGTGGAAGGCGTACAAGGCGGCACGCGCTGCGAGGGCAGCGACAACTGCTTCTACTGGCATTTGAAGCAAGCGTTTATCCGCTGGGTTAATGGGCCGTCGCGGCTGCGTCGGAGCGCGAAGATGCCGAGGATTCGGAGCTGGACCACTGTGTGGCGTTGTCTCCGGATTGGATGGTTGGCGCAGCACGGGTACACTGCGTGCTAGTGTATCGGCCCAAAGGGTGATCCGTGTCTACTGTGGAAGAGGAGAAGAAGCAACTTGCGGACATCGGCCTTGGACGCTTACTCAATGTTGTCGCAACATCGGACGGCTACATTGAGACGGATGCCGAGGGAAAGGAGCGCAGATATTCGGAGCCGACCCGGGACACGATTCAAATTAAGAATCTCAATGTGTTCAAGTCCGTCCCTACTGGAACCGGGGTTGCGCACTTCTATCTCCACGGGGTCACAGCGACCGCCTATCGACCGCTTGGGGCTGAGAAGGCATACGTGCTTGACGTAGTCTTAAGCTCACTTAGTTCCCAAAACAAAGCCATGATCAACGTGGCTCTCCAAGGCCACAAGCACGGCTTCTACAATTCCTTTGGATTTGGTCTCCGCGTGGGCTTATCGCAGACTGCTATCGCACAGGTTGTTGAAGAGGCGCGAGCAGCAGCCACACCCAGGGACCTTATTGTCGTATTGGCGAAGCCCGTTTTTTTCGAGGGCGGTGGGTCGATCACGAATCCAGTGGAGACACTGCCTTACTGGGGGGATCAGTATCCCGGGAAACATGCGAAAAATATTACGCTCGGTGAGCGCATTGAGCTTGAGTGGTCGTTCGACGTTCGTGAGGTAATCGTACGTCCAACGCTCGCTTCCAGCAGAGTCGCGAGCGAATTTGATGATCGTCGGGACCGCCCCGCATCAGTGTATGCGAAGGGAGATATCGCTATCCACGGATCTCCGGAACGTGAGGCGGCAATCAAGCTGGCATATGAGCAACTGCTGACCTCAATACATGGGATTCGGTCTGTGATTATTCTTATTGCAATTGCGGCCATAGCGATAGCAGTGAAAATGTGGCTTCGATAACCTTGGAAAGGCATGACATGGATTTCGATTGGAAGCCGGAATACGACGAACTCGCTGATCGCTTTATGAAGCAGCACTACAGTGGCCGGACTCTGTCTGCCGCTTTTCCATCCATGAGAGAAAGTTACCCCTGGGGTGAGCATAGACCGCCTGTGGGTGATGCCCGCGTGCCCGCTAAGAATAATGACGAGTACCACGGTCTGGAAACTCATGCGAACCAATATCACTTAACCGCTCAGTATGAGTTCGCCTATCACCACTGGTTGATGGCAGCTTGGTGGCGTATCGACGATGCTAAGGCGAACAATTTCCGTGATCCGCCGCACCAGGAAGCAATCCGTTACTGCGTAAGGCATGCGCTGTACAACAAAGCGCTCTATGAATGGCAACAAACCGGTTCGGGCCTAGCTCCACAACCTGAAGTCTTCGGGCTTACACGACGCCAGATCGATGCCAAAGACGCAAAGGCTCAGGGACAGATCATGGCCTACCTTGGAAGAAAGGACGGTAAGACACCCCCACGCTCTATCTGAGCTTACCGTAGGCGACGGCCGACCGCTTCGGGCGGATGACTTTGCGGCCGTCAGCACCTGAAATTGGCCGGCAAACGCCTTCCACCTCTGCGTTCCAGCCAGCGGCGATTTGTCCTACCAGACTAGGCTTAGGGGTCCTCCAGGGATTGGCCGGGCAGCCTCAGGTTGCACCGTGCATTTCTGTGAGACCTGAACACAATACCAAGCTGTACCGCAGCTACGTCATGAATCACGACGCGAGGCGGGTGCTCCGGCACCGCGGCAAATCACCGCGGCAAGCGGCATTCTTCTTCAGGAACGCGGAATTGAATTTCCATGGCGCGCAGCTGGCAAGCTTGTTCGTCGTGTACGGATTACTGTGCGGGTCGGATCTCGAGCTCGAGTCGCGTTATCGAGTCGGCTCGTTTGAATCGGGAACGCTGCTGTGCCAAGCCTATGAGGCGTACCTCGAATTGCATGCGCCCGCGAGCATCTCGTTCGAGCACGCTTGGTTCCTCTTGCTGGCGCTATCCCGTCATGACGAATTGGGCGTTGCACGATGCAGCGTGTGCGGCGGCGTGCGTTTGCGGGATCTACTGTCAAAACGACGGCTCACCTGCGGCAATTGCGAAGCGTCGGCCTGTACCGCTGCATCGGAGGTCGGCATGCCGGCGTCCTGCTAGAATCAATGGATGCAGACCAGGAACGTATTTGCGGGTCCGTACTTGGATCGCGCCGCTCACCTGCGCCAGGACGCCGCGTGGTTCGCGAGTGCCCTGGCCGATGCGAACAGCCGCGTGGTCCCGGTGTGGAATTCGCGCAGCCTCATTGCCGATGGCAACGAACCACGGGCGGCGTTCGTCGGAATCGACGAGATTCCGCAGGAGCGACGCAGCGTCGATGACCTGATTCTATTGGGCCGAGTCAACGATGCGAGCATCTTTGCGTATGAGATCGAATCCATCGAACCGCCGCAATTATTGAAGGGCGCGCGATTCGAGGATCTGCGCTTGGTCGCATCGCTGCTGCCGGCCGAACAAGCGGGCCTGCTTGGATACGCTCGGGCAATGATTTCGTGGCGGCGCAGACATCGATTTTGCGGGACCTGCGGCGCCAAAACGGTTGCCGCAAAGAGCGGCCATGTCCTCGTCTGTACCAGTCCCTCGTGCCGGCATGAACAGTTTCCGCGCTTGGATCCCGCCATCATCGTATTGGTCAGCGACGGCGAGCGCGCACTGCTGGGTCGCCAGGCGTCTTGGCCCGTCGGACGTTATTCCACCATCGCCGGCTTTGTCGAACCCGGAGAATCGCTGGAGGACGCGGTGGCTCGCGAAGTACTGGAGGAGACGGGGGTCCACGTCGACGCCATCGAGTATCACTCTTCGCAGCCATGGCCGTTTCCGGCGTCGCTGATGCTGGGCTTTACTGCGCATGCCGTTACGCAGCTGGTGCACCTGCACGACGAGGAACTCGAAGACGCCCGGTGGTTCACTCGGTCCGACATCGCCGCCGGCGTGCCGCTGTTGCCTCCGAATCAATCCATTTCGTTCCGCCTCATTGAGCATTGGTTTGATGCCGGCAACGATCAGCGGCTCCGCGACATGCATGGAGCCGCGCCCTGGCCGCAATCGCGCTAGCCCCGCTCCCAATGCCCCTCTCTCATGCGCCAGCCGTCGCCCTGCCTGACCCACTGGTGGCCTACCCAATGCCTTCCCGGCCGCGGCGCCGCCCAATGCCCCGGAACCCACTCGTGCCGGTCACCCACCCAGCCCCAATATCCGCCCATCCATACGTAGCCCGGCACCGGCGGAACGCCGATCACTTCCTCGCGGGGCGGCGGCGGAGCCACCATCACCACGCCGCCCGGGTAATGTCGCTGGTCGGGTACGACCACGCATCCGGCGAGCGCAACGGCAAGCATTAGCCAAGAAGCGCAACGGACAGTGTACGAACCCATGGTTACAAGAATAGCGCCCAGACGCACAAAGAGCATCCCCACCGCTACGGGTCGCGGGTTTAGGAGCCTGTCTGAGTATTCCGCGTGGCCGCGACCGCGTCAGATTTCGCTTCAGCCGAGGCGGAGCCGACGTGGTTGGGTCAAGACCCAATGAGGAGGCGACAACGATGGATGAAGCGAAATCTGGCCGGTCCCGAAGGGTTGGCTTGG
>JBKQSA010000011.1:0-10961 GCA_052143815.1 Steroidobacteraceae bacterium | reverse complement strand
GTTGTTTGGTACTTGCTTCCCCGGATGAGATCACAAGTACCCCCACCGTCGGAGTCCGCCTGATAGGTTAGCGTTCCGGAAATGTCCTCGCCAACTTGCTTAATTTTCAGACCGACGATGCGAAGTTTTTCGTGTCCCGCGGTATCCGAAGCTCCGCCGGTCCACAAACCGGAAAAATTGACGGATCCTGACATCGCTACCCGAACCGGCGGCGGCACGGCAGAACGTTCGCGCGCGGTGCGCGTGGGCGAAGTCTGAGGAGGAGGTAGTTTCGGTGGATCTAGCTCGATAGGGAGAGGCGACGGGCGCTGTTCGACTGTCTGATTTTGAGCTTCCGTCGCAGTCCGAAGAGGCGTTGATATCGCGTTCGACACCTCTGTCGTCGGCGGATGTGACACTTTTGCAAGCGGGAGGTTGGTATCCATCCGCGGATTTTCCCGAAACCAAATGAACGCGGCGGCCGCGAGCACCACCACGAAAGCACTCGCCGCCGCGATCGGCGCCTTCTTGGCCGGCCCTCGATCCACGGACTCGGCGGTCTGCGAAATTCGTAATTTGGTTTGCACCCCTGCGGTCGGTATCGATGATGCCGCGGGATCATTGGTGCTCTGCGCTTGGTAAACCGAGGCCGCCGCAGGCGAGTGCAGTGCAGCCACCGGCTGTGTGACTCCCGGTAATGCGGAGTCTGCCGCAGTCGAGCCTACATATGGCACCCCGTAAAGATCCGGCAGTGCGCGCAAGAACTCTTCAACGCTGCCAAAGCGATCATTCGGATCTTTCGCAAGCGCTCGCATCGTGGCATCGACAGCAGCTTGAGGAATATGAGGATAATGCGCCGTCGGGGGAACGGGTATGTCGTGCACATGCGCCATCTCGAGTTCGAACAGAACCCTCGATAGAAATGGCGGTCTGCCTGCGAGCAACTCGTAGAGAGTGATGCCCAGCGCGTAAATGTCGGTGCGGATGTCGACCGGGAGCCCCTGAATCTGCTCCGGTGCCATGTAGGATGCGCTGCCGATCCTGGTACTGACCTTGGTGAGTCCCGAGGAGTTTTGTATTTTTGCAATGCCGAAATCCGTGATCTTGATGATCCCTTCAATATTGACCATCAGATTTGCCGGCTTCAGATCGCGATGGATGATACCGCGCCGATGACCGGCCGCAACGCCAATCAGCGCTTGTTTGAACAGAGGCAAGCTTATGTGCGCTGGTACGGGGCCGCGACGCGCGATCATCGCTTGCAGTGTCTCGCCCTCAATGAACTCCATCACCGCTACCGGAGAGTCACGCCAGATGAGAAAGTCGAACAGCGTTGCGATATTGGGATGATTTAGGCCGGCCTGAACGCGAGCCTCGTGACGAAACCTCTCGATGAAGTCCGCGTCGTTGCGTATTTCGGCATTGAGGATCTTCACCGCTACCGCACGGTCGAGGTTGATGTCGATCGCTCTGTAGACGCTTCCCATTCCCCCGCGCCCTACCAATTCCAATATGCGGTAGTGCTCGATGGTTTCGCCGATCATGCGAAAATCTCCCGAATCCGAAGTTCGCGGTGATATTGTCGGAACCGCCCCGCATCTTAGCATCGTTGATGTTGCCGTCCTCGGCGGGGTACGGAGGACTATAATCCTAGATGCCGGCGGGCAGGCATTGCGCTCGTCGAAGCACGCCGTATCGATCCCCTGCTTCATCGCCGCTCGGGCGGGGTTTTTTCGATTACATCGAATTCAAAGTTCTGACTGCGGTCGGATCCGGCGTCGCCTGACCAGCAGCAACCAGGATCGGCTTCGTGTCGGGTGCTTGCGGCAGTTCTTTCGAATGCATGCTCTTGGAAGCCGCTTGCATGGCATCCAAAACCTGGGCTTTCTGTTCGCCGTCCATGACCATCAGATCATTGAGCGCCACATGCACGACAATCCCCTCGGGGCAATCCGAGGGAATACTGAGCCTCACCTGCATAGGCACCGTGCCGTCATCAGCATCCAAGCCAATTCGCTTGACGTAATCATTGGCGCTCAGCGAGCAGAACTGATTGGGCCTGTCCGTCGGCACGTCAAGCAATGATACGACGCGAAACAGAACATGGCCTGGTTTCACCGCGTCCGGCGTGTTTGTAGATGCCGGTATCGATGCGGCATTTTGTTCCTCTTGGATTTGAACCTTGATCTGCGCGTTCAGTTCATCTTTAACATCCTCCGTTACCATGGGCGGCGGCACGCCGAATTCCGTCGCCGTCGGATCGACGGACGTCGGCGGAGGTGGTGGTTCGGCCGAAGGTTGGTTCGAGTCAGGCTGATTTGCCTGATAGGCGACTTGCATATTCTGCGCCAAGATAAAGTCGGTCATCCAAAGGTCGAGACTGGTATACGTCGGATATGGCGTGAAGTACGCACCGTAGGCGCCATACCAAGGCTGGTCTTGCCATCCCCATTGGTAGGTCACAGGCGTTGGCCATGGGCGAACGGCCCACGCGTAATAAGAGGTCGCGAACACCACTGCGGGCATTACACGTGAGTAAGCAATGCTGCGCCCGCGGCGTTGCCAATGATACACGTGAAATACCCTGGCACCGACCACGCGGCCTCCGGATACGTAGGTACGAACGGTGTACCCTCGTGGCGTTGGTCGTTCGACTACTCCGTTGACTCCATCGCCGTACCTGACCGCGTGCATCAGGCCTCCAGGAACCGGACGTGATGCTTCGATCACCTGCCCGCCGCTCACTAGTGAGCGTTGCGTTCTCATTCCTCCATACGCAGTTCTGGTTACGGTAGTAACGGAAGGCCCGATCGGATGAGGCCCGGGCTGTCCGCCTGTGCCGAACGCTCCCTGGTGTGAAAGCCCACGCCCGGGCCCTTGGCGACGCTCCTCCGCCGGCCGCTCTTTCGGATTGCTGTTTTGCGCAATCACCAAAGTCGCCGCTGAAACAAGTGTGCCCGCCGCTAGCAGAGCCGCAATCCCATATCGCCTACGATCACTCACGCCCATGCTGGATCTCCCAAGGAATCGCGTATGACATGCGCGCGCAGCATTCCAATTGTCAGGCTCTGGGTCGTGCCCGTGCGGGCATCTTTCCCGGCGTTGTCGCCGCGCGCGTCGAATATATCATGGCGCCGAGCAAGACAGTCACCATGCATGTCTGACTACGGTGGAAAGCCGATCGTGGAGGAGAAGTGAACACGATGAAGATCAGCCGTCAGATTCCGGCCATTGCGATGAATTCCTGCTTGATATAACCTATGCGCAGTTATGTTTTGCCGAGAGGAGAGATCGCAGATGAATTTCAACATCTATCTCGACAGCGAGATCGGGGCAGCGCTCAAGCGCTTGGCGAAGCGCCGAAAATTGACCCGCAATGCCCTCATCCGCAAGGCGGTGGAGGAGCTAATTGAGAAGGAAACCCACTCTCAAGAATGGTCCGAGGCGGTGTTGCAGTGGCAGGGGGATCCCAAATTTGCGCCCTTCGAGTCGCATCGCGCGAAGCTCGCCGAGCCCGCACAGGACCCGTTCGGGTGAGGTATTTGCTCGATACCACCGTGGTGAGTGATTTTGCCCGCGGCGTTCCAGCCGTTCTCGCGCGCTTGAAAGCTACGAACAAAGGCGATACGGCGATTTGTACGGTCACCGCGATGGAAATTGAGTACGGGTTGATGTTCAATCCCGCCCGCGCACGCAAGATCGAGCCGATGATTCGTTCCTTGCTACAGGACCTGCACCTGATTTCCTACGAGCCGGAAGATGCGACCGCGACGGCCGCCATTCGTGCCGCGCTTGCCAAACGCGGCACACCCATTGGCCCCTACGACGTCATGATCGCCGGAAGCGCCCTACGCCGCGGCCTCGTCATGGTCACCTCCAACGGCGGTGAATTCGGGCGGATCCACGGGTTAATCTTGGAAGATTGGCGAGCGGGATGAGCGTACAGGCCTCCAAGGAGTTGTGGTGTGGGAAAAATCGCCTCGCGCAGGCCCTTTCTCACCGGCCTTTGGGCGCTATGAGCACTTTATTACACGAATCTTGCCGACGGGCCTCATTGGAGCGAGATGTCTCATCATTCATCCTCCTGTGGACTTGGAATCGAAGACTGCGCGCGTGGACGTGGTCGGACTGTAGGCGAGGGAACGCATTCTGTGACGGTAGAATCCGACACGCGCCGCGCCTGCGCTTCAGCTTGCCTTCGTTTTGAGAGCCTTGGGCGTCAGTCGCCGGCAAGCTGAATATTTTTTCACGAGAGGATTAAGGCGAATTAGCCCTCGCCAGCATCATTGGATGCCGGTGCTGTTTTGGCGTTGAAGAAAAGGAAAACCGCAAGCCGGTAATGCCCGCCGTGAATTCATTTGAAGCCCTCCTCGCGGTTGAAGAGCATAAGTAATGGCGGCTCTTGTTTGAGGTCACCGCTGGGCGGGCGGCTGGGGGTCGCACAGCGCAAAGGAGAATCCTCCTCAAGGGCCATCCGACACCCCCTTGCGGGCAGACCCACGATGTTAGTCCAAGGCAGCTCCCGACGAATGACGGCATGATGGCGAGCCATGCGCTCGATCCACGAATATCAGAGTTATCAACCGTCGACGCGCGCTGCCCCCGGCTGCTGTTCACCTGTGCTTGGCCGAGTCAAGAGGTCGTGGTGAGTACTTGACGGTTCCTTCCACATCAGCGCTTGTATGGATGCTGCTGCTAGCAATTGGCGCTCCCGCATTGCTCCCGAATACGTTCGGTCTTACCATGGAAACAACCCGCTCTCCGGCCAGCATGCCGAGAAGCCCAAGAAGCGCGATGGCAGGGGGTGCCGGAGACCGCACCCCAATGAGCCCATAGACGGCTCCGACGGCTGCTCCGACGATGAGAGAAACGAGGAAGGGTCGCATTGAATGCTCCTTGTAACTTTGCACCGGGTCGTCTGTATGCGCTCCGTGTATCTAATTTCGCCAGGGTAGAAGCACGTGCTTACTTGACGTTGCGCCCTTCTCAACGGCCGCATACGCGTCGATGGCTTGATCCAGCATCCATGTCTGTATAGGCGACGGTCGCAAGTGGCGCCCCTCAAAGCCCGCCCGCAGGTCATCCATGATCTTCGCGATCTCAGGGCTGGTGAGCTTCAGGGTGTCGACGCCGATCAGACGCAGGAGATTGTGATAGAACTCAACCAGGTTGAATTCGACGCGTCCGTCACCAAAGCTGGCAATGGCCACCTGGCGACCGCCGAGGCGCAGCGACTTCAAGGACGGTTCGAACATCGGGCCACCAACGGCATCGAGCACCAGGTCAGCGCCCTTTCCATCCGTCAACGCTTTAACCTGGACGGAGAGATCCTTGGTCTTCGAGTTGACGAACACATCGGCTTCCGACGGTCTGTCGAAAACATCGGCGCCGATCACTCTCGCGCCTTTCCAGTGTGCGATCTGGATGGCCGCCCGGCCCACCGCTCCGAGAACTCCCGTGATTAGGAGGGTTTCTCCGGCCTGGATGTCTGCTGCGCGAACCAGCGCCGACCATGCAGCAAGATACGCAACTCCGACGGAGGACGCTTCCTCCATCGACAGCAGTGACGGTTTCTCGGATAGTGAATTCAAATCGACGACAAGATATTGGGCGTGCGTTCCGTCTCGGATCACGCCCAGGCCTGGCGCGGTCCCCCAAACCTCCTTGCCCTTCCATCCGTCACCCGCAATAACTACGCCCGCATAGTCGCGCCCCGGAACCCGCGGCAACGTCGCCTTGAACGCGCCGGCGACGTTTTTGACATCACTGGGATTGACGGCCGAGGCATGCAGCTCCACCAGCACCTCTGCCGGTTTGGGATGCGGCACGGGTAGCTCTTGAAGCGAGAGGACCGAAGGCGACCCATATTTTTCGAAGCGCAAGGCTTTCATCGTTTGCATCGATGTACTCCAATTTTCGCACGCCGCTTACGGTTTGAATTGGCTCGAGCTCGATCCATGGCAGCGATGTGATGCGACCGATCAGTGACCGGTCGCATCACCCCGACGGCTCGCCTCGAACAGAAACCAGGTGCGCCGCTCGGTCTCGTCGATCCAGACCTCGATCAGGCTGGCCGTGGCCACATCGCGACCCTCGTCGCAGACGCCATGCACCTCGCGCAGCCGGGCTGTGAGCGCCTTGTTGTCCTCCAGCAATTCCGCAAGCATGTCGAGGGACTCGACGTATTCGGCATCGTTGTCGAGCACTCGCTGAGTGCGCGCAATATTACCAATCGACCGCAATGTCCAGCCCCCGATCTTGCGAACGCGCTCCGCAATCGGGTCGGTCATTGCAAAGAGCTGGTCGGCCTGCTCATCGAGCAGGAGGTGATAATCGCGGAAATGAGGCCCACTCATGTGCCAGTGGAAGTTCTTCGTCTTCAGGTACAGGGCGAACACATCCGCAAGTACGCCGTTCAGTCCGGCCGCGATATCCCGGGTGGCACTTTCGGCAAGGTCCGTTCGCGTGGCAAGGGGTGAAGCTCTCCGCTGCTGAAGATCGGTCCGCTTGTGAGTTTGAGTTGTGCTCATTGGATTTCCTTGATGGCGATTGCGTAGTGAAGACACTGCGTCTAGCAGGTTACTCCATCATTTCCGAACGTCCTTGGCGCGTTTCAGATGAATTCTGCGGCGCTTAGCAGAACCAGTCCAGCGCGCAACGTTTCGAGGCACCGCACAACGACGTCAAATCCTAATTACAAGCGGAGAATTGCCTAAGAGCGAACACATGGCTGCTATGTTCACTGTTGAGCGATCGTTTCTCGCTGCACCGCACACCCGCCTATTCTCTGAGATCTTGGTGTATGGACCCTCATGTCCTTATTTGCAGTCTCTCTGGTAAATAGATACTGCGGATTTGAAGTCATCTTGAGCGCTGCGCAGACGGCGAAACTGCGCGCTGCAGTCATCGTGCCCCTTGCTATCTGCGACGCAGGACGTGTAGCGCTTTAGTGCCTGTGAGATGTCATTGATCGTCTTTTTGTATTGGTCGGTAGCGTCCCGACATTCTTGCGGATCGGCGTGAGCTATTGGGATGCTGGGTGGAATCACAATCGACGCAGCGACAAATGCCGAGATCATTACGATGCGCATATCATTTCCCCTCACGGCGCGCCTTGAAAGAGCGCGACGGCGATCACGGCGAATCTATAACCGCGGCTAATCGACGTGCGAACTGGTCCAGAGCTTGGCACCCCAGTCCGGGACGTAAGCGACTTCGTTGACCACGGTCGCCGTCGCGGAGACGTCACCGGCGGCGGTGAAAGTCCATTTGGGCTTGAGCCTGTCGACGTTGCCGGCATCAATGATGTGCTCGGTCGCGGCGTAGCGGGTGCTGTGACTGTTCTGTCCGGAGCTGGGCCACTTCTGCACCGGAACGCCCTGTTCGGCAGCCCGAGCAAACTCACATGCGCCATTCGAAGACCGTTCCCAACGATGCCGCGACGAGGACAAGTCGTGTCCTGGCTGCTTCATCCGTGCCGACCCTGCGTGACGCTTCAATCGCTTCGATTGCGGCCATGAAATCCTCCTAACATCCCTGGGGGAATTTCTGAAACCGGGAAACGGTACAGATCAGGAGTACATCACCCCGTAGGCTTGCGCGCAAGGCTGCCGCTAACGATTACGCCGTCGGAACCATTTGCCTTCAATTGCACTAACCATAGTAGACGTGGGCGTGACCCCGTTCGAGTCCATCGGGAAATAAGGCAAGTAGGCCGGTGGATCTTGCCAGTTATTAGAGAGCTTCGCGCCATGCCGCTGCTTCGAATATTGCTGATGCCAGCTCGCAATAGCATAGGGCTATGCACGCAGTGTGATGCAGCCGTCGCCGGCGTCCGTCGGGCGCCACTGGGGCAGGTCACTCGCTCGGCACGAAAAACCACAGTAATATATACAACAGCAGGCCCGCCCCCGCGCAGATGAATAGCGCTGCAAAGATTAGCCGCCATACCCAGGCATCCATGCCGGTCGATCGCGCGATGCCGCCGCACACCCCGCCGAACCATCGGTCGTTGCGGCTGCGTCTGAAGGAGTTGACGGCAGACACGACCGGGTCACTAGAGCGCGCTTGATCCGACTGCAACAGGCGCTCCTTGGCCCGCCGGAACTCCTCTTCCGTCAGGCTACCGGACGAGCGCAGTTCCGCGAGCTTACTCAGCTCGTCACCCAGTGTCATTGCGCGCTTCTCCTAACAGACTGTCATCACCTAGAACACAGCAATCCCCGGGAAGTTGCAAGCCAGCCCGCATAAAGCCAGCGATCCCGCCGTAACGCGATTCCTGATGATGTGTCAGACGCGAGCCCGACTCCCTTCACGGCCTCTGACCGTTGCGCCCGCCAGCGGCTCTTCCCGGCCCAACTGCGGACATACAGGAGATCAGACTGCCAACCCCATAGCTGTCATTCGCGGAACCGAGAGCGAGCATACAGTGCAAAGCCGTACCAGTTCGCACAAAGGCCGAGCAGCGTCGCTCACGCGATACCTATTTGGGTGACGCGCTACGCCGCAACGATTGGCTGACACAGAACCGCGGCCCGCGCGCGGCGGCGGTACGGACTCGCGCCGTGAATAGTTGGGATAGTCCGAGGTTAGGCCGAAAATACCCCTGAGCGGCAAAAAAGGGTCCGGTAGCGCCATCCGGCGTCATCGGGCTCAATTTGAGACATTCGACCTATAAGGTTCGCCCCCTAGAAGCCGACGCTCGCGCGCAACCGACGACGAAACATCTATTGTTGCTGTGGGACTCGAATCGCCCTGGCTTTGGCCACCGCCGATTAATAGCCGATGTCCGCCTTATCCTTGCACGACTGTTGCGCCAAGGGCTCCAACGTCATGCACTTTTCAATCGCCACCTTGTGATCTCCATCGGCATGGGCCATCGCGATATCAAAGGCGCCGGTGACCCTGGCCCGGGCAGTTTTCAAGGGCCTATGCCGAGAAATTCCGCCAGTTCCGAAGGGCTATACGGAGCCGTAGCGCGGGGACCATGGGTGACTCCCGACAGGTCGGGCGTGCAGGCTGCCATAAAGCCGTCGGTCGCAAGCGGCTGCACGGGGTCCGTGACGCGCCGATGGGAGAAGCACCGACCGTAAACGGCTCTGACCGGCCATCTGCGTCATTAGCCTTAAATGAATACTTGCCGGATAGCGGACATTGCCGCCGGCATGCACAACGTTACAGGCGACAACAATTTTTCACAGGAAGGTGACAGTTTGAATCGACGGCGGAGCGTACGATGGATCAACGGTGAGAAGCGGGGGACCGACTACGGTTCGCCGAGTCAACGAAAGCGGCGCCCGAAACGTTTGATTGCTTTGCTCTGTGTCCGCTTCGCGACAAACGATGTGTACTTATGCGGTCTATTCTTTCGAACAGGATTTACGCTGATATTCCCGCGCTAATGGTCGCTGCCTCAGTGCTTTTAGCGCTGGCGTGCGGAAATGCCGTGGCCGAGGATTTGCTAGGCCTGTATGTCGGCGGTGCAGTCGGTCAATCGCGAGTAGAGGCCAGTACCTCGTCATTCTACGGGGGATATGTTCCAGCGCAGGATTTTCAGGAAAATCACTCCGCCTTTAAGGTGATGGTTGGCGTCCGCCCAATCTCTCTGTTAGGGGGTGAAGTTGCGTACGTCGACTTTGGCCATCCAAGCGGTAGCCTCTTTGGGTATCCTGCGGACGCGTCGATCAAAGGCGCAGCAGCATTCGGCGTTTTGTATCTGCCGATACCCCTTGTGGATATCTACGTAAAGGCCGGTCTCGCACGACTCGAAAGCACGGTTAATGGTGGAGATCCGAATCCGATAACTTGCGGCATTCCGTGCGGCCCTCAGCTTTTTCAACTAAATCGTACGAATACAAGCGGCGCTGGCGGCATCGGCGCACAGTACAAATTTGGCTCTTGGGCGGTGCGTGCCGAATACGAACGCTTCAATGCCGCCGGTGGCAATCCGAGCTTGTTGTCGGCTGGAATCACTTGGACCTTCTTCTAAGGCATTTGTCGCGAACTGGTTTTCGTTGCTTCATTGCGGACCGTCGTTAGGGACAGCTCAGGGGTCGATGTAGGTCACCGGGTGAAACAACGGGTCAAATCGGCCCATTCCGGTCTTCCAACTAAGGCACAGAAATGTTCACATTGCGGCCGATGACGGCCGCATTATTCGCCACAACCACGTCCTAAACGACTCACGATTCACCCGTCCAGCAGTCCACGTTGTCATTTGCGCGCGTCATGTGGCGTAGCCCGCCGCCGAACGCACCAATCTTTTTCGAATCTGGATATTCGCAAATCTCCGCCGGCATCATTGCGCAATATCGGGGTATAAAATAAAGTACGTTGGACTCGTAAATTTGCGGATGGGCACCGGTACCTTCGACAGCGTAGAATTCTCTCATAGCGGTAAGACGTGCGAGGACACGGAGAAGAATGTCGTCAGTGAGAAGCGGTTTCTGCCTTCAGCGCTACGTGGCAGGAGGACTCTGCGCTCTTCTGCTCTTGTCTGGGTTGTCGCGGCCAGCGTCCGCCCCCGAAGCGACGCCTCTAACCGCAATCCTCCTCATCGCGCGAGACGACCTGCCCGATCCCAATTTCTCGGACTCGATTGTGCTCGTGATGAACAACCTCGGTCCCGGCCCGATCGGCATCATCATCAATAGGCCGATGTCGATTCCTGTTTCGCGTCTCTTTCCCGATTTCAAGCGCCTCGCGCAGGTGCGCGACAAGGTGTACTTCGGCGGACCCGTTGACTTCGGGTCCGTGTGGTTTCTATTTCGCGCCGCCACGCTGCCCGAGCACTCGATCCGCGCCTGTGACGGCGTCTACTTGAGCGCGGACCGGCAACAGCTGCTCCAGCTGCTTAGCCGCAACAAGCCCATGGAAAGTCTGCGGATCTTCGTCGGCCACGCCGGCTGGGCACCGGGTCAGCTTGAGGCGGAGATCGAACGGCGCGCTTGGACGTCCAAGCGCGCCCAAATGGAGGCGATCAT
>JBKQSA010000010.1:0-24048 GCA_052143815.1 Steroidobacteraceae bacterium | reverse complement strand
ACGTTGATCGAGGCGGAGGGGGCGGAGTTAGTGACGTTGATGTTCTCGGTCTGCAGCGTCAGGTTGTCGGCGAAGTAGTTGCTCTGGTAGAAGTTGACGACCGGCAGGATCGGGGCGACCGGGGGTCTGTAGGGGATGAAGGCATACAAGACCCAGTCACCGGCACCTGCGCCGCGGATGGCCGACATGGCCTGGTAGTCCAGGGCACGGCTGCTGGGAAGATCGGTGATGGTGAGGCTGGCCATGATGTTGGATCCCGTCGCTGGTTTGGTTACGGTAGGGGTGAGGCCCCTACCGTACCGAACCGAAGCATTGCTGATTTACAACCCTTTGAGAGTGCCCAGGAAGGCGGCAAACTTATCGCCCGACGTCTGGTTGTTCGAGACGCTTCCGCTCTGGCTGCCATCGACATGGATGAAGGTGTTGCCTGCCGAGCCGGCGCCGTAGCCGACCGCGACGGGCGCATCGATCCCCATCGCTTGCAGGATGCTCGAGGCAGCCGAGGCGCCGTTGTCGCCGCCGCGCACGGCCTTCATGGTCTTCGTGTCGAGTTCTTTGCTCAGGTCTTGGATCTTCATTTCAGTAGCTCCTAAAGTTTAAAAAAAAGTTGTGTTGGACTAACGTTTGAGCATCTGCTCGATGATCTACAATGCGAGCACCGTGCCAACCTTTGATCGAGACCCTGTAGAGTGATGGCAACTGATTGAACATGAAGTGAAAATAGATTTCGCTTCGAGATCTCCGGCGATCGTGAGCGGCCCGTGACTGATGGGTGTCGGGCAACAGTACGCAACAAATCTGTTGGTCTGTTCACGACATTTTGAATTCATCGAAGAGCGCCCGGAGACACCGTTCCCTGCGACCACGATCCATTGCCCCGTCACGCACTTCCACCCCAGGGTGCCCATCGCCTATAATTCGCTGCAAGGAGGTTCCCATGTCTCTCATCACCATCAAGGACTTGGCCCAAAGCGATGATCTCGACCGCGAGGCCATGCGGTCGATCGTAGGCGGTGGGCGCATCGGCGCGAGGTCGGTCCAAATCGATCAGGCTCAGGCCGGTGATGGCCGAATCGTCGACTATCCGCCGGGTTTCGGCCGTCAAGGGTCGATCCGAGCGAAATCTGGGCGCGTGGGGGGGTGAACCCCGGCCCTTTTCCGGCACTGGCACCGGCGGTGAAGTGCTGCTGCTGTAGCAGCTAATGCCGAGACGATTCAACGCAACGCGCATTTCAGCGGCCAACGCCGCATCAGCGCCACGCGTTAGTGCAAGATCCCGTCGAAGAGTTCCCAGTCCGCCTTGGCGCCGGCCGCTTCAATATACGGCGTTTGCGGCTATTCTATTGTAATGCAGGCCCTGGTCAGAGAACTCGCCAAACTCGTCTCGGGTAGATCAAGCGCGGAGCAATTTCGGGACGCGTGTCGTGAGTACGCGGCCGCCAATCCAGGTGGGCTCAAGGATGTCGCGGACTGGTTCAAGAAAGCCATTGCGGGCGGCCGCGTCTCCGCTGCCTCGTGGGATCTGGTCGCCGATCTGTTTGCCTCTTCGCAACAAGTATCTCCCCCGACCGTCGTGGGTACGAAAACCGTATTCCGCGAGAAGCCGGAGTTCACGGAGGTCGGGCAAGCGGCACCGAATCAATCGACTTTGCAAGCCGGCGATGTCGTTCTCGGCCGCTATACCCTGGTCCAGAAATTGGGCCGCGGCGGAATGGGTGAGGTATTCAAGGCAAAAGATAGCAACCTGGAGAAGGTTGGCAGCCGCAATCCGTTCGTGGCCTTGAAGGTGCTCGGCGACGTTTTCTCAAATGATGAGAAAGCGAAGAGCGCGATAGAAGGCGAAGCGCTAAACGCCAAGCGACTGTCGCACGAAAATATCATTCGCGTGGACGACTTCAATTGGTATGGCGGTCATTTGCTCGTCATCATGGAGTACCTGAACGGCACTCCGCTCGACCAATTGATCCGCACCGAATACAGTAAGGGACTGGGCTTTACCGATGCGTGGGGGATCATCAACGGCGTCGGCTCGGCACTCGCCTACGCTCACAAAAAGGGTGTGGTTCATTCAGACGTGAAGCCCGGCAATGTCTTCATCACCCGCAAGAAGATCGTCAAGGTGCTCGATTTTGGAATATCACGGCCCATGGCTCAATCGGCGAGCAACAACGAAACCATTTACAACGGCGCGGTGCCGATTGCGGCCTTGAGTCCGGCGTACGCCGCCCTCGAGCAGTGGACCAACGAACCACCGGATCAGCGCGACGATATCTATGCGTTTGCGCTGGTGATTTACGAACTTCTTACCGGATTCCATCCATTCGCGCGCGCCTCAGCCAAGGAGGCGCACAAATGCCGGCTGAATGCGAAACGGATCGATGCGCTGTCGCGCAAGCAATGGGATGGATTGCGCCACGCGATGGTCTTCGAGCGCGAGCATCGCACCAAAACGGTCAACGAGTTGTTAGCGGCGCTCGAGCCGCCATCGATAGTTCGGAAATATCGAAACTGGTTCGTCGCGGGGGCGGCGTTGCTCAGCGTCGGCGCCGTCATCGAAGTCTCGCAGCTGTATTCGGACTTTGTAACTCAGGAAATGCTCAATCGCCGCGCGCCTCCCGCCACCCCACCCCCGGAGGGAATAACCGCAGCTGACAAGACGGAAGCAGCGACGCTGATCTCGCTCGCCATGGATGAGCTCGGCACGGTCAACAACGAGAGCAGCGTAGAGGAACTGACTTATAGGCTCAGCGAAGGCGCCAATAACGTCAACGACACATTGGACGGTGCGTTGCGATATGACCCGACGAATGCTCAGGCGCTCACGATGAAATCCCGCGTGGCTGATTTATACTTACGAAAAGCCGAAGAACTCGTCAAAAAGGGCGATTACAAATCCGCGCAGCCTTTGGTGGTCTATGGCCTCAAGGTCATGCCTACGAGTCTGGATTTGTTCAAGCTGCAGCAGCGCATCTGTGCCCGGCAAGCGAACCTATGCATTGCCACGCCCAACTAGCTGGCCTGTAACAACTGATCGATTGTTTCGGGACACCGCGCAGCCGGTAGTCGAACCATACTTTCTGATAGCTCGATCACCGGCTGGCAGCCCATGTTCAGAACTGACCGCGAAAGCCGACGGCTACCGAGTTACTACGGTAGTCCTTATAGCCGACGAGCGCTTCGTCATAGACGAAAGCCTGCAGCCGGCGTGGCAATGCCACGGAAAAGCCGGCACCCACGATGCCGTAATTCGCGGGTGACGAATCGGTCGGTATGTTGAAGCAGCTCAGGCAGGAAGTTGCCGCGGTAGGATCGTAGAAATAATGGGCGCCGATGGCGCGCGCTCCCGTTTTGTATTCATGATCCCATTCGAGTCTCACGATTGGCGTTATCACACCGAAAGAGACGCTGATGGGTCGAGACGCATCGATACCCAGAATCGAACGGAGGGAATCGACGGTCTGATCGTTGTAAGACAACGCCAAGCCATCGCCGCCTGCAGGAGGATTCGGGTCCGTTTCGGTGAACGAATTGATGGAGGCGCGCCGATAATTGGCGCTCAGCGACGGCATTATGTTCCAAGCGGCGGCCGCAATCTGATAGCCCGCGGTCGCACCCACGGCAACAGTATGGCCGTCCGGATCGCCTTGCAACGTGCGATTGACGGTCACGGCGCAAGTGCTGACGCCGCAATTGTCCTTGGTGGGTGGTAGATCCGGCTGCGGATCGAAGCCAGCACTGTACTGCGCCGTATAACTGATGAAGCGCGATACGTTCGTCGACAAATGGCCGTAGGTGGCAATGCCATTGAAAATCCAGTTCTGGCCGAACCATGCACCATACAACGAACCGCTGGTGCTCTTGACCTGAGCGCTGCCGCCGCTCACGGTGGTGCCCGCCGGGACGAAAGTTGAATCGAAATCATCGTAGCCGATGGAACCGCCGAGCACTGCGCCGCCGAAATTATAATCGATGCCCGCCGTGACGCTTTCGGCGTGAAAGTGAAACGGATCTTCGTTGTTGGTCAAATCGTGGTGACCCGAGGTGTAGCTGCCTTGGACGAAAGCGCCCCAAGGGTTACGACTCGTCGGAGTTGCCGAACTCAGCGATTTACTGTCACCGGAACTTTCGGCACGCGCCAGCTGGGGCGAGCCGTACTCGACGAAAGCCGCATCCATCATACCAGCCGAGGGTTGCGACAAATCGTAGGACCCTGCGCTTGCCAGCACCTTATCGCCCGCCGCCCAATCCCCGGGATCCTCGTTGTATGCTGAGCCGCCTAGCGTCAAAGCGCTGTTCGCGCCGAAGCGAAGTGCAGTGAGGCGGCCGCTGATATTGGCGAATTGGCCAGCCACCGAACGGGTGGCGAGTGCGCCCTGTGTGGAAATCTCATTTCCGGACACCTGTTGCAGCGCGCCCAGTGCGGAGGCCTGGTAAGCGGCTGAAGCCCCCGGAGCAGACGAGCCGATGACCGATCCGGCGATTGCGTGACACTGATCGTGCAGGTCCACCTGCTCCGTCGAGGTAAACGTCGCTGAATGCCCATCGAGCGCCTGAACGCACATGGTGGCGACCGCGGTTCCGATAGCAGTCTGCAAGTTGGTTTGGCCTGGAAGAACCGGCAAGACCACCTGCGCCGAAAACGAAGGTGTGGTGGTGCTCGCCAGCAACGCCGCGAGCGCAGCCGCGGGGCGGATCATGACGGTGAATTTGATGGACACTGAACGAATCTCCCTAAAATATTATTGATACTGCGTGCCGGTGTCGCGGATTCAATGTAACTTTCTTGGCCTCCTTTCCATCTTTGGGCCGGATCAGCCCGTTATTCGTTCAGAGCCGTCAGTTGAACCGGATTGGCCGGCGGCAGGAAAAAAAACTCTCCTAGATTGACGCTGGGATCCTGGAGTTTGGTGTAGGTGGGACTTTGCTTGATTCCCATGCGCTTGGCTTCCGGTGCCATTCTGCTGGCGATCTCACCGGCGAGCGTTTCGCCGCTCATCAGGCCGTCATTTTCCTGAAGCACCGAGATGAAGTACTTGGCGAACAGCGAATAGTTCTGGTCGCCGGAAGTGTCGGCCACCGGCGAGTTCTCCCCGGAGGTCAGCACCATGCGCGCGCGCCGGTCCCACTGCATGCGAAATCGTTCTTCGGTGGTTGCGTGGACTATGGTTGTACTGTTGGCATGAGTGATCGACGCGGCAAAGCACGAATCGGACACGAGCAGAATCTGCTTCGCCTTCATCTGCTTGATTTTCTCGCTGACATAATCCGCGGGTATCCATCTGAGTGAATTGTTCGGATCCGCATCGACGCCGAACCAGAAGGCGCGCTCCGGTGGGCCAAATCGAGGGCCGCCATGCCCGGCGTAATAAATGAGGAGTCGATCGGTCTCCTTCAAATCGGTGAGACGATCCAAGGCGGCGCCAATCTGGTCCGAGGTCGCATCCAGCAGCATCGTGGTCTTGAAACCATAGCGCCGCGTGAGCAGATCCGCGATGGTCTGAGCGTCATGCGTTGGCGTCGCAAGGGCATTCATGTTGGCGTAGTGACTGTTGCCGATGACCAGCGCGTAGTAATTCGCGGTCACATTTACTTGGCGCATTGGCACTTTCACATTGTTACTGGCTGTCAGCGCAACCGGGGGCGGCGGCTGAGGGGTGTTCTTTTCCAGTTCCGCAATTCGCGCATCTTTGGAAGCGATTAGCTTCTCGCGCTCTGCGATCGCCGCCTTCATCAAGGCGACGTCTCGTTCGTCCGCGGCTTCGCCGGCGGTCAGGCGCTGCTGCAGATCGATCTGTTCCCGCAACAATGCGGCGCGCTCCTTGGCCGATTCAGTGCGCAGTTGATCGAGCTGATCGCGCTGGTCGGCCAGTTTTTGCTGAGCATCCCGCAATTGCGCCTTCGATTTCTCGAGTTCCGTACGTGTCGATTCCGTCTCGGTTGCGACGGCGGCAGCTTGGTGCGTCTGTTCGTCACGCAAACGCGACAGTTCGCCCTTGAGCATTCCCGTGTTCGCTTCGAGCGAATCGATCTGACGCTGCTTCTGCGCGAGTTCGTTCGTGCGCGCGGCGAGATCGGCCGACAAGCGATTGAAAATGTCGGCGCGCTCGCTCTGCGACTTGGCACGCAATGTGGTCAACTCGCTTTGTGCGGCTTTTAGTGCGTTTTCTTGGTCCTTATAGCGGTCTTCGAGGACCGCCAGATTGGTGCGCAGTAGCGCAACCTGCAAACCGGATTGCGCCGCTTTGCCCACCTGTGCCGCGGTATCCGCGTTGGCCAGCTTGAGGGCCGCAATTTCGCTTTCCATCGACTTCACCCGCAACGACTGCAGCGCCAAGTCATGCTCCTTGGCCGCCAACAGTGCCGCGCCGGCGTTGTCGTTGGTTTTGGCTCGCGCGCGCTCCAGATTGTCCCGCTCGGCAGTCAGCTGCTCGACCTGGTGACGATAATCCAGCCGCACGTCGGCTAGTTCCTGTTGCGACTGTATCAATCGTTGCTCGGACTGTGCGAGTCGAGCGCGCAGCGACTTCGCCTCGTCTTGGCCGGATATCACCAGTTGGTCGAGCTGCGTATTGGCCGACTGCGACTGCAGCAATTGCGCTTGCAGCTGATTCTGCTGTGCAACCAACTGCACGCGCACGACGTCGTTGTCGCGGCGCGCCTTCGCGAGTTCTTCCTCACTGGCGGCCAGTTTTGACTCCAACGCCTTGGCACGCGCGGCACCGTCGCCGTCGCTCTGCGCCGCCTGTAACTGCCCACGCAAGCTCAGCACGGCCGATTCAGCACGGGCCAGCCTGCCTCGGCTCTGCGACAACTGGTCGCGCAACCGCGCCTGTTCATTGCGCAGCACTTCCAACTCGGTATTCGAAGTTTCCAGTTGTGCGCCCAATTCTTTGGTTTTCTGCTCGTATTCGTCTTTGGCAGCGGTAATTTTGAACTCGTAGTCCAGCTGATCGCCCAGTCCCGAGGCCTTGCGCTGTAGATTGAGGCCGCGCAGCTGATCCTGCGGAACGCCGAGACCAGATTCAAAGAGATATCCGAGCTCCTGCATGGCCGGCGTGTAATCCTTATCCGCGGCGCGCTGATACCACTCGGCGGCTTTTGCGTAATCCAGGGGCACGCCACTCATGGCATTGGCATATATGCGCGCGACGTAGTACTGCGCCTCGACGTCGCCTTGTTCTGCCAACGGTAGCCAGCGGCTCAACGACAACGTACCGCTCGCCAGATCGCCGACGACATATTCACCGCCGCGGGTGCGGCAATCGATCGCGCTCAATCGAGTCAGCTTCCCAGGCGCGAGGTACTGACGGCTTCCGCCCAACGCGATGAGTTGGCCCGGCAGTTGGCAATCGACCACAACGGCGTCTTGCATATTGGCGGCGGCGACGTGCACGCGCTGGCCGATCTCGGAGTTGGCTTCCTTCGGAACTTCGCTGGCGCAACCAAAGCTCAACACCCCCGACGCCAGGATCAGGGTCGGCTTCGCGAATTTGTTGAAGGTTCTCATGGTTGACCACGCGTTTTCATGGTTGGCCACTAGATGATCGTTCCTAAGCGAGTTGCAGCATGCATCCATTAATAGAACGATTCAATAACTCCAAAAAAGACATCCATCGATCTGGAGCGCCGCGAACCAACATCCGGCGCTTCGATAAGTTCAAATGTCGCGAATAAACCAACAGATCCGCTTCGTAGTGTTGCCCGACAGCCGTCAGTCACGAGTCGCTCACATCGCCGGAGAACTCGAAGCGAAATCTATTTTCACTTTATATTCAATCACTTACTCACTCTACGCGGGTCTCGACCAAAGGTCGCCACGGCGCTCGCTCTGTAGATCTCGAGCAGATGTTTGCCGTCGGCGGGCAACTGCACGACCCGGCGTATCTCGGCGCGGGCCAGCTCGGCTCGGATTACCTCAACTTGTGTCCGGAAGGAGTCACGAGCTGCCCGATTAGTGGGTCAGACCGGGGTGCCTTCGGCGGAGCCGCAAAACCGGAGACCTGCACGAGCACACTGTTGAACCTGCCGTCCCATGAACCACCAGACGAGCAGGGCTTGCATTGCTGTCGGGGCCGGTGGTGGCGAATGCGGCATACGAGCAGATTTCGTTTACGGCCCCAGTTCTTTAGGTACGCGCCACGGACCCCGAAGCTCGTCGAGAGACCTCGGCGGGAGAAGTTGAGGGGCTTGTGCTCGCCTTGTATAAAAGACTGGCAACGAGTAAGCACGCGTGCGAGTCGGTGCCTACGAGGAAGCGATCGCCTTCAAACGATCCTTTCGGCAATTTTATCTCGTCGACCACACCCTCGCCGTTGAAGTCGAAGTGTCCAACCGATTCGAGCCAGCTCGGTTCAAGCCCGTTCGGGGGATTGAGGCGCACGCATGTAACACGTGCCTTGAGTTCGTCGCCTAGAAAGATAAAAGCGAAGCGCGCAGTGGTTCCCGCGCACGTTACGTCGAAGTACCGATCCTCGACAAGGGGGCTGACTTCAATTCCGCGAACACTTCCCCCGGTCAAGAGCGGCACCCCCGCCTTATAGAAATCCAGAAAAAGGCTGTGGAGCTCTTCATACCGCGCCGCGAGCCTCGCCAATTCTTCGTAAATATCGTGCATGATCGCATCCCTTAAACGCCGATCGAGTCAGGCTAACATACGGCTCCCTTTTTTTGAGCGGCCTGGCGAGGAGCGGGCATGAGTCATGACTGGTAGAAGATATTTTTTCACTGAACATTGAAAAATAATCATGTCATCGTGAACTGACAAGAAATTTCAAATGCATTCAATCACCTAAATCGCACCGGTTACGCAACTCGACCGGCAACTCGGCGCGGTCGTGCGGCTGCGAGGATGCCATGGCGATGCTATCGTGGTGCCATTGGGAGAAGCGATATCTTCAGCCCGCCGTTAAATTTGCACCAAGATGGTTGCGCGTTGCAGCAGCGCGCGAGGGGATTGACATGGCCGAATCCGTTTCTAGTCTTGAGAACGATGCTAGAGCGATTCAGGCCCTTTCTGAAGAGTTGAAGGTGCCGGAGCTCAAGGTTATCGAAATATACAGAACGGAGTTCAATCGGCTCGCGGCGCAGTCGCGCATTGAAACGTTTCTTGGCGTCCTGGCTATGCGTAATACGAAATCGATCTTGCGCAACACCAGTGCTACGGACAAACGTTGATCGTCTTGAGCCGAGCAATTCCGCGGCGTCTCAAGAAATGCAAGTGCATCGACGGCAGTAAGTTCAGGTATAGCATTTTCATCAATAGCGATTGCCCGCTCAACGGAACTTCTCGAAACACCAACCGTACTGTTCGTCCGGTCGCGCGCCCTGAGGGACCGAGGAAAGGGTTCAGCAACTCGCCGGATGGCTCTCGACGTCGCACCTGCCGAAATCGGCTCCTTTGTAGAGAAGTAAATCGGCCAGAGAGCGTGCAAGCGCGTACGAGAAACAATCGCCGAAGTTGAGACCGGCAGGGTGGCGGCCTTTGCCGAACTGGCGAAAAGCCTGCCGGGCAAGATGAGCCTGTTCAACATCGACGGCGACGAGTTCGAGCTCTGCTTTTGCGATGAAAAGATCGAGATCGCGCATGCCGTCGGCGCCATAGCGTGACTCGACGATCATCGAGCTCTCGACGAAAGTCGCTGCTGACAATAAGCGGGTCTCGGCCGCTTCGATGGCCTCATTGAATGAGCGGCGCTCGGGCTCATTTTGGAGTATGGCCAGTAGAGCCGAAGTATCGATCACCATCAGCGTGGAATTCCACGCTCGTCGTAGCCAAGGATCTCGTCCGCGCTGCGCGGATCCTGCACCGGAAGAGCCGCGCAATGCATGGCGATTCCATCCAGTTCGTCGGCGAGTCTGCGCTTCGAGCGGGCCCGACGGACGCGCTCTATACGCTCGCGTAGCGCTTGCGTCACCGCCTCGGTCTTGGTCTCCCCGGTGAGCTTTGCCAGAGCGCCGGCAAGCTCTTCCGCCTGTTTATTTCGGATGTTCAGCGGCATCGAATAACCACGTGTAGATATCAAGCTATACGGTACTACAATGAGCGGGCGTTGGTCAACGCGACGCCTCGAATCCGCTTGATAGATCCCGCTTATCAATGCATTCATGCAAACGATTAGACGATTCTGTCGCTTGATTCCACACTGAAATCACCCGGCTTTCAGTTGTCGATGCGAGGAGAAGTTCATGGATTGCAGAGTTGAGCTTGAGCACTACGAATTGTTTATCGACGGGAAGCACGTTGCTCCCAGCGGCGGCGAATATTCCATCGATTTGAATCCCGCTACCGAAGAGCCGATCGCCGAGGTGGCCCTAGGCGGCAAAACCGACGTTGACCATGCCGTGAATGCGGCACGAGCGGCGCTCAAGGTGTGGGCCGGAATGCGGGCTGCCGAGCGCGGCCGCATTCTGCAGCGCGCGGCAGCGCTTCTCGAGCAGCATCAAGAGGAACTCGTCGAGCTTGAAAGCTTGGATGCCGGCAAACCGCTGGCGGCCGTGCGGCGGCAGGACATGGCCGCGGTCATCGACACGGTTCGTTATTATGCAGGTTGGTGCGACAAGATCACCGGACAGGTGATACCGGCGCGGCCGGATGCCTTGACTTACACCGTGCGTGAACCGGTCGGCGTGGTCGCAGCCATCGTGCCGTGGAATTTTCCGCTGATGATCGGCATGTGGAAAATCGCGCCGGCGCTCGCCTGCGGTTGCACGTTGGTGGTCAAACCGGCCGAACTCACGCCGCTCTCCATGTTGCGCGTCGCCGAACTGTTTCTCGATGCGGGACTGCCGCCGGGCGCGCTCAACGTGGTGTGCGGCAAGGGTAGCGTGGTCGGAGAGGCATTGGTGCGGCATCCCGGCGTCGACAAGGTAACGTTCACGGGTTCGCCAAAAGTCGGTCGAGGAATTTTGCAGGGCGCCGCCGGCAACTTCAAGAAGGTGACGCTTGAGCTGGGCGGAAAATCCGCCAACGTGATCTTCGCCGATGCCAATCTGGATCGGGCGGCGCGTTCCGCGGCGTCGGGAATCTTTTTCAACGCCGGACAGGTGTGTTCCGCCGGTTCGCGCGTGTTGGTTCAGCGACCGGTCTACGACGACGTGGTGCAACGCTTGACGGAGCGTGCGCGCGCCATTCGCGTCGGCGATCCGAGCGCACCGGGAACCACGATGGGTCCCGTGATTTCGGCAGGGCAGATGAAGACGGTGCTGGACTACATAAAGATCGGCAAGGCGGAAGGGGCATCGGCGGTGACGGGCGGTGCGCGTCTCGGCGACACTGGCTACTTCGTCGCGCCGACGGTGTTCGCGAATGTCGAGCATGAAATGCGAATTTCGCAGGAAGAAATCTTCGGTCCGGTGCTATCCGTGATTCCCTTCGACGACGAAGCGGACGCCCTGCGCATCGCCAATGGCACTGCGTACAGCCTTGCGGCAGGCGTTTGGAGCGCAGACACCGGCCGCGTGCATCGGATGGCCGCCGGTTTAAAGGCGGGCACCGTGTGGATCAACACCTACGGATATACCGACGTGCGTTTGCCTTGGGGCGGATCCGGCGAGTCGGGCTTCGGTCGAGAGCACGGCGAAGCAGCGATTGAGAATTTCACCGAGCCAAAGGCGGTTTGGCTGGCGCTCGATCAGTAATGCATTCGCGCGTCCCGATGGAGTCAAAGCTTGCCGCCACGCCTGTCGCCCTCCTTCACGGGTGAACGCCGGCGGGCTTTCGTCACTGTCGGCGCGCTGAGGCGAGTTGCAGGCGGGCCGGTCTTGCCGCGCGCATCAGCCAGTGTCCACCCATCGAGAATCGCTGCCGTACTGTCGCGCAGCACGCGAAAAAGCTTCTTCAGCTCGCAGGTCCGGGCGTCAGCGCAGTCCGCGCACCGACGGTATTGCGTCACGCTGACGCAGGGAAGCAAGGCCAGCGGACCTTCCATCAGCCGGACCACGCTGCCGAAAGAGATGTCTTCGGCGCTTCGCGCAAGCTGGTAGCCACCGCTTCGCCCGCGCTGACCGTGAACCAAGCCGTCGCGTTTCAATTCGACGAGAATGGCCTCCAGAAACTTGACCGGAATGGTGCGCCGCGCAGAGATCGCTGCGGAGGATAACGTGGCGCCGGCGGGAACTGCGGCAAGTTCCAGCAAGGCCTTCAGGGCGTAACGGGTTTTTTGAGAGAGCACGCGGAGCAATCCTTTATTCTTCAGCTGCCTTATGCCAATTCCGCATTTGACAAGTTCAATTCAGCATTAGCCTAAGTTGGAATAAATTCATATAATTCCTATCTTAGTACTAGGCATTTAAGAATTCTACGCCTAGCCTATGTGTCCAGCCTATTAGGGGAAGAGGGAAAACCAATGAATTACACGCGTAGAACGCGTCTGCCGGGACGTAATTGCCTCGCGCTCGCGTTCACCCCGTCTTCCATGGGTTCGGGCGGTTCGAGGCTCGGGTGGTGTGGGCTGGTTTTGTTGAGCGCCATGAGCGCTTCGGTCCCCGCGCT
Source organism: Steroidobacteraceae bacterium (assembly GCA_052143815.1). Classification (GTDB taxonomy): domain Bacteria; phylum Pseudomonadota; class Gammaproteobacteria; order Steroidobacterales; family Steroidobacteraceae; genus Bog-1198. The sequence goes on along the minus strand of JBKQSA010000010.1, from coordinate 11,558 downwards.
CGCACAACAGAAGACCGGACCGGGCATCACCTCCGACGAGGCCCTGACATGGCATGGCATTACGCTGTACGGCGTCATCGATATCGGTCTTCAATACGATACGCATGGTGCGCCGTTCAGCGACTACCGGCCGGCCGCCAGTGCGAACATCGTGCAGAAGAACAGCCGCCAGTCGGTGCTCGGGCTCACCCCCAGCAACATGGGCCAGTCGAGACTCGGCCTGCAGGGCATTGAGCCCCTGTACGGCGATTGGTCGGCCGTGTTCCGGGTGGAGAGCTTCTTCAATCCCCAATCCGGCCAAATTGCCGATGCTCTGAAGTCGTTGACTGTGAATAATGGTCGAACCCCGGCCACCTCGACCACCAATCTCGATGGCAGCTCGGCGGGTCAGGCCTTCCAGACCGCCTATGTCGGGCTGAAGTCGAATCTGTTCGGTAGCATCACCGTCGGTCGTCAGTTGACGCTGCTGACGGAAGGCACCATCAAGTACGACCCGAACTACGATGCCACGGCGTTCGGCGTGATCGGCGCGTCGGGAGCGTATCAGGGTGGCGGCAGCACCGAAGACAAGCGGCTCGATTCGATGTTGAAGTACTACGCCACCTTCAACGATCGGGTGCACTTCGGCGCCCTGTACAAGTTCAACGGCTCCACCGGGGCGGCCAATACCGCCTTCCAGGCGGATATTGGCGCTGAATACGCCGGCGCATCGCTCGATGCGTATTATTCGAAGATCAACGATGCCATCTCGGCCTCGCCCTTGAGCGCAGCCCAGGTGGCGGGTTTGCCGAAGTTGGGTTATTCGGTGACGAATTCTGTGTCGGCGACCATCTCGGACAATACCGCGTATGCCCTCATGGCATTGTATAAGCTCGACCCGTTGAAATTCTTTGCCGGCTACGAGCATATCAAGTATGCCAATCCAACGACGCCGTTGGCCGCCGGGTTCACCGACATCGGCGGCTACAATCTGGCGTACGTCACCAACACCGCCTACAACATCAACAAGATTGTGCAGTTCTATTGGGCGGGCGTTCGCTACACCGTCATTCCCCACCTCGACCTGACCGCGGCCTATTACGGCTTTCATCAGAACGCCTACGGCACCGGTGCGCTCGCGGGCTGCACGACGTCGGCCAACAGCGCGTGCAGCGGTAGCCTCGAGGCCTTTTCGGTCGACGCCGACTACTTCTTCAACCAGCACTTCGATGCCTATCTCGGCGCCATGTACAGCGGCGTGCACGACGGCGCGGCCAGCGGCTACGCCTTTAACACGACCAACATCAACCCCACCGTTGGCGTCCGTTACAAGTTCTAGTTCAAGCTGATTGGTCAATAGGCTGTTACCCGCCAACCTGCGGCGGGCTTGGCGCTGATCGCTCGACAAATTCGATGGTTCGACCGTCCGGGTCCAGCGCGTAACACACTCGCGCGCGATCCCACGAGGAACCCGGCTCGTTCAACGTTACTGGGAGCGAACAATCCAGGGCGCCCGCGCTCAAGGCCCGCACGCGTGTGGCATCCACGTCGTCGACGCGGAACGCGATATGGCTATGGCCGGCATCGGATCGACGCTGAACGAGTACCGGGCTGGTGGGCCCGAGGTATTGGAGGAGTTCGAGCAGGCCGCCGTGCGAGAGCTGCAAATCCGCGGTATGAATCACCGCACCCGGAACCCCTGTCAGGGTCTCCAGCTCCGCGCCGGCAATGACCGAGCGCTCTTGCACGACGCAATTCAGCACCGTGCAGTAGAACTGAATGGCGCGATCCAAGTCCTGCACTGTCAATCCGACGTGGTCGAGGCTACTCAATGCGTGAATTCCTCGAAAGGGGTAGGTCGCGCGCAAAAATCTCTTCCAGTGTCTCGCGTCGCTTGATGAGCGTACACCGATTCTCGGTGACCAGCACCGTCGCGGGACGTGCCAGGGCGTTGAAGTTGGATGCCGCCGCGTCCTGGTATGCGCCGGTGTCGAGGAACGCAATCACATCTCCGCTCGCAATGGCGGGCGCTTCGACATCCCGAGCGAGGAGATCAAAGTTGCAAGACTGCCCTACGATCTCGACTTTCTCCAAACATGGCGCGTCGGCCTGCGATGCGAAGACCGGGCGGAAATATGCGTGCTCCATGAACAGATCAGCAAGAAACATCTCGGTCGTGTCGAGTTCAATCCACGTTCGGGGAACGGGTCGGTCCTGTCTCTTCACATGGCACACTCGGCTCAGATGAATCCCCGCGTTGGCCAATAGGCTTCGGCCCGGCTCGATCTGCAGGACCACCCCAGCCGGATCCATACGACCGGCGTGCAGTGCATCCAGAAGTGCGCCGGTGGTGCTCTGTGCAAAGCATTCGAGCGGCGGCGCGGCGAGCCGGGCGGGATTTGACGGATCCCGCGGAGCCGGAAAGCCGCCTCCGATGTCCAGCTCCAATGGACGCCACGGCGCCCAGGCATCGGCCAACTGCACGACCACGGAACCGAAAGTCCGGGCCATCGTCGCCCAGACGGCGGGGTCCGCACTGTGCCGACCGAGGTGGGTCATGAGGCCCGTGAGTTGCGTATTGGGATGATGTAAAACACGACGACCCACACGCACCGCCGCACTGACTTCAATGCCGGGCTTGTAGATGTTGGCGGCATCTCGAATCGTCATGGTCGGAAAAAAATCGGACGCGACCGTGAGATCGAGATAGTCCGGCCGCACTCGCAGCCGGACATTGGCAGATTTCTGTTGCCGTTCGGCGGCAGCGATCACGAGATCCAGTTCGCGCTCGCTGTCGAGCGTGATGCGGGCCCCTACCGATACGGCGAGTTCGATGAGCGGCGCGCTCTTCGCTGACCCATTGACCGAAATTTTGTCGCTGGGAACGCCGGACCATAATGCTGCTTGCAGCTCGCCGTGCCCAAACACATCGCAGCCCAAGCCCTCTGCGTTCAGGATTTGCCGAACCGCCATCACGTAGTTGGCCTTGAGTGACGGCAGCAGTTCTACCGGGCCGACGCACCAGTAGCGCTCAAATACCTCGCCCAGCTGACGGCAGTTTGCGCGCAATTGGGTCTCGGACATGACGTAAAGCGGCGTGCCGTATTGGGACGCAATGTCGACGGTATCGCAGCCTTCGATCCAGAGGTGCCCGTCAGCGATCGACAGCACCTCATCGATGTATCTTCGCTCCTTCGTATGTTCCGGCGGTGACATATCGAGTCCTCCGGGCGCTAGAAAGAGATGCGGACCGGCACCGATTCGCGTCGGTAGCGACGGTGCACAACGGCATACGTAACGGCGGCCAACGCGGCCGTGAGACCCGCCAAGAGCAACACGGCCGTATAGCCTTTCCCCAATCCCAGGACGAACCCCGCCGCGGCCGGTCCTGCCGCGAGCGCCGCACCCTGCGCCGCCGGTACCAATGCGGCAGCGCGACCCGATGGATCCAGGACAGCGAGCGTCCCCAGCTGAAAGATGTCGATGAAGTTCCAGCAGAGCTGCAGGACGGCCAGAGTGATTACAAACATGGTCGGTGTGGGAAGCATGCCGTGAATGAGCAATGTCGTTGCAAGCAGGGCAAGCGCGATCAGGAGCGCGCGGGACTGGCCGATTCGATGGCTCACCACCCTGGCGCTCAGGCATCCCGCGGCGCTGAGCAACACGCCCGCCGATAGCAGCCAGTGAATCCGCTTCGTAGAGATTCCGAACCCGATCCCCATGCGTTCAGCATAAGCCCAATAGCTGCCAATGGTCACATAGAAGAGCGCGACCGCCATGAGGCACAGTGTGGGAAGCAGCGGCACGCTCAATGGGGGGCGGCGTTGCGTGGCGCGTGCGGCCGATGGGGTTGCCGTCATGTCCCGACCCGGAAGCAGCGGGACGACTGCCAAGCTGGCGGCGAGCACACCCGCGATGGCCACAAAAATGGCTGCCGGCCCCCAACGATCGTTTAACATCGGGAAGAGACCGAGCACAACCGCATTTGCGAGGACTTGGAGAAGAATCAAGAACGAAAACGCTCGTGCTGGCTCGGAGTTTCGCGACAAGAGGGTCAGGGACGAGGCGTAGGTGGCCCCGGACGCAAAGCCGGCGGCAAATCGGAAGCAGCACAGCGGGATGACGCTGTGAAAAGGCGCACACAGCAAATTGAATGCGGCACTCAGCGTAAGCGCTCCACCAACATACCAGCGCCAATCCAGTCGACGCGCCAGCCACGATGTGACGACCGATCCGCCGAGCAGTCCGGCCAGATCGATCGACGTGACGTACCCGGCGTACTCCGCCGTGTAACCCCACCCATCCTGGAGCGCGCCGACGATGATCGGCATGCCCAGAATGGGGGCCACGCTGCCGATCGCCAGGGCAATTTCAGCCCATACGAGAACCTGCTGTCCGGGGGCGGTCGTGGTTGTAGTCAGGCGCACAGCTGCCGTCGACTATGGCACGCATCGCATCGGCCGCGCCAGCTGATTCGTGGCAGGTGCCGGCGCTCCGGGTCGCATGTTGGTGCATCGAACAATAGCGCGCACCGAAATCGATCGCGCGGTGCGGTCAATCAAGTTGTGCTCATCGCGGTATTTCAATTCGGATTTGGTCGTGTATCTTCAATACCGCGATTTTCGTTCCGATTATAAATACGCAGGGGATCAAGTGATCAGAAAAATGCATCCGCCGCTCGCGGCACAGTTCTTGGCATTCATCGCAATCGCGGCGCCGCTCGCCGGTCAGGCGGCGGCCAGCAATGCCGCGGCCGGCGGCGAAGGAGAGGCGACGCCCGGACAATTGCAGGAAATCACCGTGACCGCACAAAAGCGCGCCGAAGACATCAAGGATATCCCGATCAGCGTGTCGGCGATCAGCGGGGATCAATTGGCGGAGCATCACGTCGCCGATTACGACGACATCACGCGCACAGTGCCGGGCATTTCCTTCCAGGCCGGCCCGGGGCCGGGTCTCGACAACATCGAGATTCGCGGCGTCAGTTCATCGTCGGGATCGGCGACGGTCGGCATCTACATCGACGAGGTCTCGGTGACCGTCAGTAACAGCCAGTTCGACGGTGCCGTACAGCCGAAGCTGTTCGATTTGGACCGTATCGAGGTGCTGCGCGGTCCTCAGGGCACGTTGTACGGCGCGAGTTCGATGGGCGGCACCATCCGGTTCATCACCAAACAGCCCGATCTGAATTCCTTCAGTGCATCGGCCGGCACCGACCTGTCGGATACCCATCACGGGGGATTCAACAACGACGAGTATGGGATTCTGAACATTCCCGTCATCGAAGGCGTGTTCGCGCTGCGGATCGGCGTCGACCTGTCGGACGAGAGCGGCTACATCGATCACTACGTGCCGGCTCCGACCGGTGCAGGGCCGAATGGCACGATACTGTCGCTCGGCACCGATGACAGCACCGGCGTGCTCGGCGAGCGCGGCGTCAACGACGTGCGTACGCAGGTGTTTCGCGTGGTCGGCAAGTACGCCGCGCCGGACGATTGGACGATCGCCCCGGCCTTCCTGTGGCAGCGCACGGCCGCCTCCGACACCAACATCTTCTATCCCGACATCGGACTGTATGACCAGGACAAGCGCGTGGCCGAGCCCTCCACCGACGATCTGGTGTTGCCGAGCCTGACGGTGACCAAGAGCTTCGGCTGGGCGGACCTGACCTCGGTGACCAGCTACTTCCAGCGCGACTTTCGCCGGGTGACCGACGGTACCCTGTACAACTCCAATATCTTTGCGAACAGCTACGTGGTCGCCGGCGCGTACACCACTCCTCCCACCCCGCCCCCCACCGCGCAGCAGATCTACGCGACCCAAACCGTGCTCGCCTTCTTGCCGTCGCCGGCGAACTACGATGCGAGGACCGAGCAGATCTCGCAGGAGCTGCGTTTGACTGCGAAGTCCGCTTCGATCGCCGGCATTCCGACGACGTGGACGGCCGGATTGTATTATTCCGATCAGCACCGCCGGTTCTTGGATGACGAATATATCCCCGGTGTGCAGTCGACATTCCAGCAGATCTACGGCTACCCGATCAACTCGAGCGCCTCGGTGGTGGGCCCCTCGTACTATGCGGCCACTCCAGCCTACCCCGGTGTCTCCTTCGCCAACGACTTGATCTACTTCGGGCATACCTATCCGATCCAGAGGCAAATCGCGCCGTTCGGTGAATTGGGATTCGACATCACGCCGGCATTGAAGGCCGCGATCGGCTTGCGTTATGTGTCCGCGAAATCATCGGAGTTCGTCGCGAGCGGCGGCTTCTATGCCTACGGACTACCGGCCGCGTACAGCGACAACGAAAAATACAGCGCGACCACGCCCAAGTTCTCGTTGGACTATGCGATCAACGCATCGAGCAACCTGTATGCGACCATCGCGAAGGGATTTCGTCTCGGCGGGCCCACCGGTCCCGACCCGGCCTACGAGCCGAACGGGCCGCCGCCGGCGACCCCCGGTACCTGCGATTCGGACTATCAGACCTACGGCCTCACCGGCGCACCCAAGGAATACCAGTCGGACTGGTTGTGGAGTTACGAGCTCGGCAGCAAGGGGCGATACTTCGACAATCGGCTGTCCATCAACGCCGCGGTGTACGCGATCAATTGGAGCAACATTCAGCAAACCATCAACCTCCCGACGTGCGGGTACCTTTTCACGACGAACGTCGGCGACGCGAAGATTTACGGCAGCGAATTCGAGCTGCGCGCCTTGGTGATGCCGACGCTGACGCTGTCGCTGAACGCCGGCACGACGCACGCCTACATCTCGTCGGTGAGCACCGAAGGTACCGGCATCGTCAGTGTCGGCGAGTGGATTCTCGGCGTGCCGCAATACTCGATCACACCGAGCGTCGACTACGACGCCCCGATCAACGATCGCACGCGGGCCTTCATGCGGGTGGATTTTCCCTACACGGGGCGCTCGCGCGGGTACTTCGACAGCAGCGGTTTGCCGCACGTCTTTCAGCCGGGCTATGGAATCGTCAATTTGAACGTCGGCTTCACGCACGACAAGCTGTCGGTGGGCCTGTACGCGAAGAACCTGCTCAACTGGAAGAACATCATTCAATACCCATCGGTCAATTCGGTGCAGGAAGGCTACACGGTGCGCCCGATGACGGTAGGAATCACGGCGACCATGCAGCTATAGCACCCTGGCATGGACGAGTCCTGGCTGAGCCTGCGTTTGTTGTTGCTGCTCGGATTGGCCAATACCGCACCGCTGGCCGCGCAGCGATGGTTTGGCACCCGCTGGGTTGCGCCGCTCGACGGCGGCCTGCGGTTCTTCGATGGGCGCCCGCTCCTCGGATCGTCGAAGACAATCCGCGGTTTCCTCGCGGCCGTCGCCGCCGCCGCTCTTGGTGCGCCGCTCGTCGGCCTGCCCGCTGGGCTGGGCGCCCTGCTGGGCGCCGGCGCAATGGTGGGTGACGCCCTTTCCAGTTTCATCAAGCGCCGCATGGGCGCCGCGCCGAGCAGCCGGGCCACTGGCCTGGATCAGATTCCCGAAGCCCTGGTACCGCTGCTCGCGCTTCAGCGGATCTTGGAACTGACAGCCATGCAAATCGTCGCGATTACGCTAGCCTTCTTCGTGCTTGAAATTCCACTGGCGTGGTTGACTCATCGATTCGGACTGCGTGATCGCCCCTATTGAGGCGGCTCACCCGATCAGTCATTCAAAATCCCTGTTGACGCAGCTTGCATTCATGCCGCCGTCACATTGCAGCATCGGGCTCATTCACTTTGCAGTACAAAGTTTCACTTTGCAGTACAAAGTAAATTGAACTACTATTGCCGAAAATGCAGCCAAGGAGTCGTATGTTTGTCGCCAAACTGATGCCCGCCGCCCCTCGCCGAAATACTCTTCGTATCGGTGCCCTACTGTCGGCCATGCTATTCGGCGTAACCGCCGCAGCGGCCGATCTCGACCTGAGCGCGTACCGCGGCAAGGTCGTATATGTTGATTTCTGGGCATCCTGGTGCGGGCCCTGTAAACAGTCGTTTCCCTGGCTTGACAATCTGGTGCGCGAATACGCGTCGCGGGATTTCGTCGTGGTCGGCATAAACGTCGATAAGAATCGAGACCTGGCGGAGCGCTTCCTCAACGATTTCCATGCTGAATTCCCCATCGTCTATGACCCGACCGGCGAACTTGCCACTGCCTACAAGGTAGCGGGCATGCCGAGCGGGATACTTATCGATCGCGCCGGCCACGTGCGCTTTCAGCATGCAGGTTTCTCTGAAAAACAGAAGGGGCTCTATGAAGAACAACTGCAATCCCTGCTCGCCGAACCCGCTCAGTGAGCGGCGCATCGATGCTGCTGCGCCGCTGATGACATGGCTGCCGAAGGCGCTACTGGCGGCGCTAGCGGTTGCCGCCAGCAGCGGGTGCACCATGCTGGGCGCCAAACCATGGGAACACGATCTGCTGGCCGAACACTCGATGCAGGTCGATTCCTATCCGCTCGAGACCACCATCGATGATCACATCTACTTCAGCAAGGAAGCCTCGAGCGGCGGTCGCAGCTTTGCGGGCGGGGGTTGCGGGTGCAACTGAAGGCAAAGACCGGGACCACCACCCCCAGCGTGCGCCGCGCGCTGGCAGCGGCAGCGGCCGGCCTGCTCGCCAGTGGGCATGCGAAAGCGCAGGACGCGCCGGTTGAACAGCCATCGACGACCATCGATTCAGCGTTACTCGTCTATCACGAGGTCAACCGCGTCCAAGCGATCGAACCGGAAGTCAACGTCAGCCACAAGATCGACGAGGACAGCACGTTTATCTTCGGGATTGCGGCCGACTCACTGACGGGAGCGACGCCGCTGGGTGCGGTGCCGTCGACCTTGCCGCAGACCTACGTGCGGCCGTACAAGGTCATCCCGCTGGGCACGCCGGTGACCGTCACATCGGCATCCGGCGGGTCCACCGTAATAATCATTCCACCGCCCACCGGCGCCAAGACTCAAACGCTTGGCGCCAGCACGACGGTACCGCCCAATACCTATCCGCTGGACCGCGGCTTCTACGATCAGCGCGTGGCGGCCCATCTGGGGTGGGAGCAGGCGCTGACGCAAACCCTGAAGTTGGATGGCGGTGTGGCGTACTCGAAAGAGCATGACTATCGTTCGGAGAGCGTCCACGTCGGACTATCGCAAGACTTCAATGCACACAATACGACCCTGAGTGCCGCGGTCAACTACGAGTCGAATCTCTCCTTTCCGCTCGGCGGAACGCCGACGCCGCTTACCGTGATGAACGCCGATTGGAAGGGTCCGGATGCCTCGCTACACGAAGTGGACGCCGTCGTAGGCATCACACAAGTCATGAGCCGCCGCTGGCTGGCCACGTTGAGCTATTCGTACAGTGATGCGCATGGCTATCAAACCGACCCCTACAAACTCGTATCAGTGGTTGATCCGGTAAGCGGCCAACCCACGGAGCAGCTGTATGAGAGTCGCCCGGAGTTGCGGCGCAAGCAAAGCCTCTTCTTCGATAACAAGATTCACCTGCCCAGCGATGTCATCGCGGCATCGATGCGCGCCTACAAGGACGATTGGGGGATCAAGTCGATAACGGCCGACCTGCGGTATCGATGGCAGATGGGGCCGGATTACTACCTCGAGCCGCACCTGCGCTACTACAGCCAAAACGCCGCGGACTTTTTCCATTACTATCTGGTGAGCGGTGAAGCCATCCCGGAGTATGCGTCCGCCGATACGCGCCTTGCGAAGTTTCACGCACAGACCTATGGTTTGAAATTCGGGATGCCGGTTGATGAGACGTCGGAGGTCAATGTGCGCATCGAATATTACGACCAACATGGCAATGGCTCGCCCGCCGGCGCCATCGGGCAATTGCGACAGCAAAACCTGTTCCCGGACCTGAAGGCGTATACGCTGCTGCTCGGCTTCACGTATGCGTTTTGACGCGGCCGCCGAGGCGCTCACCTCGCCTCGGTGGACCGCGACCGCGGAGCGTCATGATAGAGCGACGCAGTTCACCGCGATGGCGAGTCCCTGCCTGGTTCTTGTCGATACCCTCGACGACGAGGTCGGCGCCGAGATCGGGGAAATCGTCAAGGCCGAGGCGCTGCGCATCGAAGCCAAGTTCTCGCGGTACCGGCCGAGCGTCGTCACGAACATAAACCAGAATTCCGGGCGTTCGATCGAGGTTGACGCGGAGACCGCCGATCTCATCGACTACTCAGTGCTGTGCTACAACCTGAGCGACGGATTGTTCGATATCACGTCCGGCGCGCTGCGACGGGCTTGGACGTTCGACGGCTCGGACACCGTTCCGGCCGATGCACGATTGCGTCAGGTGCTCGAGTGCGTCGGTTGGCATCGCGTGACGTGGAACCGGCCAACGCTGACCCTGGCGGCCGGCATGGAACTCGACTTTGGCGGCGTAGGCAAAGAATACGCAGTCGACCGGGCATTGGCGCTGGCCCAAGAACACAGCTCCACTGCGCTGCTCGTGAATTTCGGCGGCGATCTGCGAGTATCGGGTCCGCGGCGGGACGGCAGCGCCTGGCGCGTTGCGATCGAGGATGTGGATCGGGCGGGCACGGCTGCCGGGTTGTTGGAGCTGTCTCGCGGCGCGCTTGCAACCAGTGGCGATACATATCGCCATGTTCTCAAAGATGGCGCCCGCTACGGGCATGTTCTGAACCCCCGAACCGGTTGGCCCGTCGTTGATGCACCCAGGGCGGTTACCGTGCATGCCGATACCTGTACCGAAGCGGGCCTCCTTGCCAAGCTCGCATTACTTCGCGGCGCCGGCGCCGAGGACTTCCTCAAATTGGAAAAGGTGCGCGCTTGGTGCATTAGGTAAGCGGCGGGCTGCCCACACCCTCGATGGCAATCGCTATGATCGAATTCGATTAAGCCGTAAGCTGTACGCGAAATTCGAATAGGGAGCGCCATTCAATCAAAGAATCGCCGTGCCGCTGATTACCCCGGACGAAGCCTGTACGCATGACGGTCCTGCATCTCCGGCATGCGCTGCGAGGGATCAGGCAGAACTCGCGCGCCGCGATCTTTCGGCCAAGACGTGCGCGCGGCTTTTTCCCAACCAAGAGGTCATGCAAACCGCTTGCATGTCGAGCTGCCGCAGCTATACGTCCGGAGACGGCCAAGATTGCGCCTTCAATTACTCTCGCTCGTTGCATGAGCTGGCTGCCGAAAAACCCGGCTCCGGCGCTTTCGTCTGGTCCCTCGTTCTCGTCAGCGCATTCGTGTGCGGCGCAGGCTGGGTACTGCTTCGCGCCTGGCGCAAGGCCCGGTAGACCGGGACCGCATCGTTCCTCGACGCGTCACGGAGGGCCGTTCCGTCTTTTTGGACTGCGCTTCAGGTTGTCGGTCGCAGCAGCGCAATGGCGACCGATGTCATCGCTTTGATGCCGGTGCGCAGCGTCGGCTCGGGTGATGGTTCAAAGCGGCTCGTGTGGGGTCCCGGAAGGAAACTACCCGCCGCTTCGGCCGCGGCGAGCATGATGCCGACGATCAGCACACGTGACACCGCTCTCAACTTCGCATTCATGATGACTCCCTCGCCCACCAGCTCACCGAACCATT
>JBKQSA010000009.1:0-27608 GCA_052143815.1 Steroidobacteraceae bacterium | reverse complement strand
TCGGCCAACTCGTGCAGCGTGGCCTTGTCATCGGTCATCCAGCGCCGCTTCAAAATACTGCGGCTGCGTTCATCGAGTTTCTCCATCGCCATTGTCAAGCGATCGCTGGAGTCTTCTTCCCACTCTTCGCGCTCCACCTCGACCGCGGGATCCGCATTGCTCGCCGGCAAGTACATGGCGGGCGAATAAGTCTCGTCCTCGTCGCTCTCGGGCGTGGGATCGAACGACATGTCGCGCGCGGATAGTCGCTGTTCCATCTCGCGTACGTCGCTGACGTCGACACCCAAGTCGCGCGCGACAGCCCGCGTCTCCTCTTCGGTCAACCACGCCAGATTTTTTTTCATCTTGCGCAGATTGAAGAACAGCTTGCGCTGCGACTTCGTTGTGGCCACCTTCACCAGACGCCAGTTGCGCAGCACATACTCGTGAATCTCGGCACGGATCCAATGAACCGCAAACGACACCAGCCGCACGCCGACATTGGGGTCGAAGCGCTTGACCGCCTTCATGAGACCGACGTTGCCCTCTTGTACGAGGTCACCCATGGGCAAGCCATAGCCCAAGTAGCCGCGGGCGATGTGCACGACGAATCGCAGGTGCGACAGCACCAACTGCCGGGCGGCATCAAGGTCCGCTTGGGAGCGGAAGCGCGTCGCGAGCGCAACTTCATCGTCCTTCGTCAGGACCGGAATTTGCGAAACGCGATCAATATACGAGTCCAAGCTCCCCACGGGGCCCGCAAAAACCAAACCAGTCTGTTTAGCGACTAAGGCAGCAGCCATTGGCGAAAACCTCCAATAAAATCCCAGGTGCAATAATAGCACTCTCAGGGTCTGAGTGCTAACACAACCAAGAGTTCCTTGCTCCGTAAAGGCTTGTTAAATCAGGTACTTACGCTAACACTTATGTGGGTTCGATACCTCTGATGTGGCGGGTCGCCGCAACCCAGGAGCCGAGCCAGCCAAGGCCGACCGAACCACCTAACACCGCGACGCCCAAACCAAAACTGAAACCCCTCAAATGGAACTGACTGCCATAAAGCCCAGCGAGGTGGCCCACCGGTCCGGATAGCAAGCCGACCGCGACGGCTACCGCCATCAGGGCCAACAGTCCTCCGCCAAGCCCATACCAAACACCCGCATACAAAAACGGCCGCCGGGCAAACCCATCAGTAGCTCCCACGAGTTTCATGACCTCGATTTCCGCTCTCCGGTTCAATATATCCAACCGGATGGTATTGCCCACCACCAGCACCACCCCCACTCCCAGCAAGCTCGCCGTCAACCAGATGATGCGATGCAATATCTCCAACAGCCCATCCAACCGGCTGACCCACTCTGTATCAATTTGTACCGTCTGGACATCCGGACTATCCGCAATTGCCTGCTTGAGTGCCGCAGTCCCGGCGGGGGTACTCGAGCTCACCGTCGGAGTGACGACCAAGGTGTCAGGCAGCGGGTTGTCGGGGAGCGCATCCAATGCATTGCCGAAGCCGGACGCGATGCGAAACTGAGCGAGTGCCTGATCGGCCGTGATGACCCGGACCGCCGCCACGTCCGGCCGCTGTCGTAGCTGCTGAGCCAGCGCTTGCGCTCGTGTGCCGGCTGCCTGTTTATCGATGTAGACGGAGATGTCGAATTCTTGATTCCAATTCGCGGTCGCGGTACGGGTGTTTTGCAGAAACACATTGAGAAACAACGGCAGGGCGAGCGCCACCCCAATGACCGCCATGATCAACAGCGCGCCGATCGGGTACTGTGCGATGCGTCCCAACGATCCGATGAGCGTTTGGGCATGGCGCGCGAACCAGGCGCGAGGCTTCACGGCAAGCGTCTCAAGCGGCGGCGCCGGCGGGCGCGGCCATTCGGCCGTCGCGAATGCCGAGGCAACGAGCGCTGAATCGATCGATGAGGTGCGCGTCATGGGTCGCGATCACGACCGTCACGCCCACATCGTTGAACCGTTTGAATAACTGCATGATCTCGAGTGCCAATTCCGGATCGAGATTACCCGTGGGTTCATCGGCGATGAGCAGCTGGGGCTTGCCGACCACGGCGCGCGCGATGCCGACGCGCTGCTGTTCGCCGGTGGAGAGCTCCAACGGCCGGCTTTTCTCCTTGCCGAGCAATCCGACCTGATCGAGCGCCGCGCGAACGCGTTTGTCGATCTCCCGCTTCGGTCCACCGGCGATGATGAGCGGCAGTGCGACGTTGTCGGCGACGGAACGGTCAGGCAGCAACTTGTGATCCTGAAAAACCACGCCGAGCCGGCGCCGAAACTGCGGAATGCCGCGGGGCTTGATGCCGGCGGTATTTTGATGACCGATGAAAACCTGCCCTCGCGTGGGACGCTCGATGAGCGCGATCAACTTCAAGATGCTGCTTTTGCCGGCGCCCGAAGGACCGGTCAAGAATGTCATCTCGCCGTCGTCGATGGTGAACGATACGCCCGCCAGAGCCTCGCGACCGTTGGCATAGCGCTTGTGGACTTGGTCGAAACGAATCATTCGGGGCGGCCATCCCCGACTCGGCCGTCCGCGGTTACGGCGTCCCCGACTCGGCCGTCCGCGTCCGACTTCAAGAGCGCGGTGACGAACTCCGCCGCATTGAACACCCCGAAATCTTCGCTTTGTTCTCCCACGCCCACGAAACGAATCGGAATTTTCAGCTTCTGCGCAATGGCGAGCACCACACCGCCCTTGGCGGTGCCGTCCAATTTGGTGATGACCAAGCCGGTAACGCCCAACCCTTTGTTGAACTCTTCGGCCTGCGCAACGGCGTTTTGACCGATGGTGCCGTCCAGTATCAACAGCACCTCATGGGGAGCCTGCGGGTCCAACCGGGCGAGCACCCGTTTGACCTTCTTGAGTTCGTCCATCAAGTGGGTCTGCGTATGGAGCCGGCCGGCCGTGTCGGCGATCAGTACATCGATATTGCGGGCTTTTGCCGCTTGCAAGCCGTCGTAAATCACGGCGGCGGGTTCTGCGCCGGCCTGCTGCGCGATGATGGGCACCTTATTGCGCTCGGCCCACACCTCGAGCTGTTCACGCGCTGCCGCGCGAAACGTGTCGCCGGCGGCGAGCAGCACCGTACGTCCTTCGGAGAGCAGCCGCCGCGCCAGCTTGCCGATGGTGGTGGTTTTACCGGCGCCGTTGATGCCGACCACGAGGATCACGTAGGGCTTGATCCGAGGGTCGATGACGAGCGGTTGCTCGACGGGCCGCAGAATATCCAGCATCGCCGCGTGCAGCGCTTTGAGCAGCGCAGCCACATCGTTGAGTTCCTTGCGCGCGACTCGCTGACGCAGCTCATCGAGGATACGCGTGGTCGCCTCAACTCCGACATCGGCGGTGATCAGCCGCATCTCGAGGTCGTCCAAGATCTCGGCATCGATCTTGCGGCCCGGCAGCAGTTCCGTGATGTCGGTGCTGAGCCACGCTGGCCCTGAGTTCAGTTTGGCGCGCAGGCGTTTGAAAAAGCCGCGGACTCCCGGCTTATCGGCTTCGTTCGTCATGGGTGCAAGATGTTAACAGAGCGTCCGGTACGGCAACCGGCAACTCGACTTGCGACGAGCGTGCGCCGCTGCAGGGTATGATGCCGCCCGTGTCACCTACAAAAACTGTCAAGCCGGGCGCGGAGGGCCGGAATTCCGTCCGGATCATCGCAGGCGGATGGCGCGGCCGGCGCGTGCATTTTCCGGATCTGCCGGGTCTGCGGCCTACCCCGGATCGAGTTCGCGAGACCCTGTTCAATTGGCTGCAGCATTCCATCGTCGGCGCGCGCTGTTTGGACCTTTTCGCGGGTTCAGGGGCGTTGGGGCTGGAAGCCTTGTCACGGGGCGCGAAATCCCTGGTATTCGTCGAGCAGGCGCAGGCCGCTGCGCGGTCGCTCGTCAAGGAACTGGAGCGCCTGGGCGGCACCACGAAGGCCCAGGTGGTGGAAATGGGCGCGTCGCGTTTTCTGCGCTCCGCGGGAGAGGCCTTCGGCAAGCCCTTCGATATCGCCTTTCTGGACCCACCCTTCGGCAAGGACGCATTGGCTGAATTCATTCCACTGATCGATCAGGGCAACTGGATCAAGGCGGGTGGTTTGGTGTATCTGGAAAACGAGAAAGCTGCCGGTGCCCCCGCTATGCCGTCACATTGGGAACTGCTCAAATCGAAGTCCGCCGGCGAGGTGGGGTATCATCTGGCACGCGTCAATGCGCGCGCTGGCCAATAAATGATCTTAGGTCATGAATAAAAGAACAGCCGTTTACCCTGGTACTTTCGACCCAATCACCAACGGACATCATGATCTGGTGCGGCGGGCCGCCAGCATTTTCGATCGATTGGTGGTGGCGGTGGCTGCGAATCCCAACAAGGCGCCCATGTTCACCCTCGAACAGCGCGTCGACATGGCGCGCCGCGTGCTTGCCGACGTGCACAATGTCGAAGTGAAGGGCTACGTAGGATTGACGGTGGACTTCGCGCGGCAGAATGGCCTGGCAGTGGTGGTTCGCGGTCTGCGTGCCGTCTCAGACTTCGAATTCGAGTTTCAATTGGCTAATATGAGCCGGCACCTGACTCCTGAGATCGAGTCGGTATTCATGACCCCCCAGGAACAGTACACATTCATTTCCTCCACGTTGGTACGCGAAATCGCGGTCTTGGGCGGCAACGTCTCCGAGTTCGTGCATCCGATCGTCGAGGTCGAGCTGAAGCGGCACCGCAAGCTTTGAGCCCGCGCGGCGGGGCGCCGACCACGCAGCGAGCGCCGTTCATCCACCCATTTTTCGTCATGGCTTGGCTCGCTCTCGTGGGCGTCGTGGCGGTGCCGCGGGCGTTCGGCGAGGCCGCTCCCGTTGCGGCAGCGCCGTCGGGCAGGCTGCACCGGCAGCCGCGGTTGCCCGCGGTTGCCCATAAGGCCGCCATCGCCAGTGCCTATCCGCTTGCCAGTGAAGCCGGCCAAGAAGTGATCGCCAAAGGCGGCAACGCCTTCGACGCGGCAGTCGCCGTATCGGCGGCGCTGGCAGTGGTCGAACCGACCAGTTCCGGACTCGGCGGGGGCGGCTTCTACCTTCTGCATCGTCAGCGGGACGGCTTCGAGACCATGGTGGACGCACGCGAAAAAGCCCCGGCCACCGCCACGCGCGATATGTACCTGGACAAGGCCGGCAATCCCATCGCCGACGCCTCCACGGTTGGATCGCTGGCGGCGGGAATTCCGGGCGAACCGGCAGCCTTCGAATACCTCGCGCGCAAGTACGGGAAACTGCCGTTGAAGGTGAGCTTGGCGCCCGCGATTCGATTGGCGCGGGAAGGGTTTCCGTTGTACGCGCGCGTGCAGGGGGCGATTCGCTACAAGCGCGAACAGCTACTGCGTTCGCCCGACGCGGCCAAAGTCTTCCTGACTGCCGATGGCGCCGTGCCCGAGCTCGGCACGCTCATCAAGCAGCCCGATTTGGCCCACACCCTGGAGGCCATTGCCGCTCAGGGTGCCAAAGGCTTCTATAGCGGTCGCGTCGCGCAGGATCTGGTGAGCGGCGTACGCGCGACCGGCGGAATCTGGACGCTGGCCGATCTCGAGGGGTACAGGGTCGTCGAACGTAAACCGCTGGTGGGCGAATACCATGGCGCTCGCGTCGTGTCGGCCGCGCCGCCCTCATCGGGCGGCGTCGCCGTGATCGATGCACTGAATATCTTGTCGGGTTTCGACCTGCATGCCGTGGATGCGACGACCCGCAAACACTTGGTCATCGAAGCCATGCGCCGCGCGTACCGCGATCGGGCGATTTATCTGGGCGACCCGGATTTCGTGCAGATGCCGCTGCCGCAGCTCATCAGTCCGGATTACGCCGCCGGGCAGCGCTCGAGCATTCGCACCGATAAGGCCATGCCCAGCGACCTGCTGCCGGGGATCGAGCCGGAACCGATGGGAATGCACACCACGCACATTTCCATACTCGATGCCGAGGGTAATCGAGTGGCGGGTACGTTCTCGATCAATTTGTTCTTCGGCTCGGGGTACATGCCGCCGAAGACCGGTGTGTTGCTGAACGACACCATGGACGATTTCTCGATCAAGTCAGGTACGCCGAACGCGTTCGCGCTGGTGGGCAACGCGGCCAATGCCATCGCCCCCAACAAGCGCAGTCTGTCCAGCATGGCGCCCACGTTCGTCGAAACTCCGAAGGGCTTGATGATCATCGGCACCCCGGGCGGCAGCTACATCATCAGCATGGTGCTGCTCGGGACACTCGATTACCTGGACGGGATGAGCGCTGCCGACATCGTCAAGGACCGGCGTTATCATCACCAGTATCTGCCCGACGTGGTCGACTATGAGAAAGGTGCCCTGTCGGAGCCGGAGATTGCACAACTTGAGGCCATGGGCCACAAGCTCAAAGAAGGGAACCGGCTATGGGGCAACATGGAGGTGATCACCTGGGACTATGCCTCCGGCAAGGTGGAAGCCGCGTCTGACCCTCGGGGCGAGGGCGCAGGGTTGGTCTACTAGCGCTGGCACACGGCACACCAGTACGTCGACCTCTGGCCTTGCACGAATTGCTTCACCGGTGTCTTGCATACTCGGCAGGGTTGACCGCTGCGTTCGTACACGAAGAGCTTCTGTCGAAAATATCCGGGTATGCCTTCCGCATTCACATAGTCGCGCAGTGTGGTGCCGCCGATCTCAATGGCTTCGGCGAGCACGTCTTTGATGGCCCGGATCAGCGCCGAGGTTTGTGCCCGGGTGAGGCGGCGTGCGGCGCGGCGCGGCGCAATGCCGGCGCGAAACAGCGCCTCGCTCGCGTAGATATTGCCCACGCCCACGACAATGCGCGAATTCATGATGAATTGCTTGATCGCGACGGTGCGCTTGCGGGTGGCACGGAAAAGATACTCGCCCTCGAATTCGTCGCTCAAGGGTTCGGGGGCGAGCTTTGCGAGGAGCTTGTGCTCAAGCGCGTCCTCTTCCGTCCAGTGAACGCTGCCGAAGCGCCGCGGGTCGTGAAAGCGCAGCGCCTTGCCGGAATCCAAATGGACATCCCAATGATCGTGTGCCTTGGGCGGTACATCGGCGCCCACGATGCGAAGGCTGCCGGACATGCCGAGATGCAGGATGAGAGTCCCGGTGTCGAATACGATCAAGATGTATTTGGCCCGGCGCTCGATGCGGCGCACGGTTTGATGCAGGATCGCGGCCTCGAGATGGCTGGGGATGGGCCAGCGCAGGCGGCGATCACGCACGATCACGTCGGTGACGCGCCGGCCAATGAGCGCGGGCGCAATGCCGCGGCGGGTGGTTTCTACTTCAGGCAGCTCGGGCATGGATAGACCGCCCGAGAAAACTCTCGAGAGTTACTTGATCTTGGATTCTTTGTAGGGGACGTGCTTGCGAGCCACCGGATCGAATTTCTTGGTTTCCATCTTGTCGGGATGGAGACGCTTGTTCTTCGTGGTGGTATAGAAGTGGCCGGTTCCAGCCGACGAGACCAACTTGATTTTATCGCGCATGCGGTGCTCCTTAAACCTTGACGCCTTGGGCGCGCAGATCGGCAACGACCACGTCCACGCCGCGCTTTTCGATGGTGCGCAAGCCGCGGGTCGTCACGCGCAGGCTGACGAATCGCCTTTCGGTTTCGAGCCAAAACCGGTGGGTGTGCAAATTGGGCAAAAATCGCCGACGCTTGCGATTATTCGCGTGGGAAACCGTATTACCCGTTTTCGGGCCTTTACCCGTGACCTGGCAGACTCGCGACATGGCGTAAACCTTTGGACATGAACTCACTAGGACAGCCGCGCTTTATACCAGGGTGCTCAAGGCTAGGCAATGAAAGTTAACGCAACGCCGAAGAATACGTCGGCGCTCATGACGGCTTTGTTGAATTAAGCTATATATTGCAATGACTTGTGCGCAGGCAATGTCAGAGTAAGCCGCCAGCGACACGCTCACGCCGCCCACGATGATGTGATCGAGCAGGCGTTCAACCTGGGGATCCGCCTCCGTCTCGACGTCCATTGTCACGCTACTTTCACCCTAAGGTGGTGAAATTAGGAGCGAAATCGCGTCGTCCTTCCTGGTGGTGCCGTAAGTCACCAGCGATCAAGCAATCACAACGCGGTAAGTGGTAACTAGCGGGGTGAGTTCGGCGACGCGGCTGGCGGGATGCTGCGTGACGCTTCATGACAAGCGGTCTGTTTATTGCTACTACGCACCACAATTAGTCACCGGTGAACCGGTTGTGGGCGGCGTGTTTCCTGACGAATAACACGGATATCCATTTGGCCATCAGAGATTTGGCGGCGATTTTCGCGCTTGTTGCCGGGCTTTGCGTCCCCGCATTCGCCCAACAGTCAAGTTTTCCTACATTTGGACACGTGGATTACGTTTGGACGCAAAATCCTCAACTCTTCACGAATCTTTGGCAGTCAGCGCAAACGCAGACGGTTCGCATCGCGATTCTGGGGGACTCCCAGGAGACCAATCCGGGCGGGGCCGGTGTGGACTATATTCCCCGACTCAACTACGAAATGTGGACTCGTTTTGGCAACGTTCCGGAAACTCCCATTGAGGGTTGCAGCTTCTATGGCGGAGGAGCGCCCTACGCCGATTGGTTGCTGCGGGGTGCTTGCGCGGCGCCGGGGCCATCGCCCACTCGTCTGGCCGCGAACCAGATACTGCCCAACGTGCAGCCGCAGGCTTATTCGACGCTCAACGGTGCGAGCAATATCAACGGGGAATACTATGGGCAGCTCACACTGTTGGAACAAAATGCAATCGACATCGATCCGGCCGCCGCGATTCCTTCCACTGTCAATTACTTCAATACCGCTGGGGTGGTAAAGGCCGAAATCTTCGCGGCGACAAATCCATCCTCCGGTGAAATTGCCTATTGGGCGCAACCGCTCGACTCGAATGTTCCCGATTACTATGCGCCCATATCGACGAGTGGCACTCTGACGCTGGGCCTGCAGAGCCCCAACTTCGCAGTATTGTCCGGTACCACCGCTGCGCTCTCTTACGGCGGAAACACCTACCTGGCGCTGCAGGTTGCCGGTACGGACGACACCGCGTTGACCGACATCATCGGCCTGCGTTTCTTCAATGAGACCTACCCGCAGGGAGTGGTGTTCGACACGTTTTCGCACGGCGGGTATCAGGCAACCAGCTTCCTGAACGCTGCGGGGAATGCGGGCGCGATGTTTCAAGCCATGAACTTCCAGGCGGTCATCCTGCATTACGGCGCCAATGATTCGGGTAACAATGTCTCCGCTCAAGATTTTCAGACGAACATCGAGTCCGTTATGGCATTGGTCCGCTCTTGGGTTGGAGACCCCAATTTTCCGGTGATCTTGATTGCGGATGTCTATCGAACGGGTCTCACGGCGACGGAACAGACACAATTCGATCAATACGTCGGCGCCCAACTGGCCATTGCGCAGTCCGACAGCAACGTCATGGTCATCAATTCACGCCGGCTCATGGAAAACCTTGGATGGAACGGCGGCAGCGGTCAAAGCAGCACGTTCCTGATTGACGGCGTTCACTACACGCCTTATGGAGCGAAGATGCTGGCGGCGGCGGAGGCCGCTGCCATGATGGGCGATATTCTCGTCGCCGGGTGCTCCATGGATCCGAATAGTGTGGCGTTGCAATCGATCCTCACGCTCACCGTCGATCTGGGCGGGGCAACGCCGTGTGCAGGCTATGGCCAGTACAACGTGGCTCAATCACTCGCGCTCAATCAATCGACCCTGGATGTCGTCCTGACGAACGGCTTTGCTCCCGCGCTGGGACAGACGTTCAAGATCTTATCCTGGGGCGCGCTGACCGGTACCTTTGGAACGCTTAACCTGCCGTCGCTGTCCGCAGGTCTTGCTTGGGACACCACCGCGCTCTACACGACGGGTTCGATCGCCGTGCGACCTTCGGTCGCGCCCAGCGTTCACGTCACCTCGAGTGACAATCAATCCATCACTGGCGGAAATCCCGTTGCGCCAGTGGCGTTTACCGTCGCGGGAACCGGCGCGCTCAAGGTGACCGCAGTGAGCGGCAATCCAGCGTTGCTGCCTGCCTCCGGGGTGATGATCAGTTCGGGCTGCGGCTCATCGGCACTCGCGTGTTCGGCCAACTTGACTGTTGCACCCGGTCAAACCGGATCCTCGACGGTGACTCTAACGGTGGCGGACGTGTACGGTCAGACTGGTTCGGCGACAGCGACGATCACCGTAACCAAGCCACCGCCGCCGACGATCAATATAACCTCGGGTAGCAATCAATCCATCACGGCGGGAGATTCCATTGCGCCAGTCGCCTTTACCGTTGCGGGAAGTGGCGCGTTGACGGTAACCGCGACGAGCAGCAATGCAACATTGCTGCCCGCCACCGGAGTGGTCTTGAATTCGGGCTGTGGCTCATCGACGCGCTCTTGTGCGACCAATTTGAGCGTGGCATCGGGCCAAACCGGGACCTCGACTGTGACGCTGGCGGTGGCAGACGCGTACGGCCAGACTCGCTTCACAAACGCCACGATCCAGGTGATGCCCGCGCCAAACCCAGGGGGAGGCGGTGCACTTGATGTCTATTCACTGCTCGCGTTGGCCGGCCTAGGTGCCATGCAGCGGCGCCAGGGCACGTGGTGCTCAAGGCGTTGTGCATAGCATGTCAGAGTAGGCCACGTTCGGCCAACGACACGCTCACGCCGTCGCCCACGATAATGTGATCGAGCAGGCGTATGTCGACCAAGGCAAGCGCTTCCTTAACTCGCTGCGTGATGAGTTCGTCGGCATGACTGGGCTCGGCGATGCCGGACGGATGGTTGTGCGCGACGATGACCGCCGCGGAATTGCGTTGCAGCGCCAGTTTCACGATCTCACGCGGATGGACGCTCGCGCCGTCGATGGTGCCGCGAAACACCTCTTGGAATTCGATCAATCGATGCCGCTTGTCGAGATATAGGCAGCAAAATACCTCGTGCTCGAGATCGCGTAGCTTCGCCGTCAGAAAATCGCAGGTTGCGCGGGGGCTGCCGAGAGACGGGCCGGCTTTGAGGGACTCCGTGAGTTGCCTGCGGCCAATTTCGATGGCGGCCTGCAGCTCGGCGAAGCGCGCCAACCCAAGGCCAGCTTCGGCGCAAAAGCGTTGCCGATCGGCGGCGATCAACTTCCGCAGTGACCGGAAGCTCTTGAGAACATCGCGTGCAAGATCGACGGCGGAGTGGCCGGGCGTGCCGGTGCGCAGCAGTATCGCCAGCAGTTCCGCGTCGGACAGCGCCGCCGCGCCTTTCTCGAGAAGCTTCTCGCGGGGTCGTTCATCGCTCGGCCAATCCCGAATTGCCATGCCCGCCAGCATGAGGGCGCGCCGTCAATCACCCTAGCGGCATTTCGCAGGCGACTATCGAGATTACTGGTGCCCAGAGCTGCCGAAGCCGCCGCCTCCGCGGTGTGACTCGGTGAAGTCTTGCACGATGTCGAAATCCACGTGCACCACGGGCACGATCACCATTTGAGCGATTCGATCGCCCGGAGTAATGGTGAACGGCGACGACCCGCGATTCCAACACGACACCATGAGCGGCCCCTGGTAATCGGAATCGATCAGACCCACGAGATTGCCGAGAACGATCCCGCTCCTGTGGCCGAGGCCTGAGCGCGGCAACAACAGCGCCGCGAGCCCCGTGTCTTCGAGGTATATCGAAATGCCGGTGTGAATCAACTCCGCGGCCCCCGGCGCCAGAACCAACGGCTCATCGATGCAGGCGCGTAGGTCCATGCCGGCAGAGCCGGCGGTGGCGCGCTCGGGCATGGGAAACTCTCGGCCGATTCGTGGGTCGAGAATCCGTATCTTGATGTTGCGTTTCCTGGCGGCCATCAGCGGCGCACTCGACGGCTGCGCAGCCGCGTGCGCGGGTCGGTGGTACTCGCGCGGCGCTTGCGCGCACCGCGGCGTGGGCCATCGGTGGGCGGCAAACGCTCCGCGATGAGCGCGACCAAAGCCCGCGCCACGTCGAGCTTGGGACCCCGTGCGACTTCGATTTTCCCTCCCGGCCACAGGACGGTGAGTGCGTTATCCTCGCAGTCGAAGGCGATGCCGTCGCCAACATGGTTCGCCGCAATCATGTCGAGCTTCTTGCGTTTGAGTTTGCTGCGGGCATTGTCCTCGACATTGTCGGTTTCGGCGGCAAAACCGACGACGAACGGCCGTTTGGACATGTCGGCGACGGATTTGACGATGTCCGGGGCGGGCTCGAGATCGAGCTTCACCGCGACCCCTTGTTTCTTGATCTTCTGCTTGGCCACGGTCACGGGCTGAAAGTCAGCGACCGCCGCAGCGGCGATGAATATATCCGCTTCCGCGACGTGCCGGTGGACGGCCGCATACATGTCGCGCGCGCTCTCCACATTGATGCGCGTGACGCCGGGCGGCGTCTGAAGCTGTACCGGGCCACTCACCAGGGTGACGTGTGCACCCGCCTCTAGGGCGGCCGCCGCAACGGCAAAGCCCATCTTCCCCGAACTCCGATTGGTCAGATAGCGCACGGGATCGAGCCGTTCGCGGGTGGGGCCGGCCGTGATCAATACGTTGAGGCCAGCCAGTAAACCGGCATTCGCCGGTGGCTCGAGCAGGCATTCCGCGAGCTCGACCGGTTCCCACATGCGGCCCACGCCGATCTCCCCGCACGCCTGACTGCCGGAGCCGGGTCCCAGAATGCGCATGCCGCGCGCGATCAACGTCTCGACGTTCGCCTGGGTGGCCTTGTTCGCCCACATGACCCGGTTCATGGAAGGGGCAACCGCAATGGGCGCCTCGGTGGCCACGCACAGCGTAGCCAATAGATCGTCGGCATGACCGCCTGCCAACCGCGCAATGAAATCGGCGCTGGCCGGCGCGATCAGCACGAGCTGCGCCCAGCGCGCCAGCTCGATGTGGCCCATGGCGGCTTCCGCCGCGCTGTCCCATAAATCGCAGCGCGCCGGTCGACCCGACACGGCCTGAAAGCTCATCGGGCTTATGAACTTCTGTGCGGCGGTAGTCATGACGACCTGCACTTCGGCGCCGCGCTCGATCAGACGGCGCACGAGCTCCGGGCTCTTGTAGGCGGCGATGCCGCCGGTGACCCCGAGCAAGATTCTTGTCTTAGGCGTCAATGGATACCCTTTAATTCTTTGAAGCGCACGATGTCGCTGTCGAATTGCTTGCGCATGGTCGCTTCTTCACTGCGCTTTTCGCGAAGATTCTCGTCCTGCGTGTGCATGTCGTTGCCCACCCGCACCAGATCCTCCGCCATCTGATCGGGCATGGGCGGCGCCTTCGGATCGCTGCTGTACGGCTTGAAATGCATGCTGTTAACACGCAGCTTCTTCATGCGGCCGTCGAGTATCTCGAGGAATTGCCCGGTGACCTTGATCTGATCCGACAGCAGCCCAAGTCGTTGATCGCGCAGCCGCTCGATTTCCGATACCGAGCTGTAGGTGTTCAGCAGGTTCCTGTCGCGGCTCGCTCGCTGTTCGGCATCCAGTTTCTTTTGCTCCTCGGCAGCCAATTGCTCCGGGGTCCGCAGGGCGTCGATGTGCTCGGTCTCGATGCCCTGCGAGTTGACGACGTGCTGTTCCTGATTGGCATACTCCGGCGGGATGTGATCGCCGTAATGCGTCACGCCTTGTTGGTCCACCCATTTGTACAACTTGCGGCCGCTCGATGCCGCCGCGTGCGTGGCGAACGACCACGTCGCGAGCAGCACGACCGCACAGAGGACCCAGGCGAGATTCTTCAAACGCATTTCCTTACCAAGCTTAAGCCATTGTGAGTGGCCCGCGACCCCTTTGCCAGGGGCTATTCCTCAATCTGTAAGCCCATTCGGTACAAGCCGTGGGTTACACCCCGTAACGTTCCCGATAAGCCTGGATGCTCGAAAGCTCGGCCTGCCGGCCTTGGGCGTGCATATACTGCATGAGTTCCACCAGACCGATGACGGCGATGACGGGAATTGCGAACCGTTCGCGAACCTCCTGCACCGCGGATAGACCGTTGTCGCTGCCGCGCTCCTGGCGATCCAAGGCGAGCAGCACCCCCGCCGGGGTCGCCCCGGCGCTCTTGATGATGTCGATGGACTCGCGGATCGCGGTGCCGGCCGTGATGACATCGTCCACGATCAGAACTCTGCCGTGCAAGGGGCCGCCGACGATGTTGCCGCCCTCGCCATGATCCTTGGCTTCCTTGCGATTGAAGGCGAACGCCAGGCTTCGGTTTTGGGTCTCCGCCAGTGCAACCGCGGTCGCGGTCACTAAGGGTATTCCCTTATAGGCGGGGCCGAACAACATATCGAAAGAGACATCGGAGGCGGCGACGGCGGCCGCGTAAGCGCGGCCGACCGCGGCAATCGCCGCACCCGTGTTGAGCAGTCCCGCATTGAAGAAGTAGGGGCTTTCACGCCCGGACTTCAGCTTGAAACTGCCGAACTTCAAGACGCCCAGTTGCATGCACAATTCGATGAACTCGCATTGGTAGGGCAGTGGCCGCGCGGGCTGTGTCATGCGGGAAGTCTCGCAAGGGACGCGCCGGGCCGCAAGCGCCGGCACCATGGGGCTGGTAAGATCGCGCGCCATGCCCATGACCACCCCGCAGCCTAAGCCCACGCTACTTCAGGCGCTGGGAGACAAGCGCATGGCTGCCA
The DNA here is from genome assembly GCA_052143815.1 of Steroidobacteraceae bacterium. Classification (GTDB taxonomy): domain Bacteria; phylum Pseudomonadota; class Gammaproteobacteria; order Steroidobacterales; family Steroidobacteraceae; genus Bog-1198. The sequence continues at coordinate 12,953 of JBKQSA010000009.1, read as the reverse complement.
TTTTATTGCTGAGCTTTGCGTCCGGGCTGCCGTTGAACCTGACCGGGGCCACGTTGCAGGCGTGGCTCGCATTCGACAACGTCGACATCAAGACGATCGGTCTGTTCGGCTTGGTCGGGTTTCCCTACATTCTCAAGTTTCTGTGGGCCCCGCTGCTGGACCGCTTCTTGCCCCCGCTCTTGGGACGCCGCCGCGGGTGGATAGTGATTTTTCAGTTCTGCCTCGCCATCGGCATCGGGGTGATGGCCTTAAGTTCGCCGTCGCGTGAACCCTATGAGCTCGCCGCGGTTGCCCTGATCGTGGCATTTCTCTCCGCGTCCCAGGACATCGTGGTCGATGCGTACCGCGTCGACGTCATCCCGCCCAGCGAGCGGGCCCTCGCCGCCGCTGCGACCACCTTTGGTTATCGCTCCGCCGCGATGTTTGCCGGTGCGGTGATCTTGGTGGTGGCCGCGCAAATCGGCTGGCGTCTCGCCTATTTGTTGGTGGCCGGCATCATGGCCATGACGATGTTCGCGACTTTCTGGGCGCCGGAACCGCCGGCCACGATCCTGGCGCCGCGCACATTGAGTGATGCCGTGGTTCGCCCGTTGAGCGACTTGCTCAACAAGCATGGCGCCTGGGGATTTCTCGCGCTGGTCCTGCTCTACAAGGTCGGAGATGCTTTCGCGCTCAGTTTATACAGCGCCTTCATGGTCAAGGGCGTCGGATTTTCCGCGGTGCAGCTGAGTTTCGGTAAGGTCACGATGACGGTGTCTACAATGATCGGCGTTGCCCTGGGCGGCTGGATGTACATGCGCTGGGGAATGTTTCGCTCGCTGCTGCTCTTCGGCGTCGGCCAAGCGCTGACCAATCTAATGTACATGTGGCTCGCGCTCACGGGCAAAGTACTGTGGCTGATGATTCTGGCCACTGGTCTCGATAATCTGATCGGCGGAATGGGTCAGGCGGCCTATGTCGCGTTCTTGGTGTCCCTGTGCAGTGCAAGTTTCAGCGCTACCCAGTATGCGCTGCTGTCGGCCATGTCGGCGGTGCCGCGGGTGGTGATGAGTGCCATCGCGGGCCAAGTCGTGGACTCGGTAGGGTGGGCGAATTTCTTCATCGTCACGTTCTTGACGGCGACGCCGGGGCTCACGCTGTTGTTGATACTGCGCCGGCCGATCAATGAACTCGAAGCACGCGAGACCGCGAACGCCAACGCATAACGATCAGGCCGGAGAACTTTCGCTCAGCGGCGCAGCGATCGATCTTGGGGGGTCGACCACGCCATGCGCGCGTTGTCCTCGAAGTCGCGGTCCAAATCTTCGGTTTCGACGTCGATCGCGCCAGACCAATCTTCCGGCGCATCCGCGGCATCGAGCATTTGATCCAATAGCTGCTCGTTCCAGGAGTCGAAATCCATTTCGGTGACCGTGCCGTCGAAATATTGGATTTCGATGGTCTCGTCCTCGTCGTCGATTGCGACCACTTCAAACAGCTCGTTGGTGACGCCTCGGTACCATTGACCAACGATGGGTTTCATCGCGCTCATAACCGTCTCCGTCTATTATTATCCTCACTGTCATTCAACTCTCATCGAATCCTTCGCGCAATACTTAAATTTTGCGCGTAGCAGCATGGTTATGGCCGAACAACTCTTCAAATTTTTCGTCGTTTTCTTCGTCGTCGTCGAGCCCATCTCACTGATCCCACTTTTCGCCGGACTGACGGAAGGCACCACCCAAACTTACCAAAGGCATATGGCCGGCAAGGCCGCCGCCATTGCGCTCGGCATCTGCGTCTTATTCGCAATTGCAGGCGCGAAATTCCTCGAGGTCATGGGGATCTCGCTGAACTCTTTCCGAATCGCGGGGGGAACGCTATTGTTCCTGATCTCGCTCGAGATGGTATTCGCGCATCCTTCGGGTACTCGCTCGACCACGCCGGAACGGGAGGAAGCGCTTCAGCGCGAGGACATTTCAGTTTTTCCGCTGGCGTTTCCCTTCATCGCGGGACCCGGCGCGTTGGCGACGATTCTATTGACCGCCGGGGAGACCTGGGGAAAGCCGGTATTGTTCGCCGGATTCTTGGGAGTGGTCGCTGTGGTGCTCGTCATTTGCTGGTGCTTGATGTTGGCCGCGCCGCGGTTGATGCAGGTACTGGGCGTGACGGGCGCCAATGTGATGAGCCGGTTGTCGGGCGTGGTGTTGGCGGCGCTCGCCGTGCAATTCATCATCGACGGAATTCGCGGCAGCTTCTTGAGCGGCGGCTAACCCGCTCGAGCACCCCGCTTGCGGTAGGCAAGGTCCCACACGCCGTGTCCCAAGCGCGCGCCTCGCCGCTCAAATCGAGTCGGCGGACGAAAATCGGGTCGTGTCACGTAAGTACCATCCGGGCTCAGCGATTCGAACCGAGTGCATGCGTTGCACACGGCGAGCATCTGCTCGGCATATTCCTGCCAGTCGGTGGCGAGCCGCAGTATTCCGCCGCTTCGCATTTTATCGGCGAGCAGTCCGACGAATTCGGCGTCGATCAAGCGGCGCTTATGGTGCCGTTTCTTGTGCCAGGGATCCGGGAAGAACACGAGAATCTCGTCGAATGAGTCATCTTGGATCGCAGTCTTCAAGACCTCGACCGCATCGTGGCAGACAACTCGCACGTTCTCGAGGCTGGCCTGCGAGGCGCGCAGCAACAGCCGGCCCACTCCCGAGCGATGCACCTCGATGCCGAGGTAGTCGACGTGGGGATTGGCCTCCGCCAAGGCGCCGATGACTTCTCCCGCACCGAACCCAATTTCGAGGCAACGCGGGCCGGCGCCGCGCGTGGACCGCCCAAAGGCAACGTCCAAATCGATCGGGCGATTGGTGAAATCCAGTCCGTACGCGGGCCAGAGTTCGGTGAGGGCGCGTTCCTGCGCCGCCGTGACCCGGCCGGCGCGCAACACGAAGCTGCGAATGCGACGTTGTGGATACATGGTCGCAAAGTGTGCCTGATATGATGCCGCGATGCGCAAATCCCGGATCGGAGCCTACGCGTGCGTCATCCTGTTGCTCGCCGGCTGCGTGGGTTTGCCGCAGCATGTGCGGAAGTACCCGAGCGCTGCGTTGGCTCAGCCGGGCAGCACCTCGCTCGGCCGGATCGTGGAGCACGCCGGCGGCGGCCGTAATCTGTCCGGCATTCGGCTGCTCATCTCCGGCGATGAGGCGCTCGCTAGCCTGATCGCGCTCGCGGACCGCGCGGAGCGCACGCTCGACATCCAGTACTACATCATTCATGAAGATGATTCCGCGCGGCTCTTGCTGCACCATGTGCGGCTCGCCGCCGCTCGCGGCGTGCGTGTGCGCGTTTTGGTCGACGACCTCAATACGGCGGGTGAGGACCGGCGCTTCATGCATTTGAGCGAGCGCGAGAATATCGAGGTCCGCTTCTTCAATCCGTTCCCCGGCGGACGATTCGCCACCTGGACCCGCTTCCTCGCATCGGCGTCCGACATACCGCGCATCAATCACCGGATGCACAATAAGCTGTTCGTCGCCGATAATGCGATCGCCATCACCGGCGGGCGCAATATCGGCGATCAGTACTTCACGCGGGATCTGCACAGCAACTTCATCGACCTCGACGTGGTCGCCGCCGGCTCTATCGTGCCGCAATTGTCCGCGTCGTTCGATGCGTTTTGGAACAGCAAGTACGCCTACCCCATTGCCTCGTTGGCCGCGCCCGTGGAGGCCGAACACGTGCCGCACGCGCTCGACGAAAGCGCGCTGGCGGGGGACGCGAACTGGTTGGCGCACGAACTCGATGCCGACGGGTTGCAGTTGACCTGGGTGCCCGCCACGGTGTTGGCGGACAGGCCGGGCAAAATCGCGAGCGATGTCGCGCCCGACGAAGAGGTCACGATCGCCAGCAACCTCAAGATGCTGATGCGCTCGGCGATTCAAGAAGTGATCGTCATCTCGCCGTATTTCGTTCCCGGCCCCGACGGAGTTGCGCTGATGCGCGAACTGGTCGAACGGGGCGTGCATATCCGGGTTCTGACGAATTCGCTGGCCTCCACCGACTCTCCGCTGGTGCACAACGGGTACTCCCGCTACCGGGTAGCGTTGCTGAAACTCGGTGTCGAGCTCTCCGAAGTACGGCCCAAGCTCGGGACAAAGCGCAAGCGCTTCCATCCTTTCCGCAGCGCGAACGCCAGTCTGCACGCCAAGGCGCTGGTCATCGATCAGAAAACCGTATTCATCGGCTCGATGAATATGGACGCGCGATCCGCGCGCACCAACAGCGAGATGGGTATCGTGATCCGCAGCGCCGAGATCGCCCGCCAAGTCACGAGCTTGCTCGACGACGTCAGCGCGGATGGAAGCTATACGCTGGGGCTCGACCGCCGCAACCATATCGTGTGGTCCAGCGGCGAACCGGGCGCGGAAACGATCTGGCATACGGATCCGGAAACCACCCACTGGCAGCGATTCCTGTTGAAAATGTTCGCGCCGTTCGCACCGGAGGAGCTGTTGTAGCGCGCCGTGCGTAGCCCGCCGCGCGTAGCGCAGTGCCGGCGCCTTGGCGCAAGCGTCGAGCTTCAAGTGGGCGAGATGCGCAACGATGCCAAATATTCTTTGACTTTAGCCCGATATCCTTCACTGCTGGTCACGGTGGCGCCCCCCGCCAACACCAGAATGAAATCGCCTCGCAAGGTCCGGTTCACTTCTTTCACGTAATTGATGTTGACCAAGCAGGACCGACTGATTCGCAGCATGGGTTGCGTACGAAGCACCAGCTCCGCCTGGCTCAAGGTGCTGCGCGCGTGAAAAGTCTGCTGTCCGACTCGTATGGAGACGTAATTTCGGTCTGCCTCGATCATTTCGACGGAAGCGGCTTCCAGCAGGTGAAAGTGGCCGTTGAACTCCGCGAGCAGACGCGGCCGCTCCTCACGCGTGTCGCGCGCGTCCCGCTCGAGGCGGGCCAGCAGGCCCGCGAGCAAGGCGTGCCGGTCGTCGGCCGCGGTGGCTGCGTGCCGTGGCCGCACTCGGCTCAGCGTTTTGCGAAAGCGCTCCTGATCGAACGGCTTCAGCAGGTAATCGACGGCGCACACCTCGAAGGCCTCGAGCGCGTAGGCGTTGTAGGCCGTGACGAACACCAGCGACGGGAGGTCGCCGGGATCCAACGCGCGCGCCAGTTCAATGCCGTTCAACGGGTCCATCTGAATATCGAGGAACAGCAGCTGCGGATGCAAGGAGCGAATGGCCGCGAGCGCGGCGGCGCCGTCCCCGTACTCGCCCACGACCTTGAGGTCGCCTTCGGCCTCGCACAGCTCCCGGAGCGTACGCCGCCCGGCGAGTTCGTCATCCACGATGATGACGTTCATCAGGCGCAACTCAAGGGCTTGGCGCCGCGCGCAACGCGCAGCTCGGGCGAAGCGAGCAGCGCCGGCAGGGCGATCTCGCTGATCCACTCGCGCCCCTCGGGACCGGTGGTGAGGGTGGCGCGCCCTTCGAATTGCACGGCCAGCCGTTCGCGAACGTTTTTGATTCCGATGCCTTCCTCGCCGATCGCTTTGTGCTCCGCAATAGTGTTGCTCACCCGCAAGGTCAACAGGTCGTGGGCAGTTCCGATGGAGACGCGGACCACCACCGGCCCTTGGTGACCGGCGAGTCCATGGACCACCGCGTTCTCGACCAGCGGCTGCATGATCAAACTCGGCACCCAAACGGCAAGAATGTCATGAGGTTCCGGCAGGATGACAGTGAGGCGATCCGCGAAGCGCCGCTGCTGCAACTCCAGATAGTGTCTGACGAACTGCAGTTCATCCGCCAACCGGCTGAAGTCGCGCTCGCCCGCGCTCAACAATCGACGCAGCAGGTCGGCGAGCTGGACCACCATCGACTGCGCTCCCTGCGGGTCCCACTCGATGTGACCGCGGATGGTATGCAGCAGGTTGAAAAGCGTGTGCGGCGACAATTGCATGCGCAAGGCAGCGAGCCGGGCCGCGCTCCATTCCCGCTCGAGAGCGGTTACGCGCAGTTCGGAATCTCGAAAGCGCATGTACAACGCCAGACCCGTCACCAACGCGAGACCGAAACCATAGGCGGGAATGAAGCTCACGAAGCTTGCCATCCACAGCGACAGATCACTCTTGTCCAGAAGAAATGGGCTGGTGTCGTGATGCATGCTGTGCTCGTTCCACTCGGCCCTTCCCACCGTCATTTCCGCCACGAGCATGGCGGGATAGGCGACGGCTGCGAACACGATCCCCAAGAGGATTTGCAGGGGAATCGCCACCCACAGCGGCCGCCACTGCACGCGCAGCGAGGCCCAGAACGAGACCACGAGGAACGGCAGCAACAGCAGGTGTTGCAGCACGCGGGCATCCCAGGTGGCGAAGACCGGCGCGTCGGTGACCCGCGCGATGCCCATCCGCATGCTGTACGCATACAGCACGTTCGACATCGTCACGTACAGCCAGAACAAGCCGACGATCGTGAAGAACTGTCGGCGGCTCAAGCCGCCGGCAGACATCTTCCCCGATGAATCGTGTTCCGCCATGGAACGAGAGCCTAGCGCAATCGCCGCCGAATTGCGGCGGTCACACCGCCCGCCAGGGACGAATCCGTATGTCCTGGGGACGACCTCGAAGCAGCTCCGCAGACGTGAACCTTGACTGGGCGTCTCATATCACCGTCGTCATTAACGCTTCCGAGGAGAACCCCGATGAGTATCCATGATCCGATTCACGGCGTCGCCGTATCCCGCCCCTCCATCACACTGATGATGATCCTATGCGGCGTCGTCAGCGCTGCCGCGGCGGGCGCAGTCAGCGCTGCGGCCCTGGAGGACGACGTACCGCGCATCGTCGTTCGTTACAGCGCGGACAGTCTCGCCACGGACAGCGGCGCCCGCAAGTTGTATGAGCGGCTGGTCCATGCTGCCGCGCAAGTGTGTCCCGCCGACTTCATCGGCAGTCGGTTGGTCAGCCCTGCCGTCCAGCATTGCCGCGAGCAGTCGATTGCTCGCGCCGTGCATCAAATCGGTAGTCCGCGTTTGGCGGCGGTGTATGCCACCAACGCGAAGCGCAGCTGATGACACTGACGCTCGAGTGCCGGCTGCGGGCTTGACGGTGCGCCCCGCGTCACCGTCAGCCTGCAGTCCGGCGATCTTCTCAGGATCGGTCCTGCTGCGCGGCATAGCGCTTCATCCCGTTCAATATTTCGGCATGCGCGAGGTCGACTCCCGCCCAGCCCAAGACCTTGACCCACTTGCCGGTCTCGAGATCCTTGTAATGCTCGAAGAAATGCTGAATCTGTTTCAGACGAATGTCGGGCACGTCGCCGATCGACTTCCAATGAATGAACAGCGGGCAGATGTCATCCGTGGGGACTGCCAGCAGCTTCGCGTCGCCCCCCGATTCATCGTCCATGCGCAGGATGCCGAGCGGACGGCAACGCACCACGACTCCCGGCAACAGCGGGAACGGTGTATGCACCAGCACATCCACGGGGTCGTCGTCGTCGGCAATGGTCTCCGGAACATAGCCGTAATTGGTCGGATAGTGCATGGCCGTCATCATGAAGCGGTCCACGAACAGCGCGCCGGATGTTTTGTCTACCTCATACTTCACGGGATCAGCGTTCATGGGAATTTCGATGATGACGTTGAATTCGTGCGGCACATGGTCGCCGGCCGTGACTTTGCTGATACTCATCTACGCTTCCTTGTGCGGGTGTCGATGCCGTGCACCAAAGCGCCTACTATAACCGTGGCGCGCGATTGACGTGCCCCGACTCGCGGTTTCGTCTTGACATAATCGTGATGCGGCCTTCTTGCGGTCAATAGATCGCAATCGACCGCGCTCCGCCGCCGGAGAGGAATGGTGACCGCGCTACCGCAGTCAGCGCCCCGGTGGTCGCATCGACGGTATAGACGGAGACATCGCCGGTCGTATCGTTGGCGGCATAGACGAACTGGCCCAGCGGATCGACCACGACCGAGAGCGGGAAGGTCCCGGCGCTCACCGCGGTCCCTACGCTAAGGGCACCGGTGCTCGGGGTGATGGCGTATGCGGCGATCTCATTCTTGCTGGTCACGTTCGCTGCATAGACGAAACTTCCGGCGGGATTGACGGCAAGCGACTCGGGACTGGATCCCGTCGAGAAGGGCGAGCCGGAAACCGGAGTAAGCGTACCCGTGGCCGAACTGATCGAGAAGGCTGAAATCGTGGCGGCGGTCTCATTCGCCACATAGGCGAAGGTGCCCGCCGGATCGATGGCGACCGACACCGCGCCGGCGCCCGCGCCGAACGGCGACCCCGAAATGGTGGTGAGCTCTCCGGTGGCCGGATCGATAGCGAATACGCTCACCGTGCCATCGGCAAAGTTGGTCACGTACAGAAAGTTGCCGGCGGGGTCGGTCTTCACCGCAAAGGGCTGCGCTCCTACTGGGTACGGCGAGCCGCTGATCGCAGTCGCTGTGCCGTTGCTGATGGAATACGCCGACACGGTATCGTCGGTGGAGTTGGTGACATACAAATATTGATTCGTGGGATGTATGGCGACGGCCGTGGGTGCATTGCCGGTGGCTATTGCGGCGCCACCCGGTGTGAGGGTGCCGGTCGTGTAGTCGATGGCGAATACCGAAATGGCGTTCGAACCGTTGTTGACGACGTACAAGTACGTCCCATTGGGAGCGACGGCCACCGCCACCGGCGCGGTACCGGTTGACGCGAACGGCGACCCTGCCAGCGGCGTCAAGACCCCGCTGGTGGCATCGATGGCAAATGCCGACACGTCGTTGTCGGTTTGATTGGCTACATAGGCGAATCGACCGGCCTGGGTGCAATTGACCACCACGTTGATGATATCGGCGTTAGCGATGGTGCCGGAACCATTGTGAACGGTGCAGGTTTGGGTCGGATTCGTCGGTTGGGTCGCTACCGTGACGGAATAGGTGTCCCCTTTCACGACACTGGAAGAAAAGGTGAACGCGCCGTTTCCGGTGAAGGTCAACGCGTCGCCGGAATTGTCCTCGAGCACCAGCCCCGTGCCCAGCAGACCCGCCACCGTCCCGCCGACGGTGTACTTCACTTCCAGCAGACAGGATGAGAGCGCGACGGCCGCCGCTAGAATTGCCAGGTACTTCAGCGCCTTCACAGATCACCTCTTACGCTTGTCGAGTTCCCGTGAGACCTCGCCCCCGGCAGATCATTCCATGAGGGAGCGTTAAGTTCGGTCAAGAGTCTTCACAAATAAGACGCATCTCAAGCATTGATTGTATGCTTTGCATACTGATTTCAAAGATCATCACCTCATCTCATCTTACGGGAGACTAGCATGCGCTACCGCTTATTGGGCCACACGGGATTGTATGTCTCGGAGCTCTGCTTGGGGACCATGACGTATGGCGGGGGCAGCGGCATGTGGGAACACATCGGCAAACTGCAACAGGCTGCGGTCGACGAACAGGTGACAGCCGCGGTCGATGCCGGCATCAATTTCATCGATACGGCCAACGTCTACTCGCAGGGACAGTCCGAAACCCTGTTGGGTCAGGCGCTGAAAAATCTCAAGTTGCCGCGCGATCAACTCATCGTTGCGACCAAGGCCACCGGCGCCATGAACGAGACGCCGAATGGCCGCGGGCAGTCGCGACACCATCTTTTCAATCAAGTCGACGCGAGCCTGAAGCGCTTGCAGCTGGACTACATCGACTTGTATCAATTGCATGCCTTCGATGCGCTGACGCCGTTCGAGGAGTCGTTGTCGGCGCTCAACGATCTGGTCCGCTCCGGAAGGGTGCGCTATATCGGGCTGTGCAACATGTCGGCATGGCAGATCATGAAGGCGCTCGGCGTGTCCGAGCAGCATGGCTGGGCAAAATTCAGCAGCGTGCAAGCGTATTACACCATCGCCGGCCGCGATCTGGAACGCGAGATCGCCCCGCTGTTGCTGGATCAAAAACTGGGCCTTATGGTGTGGAGTCCCTTGGCCGGCGGTCTGTTGAGCGGCAAGTTCAAGAGCGCGGATGACAAGGGTCCCGCCGGCGCGCGGCGCGCCACTTTCGATTTCCCGGTGGTGAACAAGGACCGCGCATTCAAATGCGTCGATGCAATGCGTCCCATGGCTGCAGAGCGACAAGTCTCGGTGGCGCAGATTGCGTTGGCCTGGCTGTTGACCAAGCCCTTCGTGTCCACGGTCATCATCGGTGCAAAATCGATGGACCAGCTGCGGGATAACATCGCGTCGACCCGCGTGCAGCTCACGGAGGCGGAGCTGAAGTCGCTCGACGAAGTGAGCCAGCTGCAGCCGGAATACCCGGGATGGATGCTGGCCATGCAGGGTCAAATGCGAGCAAAGCCGCCGGTCAAGGAATGATCTCGCAGTTTCCCGCACCCATCCGCGCGCCGCTGTCGCGGGAATACGACACATATTTTCTTGAACCATTCTTGGGATAATCGCTCTATCGTCTTACCGCAACGCCGCGTGAAATGGAAAACGTCAGCATGCTCAGTCAACCGGGAATCGGCCAGAAGTACGTCTATCTTGCGGCGGCGCTGCTGGTAGCCGCGCTGGCGCCGCAGTTGGCCCGCGCAACCTTGGGTGAGCCCGAAACGACCATTGCGGCCGACGCAGCGGAACTCAAAGCATCGGTCAAATCGACCGAGCAGACGAACTACCGGGTCCACGAGATTCAATTACCCTCCGGCACCGTGCTGCGCGAGTTCGCGACGGTGGGGGGCATTGTTTTCGCCGTGGCGTGGAGCGGTCCGGCGATGCCCAATTTGCAGCAGACGCTGGGCAGCTATTTTGATGTGTACGTGACCGCCGCCAAGGCGCCGCATGCCGGGCATCGCCATCTGCAAGTTCAGCAAGACAATTTCGTCATGCAATCGAGCGGCCGCATGCGTGCGTTCACCGGCCGCGCTTATTTGCCGCAAGCGGTCCCGGCCGGGGTGTCTCTGGATGAGTTGCATTGATGGATAAGTTCAAGCGAGCATTGGGCGGCGGACTGGCAATGCTGTTGAGTCTTGCCACCGTGTCGTGCGGCGGCGGGGGGGATACCGTGGCGCCCAGTTCTTCCGGCGTCACTACAGTGGCCGCGGCGTCGAATGTCGTTGCCGTAACGGTCGACGCAGGTCCCGACAGTGCCAGTGCTCCAACCATCAACACCTTGTACACCACGGTCACGGTGTGCGTGCCGGGCAGCACCACCGAGTGCCAGGCCATCGATCACATTCAAGTCGACACCGGATCCTATGGGTTGCGCATTCTGGCGCCGGTGTTGACGCTATCCCTGCCCGTTACCGTCGCGTCGGACGGCAATTCGTTGGTGGAATGCACGCAATTCGTCGACGGCTACAGCTGGGGCCCGATCGCATCGGCGGACGTTCAGATAGCGGGTGAATCGGCGAGTTCGGTGCCGGTTCAGGTGATCGGTTCGTCGAAGTTTGCCACCGTGCCCACGACCTGTTCGAGCACTGGTCCCGCGGAGGACACGGTGGCCCAATTCGGCGCGAATGGAATCTTGGGTATCGGCGTATTCGAACAAGATTGCGGTGCGGGCTGCGTGAACAGTGCGGCACCGGGTTACTATTACTCTTGCTCGCAAACGACATGCTCGCCCATCGCCGCGTCGCTTGCCAGCCAAGTATTGAATCCCGTGCCGCTGTTCGCGACCGACAACAACGGCACCATTTTGGTACTCCCCAGCGTCGCTGCGAACGGGGCGGCCTCGGTGTCGGGGTCCCTGATTTTCGGGATCGATACGGAATCGAACAACAACTCGGGCACCCAAACCATTCTGACCGTTGCGCCGGGCAGCTCCCAAACCGTACTCCCCGGCAACTTCACGACGGTGTACGGCGGCCAAACGTTGAGCGATAGCTTCATCGATTCGGGCACCAACGGTCTATTCTTCAACGACAGCAGCATTCCCGCATGTACCAGCAGCAACTTCACCGGTTTCTATTGCCCTGCCAGCACGCTGAGTCGCAGCGCCACGCTCACCGGCGTGAACAACGTGAGCACTACCGTGGATTTCAGTATCGCCAATGCCCAAACGTTGGCCACGAACAATCCGACATACACGGCATTTTCGACGTTGGGTGGGACCTATTCGTCCTCGACCACGACCTTTGACTGGGGGCTGCCGTTTTACTTCGGCCGTCGGGTTGCCACGGCCATCGAAAATCATTCGACCTCGGTCGGAACAGGCCCCTACGTAGCGTTCTGATTCGATCTATCCTGCCGCAGGACGGCAGGATAGACTGCCGTCGATGACTACGGCCTCGCTACAGCTCGACTATGTTTCGTCGGATGAACTTGCCCGGCAGCCTGCTGCTTGGTGGGGCACGGTACTCGGCGTCGTAGGATTCGAGAGAGCGCCGCAGGTCGACCTCATGCACGTTCCGGTCACGGCGAGCATGACGCCCGCACTGGGCGCGACCGACGATCTATGCGAAGTGTGGCGGGTGGCGGGCGACCAGAGTCTCGAATTATCCACGGCGTCGCTACGGCAAGGTCGAGTTCACTACCGATATTGCGGCGAGTTTCTGTTCGGTTCGATAGCCATCGATGAAGATGCGGTCGACGGCGAGGGGTCGGCAGCGCTGTTGCGCGCGACGGTGACCGCGTACCAAGAGATTTTCGCGGTGCTCGAGCAAACCCAGCACCGTCATTTGATTCGAGTGTGGAACTATTTGCCGGAGATCAATCGCGAAGCCGACGGCGACGAGCGTTATCGGCACTTCAATTCCGCGCGCCAGGCGGCCTTTCTCGATTCAGGCCGAAGCACGGTAGGCACCGTGCCGGCTGCGTGTGCGTTGGGTTCGCCCGCCGGCAGCCCGATCTCCATTTATTTTCTGGCCTCGCATCGGCGGCCGAGGATGATCGAAAATCCGCGGCAAACCAGCGCCTTCCACTATCCGCCAAAATTCGGTACTCACAGCCCGACTTTTTCCAGGGCATGCTTGCTGAGCGAATCGG
>JBKQSA010000008.1:0-58970 GCA_052143815.1 Steroidobacteraceae bacterium | reverse complement strand
AGACGGCGCTCTCGCCGATGTTTTCCAGCTTGAACGCCTGTGTGCGACCGAACTGGCGACGCAGTTGCGTCTGCCATTGCGCAACATCCATTTCACCAGGACGGCGCGTGTGCGAGAGTTTCGGTTCGCGGATCGGTTTGCGAGCTTTTCGAGCGCCGGTCTTCTTCATCGCGGGATGTCTGCTCAATCGATTGCCTTGGGGCGATCGACCCAGTATTTGGGACGCCGGTGGCCGTGGGCAATTGCCAGGATCCAGATCACCGGATCGCGAATGATATAGGGGATGTAGTACGGGAATATCTTGAGATTGACCCGCCGATAGCCGCCGGGTCGCAGACGCGGAACTTCGGGGTTTTGGGCGATCCAGGCGATGTGTTCATCGACCTCGTCCCAGAATCGTCGGCCCAGCCCTTCCAGTTCATCCTCATAGTGAGAGGCTGCGTCCTCCAGTTCAGACTTCGCCTGAGAGAGGAACTGAACGACCATCACGAAGGGAATCGGCGTGCCATGTCCTCCCGGACCTGCTCGTAGGGGATCCCCACGGTCCGACCCTCATCGACGGCTTTGACCCGCGCACGGATCTCCTCGTCCCATGCACCTTCGATACCCTGGTCAGCGTGGGATCGATCCAAGTCGAGCAGAAGCTTGAGGAGCGCCAGCTGCTGATGCTTCGGCAGCTCGACGATTTCCTTACTGATCTCTTCGATGTTGACGGTCATACCAAGCCCTTAGAGGAAGTGGCGCGCCCGGCGCGACTCGAACGCGCGACCCTCGGCTTCGGAGGCCGATACTCTATCCATCTGAGCTACGGGCGCATTTCCAAATTCTACCCATTTCCACGGCGAGGTGCCGATCGGCGCTTGGTCACGCCTTGGTCACTCCGCCGGCAAGGCACTCACTGCGCCTCTCTGCAAGCTCCTAATCCTACAGGTTTTTCTCGCCCGTTTCGAACCTCTGCTTGACTTCTTCGGAGGCCGACACTCTATCCAGCTGAGCTACAGGCGCATTGTGGGGGACTGGATACTACCCGCCGCGGCGGACTGGCGTCCAGCGCTGCCGGCGTCGGGATGCACATGAACGTGGTCCGCCACCTGCGTTCGCTCATTTCGCGTACAGAATCATCTGGGTGCAGCGAAACAGCGCGAGCGTCTTATTGGTTTCCTTATGCGTGACGAGGGCATCCCATACCTGCGTGGTCCTGCCCCGATGCAGCGTGACGATGGTGCCGGCGTGCAGAAAACCGTTGGGCGCCATGAATTCATCCCGGATGCAAAGTTCCGCTCCAATCTCCGGGCCGTCCAAATAGGTGAGGACGACACCGAGAAATCCTGGAAACTTGCCAATGCTGCGCTCGTTGAGCGCGTCCAGATCTAGCATGCACGCCTCAAACGGGGACGCCGTCGAAAAAGTCGACGACACCGGTCTCCAACGAGTACTCGGCGCCGACCACCAGCAAGCCGTCGTTGCGAATGAGCTGCTCGATGATCTCCGACCCGTGGCGCAGGTGATTGACGGAGGCTCGGATGTTAGCGCGAACGGCTTGATGGACCAGTTCATCCAAGTCATGCCTGAGGTCGGTGGCCAGCAGGTCTTCGACCGACGGCCGGATTAGGTCGACGATGGAGTGTAGATTGTGGGACTGGTTTTCCTTGGGCCGTTGCAGCTGCTCCAGAGTCGCTTCAATCGCGCCGCACTTCGAATGTCCCAAGACGACGACCAAGCGGGTACCGAATTGTTCGGCGGCGAACTCCACGCTGCCCACCTGCGACGGAGCAACGATGTTGCCGGCCACGCGGATGACGAACAGATCTCCCAATCCTTGATCGAAAACGATTTCCACCGGCACCCTCGAGTCCGAACACCCGAGAATGGCGGCGAACGGCTCTTGACCGGCGGCGAGCTCGATGCGCCGCGCACGGCTGGGCAGGGTGTCATGGCTTCTGACATCCGCCACGAAACGACGGTTTCCATCTCGCAGCAGCGCCAGTGAATCGAGAGCTGAGATCATCCCGCGAGTAGCCGAAACACGGTGGCCGTGCTAGGTCATACGCCGGGTAGGCCCGTCACGGTATCCGAGCAGGCGTGGCGGCAGCATCAGGACGGCTTTGAGCAGCGCAAATACCGCGTCGAACGTGATCGACACCAGACGAAACGGAAGCGACACCACCCACAATAGCGGCCATAAGATGATCGCCAAAAGCGCGAGTGGCCAGCACAGGATGAACAACAAACACCAAGCCACAACAACCATGAGCGTTTTCATTCAACCATCTCCCAACCAACGGCCGACGCCCAGGGCAACGTCCGTCATTACGGTAGTCATCTTAATGGATTCCTCACCCACCGCGTGCCTTTGTTCGCAGCAGTTCCCGGCGCTCCAGACTTTCCTTGGGCCAATACTCAGACGCCTTGTAATACTCCGCCACGGCGGGAACACCGGACGGCAAGATGACCCACGGTTGTTTCGAACCGGTATAGATGTGTATGTCCGGGGGCAATGAATCGGGTTCATCCAATGTTCCGACACGAACGAAGTTCAGCGTGTCCCCTGCGCCCGAGTAGTGGCTCCAAACCGCGATGTAACACTGCGGACACCGCGAAATCCTCTGGCCCTTCCCGCTCGCACTCGGAATGCCAGTCACCGCAACCTGGCCGCGGAGCAGCGTCACGCGCTCCGCTTCAATCAACGCGTTGTGGGCGAACGCGGCCCCGCTTTCCCGCTGGCACCAGCGACAGTGGCAGCAATGCACGAACAGGGGGCTGCCGCTCAGTCGATAGCGCACCAGTCCACAGGTACACCCACCGTCACGGTGAGTCGTCATCGAGCTTTGCATGATGTTTCGATGGTCCCACCGTCGATGCGTTTCATCAAGTAAGACGCTCCAACGCGCGGAGTTTGACCGCTTCTGCCACATCCAGCGTGCGCATGTGCGGCTCGCCTGCGAGGTCCGCGCAGGTGCGCGCCAGCTTTAATACCCGATGGAACGCCCGCGCGGATAAGCCCAGCCGCGCAATGGCGGTGGCTAGCAATGCTCGCGACTCTCGAATAGCCGCAGGGACAAGGGTTCATGGCGGCAACCAACTGAAAATTTGCGGGAAATTCGTAGGTGCATTTCGCCCTCGATAGAAGCACTACGCCGCTTTCGAGCGGCTCGCGCAGGGCCTCGAGCGCGTTGCGCGCAAATTCGGGAAGTTCATCGAGAAATAGAACTCCCAAGTGCGCGAGCGATAGTTCCCCAGGCCGCAAGGCGCCGCCGCCGATCAGCGCGGCCACGGACGCCGTGTGCTGAGGGCTGTGAAACGGTGGGGATAGGCCTAACGTGGGCCTACGGCCCGCCGCGGATTCCAGACTTGCCACCTCCTCGCTTAGCCTAAGCGGTGGCAACAGCCCTGGAAGCCGCTGCGCCAGCACATTTTTGCCGGATCCCGGAGGCCCGATCATCAACAGACCGTGGCCGCCGGCAGCCGCAATCTCCAAGGCGCGCTTGGCGCCGAACTGCCCGCGGACGTCGGCAAGGTCCGGCAGTGGCTGCGGTGATACTGGGGGCCTGGCTGGAGGCGTTTGGAAGCGGTGTGCCGCCGCCTCAGCCGATTGCCTATGGTTGCGGCGCGAGTTTCGCTTCGAGCTCTTTCACGCGCGCTTCGAGCGTCGACAGCGCGGACTGCGTGCGGGCCAACACAGCCGCTTGCACGTCGAATTCTTGGCGATTCACCAGATCGAGTTTGCTGAGTTGCGCCTGCAAGACGGCCTTGAAATTCCCCTCCAAATCGCGCCCGAAACTGCGAACCGACTCGGGTACCGCGTCGGCGAGTCGGCGAGCGAGATCGTCCAAGCCGTTGGAATTGAGAAAACTCATTCGATATCTCCTAAAAATACGCCGATTCGCACTGGGATAATGCACCGCATACTAGGATTCGCACTAAAATGGTGCGACGCCTTAGTTTCCTCTATGCAAGTCATTGATCCGACGATGCGAAGTGCCTGGCATGGAAGCTGCATTGCCTTAGAATCAATAGTACTCGTAAGTGGTCTCGGCGGCGGCTCGATTAAACGGTGCAGGCGGGGATAAATGCATGAAGCTCATCACCGCAGTAATCAAGCCGTTCAAGGTGGATGAGGTCCGCCAAGCGGTGGCGGATATCGGCATCCAAGGAGTGACGGTTACTGAGGTTCACGGCTACGGACTTCAAAACGGCCATTCTGAAACATATCGAGGCGCGGACTATAGCGTTGATTTTTTACCCAAGGCGAAAATTGAACTCGCCGTGGACGATTCGATAGCGGAGCAGGTAGTGGAGGCGGTTTGTAACGTGGCTCGAACCGGGAAGACAGGCGATGGCAAGGTCTGGGTTCTCGAGCTTGAACAGGCACTGCGGGTCAGAACCGGGGAAACCGGTTCTGACGCGATTTGAATGGGAATTTGAGCTGATTATGTGTGCAACCTGCACATGTAAAGATTACTCGCGAGGATTTCAGAGGCCTCGCCCGTAGTCGAGCGAGGCCCAAACTTCTGACATTTTAGGAGCATCTCGCGCCGGCAAGCCAGCCAACTCCCCCGTCGGTGCGATATCCCGGCGGCGCGGGTTCCTTCGCAGGGCCCGCGCCGTTTTTTATACTCGCGCGCCCGACGCAAGACGCTGTGCGTTTATACATCAGAAAATCCGAATACTCCATGCTGCTCCGCCGCAAATCCTGTACGAAACCGCTGCTAGACTGTTAACTTTACGTTCCGGAGGTTTGCCCGTATGAAAATGGTCGTTGCCATCATCAAACCCTTCAAGCTCGACGATGTCAGATCGGCACTGGCGGAAGTGGGGGTTCAGGGCATTACCGTGACAGAGGTCAAGGGTTTCGGCCGTCAAAAGGGCCACACTGAGCTTTATCGAGGAGCCGAATACGTGGTCGACTTCCTGCCCAAGGTAAAACTCGAATTGGCAGTGGATGACGATCAAGTGGATCGAGTGATTGAAGCCATCATTGAAACGGCGCGCACAGGTAAAATCGGTGACGGCAAAATATTCGTGTCGGAGCTGGGCCACGCGGTTCGAATACGGACCGGGGAGGCCGGTTCGCGCGCTTTATAGGTCTCAAGCGAGGAAATGAGCATGAAACGCGTTCTATTGTGCGCAGCGTTGATCGCCTGGTCCGGCATGGCATCGGCTGTTGTGTACAAGTGGGTCGACGCTCAAGGCAAAGTGCAATATGGCGACCGGCCGCCGGACGGAGTGCATGCGGAAGTCGTCGAACTTCTCGGCAGCCATGTACCGCGATCGACTGCTGCGCGTCCTTCTACTCCGGCTCCCGCTGCCGCCTCACAGCCAGCCAATGTCCCGAAAAATCAGACGGCTCAAGACACCACGAAGCAGGCGGTGGACGACGATGTTGCGGCAACACGCGACAAACAATGCGCCGACGCGCAGCAGCGCTATAAGAAGTTGATCGAAGGCCGCAAGCTCTTCAAGCTCGGGGCCGACGGCGAGCGCCAGTATCTGACTTCCGAAGAAATCGATTCCGAACGCGTCAACGCAAAGCGCGACGTCGACTCGATTTGCAATAGCACTACCTAGCCGCCTCCCCAAAAGCTGACCTTTGCCGCCTAAGGCGCAAAGCCTTAAAGTGCGCGTTCTTCAACAAACAGTTGGATCGCGTATGCAAACGGGCTTTGTCGGACTGGGTGCCATGGGCGTGCACATGGCACGCAACCTACATAAGGCGGGCCTTCTCACCGGCGTTTGGAACCGCACCGCCGACAAAGCGACGGCTCTGGCTCAGGAACTCAAGTGCCACGCCTTCTCCAATCTTGCGGAACTGGCCGGCAACTGCGAAGCCGTCGTCATCTGTGTTTCCGCAGACGACGATCTACGCGCGGTGGTGGCAGGCCTCGACCCCGGATTGAGCCCCAACATGATCGTGATCGATTGCTCGACCGTGGGAGCGGGAACCGCGCGCGACATGCACGCCCATCTCGCGCTCCTCAATGTGGGGTTCCTCGACTGTCCGGTGAGCGGCGGCGTCGAAGGCGCCCGCAATGCCTCTCTCGCCATCATGGTGGGCGGCGATGAAAGCGTGTTTGCTCGTGCGCAACCGATCCTGGACAAGTTGGGCAAGACCATCACGTATTTCGGCCCGAGCGGGGCGGGTCAGGCGGCGAAGGCCACCAACCAAATCATGTGTGCCGGGATCATCCAAGCGGTCGGCGAGGCAATGGCGTTCGCCCATGCCGAGGGCCTGCCGCTCGATCGGCTGATCGAGACTTTGGGGAAAGGCGCAGGCTCGAGTTGGTACTTCGTCAATCGAGCGCCATTCATGGCCAACAATAAATTCCCGGCGGGCTTTCGCGTGCGCCTGCATGTCAAGGACCTGCGGATCTGCCGCGACATGGCAGCGAAGCGCGGCGCCGTGCTGCCCGTCGTTGAATCGACCTTGCACGAGTACGAAAAGCTGATCGAGCGCGGCTTCGCCGACGAAGACATTTCCGCGATCTACCGTTTGAAGTCGGAGCTATACCCCGAATCGCCGCAGCCCAAATGAGCGAAACGCCGACCGCGGTGCTGCGGATAGCAACGCGAAAGAGTCAGCTCGCGCTTTGGCAAGCCGAGCATGTTGCCGCGCTGCTCCGTCGGGCCCACGCCGGAATCGACGTTGAACTCGTACCGATCTCGACCAAAGGTGATCGCATTCAAGATCGAAGCCTGGCCGCCATCGGGGGCAAAGGGCTGTTTATCAAAGAGTTGGAGGTGGCACTCGAAGAATACCGTGCTGATATGGCGGTGCATTCGATGAAAGATGTGCCAAGCGATTTATCCGATGGGTTCGTGATCGCCGCGGTACTGCCGCGTGCGGATCCGCGCGATGCCCTAATCACGGCGAACGCGGAGCGCATTGCCGATCTGCCTCGAGGAGCCAGGGTGGGCACATCCAGCTTGAGGCGCCAAGCGCAGCTCTTGTCGACGCGCCCGGATTTGCGAATCGAAGCATTGCGCGGCAACGTCGATACGCGCCTTCGGCGACTCGACGCCGGCGAATTGGATGCCATCATCCTGGCGTGCGCCGGCCTCATCCGGTTGGGTTGGGAGTCCCGCATCACGGCGCGCTTGGATACGCGCATTTGTTTGCCCGCGGTGAGCCAGGGGATCATCGGCATCGAATGCCGTAGCGACGATTCGCGCATGCGATCCTTGTTGGGCCTGCTCAATGACTCGGCAACCCGCGCGGCAATGGATGCCGAGCGGGCTTTCGCCGGCCGCCTCGGGGGAAGTTGCCAGTCTCCGATCGCCGCCTATGCAACGCTCGATGGGAGCCGTTTGACGCTCGACGGACTCGTGGCGGAACCCGATGGGTCGCGGTTGCTGCGTGACTCCATCACGGGCCGCGCCGAGGACTCCTGCCGCCTGGGTGAAGAGCTTGCGGATCGCGTGCTCGCTGCCGGCGCGGATACGCTGCTCGATCGGCTCCGTAGCGGTTGATCATGCTTGCACTGCAAGGCGTCGGAGTACTGGTAACTCGGCCTGAGCAGCAAGCGATGCCGCTGTGCCGCCTTTTGGAGGCATCCGGAGCGATAGCCCTCCGGCTACCAGCCATCGAGATCAAACCCTTGGGCGACGCCCATGAACTCAGGACTCGGCTTGGGGCCCTGGAGGCCTTCGATCTCATCATTTTTACCAGCGCAAACGCCGTCCGATTCGGCGCCCCGCTGCTCACGCTTCAACGCGAACCGACGCTTGCCGCTATCGGGCCCGCCACGGCACGCGCGCTCGATCAGGCCGGCTATCGCGTAACGGTAACTCCCACGGGGGGATTTGATTCCGAAAGCTTGCTACTCCATCCGAAGCTCGCGAATCCAGCCGGACTGCGGGTGTTGATCGTCAAAGGCATGAATGGCCGGGAACTCTTACAAGAAGAGCTCGCCCGCCGCGGCGCGCAAGTCGTGATCGCCGGCGTCTACAAGCGCGAGCGCGCCGTGCACGATGCCGCGGAACTCGCCGCCTTGGAAGCGAAATTAGTTGCCGGCGAGATTCAAGTGATTACCGCCACCAGCGCAGAGATCGCGGCCAGCTTGCTCGCGACGGCGACCCCTGCCGTACGCCGCGAATTCAATCGTGTGCACTGGCTGGTCCCCGGAGCCCGCGTGGCCGCGGCGCTGCGCGAACGCGGAGTCACGGCTCCGATTCTGCAAGCCGACACGGCAGAGGATCAGGATTTGGTAGCCGCCATCATCCGTTGGCGCGGCTGCGCATCCGGCGCGTAATCGAACGAGTCGAAAAATAGCCGCGCAGGATCGGCGCCGCGTAGATTGAAAGAGTGCCGCAGGGCTGCGATCATGGCGGGCGGTCCGCTGGCATAGATGTCAGCGGCATCGAGCTGCTCGTGGTCGCGGAGCACCGCCTCGTGAACCCAGCCGCAGCGGCCCTGCCAGCTTGCGCTTGGCTCAGACAGCACCGGGTGATAGTGAAAGCTCGGGCATCGTCGCGCGAGGGCTTCGAGATCATCGTGGGCGTAAAGATCGCGCTCCCCGCGCACGCCCCAGTACAACATCATGTCCCGCTCCAAATCGTTTTCGACGACATGCCGCAGCATGCTTTTGAGCGGAGCCAAGCCGGTACCGCCGCCGACCAGCAACATCGGGACGCCGGTCACATGCCGATACACGAACTGACCCAACGGGCCCTCGATGGACAGCAATGCGCTGCGCGCGTCCTCGGCAAACAACCTCTCGGTGAATTCGCCGCCCGGGACCCGCCGTATGTGCAATTCGAGCAAGCGCGAGTCGTGCGGCGGCGATGCGATGGAGAAACTGCGCCGGCGTCCTCCGGACAACATGATGTCGACATATTGGCCCGGTTGGAAATGAAAAGACTCGGCAGCGGGCAGTCGCAGAAACACGCCCCGCACGTCATGCGACAAGGTCTCGACGCGTTCGATGCGGCTCGGCAATCGCTTGATGACCGCTGTCTCGGGCGTGCTGATCTCGACAGTCTCGATGGCAAGATCGCTGAGGGCGCAGGCCTGACACAACAAGATGTAGCCTTCATTCACCTCGGCTTCCGAAAGCCCAAGCGGCCGGCCATTGGGATACCTCACCGCGCCTTGCAGCAGCCGGGCCCGACACGAGCCGCAGTTACCGCCCTTGCAGCTGTGCGGCAAGTTGAGGCCGGCGTCGAGGGCTGCATCCAGCACCGGCTGGTCCGGTACGACACTGAAACTCCGATCGGACTTCGATAGACTGACATGCACAGTAATTCCTCGTCGAGCACTCAAGGAGCCTGTCTGAGTATTATACGTGGCCGCGACCGCGGCAGATTTCCCTTCAGTCGAGGCGGAGCCGACGTAGTTGGGTTTATACCCAATGAGGAGGCGACAACGACGAATGAAGGGAAATCTGCCCGGTGGTCCCTTCGGGTTGGCAGGGACCTATATCGCGCGCAGTGGCTAAGCCAGGCCCAAGCCGTTGGATCAGTGAGGTGGGGCGTCTGCGGCGTTGCGCGGCTTGCCCTGGAACCTAGCCTAGGCCAGCGCCGCGCGCCTTGCATCCGCTCCCTCTCCCTGCCAACGCGGCTCACGTAGAATACTCAGACAGGCTCCTAGCATGCACTCGGTTTCAATCGTTGGTTGCGGCTACGTCGGGCTCAAGCTGGCGGAGCGCTGGCAGAACCTCAAGCACATGGTCCGCGGCTTCGGAACGCGAGACGAGAGCCTGCGGCAAATTGCCGCTGTCGGGGCCGAATCGAAGCTGTTGAACTTGGACACAATCCCACCGCTCGTCGATCTCGATGGGCAGTTGGTGTACTACACGGTGCCGCCGGCGCCCGTAGGCGTTCGGGACGAGCGGCTCGAACGGTTGCTCGAGCATATCGTCGGAAAACCTCGCCGTTTTATTTATTTCAGCACCACGGGCGTTTATGGAGATCGCGGCAGCGATGCGGTCGACGAGGAAACCCCGCCGGCGCCGAAATCGAAGCGTGCCGCGCGCCGGCTCGCCGCCGAGAACACGCTGCGCGAATGGGCGGATTCACATGCGGTTTCCTGGTGCATTTTGCGAATCCCCGGAATCTATGGCCCTGGCCGGCTTCCGCTGGAAAGGCTGCGCCGCGGAGACCCGGTCATCGACCCGCGCGAAGCCATGTCGAGCAACCGGATTCACGTCGAAGATTTGGTGACCGCCTGCGTGGCTGCCGGGTTCGCGGCGCGTGCCGATGCGCGTATCTACAACGTGACGGATGGCACCGACGATAGCCTCACGGCCTACCTGCAGCGGGTGGCACGTATCAGCAATCTACCGCCGCCGCCGCTGGTCAGTCTGGCCGACGCGCAAAAAACATTCTCGTCCCTGTCGTGGTCCTTCCTGAGCGAATCCCGACGCGTCGCGAATCGACGTATGCTCGACGAGCTCGGCGTGGCACTCGCCTTTCACGACCTTGACGCAGGCATTCGGGCGAGCCTGTAGCCGCCCCGGGAATACTCAGACAGGCTCCTAAGGCTGACTCCGCTTGCTGCCAAGCCACTCGCCGATCGGCTCCCACTGTTTCCAGTCCGGCGACGCCAGATACTCCGGAAGTTCGAGCACACCCATGCCGCGCGCATACGCACGAACATAGTTCTGCGCCTCGCGCAAACAGCCCAAATAAGGGACTTTCAGCTTGGACAGATACTGGTCCAGCTCCTCGTAGATCAGCGTGTGTTCCCGTACCCGGTTGGCAATTAAGCCTAAGCGCGCCTGTTTGCGGGACACTTTGCCGATTTCGAGGAGTTCCGCCATGAAATGCGCACAGGCTTTCATGTCCACACTGGACGGGAGCACGGGGACAATAATGGTTTCCGCGCGCCGCACCAGTTCGTTGAGTTCCAAGCCGTGCACGCGAGCCGGAGCATCGATCACTAGTACATCGGTGGAACGCGACACGTTTCGCAGACCGTCTTCATAAGCCGGGACGCCGCTGATCGGCGGCAGATCACCCGGACGCTGCGCCAGCCAATCCAGGCTCGATCGCTGCGGATCGTAGTCCGCAATGCATACTTGATGGCCGCCTTTCGCAAAAAATACCGCAATATTGGTGGACAGCGTGCTCTTACCGCATCCCCCTTTCGAGTTCAAGACCATTACATGGCGCATAATTCCCCAAGGTTTTGTTTTTCTGTAAGGTAAAACTCGCAGCCCTCCTGCGCAACCCCCTGAACGAAATGATAGGGCATCGATGGAGTGATATGCTGTTCCAATGCGCATCGAGTTCTTGAAGATGCAGGGCTTGGGCAACGATTTCTTGGTCTTCGATGCCCCTCCTGTCAACGCCGACGAGCCCATCGATTCGGACACACTTCGCGCTCTAGCGGATCGGCACACCGGCATCGGCTTCGATCAGGCTCTGATGCTCCAGCCTCCGCGTGACTCGCGCAACCGCGTGTTCTATCGAGTCTTCAATTCCGACGGGAGCGAGGTCGAACAATGCGGCAACGGCGCACGGTGCGTGGCCGCCCTGATGTATTCACGGCAACCGGAACTCGGGCGCGAACTGACCCTGGAGAGTGCGGGCGGACCCGTGCGCGCGCGCGTTCGGGACGATGGGCTGGTCTCCGTGGACATGGGCATACCGAATTTCGAGCCGCGCTCGCTACCCATGGACGCGGCGGCCGAAATGCCGGCTTATTCGCTTCGGATCGATGGCACCGAAATCGAATTTGGCGCGGTTTCGATGGGCAATCCACACGTGGTGCTCTGCGTTTCCGATGTGAGAACCGCACCCGTAGAACGCTTTGGGCCTAGTATCGAACGCCACCCGCGCTTTGCAAAGCGCACCAACGTGGGGTTCATGCAAATTGTGGATCGCACGCACATACGATTGCGGGTGTACGAGCGCGGCGCCGGTGAGACGCTGGCCTGCGGCACGGGCGCCTGCGCCGCCGTGGCGGTCGGGCGAATGCGGGGTCTGCTCGATTCAGATGTCCGAGTAGACTTGCCGGGCGGCACGGCAACGGTGACTTGGCTGGGGATCGGCCAGCCTATGTGGCTGACGGGACCGGCAACCATGGTTTTTACCGGATCGATCGATATTCAACGGGACGTACGGAGCTGAATAATGACAACGATTCAAGCACGCGGAATCAAACAAGACTCTCTCAACGACGTGGATGTCGCGGAATACTTACAAACCTATCCCGATTTCTTCGAGCGAAATGGAGCTCTGCTCGCCAAGTTGCGCCTTCCGCATCTGCGCGACGCCGCAGCCACCGTGAGCTTGGTCGAGCGGCAGGTCGAAGTGCTGCGAGAACGCAATCAATCGCTCGAGCGCAAGTTGAAAGAACTGGTCGACGTGGCTCGCGCCAATGATGCGCTTGCCGACCGGATTCATCGCTTGAGTCAGCGATTGATCCGAGCACACGACTTGTCGGCAACCATCAATGCGGTCGAGGCGTCCTTGCGCGAGGATTTCGATGCCATGCACTCGGTACTGGTGCTGTTTCTCGAGGAGGCTCGACCGTTGCAGGCGGCGGCGGGGCGGTTCTTGCGGGCCGACGATATCGGCAGCGCGGACATCAAGACCTTCGAATCTCTGTTGCAGACCGGTAAGCCGAGATGCGGACAAATTCGCGACGCGCAGCGCGATTATCTTTTCGGCAAGGATTCGATCGAGATCGGGTCGGTGGCGCTCACCCCGTTGGGCGCCAAGGGCGCATTGGGAATACTGGCCATCGGTGCGAGCGACGCGGAACGATTTCATCCGGCGATGAGTACGGAGTTTCTTTCACGAATCGGCGAACTCGTGACCTACGCGCTGATCCGCTGAACCGCCGCGCCGTGACCGTGGATCAGAGCACATGGATCGACCGGTTTATCGCGCACTTGACCCTCGAACGCCGTCTGAGCCCGCACACGGCCGCGGCGTACCGCCGCGATTTGGATCAGTTGTCGGAATTCTGCGGCCGCCGCGGCATTCGCGGGTGGAACGCGCTCGACAACGGGCAGGTACGCGCCTTTGCCGCGGCCGAACACGCCGGCGGCCTGGGGCCGCGCAGTATTCAGAGGCGCCTGTCGGCGGTCCGAACCTTTTATGCGTTTCTGCTGCGCGAGGGATGCTGTCGGCGGAACCCCGCGCATGACGTGCGCGCACCGAAATCCAAGAAGCGACTGCCCACGACCCTCGACGCGGACCAAATGGGCCGGCTCCTGCAATTCAGAGTCGATGACATGCTGTCGATGCGCGACAAAGCCATCATGGAATTGTTTTACTCATCCGGGCTGCGCTTGAGCGAACTCGTGAATCTGGATCTGCCGGCCATCGATCTGAAGGATCGCACCGTGCGCGTCGACGGCAAGGGCAGCAAAACGCGAATACTGCCGATCGGGCGCTTTGCAGTAGAGGCCCTCCATCGATGGCTGCAAGAGCGCAGCAGGCTGCCGGGGGATACGGCCGCCGTCTTCGTCGGTCGCAGCGGGCGGCGCCTCACGCCCCGTGCGGTGCAGATGCGAGTGACTACGTGGGCACGCCGCATGGGCTTAGGCGTGCATATGCACCCGCACATGTTCCGTCATTCGTTTGCATCGCATCTCCTCGAATCCAGCTCGGATTTGCGCGGTGTTCAGGAGTTGCTGGGGCACTCCGATATCAGCACCACGCAGATCTATACGCACTTGGACTTTCAGCACCTAGCGAAGGTCTACGACGCCGCCCACCCGCGCGCCCGGCGACGCCCATCTTAGGAGCCCACCAGTATTCCGCGCTCACGCGGAATGCTCAGATAGGGCCCGATCGCTTGAAAGGGCGGCCATCGGCCCCAAATCGGCTGGTTCACATGAATCACCATCCAGATCATATTTACGGGACCACTATTCTCGCCGTCCGGCGCAATGGCCGGGTCGCCGTCGGCGGCGACGGTCAGGTCACCCTCGGACAGAGCGTCATGAAGGGCAACGCGCGAAAAGTCCGCAGGTTGTACGGCGGCAAAGTGCTGGCAGGATTTGCCGGGGGCACCGCCGACGCGTTCACATTGTTCGAGCGCTTCGAGGGCAAGTTGGAGAAATTCGGCAACCTGACCCGCGCTGCGATCGAATTGGCCAAGGACTGGCGCAGCGATCGCAGCTTGCGCAGGCTCGAGGCATTGTTGTGTGTCGCGGATGCCGAGAGCTCGTATGTCATATCGGGTAATGGCGATGTGATCGAACCGGAGCATGACGTGAGCGCCATCGGCTCCGGCGGCAGCTATGCCCAAGCCGCCGCGCTGGCGCTGCTGCAGGGAACCGCTCTGTCCGCACGCGAGATCGTGGAGCGATCCCTGAACATCGCTGCAGATATCTGCATATATACCAACAGGAACCTGACGATCGAGGAACTCTGAGGGCCCTATGTCGCAGATGACGCCACGCGAGATCGTCGAAGAACTGGACAAGCACATCGTCGGCCAGAAGGCAGCGAAGCGTGCGGTTGCCATCGCGCTGCGCAATCGCTGGCGGCGGCAGCAGGTAGCCGAAAACCTCCGCCAGGAGATCACGCCGAAGAACATTCTCATGATCGGCCCCACCGGTGTCGGCAAAACTGAGATCGCCCGACGACTAGCAAGGCTTGCCAAGGCGCCGTTCATCAAGGTGGAAGCCACGAAGTTCACCGAAGTCGGCTATGTTGGCAGGGAAGTTGACTCGATCGTCCGCGATCTTGTCGAAATCTCGGTGAAAATGACCCGTGAAGAGGAAATTTCGAAGGTGCGTCATCGGGCCGCCGATGCTGCGGAGGACCGTGTCCTCGACGCGCTTCTGCCGCGGGCACAGGCGGGATTCACGGGGGACGCGGCACCACGCGACAACAGCACTCGCCAGCGCTTCAGAAAAATGCTGCGCGAAGGCGAACTCAACGATCGCGAAATCGAAATCGAAGTGCGCGCACTGCCCGTCGGTGTGGAAATCATGGCGCCCCCCGGGATGGAGGAAATGACACAGCAACTGCAGGGTATGTTCCAAAACCTGGGGGGCGGCCGAAGCCGGCAGCGCAAACTCAAGATCAAGGAGGCGCTGAAGCTTCTGGTCGACGAGGAGGCGGCGAAAATGATCAACGAAGAAGAGCTCAAGACTCGCGCGGTCGAGAACGCCGAGCAGAACGGCATCGTTTTCATCGACGAGATCGACAAAATCGCGCGGCGGCAGGAAACGACGGGAGCGGATGTCTCGCGTGAAGGCGTACAGCGCGATCTGTTGCCATTGGTCGAAGGTTGCACCGTGAATACCAAGTATGGAACCGTGAAGACCGACCATGTGCTGTTCATTGCCTCCGGCGCTTTCCACATGTCGAAACCTTCCGATTTGATCCCCGAGTTGCAAGGGCGTCTGCCGATTCGGGTCGAGCTCGAGCCCTTGGTGGTTCAAGACTTCGTGCGCATTTTGACGGAGCCTGACGCATCGCTGTGCCGCCAATATTCGGCATTGCTGGCGACCGAAGGGGTGCAACTCGAGTTCGAGGCGTCCGGCGTGCAGCGGCTCGCGGAGGTCGCCTTCGAAGTCAACGAACGCACCGAAAACATCGGAGCGCGCCGCCTACACACGGTCATGGAACGACTCTTGGAATCCGTCTCGTTCGACGCGGCCGATCGCAGCGGCACACATGTTCTGGTCGATCGTGCTTACGTGGAAGGCAACGTCGGCGAGTTGGCGCGAGATCAGGATTTGTCCCGGTATATCCTGTAGACGGTGGCACACGCATGCCGCAGCCCGTCGAAATCAAGCTACGAACCGAATCGCGTATTCTCGACGTGCGCTTCGATGACGGATCTCGTTACGAACTGCCGTTCGAATACTTGCGCGTCTTTTCGCCGTCTGCGGAAGTCAAAGGACATGGCAGCGGCGAGGGTACGCTGCAGACGGGCAAGAAGGACGTACGAATAACCGGTATAGAGCCCATCGGCAATTACGCCGTCCGACTCGTGTTCGACGACGGCCACGATACGGGACTTTACTCGTGGAGCTTGCTGCACGCGCTGGGGCGCGAGCAACAATCGAACTGGTCTCGCTATCTCGAAAGATGCGCCGCCGCCGGGGTTGGTCACGGGGTGTAACCTAGGGCGTGTAGCGCGCGGCGCGTAACGCGCTGACTTAAGGTGAGACCGCTCCAGTCCGCTACAATGGCACTTGACCCTTAAGGAGCACCATGAGCAACACCGACCGCACAGTCGATTTTGGATTTGAAAGGATCCCCTGGTCCGAGAAGGCCAAGCGCGTGCATTCCGTCTTCGCGTCCGTCGCGGGCAAATACGACGTCATGAACGATTTGATGTCGTTCGGTGTGCATCGGCTGTGGAAGCGTTTCACGCTCTCCCTCACTGGCTTGAAGCCCGGGCAACGGGCCCTGGACGTTGCCGGCGGCACGGGCGATCTTGCTCTCGGCATGCTTCGTCAGGTGGGAAAGGAAGGCAGCGTGGTGCTATCGGACATCAACCCCAATATGTTGGAAGTGGGTCGAGACCGCCTACTCGACGCCGGGTTCGTGGGAAATGTCGAATGTCTGGTCGCGGACGCCGAACGTCTGCCGTTCGAGGACGATTCGTTCGATTGTGTGACCATCGGCTTTGGATTGCGTAACGTCACCGACAAAGCCGCCGCGCTGCGCTCGATGCACCGGGTATTGAAGCCGGGAGGCCAACTGTTGGTGCTCGAGTTCTCGACGCCCGTTGCGCCCGGCCTGAAGCCTTTGTACGACGCTTATTCCTTCAATGTGTTGCCTACCTTGGGAAGCTTGGTTGCGGGAGACCGAGACAGCTATCGCTACCTGGCGGAATCCATACGCATGCATCCGAACCAAGAAACCTTGCTCGAAATGCTCCGCACCGCGGGCTTCGCGCAGACCCGATACCACAATCTGAGCGGCGGCATCGTCGCCCTGCACCGCGGGTACAAAATCTGACATGCCCGCAACTCCCGCATGGCTCGCCGCCGTTGAAGCCTTGCTCAATCGCGGCGTTCAGGCATCCATGCCGGCGAGCGCCCTGGCGCACCGCCTGGACGCCACCTCATTGCGGGTGGACATCGAGGGTGTGCTCCCGATTCGCGCCAGCGTGACCGGCGGGCGGCTTTCGCTCGTCGCCGCTGACCGTTCGCCCGAATCGGCAGCCTCCGAGCAGGTCAATGCGACCATCGCCGGATCCCCGTTTGCACTGCTGCAGTTGGCCGGCGCCCGCGGCGGCGCGAGCGGTAAAATCCCGCATACGCCGGCGCAAGTGCGCGGCGACGCCGAGATTGCGAACTTATATCGACAATTGTTCGCGGTGGCCCGTCCCGACATGGAAGAAGAACTATCGCGCATCGTTGGCGACCTCGCTGCACGACGGTTATCGCAATTTGCCCGGCAGACCGCAGCGTGGGTGCGGCACGCGCGCCGCACCACGGGCGAAAACATCGCCGAATATCTGCAGGAGGAAAGCCGCGATCTGGTCAACAAGACGGAGCTCGAGGAATTTCTGCAGGGCGTCGACATGCTGCGCGAAACCGCCGATCGGGTCGAAGCGCGCATCGCCCGCCTCGAACAACGGTTGAAGGGCTCAGCTTGATGCGCATGCGGGTAATGGTTCGGTTGTTGACGATCCAACGCGCGCTGGTCAGGCACGGTTTGGACGACTTCATACGGGCCACGCATCTATACCGTCCGTTTCGGTTCCTGTTCTATCTGTCGCCGTGGACTTGGTTTCAGCGTAGCGCCGGCATCACGCGGGGCGAACGGCTCAGGCTAGCGCTCGAGGAGTTGGGGCCCATTTTCATCAAGTTCGGCCAGGCGCTGTCCACGCGCCGTGATCTGATTCCCAGTGACATCGCGGATGACTTGGCCAAACTCCAAGATCGCGTGCCTCCCTTCGGCAGCGACGTGGCCGTCGCGACCATCGAAATCGCCTTAGGCGCCAAGCTCGATGATATTTTCTCGAGCTTCGACACCGAGGCGCTTGCCGCCGCCTCCATCGCACAGGTACATGGAGCGACGCTGCGGACGGGACAAGAAGTAGTCGTCAAGGTTTTGCGGCCCGGCATGCACGAAGTCATCGACTTGGACCTCGAGGTCATGGACGCACTTGCCGCTCTAGCGAACGAGTACTGGAAGGAAGCGCGGCGACTGCGCCCCATCGAACTCGTTCACGAGTATCGCAAGACCATTCTGGATGAACTGGACCTCATGCGCGAGGCCGCCAATGCCGCGCAATTGAAGCGGAATTTTTCCGGCTCTAGCCTGCTCTACGTTCCCGGCGTGTATTGGGACTATTGCCGCATCAACGTCATGGTGATGGAACGCATACACGGCGTCATCGTCAGCCGCATGGATGAATTACGGGCGCGCGGCACGAATATCGCCAAGCTGGCCGAGAACGGCGTCGAAATTTTCTTTACGCAAGTATTTCGACACAATTTTTTTCATGCAGATATGCACCCCGGAAACATCTTCGTGCAAGTCGACGATCCGCAAAACCCACGTTATGCGGCGGTCGATTTCGGCATCGTCGGTACGCTGCAGCCTCGAGATCAGCACTACCTTGCTGCGAACTTCCTGGCCTTTTTCGACCGCGATTACGCGCGCGTCGCAGCGTTGCATGTGGAATCGGGCTGGGTACCGGCGGGAACCCGTGTCGACGAACTGGAGTCGGCCGTGCGCACGGTCTGCGAACCCATTTTCAACAAGCCGCTGAAAGAGATCTCGTTCGCGCAGGTTCTGCTACGGCTGTTCGAGACCGCGCGCCGCTTCGACATGCAAATCCAGCCGCAGTTGATTCTGCTGCAGAAGACTCTTCTCAATATCGAAGGCTTGGGGCGCGAATTGTATCCGGAACTCGATTTATGGAAGACGGCGCAGCCCATCCTTCGTTCCTGGATGCGCGAGCGGATGAGCCCGCGCACAGTTCTGCGCCGGATGCGCACGCAGCTGCCCGATACGATCGAGGCCTTGAAGCAAGTACCGCAATTGTTTCAAACTGCCGTGCGTGACGCTGCCGAAGGCCGCCTCAGAATCAAGGTGGAAACTGCAGGCATGGGTCAGCTGCGGGATGAACTGCGCCGGGCCCACAGCCGCAGAGACGCGGCGATTGCGGCCGGCGTGCTTTGGCTATCCGGGCTGGTCTGGTTGGCCCTGTCCGCCCACGATCGATGGTTCGGCTGGATTCAAATGTGCGCAGCAATCGTCCTGATCGTCCGATATCGCTCGTTGAGGTTGCAGAGCGAATGAGAATTCAGATCGAGAGTCCGACCAGTTATCGCGGACGAAATGCCCGGCCGAACTGGTTGGTACTGTTGGCGTTCATCGTGCTCGCACTGGCGGCAGGAGCACTGGGCGCCATATTCTCGCCGCGAGTCGCGACGCCGGCCGTCCATGGGCCGGATGCGCCGTCGCACAGCGCCGCACCCGGAGCGGCGACATCGACCTTGTCGGCGTCGAGCGAGGCTTGGTATGCGTCTCTCGCGAAGCCTGCATGGACGCCGCCCGCTGCCTGGTTCGGCCCCATATGGACGCTGCTCTATGTCTTGATGGGCATTGCCGTCTGGCTCGTTTGGAGTGAGCGCTATCACCCTGCGCGCAACGCCGCGCTATTCGCTTACGCGCTGCAACTCGTGCTCAATACGCTTTGGGCACCGGTATTCTTCGGTATGAAGAATATAGGCGGAGGATTATTCCTGATCGTAGCGTTGTGGCTGACTCTTGTATGGACACTGCGTGAATTTTTTGTCGTCAGACCAGCAGCCGCGTGGCTGATGCTGCCTTATCTGGCGTGGGTCAGCTTGGGCGTGGCCCTGAATCTCAGCATCTGGCGGCATAACCTGTGAGCCGGGAGTCTGTCTGACCGTCCTGAAGGTCAAGCACCGGACCGAGTACCGGTACCAAAAGCCCGTGGTGCTGGGCAAGCATCGGCTCATGAGCCGACCGCGCGACAGCCACGATCTGCGGCTGCTCGACACCGGCATCACCATCACGCCGCAACCATCGGACCTGCGGTGGATGCATGACGTGTTCGGCAACTCCATCGCGGTCGCGACGTTCGCGGACCCGGCCGCGGAATTGACGTTCGAGTCGACGTTTCGAGCAGAACACTATCCGCTGCCGGCGCGCACCCTCGTCGTCGATGACTATGCGGCTACATTGCCTTTGAGCTACTCCGCATCCGAGGACATCGACCTCGGATCTTCCAGGGCGCGGCAATACCCGGATCCCGACCACAAGCTCGATGCCTGGTCGAAGGCTCTGCTGGAAAAGACGGCGAGCTACGCCACGCTGGATGTGCTCATGGCCATGAACAGCGCGATAAAGAAAGATTTTTCCTACCAGCGCCGCGAAGAAGTCGGCGTGCAGACGCCGGTCGAAACCTTGGATCTGGGCAGCGGAAGCTGCCGGGATTTCGCTGTTTTCATGCTGGATGCCGTGCGCTGCTTGGGGTTGGCGGCGCAATTCGTATCCGGCTACCTGTACGATGAAAAATTGATCGACGCCGGCGGCGGCCTCGTGGGCGGCGGTGCGACTCATGCGTGGCTGCAAGTGTATTTGCCGGGAGTGGGCTGGGTCGAGTTCGATCCCACCAACGCGCTGGTCGGCGGCCGCAATTTGATCCGCGTCGCCGTCGCGCGGGAAGCATCGCAAGCTGCACCCCTGGTCGGCTCCTTTACCGGAACCGCTTCGGATTTTCTGTCCCTCAAGGTCGACGTCGAGGTGACCGCAGAGTAGTCTTCTACGCCTGCCCCAGGGCAAAGGGGCAGCGCCGGCGCGCCTGCATGGCGACGCGGTATGATTCTCGACCATCCAAGCCCCGGAGCTACGCTTGCAAGAACCGACGCCGCGCCGCTTCACGACTCCGCATCACGTGGCGCCCCGCACGCATTTGCTGTCCAACGGCAACTACTCAGTGATGATTACGGCGGCCGGCTCGGGCTACAGCCGTTGGCGCGACGCCGCGGTGACGCGCTGGCGCGAAGATGCGACGTGCGACGCGTGGGGTTCGTACGTATTCTTGCGCGACGTGGCGAACGGTCAGGTGTGGTCGGCAGGCTATCAACCCGTCGGCCGTGAACCGGATGGCTATGAGGTTTCATTCTTCGAGGATAGGGCCGAGATCACCCGCAAGGATGGTCCCATCGTCACCGCCACCGAGATCATCGTTTCACCGGAGGACGATGCGGAAGTCCGGCGGGTATCGATCACGAACAACGGCAATCGACTATGCGAAATCGAGTTGACCACGTATTCCGAGGTGGTTTTGACGTCTCCAGACGCGGATTCTGCGCATCCGGCATTCGCCAAGCTGTTCGTCCAAACCGAGTTCATTCCCGAGACAGGGACGTTGCTCGCGACGCGGCGCAATCGCGAGCCTCAGGAGCTACCCCTGTGGGCCGCTCATGTGAGCGTGCTGGAAGGCGAGGCGGCCGGCGGCTTGCAATTCGAGACCGATCGGGCACGTTTTTTGGGGCGCGGCAACGATCTGCGCTATGCAACGTCTATCGTGGACGCCTGCCCTCTATCGAATACTACAGGGACGGTGCTCGATCCGGTGCTTAGCCTAAGGCGCCTCGTGCGGCTCGCTCCAGGAGAAACGGCGCGCGTCGCCTTTTGGACCATCCTCGCACAGAGCCGAGCCCAGGCCTTGTCTCTAGCCGATAAGCACAGCGACGCGGCGGCATTCGATCGGGCGAAGACACTGGCGTCGACCCACGCACAATTGCAATTGCGCTCTCTGGGAATCGATTTCGACGAAGCGCAGCAATTCCAGCGCATCGCCAACCACGTCTTGTACTCCGATGCGTCACTGCGTGCGAATCGCGGGATCCTCGACCAGAATCAATTGGGTCCGTCGGCATTGTGGCCGTACGCGGTGTCCGGCGATCTTCCGATCGTGCTCGTTCGCGCCGATGAGGAGAATGATCTTCAGATCGTGGCGCAGCTGCTGCAAGCGCATGAGTATTGGGGCCTGAAGCGGTTGTCCGTCGATCTCGTCATAGTCAACGACCGCCGCGCGCCCGACGCCGCGGATCTTCAGCTCGCGATCGGTGCTGCGATGAGAAACGCGCGCGCCCGCGGCCGAGACCAACATGGAGACAGTCGCGGCAAGGTGTTCTTGCTGCGGGGCGATTCGATGCCGGCTTCCAGCAGCGATCTTCTGGAGACCGCCGCGCGCGCGGTCTTCGTCGCCCGGCGAGGCAGTTTGGGAGATCAGCTGGCGCGTTTGCGCGAGCCGGTGCCGGTCCCGCTGACGCCGCGCCATAGCCCGCCGAAGATCCCGCGCGACGATGAGCCGCGTTTCCTGCCGGCCTTGGAATACTTCAATGGGCTCGGAGGATTCACCGCCGGGGGTCGCGAGTACGTCATGGTGCTGGAGGGCCAACGGACGCCGGCGCCTTGGATCAACGTCATCGCGAATCCACAGTTCGGGTTTCAGGTGTCCGCGGACGGCGCCGGCAGCACGTGGTCGCTCAACGCCCGCGAAAACCAACTCACACCGTGGTCGAATGATCCCGTCGGCGATGCGCCCGCGGAAGTGATCTACGTCAGGGATGAGCTGACCGGCGATTTATGGAGCGCTACGCCGCAACCCATTCGGCAACCCGGCTCCTCTTACGTGATTCATCACGGTTTCGGATACAGCCGCTTCGAACATACGTCGCACGGCATAGCCTTGGATTCGCTGCAATTCGTGCCGATGGCGGACCCTGTGAAGATTTCCCGCCTCAAGATAGCGAACCGTTCCGGCGAAACCCGGCAACTCTCGTTCGTGCATTACGTGGACTTGGTCTTGGGGAACCAGCGCAGTCGAACGGCACCCTTCATCGTCACGGAAATCGAACCGAACACCGCCGCCTTGCTGGCACGCAATCCGTGGCGTACCGAATTTCAATCGCGCGTCGTCTTCTTGGACGCGAGGGGCAAGCAACTGGCATGCACCGGTGATCGCGCGGAATTCATCGGCCGGCACGGTTCACTGTCGGAGCCTGCGGCTCTGCTCGGTGCGAATCGCCTGTCGAACCGGGTCGGCGGCGGATTGGATCCTTGCGGAGCGACGCAAACCATGCTCACCCTGCAAGCGGGCGAGGAAGCCGAACTCGTGTTTCTGCTCGGCGAGGCCGAGTCGAAGGACGCGGCGGTAGCGCTGATCCAACGCTACCGCACCATCGATCTCGATGGCGTATTCAAGTCCGTCACGGACTATTGGGATCAAACGCTCGGCGTCATCCAGGTGAAAACACCGGACCGCACCGCCGACATCCTGCTGAACGGATGGTTGCTCTACCAAACCCTCGTTTGCCGCGTGTGGGCCCGCACGGGCTTCTATCAATCGAGCGGCGCCTACGGCTTTCGAGATCAGCTGCAGGACGTCATGGCCTTATGCGTTTCCCGCCCGGCGCTCGCTCGCGAGCACATTCTGCGCGCGGCCGCACGGCAATTCACGGCGGGCGACGTACAGCATTGGTGGCTGCCTTCCTCTGGGCAGGGAGTGAAAACCCGAATCTCGGATAACCGTATCTGGTTGCCGTTCGTCGTCTCGCATTATCTCGAGGTCACGGCGGATGCGGCGGTTCTCGAGGAGCAGGTGCCTTTCTTGGAGGGCCCTCCTTTGACGCCGGACCAACACGAAATCTTCTCCTCGCCGGCAGTCACGGCGACCACGGCGACGCTCTTCGAGCATTGCGTCCTTGCGTTGGATTCGAGCCTTGCGACCGGCTCACACGGCTTGCCTTTATTCGGCGCAGGCGATTGGAACGACGGTATGAATCGCGTAGGCGCGGCAGGCCGCGGCGAGAGCGTATGGCTGGGGTGGTTCCTGCATGCCACACTGCTGAAGTTCGCAACCGTCGCCGACCAACGCGGTGAATCTCTCAAATCTGCACCATGGCGAAAGCATGCACTCGCCGTGCAACAAGCCATCGAACGCGAGGCCTGGGACGGCGACTGGTATCGGCGCGGCTATTTCGATGATGGATCGCCCTTGGGTTCAATCGCCAGCGATGAATGCCGGATCGACGCGATAGCGCAGTCGTGGGCGATCATCTCCGGCGGCGGCGAGGCTGCGCGAGCCGCGCGCGCAATGTCGGCGGTCAATGCGCAATTGGTCAGTCGCAGCGATGGTCTCGTCAAGCTCTTCACGCCGCCGTTCGATCGCTCAGCGCACGACCCCGGCTATATCAAAGCCTATCCGCCGGGGCTGCGGGAGAATGGCGGTCAGTACACTCACGCCGCCATGTGGACCACGTTGGCATTTGCACTGATGGGCGACGGCGATCGGGCGGGAGAACTTTTCTCATTGCTCAATCCCATCAACCACGCCAGCACGGCTGCGAGGACAGATCGCTACAAGGTCGAACCCTACGTGGTGTGTGCCGACGTATATTCCGCAGAGTCCCATGTCGGGCGGGGAGGATGGACTTGGTATACCGGATCGGCGGGATGGATGTACCGGACGGCCATCGAGGGAATCCTCGGAATCAATCTGCGGGGCAATACGCTATCGATCAATCCCTGCATTCCGCGCGCTTGGTCCGGGTTCGAGATCAAGTACAAGCACGGGTCATCGAGTTACCATATCGCCGTAGACAATCCCAATGGCGTATGCCGCGGAATCATCCGCGCCGCGCTCGATGACCGCGTAATCTCCCAATCCGCCTGCGACATCCGCCTCGTCGACGACGGCACCCACCACTACGCGCGCATCACCCTTGGCTGACGCGGCTCTGCTACGCGCGTCTGCTACGCGGGTCTGCTACGCGCGTGTCATTCCCGCTTGGCCCGCAGCGCCGAAATTCCCTTCACTAGCAGCATTCGCGCAATCGCGCCCGTGGGAATCATGCGCAGCAAGCGAATCGCCAGCGCAGGCCGCGCCATGATGAGACCCCCGAGAACCGCACCGACGGTCCCTACACCGCGGCCGCTCAATAGCAATTTCATGGTGCGACTGCGCGGGAATTCGCCGGCACCACCGTCGACGGCGCCCTGATCCGAGCCGGCTGGGTGCTGCAGCGGCTCCAGCAGGCGACGAATTTCTGCACGCGACCGCGCCATGTGTGCCAAGGTTTCGCTTCTCGAATCGCTGGTTTCGCTCACCGGTCAGTCCTCATCCGACGAGAGAATGCGGTCGAGAATAACGTGATCCACTTTCCACTCCCGCCGCACGGTAGCGAGGAACGGAGCCTGTCCATTGATGAGGTTGGAGCGATATATGCCGGCGAGTACCGCCGCCAGCAGGAATGCACCGCCCATCCAGGCGATCGCGGATACCCGATAAGGGGTATCCCACGTCAAAGCCACGACGAGCAGACAACCCGAGAGAATGACGAAGAAGAGGCAGGCCCCAAGAATCGCGGCGGCCAACAGCCGCGCGCCCAGATCGCGCTGCGTCTGCTCTAAATCCTGGCCGGCGAGTTCCGCATAGCCCACGATGTGCCGCAACAGCGCGGGCGCCGCCTTCGGCAGTGACCACAACAGACGCATGGGAGTGCCCCTAGGAGCGGCGCGTCGCTAGGATACCCGCCACGGCACCGACCAAAGCCGCAATGCCCACCGCTTGCCAGGGGCTGTCGTGAACAAAGTCGTCCGCCGTCCTCGCGGCCTGCTGCGCCTGGCGCCGCAGATTGTCGGCACTTTCAGCCAAACTTTCCTTGGCATTGCCCACTGCGCGCAACACCTTGCTTCGCACGCGCACGACATCCGCATCCTTGAGGTCAGCGATTCGTGCGACCAAATCCTCGACGTCGGCGATCAGGTTCTGAATCTCCGCCGATGCTACGTTCTTCATATTGCTGGGTTCCTCACCGATATCGTTGCCGATTCGATAGCCTGAGGCACGAGCTTCGTCAGCCGTCCCTAATGTTTCCATATCTTTCCCCTTGTATCATATGACACTAACGGCTGCCGCTGGCCAAACCCATCGGCCGTTGTGCAGCGCCTCATGTAGGAAATTACCCACATGTTAGACTCTAACGGCACGGCGCGGGCATTTTTACATGAAAATCTTGGGTGAGGAATTGAGCAATATCGGCCGGTGGTATATCGTCCTGCCGCCGTTGCTGTTGATCGGTTTTCTCATCACCTTGGTCTTTCTCGCCGCCGCCAGTCAATCTCGCCTAAACGCGGCGGACGAGCGCGTGCACAACTCCGAGGACCGCGAACAAGCGCTGGACGAGTTCCTGGCACTCACTACTGACGCCGAGTCCGAACAGCGAGGGTACCTGCTGACCGGCGAAGATACCTATCTGCGATCTTACGCCGCCGCTGCCGGCAAAATCGGCCCTGCGCTCGACCGGTTGCGTCAGGCCTACCGCAAAGGTACCGAACCCATCGACGAGATACGGCGGCTTCGAGGTCTCTCGCACGGCAAGTTGGTCGAATTGGACGAAACCCTGGCGCTCTACAAAGGGGCTGGCCTGAATGCCGCGCTCAGCACCGCCCGAACCGACAGGGGCAAACAAATGACCGACAGTATTCTGGCAAGCGTCGCGGTGCTGCGGCAGAAGGAAAGCGCCG
This sequence comes from Steroidobacteraceae bacterium, assembly GCA_052143815.1. GTDB lineage: Bacteria > Pseudomonadota > Gammaproteobacteria > Steroidobacterales > Steroidobacteraceae > Bog-1198. Next base: position 32,525 of record JBKQSA010000008.1, on the reverse strand, counting down.
AGTTGTCGGCGGCCACGGCGCGTTGGCAGTCGGATCTGCAACTCTCCCGTTGGATTACCCTGGGCGGGGCAATTTTGAACATCGGTCTGGTGGTGTTGGCGACCATTTTGGTCTACGGCGACATGCGACGGCGCGCTCAGCAGGCCACCGACCTACGCCTTCAGAAGCGCGAACTGGCGCGGCAGGTCGATGACCGCACCCGAGAACTCACGGCGCTGTCCACCCATCTGCAAGGAGTTTCGGAATTGGAGAAGTCGGCGCTGTCGCGGGAGTTGCATGATGAACTGGGCGGGCTGTTGGTTGCCGCAAGGATGGACCTATCGTGGTTGCAGCAACGGCTGCCGACGAGCGATCCGGCCATCGAACAACGCTTCAAACGCATCCACGAATCGTTGAGCGCGGGCATCGACCTCAAGCGGCGCGTCGTCGAGGAGTTACGTCCCACGCTTCTCGACAACATGGGCTTATTCGCCGCGCTGCGCTGGCAATTCAAAGAGTCGTGCCGCCGCACCGGGCTCAAATGCAGCGAAACGATTCCCGAAACGGAATTGAGAGTGAGCCCGGATGCCGCAATCGGGGTTTTTCGCGTTGCCCAGGAGGCACTGACGAATATTTTGAAGCACGCCGAGGCGACTTCTGCGGATTTGGCCGTCAGCATTCAGGGAGACTCGTTCGTGCTGCGTATCTCCGATGACGGGAAGGGCATCTCGATGAACCGGCCGCAAACCATTACCTCCCATGGATTGGCGTCAATGAGGCATCGGATTGCGGCGTTGGGCGGCACATGGGACATTCACGCTCCCGTCACCGGCGGCACCGTGGTGACGGCACGCATTCCGCTGTCCAGCATGTTGTTGTTCGAACCGTCGCCCCCGGTCCCGGCGGCGTAAACGCGACCGTCCTCGCTGGAACGGCGCCTCGCAGCGTGCGGCAAGCAGGCGATCAGTGTTTCGCTAGGCGCGCTTCGCAGATCTCATGCAAGACTTCGGGCAGCCGTCCGTAGTCTCTCGCCTTATCGAGAAAATGCGTCGCACCCAGCGCGATGGCAGCGTTCTTATACTCGGGCAAATCATAGTTGGTCAGCACGATGATGCGCGGCTTCAACTGCGCCGTCGCCAGTGCGCGCATCACTCCAAATCCGGTCCCTTGCTTCAAGTGCAGATCCAAGATGATGACGTCCACCGAGTCGCGCTTGACTGCAGCAAGGGCACCCGCTTCGGTGTCCGCTATTCCAATGAGCTCGACTTCCGGAATCTGTCTGATCGCCTCGGTGAGCCGTTCCGTCAGCACTTTCGAGTCCTCGACGAGTAAGACCCGCAGCCCCGGCGCCATCACCATCGCATCCATAGGTTTTGCGTACATGTTAACGGCAGCTCAGAAGCGCAATGAAGAGGGCTGCGGCGATCGGCGCAGAAACCATTGAGTGATGAGTGTGTCACGATTCATCGCTTACTGAATGAGCCCGTTGCGCAGCGCATAGGAGGTGATATCCGCGTTCGCGCTAAAACTCATTTTTTCGAGGATTCGGCTGCGGTATGTGCTCACCGTCTTCACGCTGAGGCTGAGTTCGTTGGCAATATCCGAAACACCCCGTCCCGCGGCCAGCTTGCAAAAAATCTGGAACTCGCGGGTCGACAGCCTGGCATGCAAGGGCTTGTCCGGGTCCCCATCGAGGTCGGCCACCAGGATTTCGGCGAGCGCCGCGCTGACGTACCGCCGTCCCGACAGCACGGTGCGAACGGCTTTCATGAGTTCTTCCGGAGCGCTGTCCTTCGACAAATAACCGCTGGCTCCGGCGCGCAGTACGTTGACCGCGTATTGCTGTTCGGGCAGTCCACTCATCACCAGCACGCGAACCCCGGGATGGCCCGTCTGGATATGCCTCAAGATGTCCAAGCCGCTTCGGTCCGGCATATGGATATCGAGCAGGACGAGGTCCCACTCCTGCTGCCGCAGCAGATCGAGCGTCTCATTGCCGCTCGCCGCTTCGCCCACGGCGTTGATGGTGGGATCCGCTTCCAGAAATTGCTTGAATCCGGCGCGGACGACCGCGTGATCGTCGGCGATCAATACTCGTGACACTGGCTATCTCCCATGACGCGCGACGCTCAACTGCTGGCGCACTCTTGACTCTGTGAATATCCGTTCAGTTTGTTATACAGCGTCTTCAAGCTGCAGCCCAGCGCGTCTGCCGCGCGCCGCTTGTTGCCCTTGAAGTAGTCGAGCGTCGCCTCGATCAGTGAACGCTCCATATCGTAAATACGCGAACCGACGCGAATGTCCAGACGCTCGCGGTCCGTCGCCGCGTCGCCGCCGCGGCCCACCGCCGGATTTTGAATCAGGGGCGCCAGCTCGAGAGTTTGGTCTGCGAGAATGAAGGCGCGTTCGATACAGTTCTTCAGTTCACGAACGTTGCCCGGCCAGGTGTGTTGCTTCAACGTCATACGCGCGAGCGCGGAGAGCCTCTTCTGCGTGTGGCTCTGCGCATTGAGTTCCGCCAGGAAGTGTTCGGCGAGCAAGGCGACGTCGTTGCCGCGGCGGCGCAGCGGCGGTAGATCGATCGGAAACACGGCGAGTCGGTACAACAGGTCCTCGCGCAAGTGCCCATTCCGGACGGCTTGCAGGGGGCATCGATTCGTGGAGGCGATCACCCGGACGTCGGTGATGACCTCCGCGCTGGCGCCGATTCGGTAAAATTTTCGCGTCTCCAGCACACGCAGTAGGCGCGTCTGCATGCCCAGCGGCATTTCCGTGATTTCGTCGAAGAGCAGTGTTCCACTCTGCGCCCGTTCGAACACGCCGGTGCGCGCGCGCACCGCGCCCGTGAAGCTTCCTTTTTCATAACCGAACAATTCTGCGTCGATCAGCGCGGCGGGAATTGCACCGCAGCTGATTGTGACGAACGGTCCGCCGCGCCGGGCGCTGCGGTCGTGAATGGCCTGTGCGGCCAATTCTTTACCGGATCCGCTCTCGCCGGTCAGAAGAACGCTGGCCTCGGTCGGGCCCACCCGGTCGATGAACCGGAATACTTTCTGCATCGCGTCCGATTCCCCCAATAATGCACTCGGCGCTGCGAACTGCAATGCAGGCTGGGAAAACTCACTTCTAGCGCCATTCATCATTGGATCTCCTCCTGACCGCCACCGTGTAATCGTTACACTGAACGGGGGTTAATTTGTAACCTGTGCCCGGGGGTGGTGACCAGAGTGGGGTGCTGAACCTAGGCTCAGACTTCGCGATATTCGCCGTCGGTGTTTGTCCGACATGCTTTCGCAAGAAGGACGCACACCGGCCGCAGGGCCGAGGGACGCTGGCACGTACGATGCGCTAGGAATTACTGATCCGCGCGGCCGTATTCGGCGCCGCAGCGCCAGCATTGGGTGAATTGAGGCTCAAGTTGTTCGCCACAACTCTTGCACGTCCACGGCGTGCCGGTGGTTGCCGCAGCAGCTCGCGCCAAGGCACTCAGCGCGAACCGTTCATCGGCGTCGTCGACGTAAAGCTGCGGCCACGTTTCCATCATGGGCAGATCGCCCATGGCGCCCGCCAGATATTGATTGCGCAACTCGCATTGGATCCCGGCGGTGATGAGCACGTTGCGGGCGTGAGCAACCTGCAACAAAGACGCGGCTCGGTACACTCGCTTCAAGGATTCTCCCGCCTCGATTAATGACGTAGCGATCCGAGGAAGGCCCGCACGTCCTCGCCTCGCTCCAGGGCTTCGACCAATGCCGACCCGACCACCACTCCATCCACGTGGGAAGCGAAGCGCGCCACTTGTTCACGGGACCGAATGCCGAATCCCGCACAAACCGGAACCGTCGAGCAACGCTTGACGCGATCCATGTAGGCCAATACATCGTCGGGCACTTCGGCGGATTTGCCGGTCGTGCCGGTCATCGTGACTGCGTAAACAAAACCTTGCGCAGACTTACAGAGCATGTTCAAACGCTCGGCCGGTGTGACCGGCGTAACCATTTGAATCAATGCCAGGCCTTCTTTATCGAGCGCTGCCTTGAGATCGTCGCTCTCCTCATACGGCAGGTCCGGAACGATGAATCCCGCGACGCCCGCCGCGGCAGCAGCCTGCGGCAGCTTGTCGAGGCCGTACTTGAGCAACGGATTCAAGTAACTCATCAGGAGGATCGGCGCAGTTCGAGGTTGCGGTACGGCCCCGAGCTCTTGCAGTATCCAGGGCAGCGTCACGCCGTCGGCCAGCGCAACGAAGCTCGCTCGCTGGATGGTCGTGCCGTCGGCCATCGGGTCGCTGAACGGCACACCGATTTCGACCACGTCGCACGCGCTGATGACGGCGGCCAGATTGTCCTTGAATTGCCGGCGGGTGGGAAATCCGGCGGTGAGAAACCCGATCAACGCCGGTCTGCCTTGAGCCGCCGCTGCGCTGATGGCGGCCGATATCGTGTCGCGCGGCTTCATGAAATTTGCAGATCCTTCAACACGGTGCGCTGCAATATGGGCATATCCTTATCGCCGCGGCCCGAGCATCCAATCAAAATTCGCGCACCGGGATGCGCGTGCGCATAGCGTCGCGCACCGAAGATCGCGTGCGCCGTTTCGATCGCGGGCAGGATGCCCTCGTACTTGGCGCATTCCATGAGCGCGTCCAAGGCCTCGTCGTCCGTAGCCGATTCGTAGACGACCCGGCCGCTCTTCGACAAATAGGCGTGCTCCGGGCCCACACCGGAATAGTCGAGGCCGGCGGATACCGAATGCGTTTCCTGAACCTGGCCAAACGCGTCTTGCAGGATCAGGGTATAGCTGCCCTGCAGGACCCCGGGGGTGCCGAACGTCAGAGAGGCCGCATTGTCGCCGAGTCCGGCCCCGCGACCGCCGGCTTCCACGCCGAGCAATTGCACCGCCGTGTCGCCCAGAAACGGGTGGAACAAGCCTATGGCATTGGATCCTCCCCCGACACACGCAACGGCAACATCGGGCAACGCTCCGGCGAGTTCGAGCATCTGCGCACGCGCCTCACGGCCGATCACCGACTGCAGTTCACGGACCAAGTAAGGATAGGGATGCGGACCTACGGCCGAACCCAACGCATAGTAGGTGCCATCGGGATCGGACACCCAATCGCGCAGCGCCTCATCGATGGCAGCGCGCAAGGTCTTGTCGCCGCCCGTCACCGGTACCACCGTCGCTCCCATCAACTGCATGCGCCCGACATTCGGCGCCTGACGTTCGACATCGACCGCCCCCATGTACACGACGCACGGCATGCCGAGCCTGGCAGCCGCCGCGGCGCTCGCAACGCCATGTTGTCCAGCGCCGGTTTCAGCGATGATGCGCTTTGCACCGAGGCGCTTCGCAAGCAGCGTCTGGCCTACCGCGTTGTTGATCTTATGAGCTCCGGTGTGCGCGAGATCCTCGCGCTTGAGCCAGACCTCGGCACCCCAACGCTTGCTCAACGTCGGGGCAAAGGAAAGCGCCGTCGGACGTCCCACCCAGGTCTTCAATTCGTGATTGAATTCGGCTTGGAAGGCCGGACTATGCAGATGGCGAGTGACCCCGGCTTGCAGCCGATCCAGTGCCGGCACCAAAGTCTCCGGCACGTAGCGGCCGCCGAACGAACCGTAGCGGCCTTTGGCATCGGGGTAGACGGTGTATTGCGCGGTGTCCGCGCGAAGCGGTGAGTTCATGCATCGTGCTCCATTCGTGTTGCGGCGGCGCGCGCGGCGCGCACAAATTCGTAGATTTTCTCCGGATCCTTGACGCCCGGAACGTCCTCGACACCGCTGCTCACATCCACGCCGAAAGGCCGCACCGCTTGGATGGCTTCGCCGACGTTCTGCGCCGACAGTCCACCGGCGAGAATGACCTCGGTTTGGCGCGCGAGCTCCGCGGCCCTTCCCCAATCGGCCAGTTCTCCGATGCCGCTCGAGGGACCTTCGAACAGCATCCGGGCAGGCAAGGGGCTCGGCGTCTTGCGGCCAAAGCGCACCACCGGCAGGACCTTGACGTGCGACGGGATCTTCAATTCCCGCAAATCCTCGACGTCCGTCTGAAAATAATCCGGTTTGAGAATGCGGCAGATTTCATCGACTTTCATTTGCAGCGGATGCTGCGCCACCGCGATTCGCAAGATCCCGGGCGGGGCAAGCGCCGCGAGCTGTGCCGCCTGGCCGGGGGTCACCTGACGCGGGCTCGGCGCAAACACGAATCCGATCGCATCGACCTTGGCCTCTGCAGCAGCGGCGATGGCGTCGGCACTGGTCATACCGCAAATTTTTATCCACATGGCGCCGAGTGTAGCCATTTAAGGTTGCAGTGTCCGAGCCGCGTTCAAGATTTCCTCGAGCAGCACGGCAGGATCGTCGCAACTCATCAAGGCGGTGCCGATCAAGGCCAACCGGTATCCGAGCTGCCGCATCGCGTGCGCATCGGACGGCGTCGCCACGCCGCTTTCGGCGACACAGGCCGACTGCGCCGGCAGCAGCGGCGCTAAATCGGCGAACCGTTGTTGCACGACCTTCAAGGTCTGCAGATCGCGGCTGTTGATCCCGATCAAGACGGTTTGGTGCAGCGCGCGCGATGACAGGAGTTGCCGCGCCAGGTCCAAGTCCGCACCGTCGAATGCCTCCAATAGCACGAACAAACGATGGTCGGCCGCGACATCCAGGAGGGCGGCGATTCGTTCACGCGTCAACATTCGCAGGATGACCAACACACCGCCCGCACCCGCAGCGCGCGCTTCGAGGACCTGGTAGGGGTCGACCAGAAAGTCCTTCCGCATGGCGGGTACGCCTAAGGGCGCCAACACCGCGGCCGCCTGCCGCAGGTGATCCAACGAGCCGTCGAATCTGGATGGCTCCGTGAGCACCGATACGGCCGCTGCGCCGCCGCGTGCATATGCAGCAATGCGCCCCAGCCAGTCGTGGGTCCGGTCGCCCAACCGGCCGGCGGCCGGAGAGCGTAGCTTGAGTTCGGCAATGACGTCGAAACCTGCCGCGGACAAGCGCAACTCCGGGCCGGGCGGGGTTCGTCGCGCGCGGACCTCCAACTCGGCGAACGACTCGCGTTGCTTCGCCTCGCGCACCCGGGCCGCACTCGACCGCGCCATATCATCCAAGAAGCCGCTCATGCGCCGCCCGGCTCCGCCGCAAATTTCTCCAAGCGCTGCAACCATCGCAGTGCTTGGCCGCTATCCAACACCGAACCCGCAGCGTCGATGCCCGCCGCGATGGAACCGGCCCGCCCTCCAATGTACAGCGCAAGACCACACTGCAGAAGCAACGCCGAGCGGTGCGCGCCGCGCTCGCGACCGTCGAAAACCTGGCGCAACGCGGCCACATTCGCGCCAGCATCGCCTCCCGCCAAATCGGCGGCAAGGCACGGTTCCAGACCGAAATCGCGCGGATCGATATGGTGGCGCTGTATCTCGCCGCGCCTCACGTCGAACGCCAGGAAGGGACCTATCGGGGTCGCTTCGTCCCACCCGGCAGCACCATGTATCACCCACGCGCGTTCCGCTTCCATGCCCGCCAATGTGTGGGCCATTAACTCGGCGGCGGCGGCATCGAAGGCGCCAATCAGGTAAAAGCGCGGCGCAGCGGGATTGGTCAACGGCCCCAGCAGGTTGAACACCGTGCGCACGCCAAGAGCGGCACGAATCGGTGCAACAGCCTTCATCGCAGGATGAAAATATGGGGCGAACAGAAATGTAAATCCGGTAGCCGCAAAGCAATCCGCAGCCCGATCTTCGTCCAGCGGCAGCCTGAATCCCAGTTGTTCGATCAAATCCGCACTTCCACTGCGGCTGGAAATGGAGCGGTTGCCATGCTTCACGACCGGCAGACCGCACGCCGCCGTGAGCAGCGCGGCGCCCGTGGATAGATTCAAACTTCCGGAGGCGTCGCCGCCCGTACCGACGATATCGATGGCATCGGGTGCAGCCGGCAACGCGGGTTTGCGGGCCAGCGTACGCATGGCTCCCGCAAAACCGCGCAGTTCCGCGGCCGTCACTCCCTTGCAGCGCATTGCCGCCAACAACGCGCCCGCCATCGCGGGCAATACATCCGGGGTCGTCAACTGTCCCAGCAGTTCGGCCGCCTGCGCTTCGCTCAGATCGCGGCCCGCAAGTAAATGTTCCAGGGTGCTGCGGAGAGGCTGCATCGAGCTAACTCTTGAGAAAATTGCCCATCAAGACCGGGCCCTCGGGCGTCAGCACGCTCTCTGGATGGAATTGCACGCCCTCGATCGGCAGCGATCTGTGGCGCACTCCCATTATCTCGCCTTCCGCCGTGCGCGCGGTGACCTCCAGCACTGCAGGAATGCTCGCCGGGTCGGCAATCAGCGAATGATAGCGGCCGGCCTGGAATTCCTGCGGCATACCGCTGAACAGTCCCTTGCCGTCATGCGCGACCGGAGAGGTCTTACCGTGCATCAGCCGGCCGGCGCGCACCACCTTGCCGCCGAATACTTCGACCAAGGACTGGTGACCCAGGCATACCCCGAATATCGGTATGCGGCCGGCGAACGCTTCGATCATACGCATGGATACCCCCGCATTGCTCGGGGTACCAGGTCCCGGTGAAATGACCAGATGCGTCGGCTGTTGCTCGAGCGCCTCCTCGACGGTGATGAGGTCGTTTCGGAAGACGTCCACATCTGCGCCCAAGACCAGGAAGGCCTGCACCAGGTTGTAGGTGAACGAGTCATAGTTGTCGATGAGCAATAATTTTGGACGCATGGCTATAGACCCTCTGCCGCTATGCTAAGCGCGCGCCGCAGAACTTCGCTCTTCGCCATGACTTCTGCGTACTCGGCCACGGGAGAACTGTCGGCAACGATACCGCCGCCGGCTTGATAGCTGTAGACATCGCCGCGGAATACGAGCGTACGAATGGTGATGGCTTGATCCATGTCGCCGCGCCGGCCGAAATAGCCCACCGTGCCGCCGTACAGTTGTCGGCCGACCGGTTCGAGCTCATCGATGATTTCCATCGCACGCACTTTCGGCGCGCCCACGAGGGTCCCGGCCGGGAACGTTGCGGCAAATAAATCGAAAGCGTCCTGGCCCGGCGCCAACCTGCCGCTGACGCCGCTGACCATGTGCATGATGTGGCTATAACGCTCGATCACTCGGTAGGGACTCACATGCACCGAGCCGGCGGTCGCCACGCGGCCCAGATCGTTCCGCGCGAGATCGACCAGCATGACGTGCTCGGCATTCTCTTTGGGATCGGCCAGCAACTGCGCTTCCAGTTCTGCATCGTGCGCGGAGTCGGCGCCGCGCGGCCGCGACCCTGCGATGGGCCGCAATTGCGCGTGTCCGCCGTGCAATTTGACCAATGCCTCCGGCGATGACCCCACCACCGTAATATCGCCCAGCTCGCAAAAATACATGTAGGGCGACGGATTCAGCATTCGCAGCGCGCGGTAGACCTCGAACGGTGAGAGTGTATGACGACCTTCGAAGCGCGACGCAAGGACGAGTTGATACACGTCGCCGGAAGCGATGTATTCCTGGGCGCGACGCACTCCCGCGGCATGCGCAGCGGCAGGCAGCGATGGGATTGCCGGCGAAAAACCGCGGGGCCGCCCTAGGCCCGGAGCGGCGATGATCGGTACGGCGCCGCGCAGCGCCTGGACGACCTCGCGCCGCAGGCTTTGGCGTTCCGCCTCGCTGCCGTCGTGCAGTAGCGCTACGCCACGCGTCAAGTGGTCGAAAACAAGCAAGGAACGCGGTGCGACGTAGTGGGCATGCGGAGTTTCGGTCGTGTCGAGGCTGCGTCCCGGTAGGCGCTCGAAGTAGCGCACGGCGTCATAGGCGGTATAGCCCACCAAACCGCCGAGCAGCGGCACACCGGGGATGTCGGGCAGAGGTTGCGGCGCCGTGGCCAGGGCGCTGCGCAAGGCATTCAAGAAGTCGGCCTTCGAGCGGGGCCTCGGAGAGTGAACTCCGCCGACGTTAAGTCCGGCGCAATCCAGACGAACCTCCAGGCAATCGCCGAATCCGATGAAGGAATAGCGTGCCAGGCGCTCCCCGCCTTCAACGCTCTCCAACAAGAAGCGCGGCTTGAACGGCGCCAACTTGAGATAGGCCGACACCGGCGTATCCAAGTCGGCCGCGATGTCAAAAGGTGGTTTCATGAACTCTCGACTGCAAAACTTGAAGACAACAAAAAACCCATACCCGCCGCGACGGAGATGGGTTCTGGGGGAAACCTAACGAACTAGAAACTTAAGCGACCAGCGCCCACTCCTCAAGGGGAAGTGCGCCACCACCCACGGGCATTGAGGTTCATTGATTTGATCGGCATAGGGCGAGAGTATCGCCGCCCCCCGCACATTGCGTCAAGGGGGCGTTACGGGATCCGCTTCGAGGCCCTTCTTGAACTCGCGCGTGAGTTCGACGAACCGCGGCGTCAAGCCCACGTCCTCGTACACCGGGTCGCCCTGGTCGTCGCGCGATATGATCTTTGGCCCCGGCTGGTACGGCATGGCTGCGGCCACCTCGTCCAACGCGGCATGCAGCAAGTCGGTGACGAGTTCTTCGACGCGCTGCCCCGGGAACAATGCGGCCAGCGCGCGCAAACGCGCGGCGTCCTCCAGACTCAAGCGCACCGAATATTCCTTCGCGGTTCTTGCGGGAGCCGCTTCTTTCTTCCAATGATCGAGTAAGGCCTTGAATTTCACGACGACTCCGCCATACCACCCCAATCATGCATTATACGCTTAAGGCTTGCCACGCCAGCCGCACCGACCGGCGCCCGCGGGGTGCGTCAAGGGAGTCGTCATGAACGTGGAATTGAGCAGTGAAGAACGCAACTGGGCGGTGGCAGCGCACCTATGCGGTCTCGCGTGGCTGATGGGTGGCACGAGCCTGATTTTTTTCCCGTTTGGCGGGTTGGTGCTCTTGACGATGCTCGGGCCGTTCATCATCTGGCGAACCAAGGGTCAGTCCATGCCTTTCGTCGCTGAACAGGCCAAGGAATCGCTCAACTTCCAAATCACCGTGTTCCTGCTGGGACTGCTTTTCCTGAGTCTGGCGCTCGTGCTGATCGGATTCGTCCTGCTCTGGGCTTTGGGGTTGGTGGATCTAGTACTAGTCATCATTGCTGCCGTGCAGGTCAGTGACGGCAAACCGTACCGCTATCCCTTCTGTCTTCGCTTGGTCAAGTAACCGCATCTTGGCCGCGCACCCTCACGCCGCTGCCGCAGCAGTGGACAACACCAAATTGCAGCGCGGGCTTTTCGACGTCTTTGCTTACAGTCGCCGCGCCTTGATGCTGGTCTGGACCACCAACAAGGCGCTCTCCATCACGCTGGCGCTACTCACGCTCGTCGCCGGCGTTCTGCCGGCCGGGATCGCGTATGTTGGATCATTGATCGTTGACGCAGTGATCCATGCGGCCGACTTGCATCGACGTACCGGCGCGACGCTGCTCATCGATGTCGTTAAGTTCGTCGCGCTCGAGGCGCTTCTGGTAGCCGGCACGTCCGTGGCGCAGCGCGGCCTCTCGCTTGCCCAATCGTTGTTGCGCGCGCAACTGGGGCAGCGCGTCAACGTCATGATTCTCGAAAAGGCATTGACGCTGGACTTGACGCAATTCGAGGACTCCGAGTTCTACGACAAATTGACGCGCGCACGCCGCGAAGCGTCGAGTCGTCCGCTGAGCCTCGTCATGCGCACTTTTGGATTGCTGCAAAACGGGATCTCTTTGATCTCCTTCGGCAGTTTGCTCGTGCGTTTCTCACCCTGGGCGGTAGTGCTCTTGGTATTGGCAGGCCTACCGGCGTTTGTCGCGGAAGCAAAATTTTCCGGTGAAGCATTCCGGCTGTTCCGCTGGCGCGCTCCCGAAGCACGCATGCAGATCTATCTCGAATCGGTGCTGGCGCGCGAGGACACTGCAAAGGAAGTCAAACTGTTCGAGTTGGGACCCCGATTGCTCGATCGGTACCGGGACATATTCACGCGCCTGTACCGTGAGGATCGCGATCTGACGTTGCGCCGCGATGCGTGGGGATTCGGTTTGGGCCTCATCGGCACCTGCACTCTCTACGGCGGCTATGCCTGGATCGCGGCTGAAACCGTGCTCGGCGCCATGACGGTCGGCCAGATGACGATGTATATGATGTTGTTCAGGCAGGGGCAGACCGCCGTGAGCGCGGCATTGTCCGCCGTCAGCGGCTTGTACGAAGACAACCTGTATCTGTCCAATCTCTACGAGTATCTCGAGCAGCCCGTCGGGCAGAGCAGCGGCAGCTTGAAGCAAGGGCCGCTGCCGGGCGACGGCATTCGATTCGAAGGCGTCGAATTCATTTATCCGGGCGCGACGACCCCGGCCTTGTCGGACATTGATTTGCATGTGACGCCGGGGCAGAGCCTGGCGCTGGTCGGACAAAACGGCTCCGGAAAGACCACGCTCATCAAGCTCCTGACTCGCCTCTACAGGCCGACCAGAGGAAGGATACTATTGGATGGGCTCGACCTCCAGGAGTGGGACGAGACCACGCTGCGGCAGCGTATCGGGGTCATATTCCAAGACTTTGCGCGTTATCAAATGTTGGTGGGCGAAAATATCGGTGCCGGCGACGCGCGTGCATTCGATGACGAAGCGCGGTGGCGAAGCGCCGCCATGCAAGGGTTGGCCGCCGAATTCGTGGAACAGCTTCCGGCCGGCTACCATACCCAACTCGGCAAATGGTTCAAGGATGGTCGCGAGTTGTCGGGAGGGCAATGGCAGAAGATCGCGTTGGCGCGCGCTTTCATGCGCAACGAGGCGGATATCTTGGTGCTTGACGAGCCGACCGCCGCGATCGATGCAGGAGCGGAGGCCGAGGTATTCGAGCACTTTCGAGAACTGACGCGCAATCGCATTGCCATCGTCATCTCACATCGATTTTCGACGGTGCGCATGACGGACCAAATTCTGGTTCTTGAAGAGGGTCGTATCGTCGAGCGCGGGAGCCACGAAGCGTTGATGGCGGCAGGCGGCCGCTACGCACATCTTTTCACACTGCAGGCGCGCGGGTATCGTTGAGTCATTGCTTCGTCCTTGTCCGAGATGCTTGGAACCGTAACATGCCTTCATTCGACGTCGTTTCCGAAATCGATACCCATGAGTTGACCAATGCGGTCGACCAAGCCGTCCGCGAGCTCACGCAGCGCTTCGACTTCAAAGGCACCGACGCGACTTTCGAACTCGATGAGACGACCGTGACCATGAGCGCGCCGGCGGACTTTCAATTAAAACAGATGTTGGAGATTCTCAAATTGAGAATCGCCAAGCGCGGCATCGATATTGCCTGCCTGGAAGTGAAGGATCCGGTGGTGAATCTCGCGACAGCCAAGCAGTTGGTCGTGCTTCGGCATGGCATCGACGCCGATACCGGGAAAAAAGTGACCCGTCTGCTCAAGGATTCGAAGCTCAAAGTCCAGGCGCAAATCCAGGGTGAGAAGGTGCGCGTCAGCGGCAAGAAGCGGGATGATCTCCAGGAGGCCATTGCATTCCTGCGAAACGCGCAATTCGATGTGCCGCTGCAGTTCAACAACTTTCGGGATTAGGAGCCTGTCTGAGGATACAGGCCTAGGAGCCTGTCCGAGTATTCGCCTCCGCTCTAGCCCCGAGCGCGAGAAGCGCTTTGGCCAAATTGTAGTGGGCGAGATAGGACCGCGGCCGAAGCGCGATGGCGCGCTGATAGTCCCGCACCGCTTCCCCGTATTGCTGTCCCGTCGCCGCTAGGTAGCCCAGCGCTTCGAGGACGGGTCCGTTGTCCGGCTGTTCGAGCGAGACGCGTTTTGCCAAGATGCGCGCTTCCTGGATCTTGCCCATCTTGATGTAACCCCAGACGACGTGATCCCAGCGAACCGCGCGAGGGGGGAATCGCCGTGCCAGATGCAGCGACGTCACGAAGATCAGGACGGCCAACAGGCCGTAGGCCGCTAACTCCCGACGGGCCGATAACGGCCGGCGGCGGACATTGCTAGCCTCACGCGCGATGCCATCGAGCCAGATACCGCTGCACAGCGCCAGTACCGGCGCGGCGTGAAATCGGAAACGGTCCTCGGCCCAGAAAACCGCCACAGTGAGCCACGAAATGGCGATGGGCGCGGCAATGATGGGCCAGCGACGGTCTTGCATCGCGAACCAGACCAGCCCCGCCAGCCCCATCGCAAGCAACCACGCCATCGGCAGCGGCAATAGATCGAGTATGGGTGAGAACAGCCGCTCTTCGGCCGAGGACCGGTTGTTGGGCACCTCGGTGTCGGACAGAAAGACCGGGCTCTTGTGTACCACGTCCTCGTTCCTCGTCAATGCGCCGGCTCAAGTCCTTTGGAATGAATCACTGATCCGTCGAGCCTCACGATGATGGCATCGATGTCGTCGATTCGATTATAAATTTCCATGGCTTTTTCCGGCCCCAAGACGAACGCGGTCTTGGACAGCCCGTCGGTCCGCGTGGCATTCGGCCCGATGATGGTGGCGCTGCGCACTTTACTTGCCGAATGGCCCGTATGCGGGTCTATGATGTGGTGATAGCGGACGCCGTCTTCCTCGAAGTAACGTTCGTAGTCGCCCGAGGTGGAGATCGCCGCATCGACGAGGGGAATACGAGTAATGACTGCGCCCTCTCCTTTGCTGGGATCGCGGATGCCGACCATCCAGGGCTTGCCGAATCGATCGCCGATGATTCGGCTGTCGCCGCCGGCGGAAACATAGGCCCTCGTGAAACCAAGCGACTTGAGCACATCGATTCCACGGTCGACCGAGTAACCCTTGGCGATCCCGCCAAGGTCGATGCGGACGCCTTTCTGCGAGAACTGCACGGTTTGTTTTTTTGGATCGAGCAGCACATGGCGATAATCCACCGCAGGCAGAGCTTTCTGGATCTGGCCCTCGCTGGGCCGTATGTGATTGCGAAAGTCGTACATATAGCCGACGCTGGCATAGGTGATGTCGAACGCGCCCTCGGTAATCACCGAATATTCCTTCGCGGTGGTCAGCAAATCGAACAGCTCTTTGGTGATCGGCATCGGACCGTCGGCGGCCTTGGCATTCACCAAGGAGACCTCGCTGGTCGGTTTGTAAGTGCTCATGGTCTCATCGACGTGGCGCATTGAATCAAGAACGGCATCGATCGCCCGATCGGCCTTGTCCTTGTCATCCGCCCACAACTCCACCGTGATTCGCGTGCCCATGATGCCATCGGTGACGCGCCGCACCCACTCGGCGTGCGCCGGCAACGCCAAACATGCCAGCAGCGCCAAAACCCAAGCCCGCGTCACATACTTACGTTTCATGTATTTGTAGTCCGGCGTCGTTCCAAGTTGCGCGCACCTAACGTGAGCGGCGTGCCCAGCGCCACTGTAATACCACCAAGGCACTCCCGATCATGCCGCCCAGATGAGCGAAGTGTGCAATTCCCGAAAGGGTACCGGTGACGCCCATGAAAAGCTCCACCCCTGCATAAATCATGGCGAACAGCCAGGCCGGCATCGGGATGGGTGGGATGAGGGGCACCACCTTTCGGTGGGGAAACAATAACGCGTAGGCGAGGAGCAGTCCGAAGACCCCGCCGGAGGCGCCGATCGTCGGCGCCGGCGGCGTATGCAGCAATTCCGGAATGACCAATTGCGTCAGCGCAGCGGTAATCACCGATGCAAAGTAACACGCGAGCAGCCGCCACGGCCCAACATACCGCTCGATCTCCGCACCGAACATCCATAACCCAAGCATATTGAAGAGCAGATGCCAAATGTTACCGGTACTATGCAGAAACGCATAAGTAATGATTTGCCATACATGGAAATACACGTGACCATCGATCGGAGCCAGTGGCCACAATGCCAGTGCCTCTTCCAATCCGCCTTTGGACAGGGATTGGAGCACGAACATCACCACATTGGCGGCGATCAGGCTCTTGACGGCTCGGACGTTGTTCACGCGGTATTCTAACCTGTCGTGAGAGCCGTATTTCTCGATTACGAAACGGTATCCAATGGAGATCTGGACACCTCAGGCTTGACCCGCGTAATTCCGGAATTGTTTTTTTTTGGCTCGACGGATGACGCGCAAATCGCCGGGCGCATTGACGACGCTGAGATCGTGCTGCTGAATAAAGCCGCGCTGACCCGCGATCGCTTGTTTGCCGCAAAGCGTTTGAAGCTGATCGCACTCGCCGCCACGGGAACGGATAATGTGGATCTCGCCGCGGCGCGCGAACGCGGAATCGGCGTCTGCAATGTGCGCGGCTATTGCAGCCAGTCGGTGATGCAGCAGGTGTGGGCGATGATCCTTGGCCTCACTCAGCATATCCATGAGTACACGGAACTCGCGAAGAACGGTTCCTGGGTGAGGAACGAAGTATTGACCGTGCTGGCCTATCCCATCCGCGAGCTCTCCGGGAGAACGTTCGGCATCGTAGGATGGGGTGAGTTGGGGCGGGCGGCGGCCAAGGCCGCCCAGGCGTTCGGCATGCACGTCGTCATCGCCAATCGTCCCGGCGGAGCGCGCGAATCTGAACGCCTCGATCTTGACCGATTGTTGGCGACCTCGGACGTGGTGTCGCTGCATTGTCCACTCACGCCGGCTACCCGCGGCATGATCGGGGCGCGGGAATTGGCGCTCATGAAAACCGACGCGCTGCTCATCAACACGGCACGCGGCGGTTTGATAGACGGACATGCCTTAGCCTCCGCCCTCAAAGCCAGACGTCTCGGCGGGGCCGGCATCGACGTGTTGCCGCAAGAACCGCCGGTTGACGGCGACCCGTTGCTCGATCCGGACATACCAAATCTCCTGCTGACCCCGCATGTCGCCTGGGCCGCACGCGAGGCCCGGCAACGTTGCCTCGATGAAATGGCCGCCAACATTCAGGATTTCCTGAGCGGCGGCCGGCGCGCCCGGGTCGTCTGAGCGTCTAACCCCTCGCCTGCTTCTTTTCCTTCTTGGCGGCGCGCTTTTCTTCCAGCGTCTTAGTCGGCTTCTTCTTCTCTTCTTTCTTTCGATCCATGCCTTTGCCCATGACTCGACTCCTCGGTGTTTAAAAACCATCAATCCCTTTTGCTGCGGACCGGCGCGGGCCGCCGGTTCAATATCTTTCGCGCCGATCGCGGCTCACCC
Organism: Steroidobacteraceae bacterium; assembly: GCA_052143815.1. Taxonomy (GTDB): domain Bacteria; phylum Pseudomonadota; class Gammaproteobacteria; order Steroidobacterales; family Steroidobacteraceae; genus Bog-1198. Next base: position 15,432 of record JBKQSA010000008.1, on the reverse strand, counting down.
TGGCGCGGTATGGCCCGAATCGTTCCCGTAGACGCCTTCGGCGGCTTCGGAGATTTCTCGCTGACCTTGCTGATCCGTAACTCTCGGCCCGCCACCAATACCTTCTGCAGCAATTTGAATATCTGCTTCGGCATGCCTCCTGGCAAGTCGACGAAGCTATGATCTTCGCGAATGTCGACGCGCCCTATGTGCACGCCTTCGATTCCCGCCTCGTTGGCAATCGCTCCGACCACGTTGCTCGGCTTGATGCCGTGGACAGATCCCACTTCGATCCGAAAGGTTTCCATGAGGCTGCCCCCGGTCTTGGGACGCGGCTTTCGCGGGGATTCCTCGGCGGCCGAGCTTTCCGCTGCGGAAGCACGCTCGATCGATCGCGCCGGTTCGGGGGAAGGGCGTCCCGTAGGGCGTTCCGTAGGGCGTTCCGTGGAACGCTCCGCGACATGCGATCGCTCCGCAGCGCGCGCCCGTTCTGCAACCGGCGGGCGTTCAAAGGGGCGAGGGCGCTCCGCTCGCTCTTCCGGTGGTCCCGCGCTTCGGCTAGGCAGCGCGCCGCTCGCTTCGCCGCTTCGATCTCCTTTGGCGCCGAGGAGCAGTGGGGTGGTGCCCTGAGACATAGTCGCGATCGCGGCGGCAATATCGATGAGCGGCAGACCGGTCTCCGCTTCCAGCTGTTCCAACACCGGACGCAAGGCCTTGGCCTCAGGCAGCGAAACCGTCTCGATGACCCGTTGCTTGAACTTAGCGATACGTAGAGAATTGACCGCATCGACCGTCGGCAGGTTCATCGGTTCGATGACCTGCCGCGTGGCACGCTCGATGGCGCGAAGCATGTTGCGTTCGCGAGGCGCGATGAAGAGGATGGCCTCGCCTTTACGCCCGGCACGGCCGGTCCGGCCGATGCGATGCACGTAGGATTCGGTGTCGTACGGCACGTCGTAGTTAACGACGTGGCCGATACGTTCGACGTCGAGTCCGCGCGCGGCGACGTCGGTGGCGACGACGATGTCGATTTGCCCCGCCTTCAGGCGCGCGACGGTGCGCTCGCGTTGGGGTTGCGGAATGTCGCCGTTGAGCGGCGCCGCGGCGAACCCGCGCGCCTCGAGTTTTTCGGCAAGTTCCACCGTCGACTGCTTGGTGCGGGTGAACACCAGCATGCCGTCGAATGGCTCGGCCTCTAGAATCCGGGTCAGAGCATCCAGTTTGTGCATGCCACTGACCATCCAGTAGCGCTGACGAATATTGGTGGCGGTGCTGGTCTTGCTCTTGATCGTGACTTCGACCGGTGAGCGCAAATGCTTGGCGGCGATGCGGCGGATGGGCGCCGCCATCGTCGCGGAGAATAGCGCCACCTGCCGCTGCGGGGGCGTTTGTTCGAGAATGCTTTCGACCGCATCCACGAAACCCATCTGCAGCATTTCGTCGGCTTCGTCCAATACCAGGAGCGAGAGGCCGCTGAGCTTCAACGTGCCCCGATTCATATGATCGATGACGCGGCCCGGAGTGCCCACGACCACATGCACGCCGCGCCGCAGCGCGTTCAGCTGCGGCTGGTAACTTTGGCCACCATAGATCGGGAGCACGTGAAAGCCTTTGATGTGAGCGGCATACCGCAGAAACGCTTCGGAGACTTGCAGCGCGAGCTCGCGGGTCGGCACGAGCACCAGGACCTGCGGTTCATGCTTCGACAAATCGATCCGTGACAAGGCCGGCAGAGCAAAGGCGGCGGTCTTGCCGGTACCGGTTTGCGCCTGACCCAGCATGTCGGCTCCGGAGAGCAGCACCGGAATGGTGGCGGCTTGGATGGGCGAGGGCGACTCGTAGCCGACGTCGGTGAGGGCTCGCAGGACGGGTTCCGACAAGGCGAGGTCGCGGAAAGTCACGGGGGTTGGGTTTTCCATCACCTTAGAGTGCACTCCGAAGACGCCTTGAAGAAGTAACCGCAAGTCTAGCGGTTTGACCGGGTATTGCTACCATGCGCGTCCTGAAGAGCGCCACACGCTTAAGTAGGATCAAAACCATGGGACGTATTTTCGAAGTCAGAAAGCACGCGATGTTCGCTCGTTGGAACCGGATGGCGAAGCAATTCACCCGGGTGGCGAAAGATATTGCGATTGCGGTCCATGCCGGCGGGCCAGATCCGGCAGCCAACCCGACACTGCGCCGTATTCTACAGAACGCTCGTGCCGTTAATATGCCGAAGGATAAGACCGATGCGGCGATCCGGCGCGCATCGGGCAAAGAAGCGGCCAATTACCAGGAAATCCTGTACGAGGGCTACGCTCCGCATGGCGTCGCGCTATTGGTGGAAACCGCCACCGACAACCCGACCCGCACGGTCGGCAGCTTGCGTAATATTTTCACGAAGGGCGGCGGCAACCTGGGCAATACCGGAAGCGTCAGTTTTTTATTCAAGAAAATGGGTGTCTTTCGCCTGGATCCCGCAAGCGTCAAGGACCAAGACGAGCTGGAGCTGGATCTCATCGATTACGGCTTGGAGGAAATGGGAGAAAGCACCGGGGAGAAGGGCGAAGCTCAGTTGGTCATTCGCTGCGCGTTCAACGACTTCGGCAAGCTGCAGGAAGCGCTCGAATCCCGCAGCATCGCGCCGCTGTCAGCGGAGCACGAGTACATTTGCTCCGTCCCGGTCGAGCTTCCCGAGGTTCAAGCCGCAGAAGTCTTGGCTCTGATCGATAAGCTGGAACAGGACGATGACGTGCAAAAGGTCTTTCACACGTTGGCGTGACCGTAGCGCCTTAAGGATTCTTCATGCTGTCATCCTCCCCTGGTGGCCTGCGTTGCTCTTCTTGAGGCGCAACAAACCCGACGAGGGATGATCATGAAAATATTAATTAAGTTATTGATTCCCATAGGATTTATAGCCATGACTGGCTGTGTTGTAGCGCCGTATGGCTATCACCGGGGATATTACGGCCCGCATGTGGCCGTGGTTGCTCCGGCGCCTGTAGTCGTCATCCGACCATAATCGCGGACAGGCATCGGAATTCGAAACCTATGGGCGACCGCCCCGCGGCGGTCGCCCGCGTATACTCGATCGGGTATGGGGACCCATCCGTTTCGCATCGTCAATGTGTTCACACGCGGGAAGGACTCGCTAACCGGCAATCCACTGTGCGTTTTCGAGAACGGCGCGGAATTCGACGATGCAACCATGCTCGCCTTGGCGCGTCAGTTCAATCTGTCCGAGACCACCTTCCTTCTACCGTCCACCGAAGCCGATGCGCGAGTGCGTATATTCACGCCTAGCTACGAGATGCCCTTTGCCGGGCACCCGACCTTGGGTACGGCGCACGTCTGCCGTGCGCTGCGGATGGGCGGGGACTCGGTGCGCCTCGAAATGCAGGCCGGCGTCATCCCGGTCGACGCGAGCGGCAATCGCTGGACGCTGACGGCCCCATCGCCGACGTGGCGCGAACTCAGCACGCCGGTAGCTATGTTGGCGCGCGCGTTGAGTCTCGATGAAAAGGATATCGGCGAGCGACCTTTGTGGATCAAGGCCGGAACCGAACAGTTGATCGTGCCGCTCACGTCGGAGGAAGCGGTTCGGCGTATATCGCCCCAGATTGCCGGGTGCGCCGACATCCAAAACGAACAGGGCGTCGGAATGATCTATGTCTTTGCAATGCGCGGCGCCGAGCAAACCTTGGCGCGTTTCTTTTTCGCTCAAGGCACCGCCATGCTCGAGGACCCGGCAACCGGATCGGCGACGGCCAATTTCGGCGGATGGTGCGTTGCAATGAAACGGCAATTGCCGCTGCGGTTTGAAATATCTCAGGGTGAGATGATCGGTCGGCCTTCGTCGCTCTATCTCGATGTCGGCCTCGACCGGCACATCAAGGTCAGCGGCGACGTGCTCGAAATCGCGACCGGCGCGGTAACGCTCAGTTGACGCCGGGCTGCAAATCCTTCGGTTCGGGGCGCAAGGGCCCGTGATTCACTATGCCGTAGGCCCAGCGCACCACCGGCTGTAGACGAGGTGAGACCATTGTGAGGGCCCGGTCGTAGTCCACCCACCTGGCCTCGTGATGTTCGGGCGCCCCAAGGTCCGGGTTGACCGGCAGCTCGACATGCGTTTCCTTGCTTCGCGCAATGTAATAGCGGGCGATCTTTCCCTTGTTGTAGGGGCCGGTGTCCATGAACACCATCCCCCAGTCGAAGGAAATGTCGTCCAGCGTCGTTTCCTCGCGAACTTCGCGAACTGCCGCATCGATCGGCGATTCGCCCGGCTCGACCAGTCCCTTCGGGAAATCCCAGTTGCGATACGCGCGCAGCAGTAAGAATTTCAATTTCCGCTCGAGCACGCTCACCACCACGACGCCGGAGGACATTCTGGTAAGAGGAGCAGCTGACGGCATGACACGACTCTAGGGTTGATGCCCCGCTCATTGTACAGCCGTCGGTTGGTCGTGCGTGCGGCGTTGTCCGCCACTTAAGCCGCTACGGACCATGGCGAGCGGATGAGGTGATCGAAAGCGCTCAAGGAGGCTTTCGCCCCTTCGCCCATCGCAATCACGATTTGCTTGTAGGGCACGATGGTGCAGTCGCCGGCCGCGAACACGCCCGGCACCGAGGTCTGCCCACGAGCGTCCACTTCGATCTCCCCGCGCGGCGACAACTTGACCGTACCCTTGAGCCAATCGGTGTTCGGAACGAGCCCGATTTGCACGAACACTCCGGCAAGTTCGATCGTGTGCACTGCACCGCTGTGCCGATCCTTGTAGTCGAGTGCGGTCACCTTCTGACCGTCGCCGACGACTTCGGTCGTTTGCGCGCTCGTAATCACCGTGACGTTCGGCAGACTGTGGAGCTTGCGGGTCAGTACCGCATCCGCGCGCAGTTGCGCGTCATACTCGATAACCGTGACGTGGCTAACGAGGCCGGCAAGGTCGATCGCCGCCTCGACACCGGAATTGCCGCCACCGATCACTGCGACTCGCTTGCCTTTGAACAAGGGACCGTCGCAATGCGGGCAATACGCCACGCCCCGGTTACGGTATTCCCGCTCGCCGGGCACGTTGATTTCGCGCCAGCGCGCTCCCGTCGCGATGACCACCGACTTCGCCTTCAACGCAGCGCCGTTCCTCAGGCGAACCTCGATCAAGTCGCCGGGGATCAGCGCCTCGGCGCGCTGCAGATTCATCACATCGACTTCGTAGTGGTTGACGTGCTGCTCCAGCCCGATGGCCAATTTATGACCTTCGGTCTCCTTGACGGAAATGAAGTTCTCGATGCCGACCGTATCCAACAGCTGACCACCCAATCGTTCGGCCGCGATGCCGGTACGGATACCTTTGCGTGCCGCATAGATCGCCGCAGCCGCGCCGGCGGGACCGCCGCCGACCACCAATACATCGTAGGGCGCCTTGGCATTGAAGCGCGCGACGTCGCGCTCCGCACCGCCGGCGTCGAGCTTGGCGACGATTTCCTCGAGCTCCATGCGTCCCTGGCCAAAAGGCCGGCCATTCAGGAACACGGTCGGCACCGCCATGATTTGACGCCGCTCGACTTCCTCCTGGAACAACGCGCCGTCGATCATGGTGTGGCGAATCCTAGGATTCACCACCGCCATCAAATTCAGTGCCTGGACCACGTCGGGGCAGCTCTGACAAGAAAGCGACACGAAGGTCTCGAAATTGAATTCACCGTCGAGCGCGCGTATCTGCTCGAGAACCTCCGGCGCTGCCTTCGACGGATGGCCGCCGGCTTGCAGCAAGGCGAGCACCAGGGAAGTGAACTCATGGCCCATTGGCAATCCGGCGAAACGCACGTGCGGCGCCTGGCCGGGTCGCCGCAGCGCGAATGACGGCTTCACCTGCGTATCGTCGCGCGCCGGATCGAGTATCACCAAGGGCGACAGCGAGACGATGTCGTTCAACAGCTCGAGCATCTCTCGCGACTTATCGGAGTCGTCGACGGATGCAATGATCTCGACGGGCTGAGTCAGTCGCTCCAAGTAGCCCTTCAACTGCGCTTTAAGATTGGCTTCGAGCATGATGTTTACCTTGAGTTGCGCTCCAGCGATCAGATTTTGCCGACCAAATCGAGCGAGGGAGACAACGTCTTGTCGCCGGGCGTCCACTTCGCCGGGCACACTTCGTTCGGATGCGAGGCGACGTACTGCGCCGCTTGCACCTTGCGGAGCAATTCCTTCGCGTCGCGGCCGATGCCGTTGTCGTGCACTTCGATGATCTTGATGTGGCCTTCCGGATTGATGACGAAGGTCCCGCGATACGCCATCCCAGCCTCTTCGATCAGCACCTCGAAATTGCGCGACAGGGTCAGCGTCGGATCAGCGATCAGCGGATACTGAACCTTGCCGATCGTCTCGGAGGTGTCATGCCATGCCTTGTGAGTAAAATGCTTGTCGGTCGAAACGCCGTAGATCTCGACCCCAAGCTTTTGGAAGGCCGCGTAATTGTCGGCGAGATCACCGAGTTCCGTTGGGCATACGAACGTGAAATCGGCAGGATAGAACACAAACACGGACCACTTGCCCTTCAGGTCCTCGTTGGTCACCGTTACGAACTTGCCGTTGTGATAAGCGGTGGCCTTGAACGGTTTCACTTCGGAATTGATTAGAGACATTGCATATCCTCGATGGGTTTGGACGACGAAGGAGCATAGGATGCCATAAATCATCATCGACGCTATTGATTGTATTCATCCGTTTGATAGACTATGCCTATCGATAAGGCCAGTATTGGTGCATTGCGATGAATCTCAAGGACCTCAAATATTTGGTGGCGCTCGCCGACACGGGACATTTCGGCAAGGCGGCCGAGCGCACCTTCGTCAGTCAGCCGACGCTGTCGGCGCAACTGAAAAAACTCGAGCAGTATCTGGGAGTCAAGTTGGTCGAACGCCAGCCGAAGAACATACAACTCACCGAAGTCGGGAAACAAATTGTCGTGCGCGCCCGCCGCATGCTCGACGAAAGCGATGAGATCATTGCGTTGGCCCGCAATAACACCGATCCGTTTGCCGGCAAGCTTAAAGTGGGCTTGATCCCGACCATCGGTCCCTACCTTTTGCCGCGGGTCATGCAGAAACTTCGCAAGGCACTGCCGCATCTCGGACTCATGCTGTACGAGCATCAGACCGAAGCGCTGCTGAAGCGTCTGCGCGATGGCGAGATCGATCTTGGCATCATGGCGTTGCCCATCGCGCAGGACGGCTTGGAGTCCCGGCAGCTGTACGAAGAGGCCTTCACCGTAGCGTTGCCCAACAATCATCCGCTGGCCGCCAAGTCGACCATCAAAGTGCAGGATCTGAAAGGGCAAACCCTGCTTTTATTGGAAGACGGCCACTGCCTGCGCGACCAAGCCTTGGAGGTCTGCAGTCGAATCGAGATTCGCGAGGCCGAGGACTTTCGCGCCACGAGTTTGGAAACCCTGCGTCAGATGGTCGTGGCCGGGCTTGGAATTACTCTGCTTCCGGAAACGGCCGTCGAGCCGCCGTTCGGATCTCAGCGGGGACTCACCATACGCCAATTCGCGAAGCCTGCGCCGACCCGCACGGTGGGCGCTGTCTGGCGCAAGTCGAGCACCCGTGCCGCGGCCATCATGGCCGTCTGCGACGTACTCCATAACGTCATGGAACCCAAGAACTGACGACCCTGCGGCCCGGATTTGCGCCGGCTGCTGCTTCTGCCGATTATTTCACATATTGCGCGGACCGGACCCGGCAAGATACTCTTTAAAGGAATGACCGCATGAACGCAAATAGCATTGCACCCTTAAGTCCGCCCGCCGCGCCGCGCTTCGATGCCAAGTTCATCGAGGACCATCATCTCATCGAGCGCTACCTGGAAGGGAAGCTGCCCGCGAAAGGCGCGCGCGATCTGGAGAGCTGGTGCCGGGCAAATCCCGCCTACTTGGATGGTCTGAAGTTGGCCGAACGCGCGCAGGCCAGCCTTCAACTGCTCGAAGCAACGGGGCGGCCGGTCGACCTCTCCGAACCGAAGATCCCTTGGTGGAAGACCCCCTACACACTCATCGGCGTGGCCGCCATAGCCCTGGTGAGTCTGGTGGCCTTTTGGGCTCTCTTCGGCAAGTTCGCGTTGCTGCGAAGCGAACTCGAGGACACCCGCACTCGCATGCAACAAGGATCTCTGGAACAACCAGCCACCCAGACCGAGTTGCATGTGTCTCCAGACCGCGCCCCGGGCCTCGACAAGGCGCGCGTCTCCGTGAGCCGCAGCGCGCCGCAACTCGTGGACTTGCACGTCGATTTGAGCTATTCGAAGGCGATGCAATTTCGCCTGATTGTCGACAAGAAGGATCAAGGACGAGCGTTGATCCTGAATAATTTGCTCAAGGATTCGAACGGCGAATTGCGCCTGACGTTCAACACCACAGGCCTCGCCGCCGGCATCTACAACGCGCGCATCGAAGCGCTGCCGCTGCGAGGCGGCGGTAGCCCCGTAGCCGAAGGATGGTTGATGCTCGAAGTCCGCTAATCATTCGTCGCGCAGCGTCACGATCGGCGGCGTGTTGACCACGCCGCGCGTCGCGAGAGTACCGCTCAATCCGACGAGAATCGTGCCTACACCCACGCCCAATATCCACACCCAGGGATCGACCTCGAACTGCAGAGAAAACAAGCGGTGCGCCAATATCCAACCAACACAGGTGGCGCCGATTGCTCCCAGGGTGCCGGAGAGAAACCCTAGCGCGGAGAACTCGGCAGCGACACCCTGCAGCACCGTGCCGCGGCTGGCGCCCAGCGTGCGCAGAATCGCACTCTCGTAGCGGCGTTCGTCGCGAGTCGACTGCACCGCGGCCAACAGCACCACCACGCCGGCCACCAAGGTGAAGAGAAACACGTACTGCACCGCCAGCGTTGCTCGATCCATGATCTCGCGGATCTGCTTCAGGATGGCGTCGACGTCGAATACCGAGACGGTGGGATATTGCCGTACGAGATCGGCCAGCGCCGGGCGCTGCGCCTGGGTCAGATACACGCTCGTCATATAAGTGCCGGCAGCCCCATCGAGCAGTTTGGGCGGAAACACCAAGAAGAAATTCGGACGAAAACTATCCCAATGAATTTTGCGGATGCTGGCAACTTCGACGTTGAGAGTTTCACCCGCCACGTCGAAGGTCAGCTTGTCGCCCAGCTTCAAACCGAGATTTTCCTGATATTCGGACGATATGGACACCAGCGGTTTGCCGTAGTCTTCAGCCGACCACCAATGGCCGGCGATCAATTGATTGTCATCCATGAGCGCGGCGGCCCAGGTTAGATTCTGCTCGCGTTCGAGAAAGTTGCGCCCGCCTTCGCCCTTGAGTCTGATCGATTCGACGGGCGTCGCGTTGATGGCCGTCATTCGCGCGCGCACCATGGGGTACATCGGCGGCTGGCCCAGGCCACGCGACCTCAAGAATTCCTCGAGCGATCCGCGCTCGTCGGGGCGGATATTGATGAGAAAATTGTTGGGCGCATTGCTCGGCAGGCTGCGGCGCCAATCGGCGAGCAAATCGCCGCGCACCACGGCCAACAACAGCAGCACCATGAGCCCTAAGCCGAAGGCGACGATTTGCACCACGCTGCCGGCCCCTCGTCGCGATACATTCGCCAGCCCGTAGCGCCACGCAATACCCACGCCTCCGCGCAAACGGCCCGTCAAGCGCACCAGACCGTATCCCGCCGCCGTCAGCACGACGCCCACGCCAAGAACTCCGGCATAGAGGTCAATCACCAATTCCGCGTCGCGTACCATGCTCCACAGAATGGCGAACAGGGCGCCGAACGCAAGTATGTAAGACAGGCCCAAGCGCAGCGGCGGCGCCGTCACGGTTTTTCTGAGAACCCGTGCAGGAGGCGTGTTCTTCAATTGGAGCAGCGGCGGCAAAGCGAAACCGACCAGCATGGCCAGCACCGTCACCAGCGCAATGGGAAGCGGCGCCAGCGAGGCGTCGGGTAGCTCGGTTCTGATTAAGTCTCGCAACAGCCAGGCCAGCCCGGACTGCGCGAGGTATCCGAGCAACGCACCGAGCGCGACGGCGGCAACCGCCAGCAACGTCAGTTCGATGATGGAAATCGACAATACGAAGCCTTGGGATGCGCCCATGCATTTCATCAACGCGACGGTATCGATGTGACGCTTCGCATAGCGGCGCGCGCCCATGGCGACCGCAACCGCGGCCAACAACACCGATGCGAGGCTGGCGAGGTTCAGGAATCGGCTCGCACGATCGATGGCAGAATTCAGCTGCCGGCTCGATTCGTCGACCTGGCGCAGCCGCTCGCCGGCAGCCTTGTGCGATTTCAAATACTCGCGGAATTCGTCCACCGCCGATGCGGACCCCGCAAACAACGCCGCATAGGTTACGCGGCTGCCCGGTTGGATCAGGTGCGTAGCCCCGACGTCAGCGTAATTGATCAGCGCGACCGGCGCGAGATTGACGAAGCCCGTGCCTTGATCGGGCCGGTAGTCGACCACTTCCGTCACCTTGAACGAGCCGGCCCCGATACGCAGTCTGTCCCCCAGGGAGACCTTCAACTGGGCGAGGATCCTCGCATCCAGCCATACCTCGCCGACATTGGGAATACGGTCGGTGGTGCGGGCGATTCCGAAGGGCGCGTCGGCGATCCGCATGCGGCCGCGCAAGGGATAGGTGGCGGTCACCGCGTTGAGAGCGGCAAGCTGGCTCAGGTCGCCGTTGAATATTGCGGTCGGAAACTCCAGGATTTTCGCACTCTTGAGCCCGCGCGTTTGCGCATCGGCAAAATACTGCGGCGGCATGGGGTCGGGAGACTCCAATCGCAGATCGGCCGCGAGCACTTCTGCCGCCTGTGCGCGCACACCCTGCGAGATGCGGCTGGTGAAGAAGCCGACGGCCGTCAACGACAGCACGGCCACCGACAAAGCCAGCAACAACACGGAAAGCTCGCCGGACTTCAGATCGCGCCACAGATTGCGCAAGGCAAAACGCAGTATTTTCACGCTCAGCTCACCGCATGGCCGGCGTCGAGTTCCAGCACGCGGCGGCAACGCTGGGCCAGAGGCCGATCGTGCGTAACCAGAATCAACGTGCTGCCGGTGCTGCGGTTCAGTTCGAACAAGAGGTCGGTGACTTTCTGTCCCGTTGCCGTATCTAGATTTCCTGTGGGCTCATCGGCGAATAGCACCGCCGGATGCGTGACGAAGGCCCGGGCGATCGCCACGCGCTGCTGTTCGCCGCCCGACAGTTGCTTGGGATAATGCGCGGCGCGCGCGGTCAATCCGACCTGCGCGAGGGCTTCTGCCGCCACCTGCCGGGCATCCGGCCGGCCTCTCAATTCGAGCGGCAGCATGACGTTTTCGATGGCCGTGAGCGAGGGGATCAGGTGGAATGATTGGAATACGAACCCCACGTGCTGCCCTCGAATCTGCGCGCGCCCGTCTTCATCCAGTTCGGTCAAATCGGTGCCCGCGATGAGCACTTGTCCGGTGCTCGGAGAGTCGAGTCCGGCCAGGATCGCCAGCAACGTTGATTTTCCGGCGCCGGAAGCGCCGACGATGGCCAACGTCTCACCGGTTCGCACAGCCAGGCTCACATCGGCGAGAATGGTCAGCGAACCTTCCGGACTGGATACCGTCTTGGATACATGTCTAGCTTCGAGAACGATTTGATCTTGCATCGGGAGCGCCTGTGAAACGGCTTGTTGTCCTATTGATGTTAGGTTTAGCGGCACTATCAGCCACGGCCGACGCACCCGCGATCCTCATCTTCGGCGATAGCATCAGTGCCGGATACGGACTCGCGCACGTCGACAGCGGATGGGTGGGGCTGCTGCGGGCGAAGCTCAAGGCTGAAGGGTACGGTTACCAAGTCGTCAACGCCAGCGTCAGCGGCGAAACCACGGCCGGCGGCTTGGCGCGGCTGCCGCGAGCACTGGAGCTGCATCACCCGCAAATCGTGATTATCGAATTGGGCGGCAACGATGGATTACGCGCGCTGCCGATCGACCAAATGCGCGCCAATCTCACCAAAATGATCGACCTGTCGATGGATATCGGGGCGCGCGTGCTGCTGCTGGGAATGCGCGTACCGTCCAATTATGGTCCTGAATACACTGAGAAATTTAATTCGACATTCGCGGATGTCGCGCACGCGGAAAAAGCGGCGCTCGTGCCTTTTCTGCTGGCAGACGTCGCGCTCTCGCCAGACCTGATGCAGGCTGACGGTGTGCATCCCAATGAGCGGGGCCAGCCAAAAATGCTCGCGACCGTGTGGCCGGTATTGAAGCCCCTGCTGCGCAAGTGAACGGGCGGCGGTTTCGCGACCGCCCGCGACATCCATGCTGCGAGCAATGCCGCGAATTATTTTGCGGCTGTCAGCCAATCGGCGACGCCGCCATGCTTCGAACAAGCCCCGGAGTGGCTCTTGGACGTCGAGTACGTCCCATCCTTGCACTTTGCAGTCGCGCCCGCCGGTGCTGCGGCCGTGGTCGCGGCGGGCGCCGCCTGCGACATCGCGCCCGTAGTCCCGGGCGAGGCGGCCGCAGTGGTTTTCTGAACGCCGCCGTGACCGCTGCAGGCACCCTTCCCTTTGGCCGTGGAGGTCGTTCCATCCTTACAGGTGGTCGTCGCGGTGGAATCCGCGTGGCTGGGCAGCGTCAACGCGAACATCAGCAATGGCGCCGCTAGGACACCGATGAAATTTGTCTTTTTCACTAAAACGTACTCCCTGTTTGGTTCAGCCCACGATCGATTGTAACCGATTCGGGGGAACCCAAGCTTGCCAAGCTCAGGGTTTCTTGTTGAGCGGCAGCAGCGTGGCCACATTCATCAGGAAGCGGGTGTATTCGTGCGCAGACGCCGACTCGAACAAAGCGCCGGTAACACTGACCTCCGAGTTCTCGATGACGGTCTCCGGGAACTCGGACACGCCGACGAGCTGTACATCGGTGGCAGACAGGCACTGGTAGCTATGCGCGGGCGAATAGACGTAGGCGGTGTGGTCGAGGACCAAGATGGGCACATTGTCGATGCCGTCGGCGGCGGGGAAAGAGCGGAAATGGACTCGGCCGGTCAACGTATGTTTGACCGGCTGAAGGAATAGGCAGCCGTAACCGTGCACACACCCCGAGAGCCCGACCAGCGCACTCAGAATCCACATTCGAGAAGTTCTCATATGACCGCCACTGTTGCCTGTTGAATACCAATGTAAATGATGCGCCGGTTCGAACAGTCTCGGTCCACCTGGTCGCTCATAACGCTGCAAAGTTTACTCCAAGGGCGAAGAACATTGCCGGTCCTACGAACCGGTGCTATACACGCGGGGACAAAAAATGAGGAGTTGTCCCACGTGGAGCGAACTTGGCTGCAGCATTACCCGGCCGGTATGCCGACCGACATCAACCCGGACGAGTATGCGTCGCTTCGAGATCTGTTCGAAGAAGCCGTCGCTACGCACGGCAACCGGCCGGCGTATACCAACATGGGCGCGACTCTTACCTTCGCCCAGCTCGATGCGCTGACGAGGGCATTCGCCGCCTGGCTGCAGAAAAAATCCGGGCTGGTCGCGGGTGACCGGGTTGCGTTGATGATGCCGAACGTCCTGCAATACCCCATCGCCCTGTTCGGCGTGCTGCGCGCCGGCATGGTGGTCGTCAATACGAATCCGTTGTACACGGCCCGCGAACTGGAGCATCAGCTCAGGGATTCCGGCGCAAAATGCATCGTCATCGTCGAGAACTTCGCGCACGTATTGCAGCAAGTGCTCCCGCGCACCGACCTGAAGAAGGTCTTGGTGACCGGCATCGGCGACCTGCTCGGACTGCCGCGCGGCGTCGTCGTGAATTTCGTCCTGCGCCATGTCCGCAAGCAGGTGCCCGCCTGGAACATGCCGGGAGCGATGGCCTTCAAGGGCGCGCTATCTTCCGGCCTCGGCCTGAAGCTCGAGCCGCCCGCGCTCGGCCCGAATGACATCGCGTTCCTGCAATACACCGGCGGCACGACAGGCATCGCCAAAGCGGCGGTGCTCACCCATCGCAACATGATCGCCAACGTGCTGCAGACGACCTCCTGGATATTCCCCGCCATGAGGGCGGGGGGCGCCCGCGTCGTCATTACCGCATTGCCGCTTTACCATATCTTCGCGCTCACCACGAATTGTCTCGCGTTTCTGCCTTTCGGGGCATGCAATGTATTGATCACCAACCCGCGAGATTTTTCAGGGTTCGTGGCGGAGCTCAAGAGACACAAATTCAATTTCATCAGCGGCGTGAATACGCTGTTCAACGCCTTGCTTCACACACCCGGCTTCGAAACCGTCGACTTCAGCGCGCTGCGCGTTTCGTTTGCCGGCGGCATGGCCGTGCAAGCCGTGGTCGCGGAGCGCTGGAAAAAGATCACCGGTTGCGCCATGACTCAAGGATGGGGACTGACGGAAACCTCGCCGGTGGCCACCGCCAATCCGATCGGCGCCGATTTCAACGGCAGCATCGGGCTGCCCATTCCATCGACCGACATCTCGATTCGCGACGACGAGGGCAAAGAAGTCCCGACCAACGCGGTGGGCGAAATCTGCGTGTTCGGCCCGCAGGTCATGCGCGGGTATTGGAATCGCCCGGATGAGACCGAAAAGGTGATGTTCGGCGATTGGCTTCGTACCGGCGATATCGGCCGCATCAACGAGGAGGGTTTCGTCTTCATTGAGGATCGCAAGAAGGACATGATCCTGGTTTCAGGCTTCAACGTGTATCCGAACGAGGTCGAAAGCGTCGCCGCGGAACATCCCGGCGTGTTGGAAGTCGCCGCCGTGGCGCAACCGGATGAGGCTTCCGGCGAGGTGGTGGCGTTGTTCGTCGTGAGGAAGGATCCCCATCTCACCGCCCAAGCATTGATCGGGCATTGCCGAACCGACCTCACCGGCTATAAAGTGCCGAAGCACGTCTATTTCCGCAACGAGCTCCCGAAAACCAATGTGGGTAAGATTCTGCGCCGCGCCTTGCGGGATGAACTGCGGGCAGCCGCGGGCAAAGCATCGACCTCCGCTCCGAACGCCGTGGTCCGCTGAACCGCTAGGAGCCTGTCTGAGTAATCTACGTGGCCGCGAGCGCGGCGGATTTCCCCTCAATCGAGGCGGAGCCGACGCAGTTGGGTCGATACCCAATGAGGAGGCGACAACGACGAGTGAGGGGAAATCCGCCCGCTCCCGAAGGGTTGGCAGTGGGAGGGGCGTCTGCGGCGTTGCGTGGCTTGCCCATAGTGCCCACTATGGGCCGCGCCACGCGCCTTGCATCCGCTCCCTCCCCCTGCCAACGCGGCTCACGTAGATTACTCAGACAGGCTCCTTGCTACCCACCCAAGAAGATCTTGTAGGCAGGATTATCGGTCTCTTCGGTGTAAGCGTATTGCAAATCATTGAGATGCAGGCAAAAGTCCTTGTGCGTGCCCTCCGGCACTTGAATTCCCGCCAATAC
>JBKQSA010000007.1:0-99978 GCA_052143815.1 Steroidobacteraceae bacterium | reverse complement strand
GTACGAAGAAGGGCGTCAGCTCATCCTCCTGAAACCGACGCACCAATTCCTTTCGTTTCCCGACAGGTGTACCCCCGTGCAATACCAGCCCTTCGCGACCGAAGACACTACCCAGGAAAGCGGCAATCGGCTGCGTCGCTTCGCGGAACTGCGTGAATACAAGCACCTTTTCCTGTTTCGCCGCGATCACCTCGGCGAGTTCCCGTAACCGCGCGAACTTGCCACTGTCCGCCTCGGCCCACGACCCATTGCCAAGCCACTGGGACGGATGATTACAGATCTGCTTTAAGCGCATGAGAAACGCAAGTACGACCCCTTTGCGTTTTATGCCGTCAGCCGTGTCGAGCGCCTCGGAAAGTTCCTCGACCGCCTGGCCGTATAAGGCGGCTTGGTTCGGACTCAGATGGCAGAACGCCTTCATCTCCGTCTTGTCGGGCAGATCGGCGATCACCGACTTATCGGTTTTCAGACGCCGGAGGATGTAGGGACGCACGAGTTCACGCAACGGCCCGTAGCCGTTGGCTTCGGTAAGGCGCCGCACGTACTTCCCAAATGCCTGACCGGAACCCAAAAGCCCCGGATGGGTGAAATCGAAGATCGACCACAGGTCCGAGAGACGGTTCTCGACCGGCGTTCCGGTGAGTGCAACGCGGGTCTGGGCAATGAGTTTCTTGACGGCTCGGGTCTGTTTGGCGCCCGGATTCTTGATCGCCTGCGCCTCGTCGATCACGGCGATCTGCCAGCGTGTACTGGTCAGCCAGTCATTGCGCAGCAACGCGCCGTAACTCGTGATCACGAGGTCGACGTCCGCGAGAGTCCCCGGTGTCACCGCCTTGAGGTCCGCTCCGCTGACGGAAGAAGGATGGGCGATGAGCACCTTGAGCGTTGGAGCGAAACGCTCGACTTCCGCGGCCCAGTTCGCGAGCAGTGACG
This sequence comes from Steroidobacteraceae bacterium, assembly GCA_052143815.1. GTDB lineage: Bacteria > Pseudomonadota > Gammaproteobacteria > Steroidobacterales > Steroidobacteraceae > Bog-1198. The sequence continues at coordinate 99,045 of JBKQSA010000007.1, read as the reverse complement.
CGGGTGCGACCAGAATGCTGCCCGACGCCGTCCCGGGCGCCCGTCGCTCAAGGGGAGATTCCTGCTTCAGAACCAGTAGCAGCGACAGGACCTGGATCGTCTTGCCCATTCCCATGTCATCGGCGAGGCAAGCTCCAAGCCCGAGGCGGTGCAAGAGATACAACCAGCGGACGCCGGCCTGTTGGTAGGGCCTCAACGTCGCGTGGAGTGCCGATCCGGGATCGACACGGGCGAGCCCCGCGGGACTGCGCAGGCCTCGCAGCGTCTCCGCAAGCCACGGACCCGCCGCAACTTCCGACCACTCGGGATCAGGCGCCGCGCCCACCTCCTCCCCGTCATCCACCGACACTCCCGCCACCAGCCGCATCGCTGTGGAAAATGGCAGGCCCGCCGCGGCGGCGGCCTCAACAGCGCGAAATCGCTCGAGAAGTCGCGAGAGCTTCACCCGGTCCACCTCAACCCATCGGCCACGCAAGAACTGCAAGCCATCCGATCCTTTGAGTAGCGCACGAATCTCAGCGGCCGTGAGTCGCTCCTCGCCGAGTGTCAATTCCACCTGAAAGTCGAGCAACGCATCCTTTCCGAGGACCGAAGGCACCCGGCCGCCGACACTCGCGCTGATTTTGGGTCGCAGTGGTCGACCCGCCTTCCACGAACTTGGCGTGCGTACCACGATCCCGGCCGCCTCGAGCTTGGGCGCGTCGGTGAGGAACTGGAATGCCTCAGGTGCGGTCCAGCGCAGCGGGTGATAGATCTCGCCCGCCTCGACCATTGCGCGCAGCCAGGGACATTGCGCAGCGCCTTCCTGCACGGGCTTCAACAGCGCGAGGAGTCGCGCCTTGTTGCGCGTACCCGCGTACTCGCGCAAGGCCTCACCGAGCGCCAGGTGTTGCGCGCGACCTTGCGCCGACAATTGCGCCGTATAGGTCGCGATGAACGCGAACGGCGCCTCTTCGTCGGACCGGTTCTCGGCGAGATTGAAATGCACACGGCCGACGAGGTGCCACGCGGGATTGGCTGCGCGCAGAAATTCCTGCAGGGTAGTCTTCGCCTGCGCGCGCTCCTTCCGGCAAGCCACATCGATCTGCGACCAAAGGGCAGCAAGAACCTCGGCATTCAGGTACTCGCCGCCAGGCATTGGCGGCGCGGTGTTCGCGAGCACGGCCAGTGCGTCCGCCGGCGGCGGTGGAACCTCGCTCGCGTCCGCGGCGGCATCCTCGGGGAGTCCGTGCGCGGAAGTGCACAGCCCCGTGACATACCGGGCAGCGAAGTCGCGCCAATAAGCAAATTCCGCAGGCAGCGCGGTGCCGACTTCGCGAAGCCCAAGTTCGAGCAACCCGTGTCCGACGCCGCGTGCAAACGCGGACCCGAGCCGACCCGACAGATCGTGCGGCAACGGCGCCGCATCCGCCGTCGGCGCGAGAACCAGGTGACCGTGTGGCGTGAGAACCGGACTTCGACTGCGGGTCATCGTGTCATCCACAGGGCTTCGCCGAAGCCGCCCGAAACTGCGCCATATCTACTGCCATGGGCCTGGAGGCTCCCAACGGACCGGAGGGTCCACCGATGTGGCCGCCGCCTCGGCCACCGGCATCAAAAACTGAATCAGATCGCCTGCAACGCGCGTGAAATCATCTGCCAGAGCCGCTTCGCCAATACGCCGAACAAACGCGCTCCATTGACGTACGTGAATCGGGTCGCCGTAGAACGCGGCCGTCAAGGCAACAGGCGCCACGGTAGGCACGCTGGTCTGGCGACGCTGGAATGTGTAACGGATTGCCTGACTCAAGCCATGACCAGAAAAAGCCAGGGTCCGTGACAAGATCCAGATGTCGTAGAAGTTCTTCATGCGGCTATTCTGCAGATCGAGTTCCACCATGGCATGAAATTTCTCAGCGATCGCGGCTTCGACGGGATAAGCGTGGAGTCTGATGGGTGAATTCGTCAGCAGCACCGGATACTCGACAACCTGCGGTTGCGGATGTACGGCGTCGCCGACGCCAAAGTCGATCTGCACAGTCTGGCGAACGTTGGCGAGCCGCCCTTGCAGTCGAATACGCGTGCCAACGTACTCGGTCGCATCGCGAATCGATTCGACGGAAATCGTCGATGGCTCAAAGATCACGCCATCAGAGGGATCCTCAATCGCCGAGCATTGCGCCACGAATTGCACGAGGACCGCCTGATCGGCAATTCCGCGCCTCAGGAGATCGATATCCATCGTGGGTCTTGCGCGAGGCACGCCCCATACCCGGAGCATCAGTGCACCTTTGAGCAGGACCGTATCGGCCTGGGGAGATCGTGCAAGTCGGGCCAGAAATCGCTCGATCACGTATGCCTGCAGAATGTCGTTGAAGCTCAACCCCGAATCTGCGGCAACGTTGCGTAGCCGCACGAGTACCGACGCCACCATGTTCCGCGGTGCCGTCACGTTACACTCTCGAGGTACGGGCTAATGACCCGAACCTGGCGCAGCAGGCGCGCGAAATGGAGGATTTCCCGGTTGCTGATTCGTTTTCGCTCCCGTGCGAAATGCAGCGCCTCGATGGCGATATCCAGCCCGAGTTTGTTTCGGTATTTGAAGCAGTCAACGAGCGTGCGCGCGACGCCATAGATGCGAACGGTGACGCCATCGATCTGGTGGGTTTCAATGCCCTGATCAAAGGTCGCCGCATCGAAGCGATAGATCTTCACCGGAGGCGTGCGCAGACGCAGCCCCGCATATCGTCCTCGGGACACAGCGAGGTACACAGCTCGCGGCACCTGCGTCGTGATCCCGTGGAACGACAGTGCCGAGATCAGACACACGATCGCATCCGGCGCTTTTGCCGCAACGACCGCGAGGTCCGGGTTGCTGAATTCCTGGGCGTCGGCGAGGCGGTATAGCCCCCGCGCGAGGCGGGTTAGCTCGCCTGACTCGACGAGGCTATAGAGCGCCGCGGGATGAATACCCCGCATCAGGGCCTGACCCGTCCTGAGTACACCGCCGTGCTGGCGGAAGGTTTCGAGCACGGATTGAAGGTCGCGGGTTTGGGTCATGCTGGATAATAATAGCACCATTTATTTATTTTTGGTATTGTTTTTATCCACCCACCCCGGCACCTGTTTCCACGGACCTGACACGGGAGGCGAATGCATTACCCCGCCCGCTCCAGGTAACTGCGGCGACGATTTCGGCGCCGGTTCAGCCATCGTGCGTACGACCCCGGCATAGAGAACCCCCTTTGAACGTTCTGTTCCAGATCTGTTCCTCGGGGCCAGTTTTCCTATAGGTATTGTTGGGTCTTGTTACGCCCTGTTGTGTGCTAACCTGTTGATGGATCGAGTAATCAATCATGTGTTACGCCCTTTACGTTGCGTTCGGGACGTAGGAGTCGCAGGTTCAAATCCTGTCACCCCGACCATTGATTTAGGGTCCATTCTGGTCACTTGGGTGACAGATTATTCTGGACACATGGGTAACACTTTAGCTTTGCTCTTGGCCATCCACCCCTTAACAGGCGCCGCACCTTCGAACACCTCCGCGCAGCGCGATCTTGACTGCCGTCTCCGAAACTACGTCCGCAAGGGCATCCGACAATGCAGAAATAGTCGCCGAGCGATAGGGTTCAGCCGCTAGACGACGCACGTCCATGATGATTGGCTGTCGGAGGCCGTCTGCCACTCACTCGGCGTTTGCTCTGTGTGCTGGTCGGTCGACGCTTGGTCATGGCAGGCTTCGTGTGCCCACCGATGTCACCCAGGCCCTTTAGACGCACCGAAGGGCGTCCCGGAAACTCTGCGATTAGACATAGCTTGCCACCGGCTGCCTCGAGGTATCGGCGGAGCGTCGATAGCAGCAAATCGGAACGTTGCTCGTAACGGGCAACCGTGTCCTGCCCGACGCGAAGATAGCTTGCCATCTTTGTCTGCGTGCGCCCGAGCGCGCGACGTAGTTCACGTAGCGACAACTCTTCGCTTATGAGTTGCGCAGCGTGCTGCTCAATCCTTTCGCGTCGCGGCTGCGGGATCTCTGCTAGTTTCTCGGTCAAAGTGCGTCTCATAACTATCTCCTGCCTTGCTTGCCTTTACTATGTTTGCCTTTCCCTTGCTTACCTTTCCCTTGTTTGAGTTTGGCCTGCTCCTGCTTAAGTTTGACTAGATGCGCATCAAAGCGCGCGTCAGCTGTACCGATCAATTGCTCGTAAAATCGCTGCTGATCGGCCCCGCGGTCGTGTTGTCGCAAGGGCGTCGCCCGCGCCGCTGCATAGGAAGTTTCCTATCGAGAGCTGGATGAAGCCACGCGAGCGCGCAGTTACATTACGTCAGCGAACGTACGATGGCGGTTTTTGTCGAAAAGGCGGTCACGGTCGTCTGCGATTCACTGCATCGGGCAGTGCGTGAAGTGCGAGCGCTATGCAAAGCAAGAAAGTGTCTCCGTGTTACGCAATAGTCATATCGTTGCAACCTCAGTGAGACAAGCGGATTTCGCGTATTGACGATCCCTCGTTAAGCGAGCGCAATGGTCCTGCGGCGCGTGCCGTTCCGATCAATTCATCATAGGGTGATGTAACATGAAACATGTATGGACTGCCGCGCTACTTGTTGGCGCAATTGCGGTTAGCCAGCCGAGCGTTGGTAGAGCTGATGCAGTTCTGGTTCCAACTGGTGGAACTCTCGGCGGAGTTACGCCGGCAACCGTCAGTGCGAACTACGGCTCATTCGCTGCGACTCAGACCCAGCAAATATTTATTTTGGGGCCCGAACAAACGGCGAGCGTGGGCGGCAACTATTCACCGACAGGTGTGACGATTGCGGCAACAGCTACTACCTATTACGCGCCCGTGCCACCGCCGGGACCCGCGCCTACCACGGGAGCCGCGTCTGGTGTGATTGGTTTCGATCTAACCTCCGCCGCCGCCTATTCCTTTAATTGGTCGCAAAATACATTCAGCAATCAACAGCCGCTTGCGTCTCTCAAACTGACAACGTCAGGTGGGAGCGTCGTTCTTGGGTGCATCGGGCAATTCGGGATGTTCGGTGTTCCCGGTGGCTGCGAACTCGGGGCCGTGCCTACTGATCCTCGCTTTGCGGGCCCGCTCGCGCTGTATGGACTTGTGCAGCTACCCGCAGGCCAATATGATTTGAGCTTCGCTGTTTCGTCGACCTACGATGCGGGGAACCCGGTTAATAGCGATTTCACCTTCTCTCTCTCACCCCCCGTGCCGCTCCCCGCATCTGCGTGGTTGATGCTGAGCGGCCTTGTTGGAGTCGGCGCGTTCGCGCGCAAGGGACTGGCATGAACACAACCGCAAAGGGGTTGCTAGCGCTCTGCTGTCGGGGCCGGTCCTAGCGAATGCCGATACCTACACATATACCTACACTGGGACCAACTATAATTGGTTTTCGACGCCTCCTCCTCAGCCGCCTCCTAACGGTTTCGGGATAACTATTGATTAGGGAATTATATACTTGACTCCCTACCGCGCCAGCGGCATTCTGCCACGCGACAGGCCGGATTCGCTCATATTGGATTGTTGCTGTTTTTTGCATTCTTGATGGTCGCGGCCGCGACCTACTTCGAATTGGCTTCTGCCTCGGCTTTAATTCGAATTTCCATGAAGTTCCATTCAGATTCCTTCATTCCCACCAGAACAAGCAATGAATTTTCAGGAGCATTGAACATTCCAGGACCGAAATATGGTCCTATGTGCATGGACATATCGTTCCATAGCACTAATTTATTTGGACCTTCTCCGAGATCTAGCGCGAACAATTTCGACAGTGCTTGTCCCGCCGCAAATGCATCATTGGTCGAATGGATATCTACGCCATCGCCTATGACTAATGGGCCAAAATGCGAAACCCTTTCATCGATAAATTCAGGAGTCATTCCTGCTTGTTGGATTCTCCGGAAAATTTCATATGCGAGTCGCGTTGCCTCAAAGTCGGGAACGTACTGGATGAAAACTCGCGTCCCCGAAAACACCTTAAGCGCATTGAATAATTCAGTTCTCTTTGCTTCATCGTTATCCCGGCTCACCCAAACTATACGGCGAGGAGCCAATACTTTTTGCAGTCCAATATTCTCCGCTTGGAGAGCGGCGACCTTTTGGTCCGCGAGAATTTCAAGTCGATATGATGAAAAAAATATCAGTCCGTCTGCAAGTAACTCTATTGCCACACCGATAACAACCATTTTGATAAAGCGAGGATGCCAAGAGGCAACGAATTCCAGAGAGGATTTTCTATTTTCTCCAACAATACCCACCGTGACCAATGCGCCACCGATTAGTAATGCGATAGAACCGATTATTAATTCGGTCGAAAGCGACGATTTTACATTCCAAAGGAAACTCATCCGCACAAGCCTTCTGTTGGCTGCAATAGTGAATGCCGGTACCGGTTTTTTACTACTGATCTGGATAATCTTTAAGCGAAATAAAGATTAGCGCTACGAATGCCTATTTCAATGATTTCGCTGCTTTGCGTTTTGACTTCTTCACGGAAGATTTTGCCGCCTTCTTTTTCTTTGAAGGCGGTTTGTATCGCAAGACTTGATCTACCATCTGTTCAAAGCGTTCATTCACAAAGCACCCGTGAGAGTCTTGTAGGTGAGGCGCTTGCCGACAGTCTTGTCGGAGAGCGCGCCGATGCGATTCATCGTGTGAACTTTGCAGTTACCTTCGCTGCTCAAGCGGAACGAAAATTCGTCCACGTAGCGCTGCATGTGCTTGACGGTGAAGTGGTGATAGATACCATAGTAGCCGCGCTTCAAGACAGCCCACACGCTCTCGATTCCGTTGGTGTGCGCCATGCCATTCACATACTCTTTGGCGCTGTGGTTGACCGTGCGATGGTAATAGCCGTCAATGCCCGCGTAGGAAGGATGCGTGTCGGTGCAGAGCATCGAATCATCTTCGACGTTCGCCGTTACATGATCTTGAATGGTGCGTGCGTCGGTGTTCGCTATGACGATGGCCTTTACATCGCCGCCGCGCTCACGCATTCCGAGAACCGCCGTCTTGCCGACAGCGCCGCGACCCGCGCGCAGTTTCTTGCTGTCGTGTTTGTTATCTTCCTTGCCGCCAAGGTACGTTTCGTCCGCTTCAACGATTCCAGACAACAAATCGCCGCCGCCATTCTTGCCATTACCGCACGCCTCACGAATGCGCTGAAGCATGAACCATGCGGACTTCTGCGTGATGCCGAGTTCCTTGCTGATCTGCATGGACGAAATGCCCTTGCGCGCGGTCGAGATCAGGTACATCGCATACAGCCACTTGTCGAGAGGGATGTGCGAGCGTTCAAAGATCGTGCCGGTGCGGACGGTGAAGTCCTGCTTGCACGCGAGGCACCGGAAGTAGCCGACAACCGTGCGGACCTGCACGCGCTCGATTTCGTTGCAGTGCGGGCACTGCGGGGCACCCTTCCAGCGGCGATTTTCCAGATACGTGCGGGCTGCCGTTTCGTCGGGAAACTGTTTCAAAAATTCGTAGTGGCTAATGGTGACTTTCATGGCGCAAATCCTTCTTCGATGGAAGAATTCTACGCTTTTCGGTCAGGGAGTCAAGTATATAATTCCCATTGATTATCCTGCATCGCAGGTATAGCGCAAATCGCTTCACCCCGACCATTAGAACTCAGCGGCTCGCGAAAATTCGCTCGAGCAGGCTCGCCGATCCTTCGAACAAACGCGGGCCACTCGCGGACATAAACGGGCTCAGAGTGGAACTCGGCCCTCAACGATACTGGCAGCACTATAGGCACGCTGGTCTGGCGACGATCGAAGGTCGAACGGATTGCCTGGCTCAACGCGGGACCATCAAAGGCCAGAGTGCGGGCTTCCGGCCCTTCGTTACACTAATTAATGAGAGAGCCCAAAACGGCTCGATCCCCTGCTGGAGGATGATCGACGTGCACTCGACCACGGGCGCAATAACCTACTCACCTCGCACGGAGATTTTGAGACCGTGCCACGCGCTTCTCCCATTCGTTTCACCCCGAGCATTGCTCGGTGGCGTGCCTCAGGCCTATGACATCCCTAACCAAACGGACAAGGCACGTCCGACTCGAATCATGAGGGTATTGCCCAAATGGCCCACTCGCTTGCCAATCTTTTCGCGTGGCAGCGTCAACACCTTATCGACCATAATCTGTGACACACGATTGAGGCCATTTTGCCGGCTCGGATCGAGAGTGATGCGAAACAGCGGTGCATCGATAATCGTACTGGTCAACGGCACGACTGTAATGCTACTGTGAATATCGTTGAAGACATCCGCCTGTATGATAAGGGCCGGTCGAGGTTTTCCGTAGTCACCCGGCGCCGCTATCGTCACGATGTCGCCGCGCTTCAAGTCCAACCTTCCACGGATCCCGCAGCAACGTTCAGCAATTCGTCCAATTGCGCCGATGTATCGGCAGCACTCGCTAGCCGCGATTGACGCCGGCATTCCTTGCGAAACTTCGGCGACTTGGTGTCCGGAACCCAAATACTGACTTGCCGAAACCCTAGTTGTTTCATCTTTGCCCGATAAACCCGCACACTTTCGTGAGCTGCACTACGCTTGCTCGCCATAAAGATAACTCCAATGCCGTAATAATAACTAGTAATGTAACATAGTCATAGATAAACGCGATGCACGAGTTCGACCATCGGATGAGTCCTCGATAAGTGCGCAATTCGCGACCAACTGAGCGTTACTCGCCTGATCGGCGATGCCCCGACGCAGGGTCCATTCTTCAGACCTATCAACTGGGGTCCAGGCTCAGCATGCCTCTGGAGTTCAATTAGGGTCCAGTCTCGCGGGCCAATGAAACTCGGACCCGGATCAAGCACCCGCCACAACTGAGGACAGGCGCAGACCCAACAGCGCTGGCGCAAGCGGGAACTGCGGTGCCGATCCGATCGATCAGGCCCGCACGCGGCGCATGCAGGACCCACACAATTCCTCCCCTTTGGCGTCCGCCTCCGCCAGAGAGTTGCTGAAGCACATCACGCAGCGTGGGTTCTCGCAGTGGGGAAGCCCCACGGCATGCCCCAGCTCGTGGCAGATCTCCTTCACCGCACGCGCGGCAAAGGTGCTCTGGCTGGCACCAGCGCGAAGTCGCGCCAACGACGCTACCGCGATTCCTCCGCCGAGCTCTGCGAGACCAAAGACGAAGTTTAGCGCGCCCGCATAGCAGTCGCCGTCGGTGATGCCGATCACGGGCCGCTCTGCAGCAAGTGCGACGCGCTCCAGAAGCACATCGGCTTTGAGCTGCCGGCGGTGTGCATCATAGGAACCACGCGGCCGGAGGATGGACGGTTTCAGCTGGACCTTGACCCCTCGCGCCTGCAACTGCGCGGTGATCTGCTCCAGCGACAGGCGATCGATTGGCTGAATGGGCAGGAAGGCGACCTCCCGAACGGGAAGCCGGAGCAGCGAATGCCGGCCATGTGCTGGTTCTTGCGTCACGCGGGCTGGGCCGGCGTTTGCCATCAGGCTATCGACTTATCGACAACCGCTCACCGAGCCCGCTCGTCGGCCTCGGGAACGTCGGCGGTATAGGGTTCCTCAGGGGCGCCATCTCGGTTTGCGAGTAGCCGAGGTCGTCCGTCGCCACGTCCTCCATGGGACCGGTCCAGTCCTCCGGAGGCTCCACCCGCTCGAGCGGGAGCGTAGCCCAAGTCTCGGTATCGATCTCGTCGAGCTCGCCATCGAAAGATTGAATCTCGATTGAACGGGAATTCTCGTCGCGGCCGACGACCTGAAACATCTCCCCTTTGTCGGCTCGTGTGTGCCATTGACCGATTGTGTGCCATTGACCGATCTCGGGTCGCAGGACATACGTGTTCATATTCGCCCTCCTCGAAAGGGCCGTGCCCAGCAGATGCACCGCGCGCCAAGCACCTGCCGCAATCCGCAATGGTAGGAGCCCATGGCGATGTAGATTGACAGGCAAGGACCGGGGCGACCATAAGAAGAATCCGTCGGTGACTCGGCAATATTACATAGATAGAGACTCCGCCGATTTCATCGGCGCGGTGCAACGTTGCACGAACGCGAGCGCGCATCGCCAACTCGGGGACCCGGAAACGCCTACGGTCGGATCGATACCTGAAATAACTCGCCGACGGAGCTCACATCCACGTGGCATCCCATGAACCGTTCGACGACAGCGGCATTGGTCTTCAGGTGCGTCGTCGCCGCTGACGTCGTGAATGAACCTGTTCCGCAGAGCGCCATGGGCAGAATAAGCTGATCCGCCAAGTGGGGCCCTGTCGCGGCTGAACTTGCGAGGTAATCGCGCGCTTCATTGCCGGCTTCCTTGGCTACGGCCTCGGCAGAAACTCCCTTCTCGCCAAAGGCGGTGAAGACATCGGTGACGTGCTCATGCGCGATGGTAATGGAAACCACGTTTCCGGGACCGACGTCGTTCGGCAGGCCACGCAGTTTCAACTGTTCCGGCAACCAGTTGAGCATGCGGCCGATTGTTGCGAGCTCGCGCTGAGCGACGTGGATGGGGATGGCTGCGATGTAGGATTCCGCATAGGCTTCGATCCTGCGGCCCCGCTCAAGGACGTGCAGCGGACTCAAGGTCTTGACCGGATCGATGTGAGCGCAGATCTCTCCGCCTCCGCGAGGGTAGAACCCATAACTCACGAGTTCTACTTGCACTCGAGGTCCCATCCGCCTCAAGAGCGGAAGAAAGGCCCGCTCCAAGAAGTTAAACGGGGGTGCCCCCTTGTTGTGCGTTCCGCCGGCGATACGGATATGCGACGTGGAGCTTGCCGTCAACAACGGTGGAAGGACGGTCTGAAGCACCAAGGTGCAGCTGCCCGCCGTGCCGACCGCGAAGGAGTAGTCGCCGGCTCGCAGGCGGCCGGGCTGGAATATGAGCTGAGTCGACCCGATCTCCGCCCCGCTGATCTCGGCGGAACAGACCGCGGCTGCGGCCTTCACCGCGGTCAAGTGCTGGCGCATGAGCCCTGGCTTCGGACGATTGGCACGGATATTCGTGATCCGAAACGGCCGCGCCGTGCAAATGGAAAGCGATAGCGCAGATCGCAGAATCTGCCCTCCACCCTCCCCAGCGGAACCATCCAGCTCGATCACAGCGGCTCATCCCTCGACGCAGACGATCTGCCTCGATGATCGCGTACCCAAGGAGGAAAGAAACTCGGGCTGGACCAATTACATAACCTATATGTCGGTAAGCTCACCAGGTCTCCGCCTCGCCGCGCAGAAAATCGGTCGCCTGTCCCAGCAACCATGGAGCATACTGATCGAGCCCTGTCGCGGTACGAGCCGAGCAGCTGGTGGACCGGCAGACCCGCGATCTTGCCGGCAAGCTCCCACAGTGCCACATCCACGGCGCCGATTGCGCGCACCATCGTCAGCCGGCCGCGACCCCACATTCGCTGATTGAGTCGTTCGCGGTCGAGTGGATTCTGCGCCATTAGCAACGGCTTCAGCGTTTCGATCAGCGCGCGCCCTTCGAGCTCGGCGCCGCGAGTCGCACCGCCCAAAAAGGAATGGCCGGTGGCGCCGTCATCGGTGCTGATCGCCGGAAGCCCGAGCGTGGAAAGGCCTCCGGGCATGCGAATATTGGGACCGTAGACCACGGGCGGAATGCCATCCCAGCGGAACAGCGTCAGCGCCACATCGACGATCTTCATGTTGCCTCAGGACCTGTTCACAGCGCCGCACGGCCGTCGACAAGAACGTCTACTGGCTGGCGTGACGACCTCGTGACCATATGAATTCCGAGGGCGCACACGAAAAGGGCTGCCGGGCATACCGCGAGCAGTGCATAGCTACGTATGATCGGCAAGCCGCTCGACAACACCGCAGCCCCGACGATCGGCCCCAAAATGGCGCCAATCTTGGCGACGGAGGTCGCCCAACCCGCGCCGCTGGCTCGGATCGCGCTCGGGTAGAAAATTCCGGCGATCGACAGGATCCCGAAATGGCTGCCGGACACGAGCAGCGCGCCGAGCACGTTGACCGCCAAGAACAACTGAACGGGCACCATCTGCAACCCCTGCAGCAGCAACACCGGAATGGCGAGCGCTGGGTAGAACGCCACCGCCCGCGCGCCGAAGCGATCGGTAAATCGCATCAAGGCGAGACCGGCCACCGCGCCCAATAGTCCGCCCGATGAGGCGACCAGCGCCGAGGTGGCGCGAGGGAATTTCAGCTCCTCGAGAACCAGCGGGCCCCAGGATGCGACGAAGTAAATGGCGAGCGAGCTCGCGATGTAGCCCAACCACAACAACGGCGTGATCGCGCGCAAATTGCCGCGGAACAAATCGGACACGCGGAATTGTCGGTCGACTTTGGGTTCATCGCTGAGCACGAAGTGATCGTCTGCAGTGGCATCGCTGTGCGGATCCATCCGCTTTAGTGTTTGCGCCACGAGTCGCGGCTTCAGCCCCTTCGTCACCAGAAATCTGATCGACTCGGGCAATTTGAGCCACAAGGCCGCCGCGCAAATCAGCGTCCCTGCGCCTCCCGCCCAATAAACGCCCTGCCATCCGTAATGTGGCGCGATCCAGTTGGTCATCGGAGCTGCGACCGCCGTGCCGAAGCTGTAGCCCATCATGATGATGGTCACGATCGTGGAGCGCATCTGAACGGGCACGAATTCGATGTTCAATGCCCACGCGAGCGGCAGCATGCCGCCAATGGCAAAACCGTCGAGTAATCGCAGGGTAAGCAGCGCCTGATACGAGCCTGCAAAGGCGGTCGCCGTGGTTAGCCTGAAGTTACCCGGCGATTTTAATGACTGAGTAGTCAGCAGATCGCTACTTTTTCAGTGTTTGGAGTGAGATTGAGTGCATTTCATGGGTGCATATTGTAGTCACTAAATAGTTGACTATACGGCGCTCTTGTGCTACGTTTCTTTGCATGTCAGAACGTGGAGGCGCTGTGCATGTCGTCACCACACGGCGCACCTACAAAGGCCGTGTGTACGAGACGCATCTTCTTCGGCGCAGCTACCGCGACGGCGATCGCGTCAAGAACGAAACCCTCGGCAATCTCTCGCACCTGCCCGCACCGGTGATTGATCTGGTGCGCCGCGCATTGCGTGGTGAGGCTTTCGTGCCGGTGGCCGAGCGATTGGAGGTCTTAGGCTCGCGCCCGCATGGACACGTGCAGGCGGTGCGCCTGGCCATGCAGCGGCTCGGGATCGAGTCACTCATCGGCTCGCGGCCGAGCCCGGAACGCGATCGCATCTTGGCGCTCATCGCCGCGCGCGTACTCGCTCCGCAGACGAAGCTGGCCACCACCCGCTGGTGGCAAACGAGCACGCTCGCCGAGGAGTTCGGCGTGAGCTCGGCCGATGAAGATGATCTGTATGCGGCGATGGACTGGCTGCTCGAACGGCAGCCGCTGATCGAGCGCAAGCTCGCGGCGCGCCACTTGGGCGAAGGCAGCTTGGCGCTCTACGATTTGTCCTCCAGCTACTTCGAGGGCACGCACTGTCCGTTGGGCAAAATCGGCTACAGCCGCGACGGCAAGAAGAATAAGCTCCAGGTCAACTATGGACTGATGACCACGCGGCAAGGCTGCCCGATCTCGGTGTCGGTGTACGAGGGCAACACGGCCGATACGAAGACGCTGATGCCGCAGGTGGCGAAACTCAAAGAGTCCTTCGGCTTGGAGCGGGTGGTGCTGGTCGGGGATCGGGGCATGATCTCGCACAAAGCGATCGGCGAGCTCAAGGAGATCGACGGGATGGCGTGGATCACTGCGCTGAAGAGCGGCCAAATCCGCGGCCTTGTCGCAGCCGGCGCGCTGCAGTTAGGGCTCTTCGATCAACGCAATCTGTTCGAGTTCTCGGATCCAAAGTATCCCGATGAGCGGCTCATTGCGTGCCGCAATCCGGAGCTGGCGAAGCTGCGCTGGCATAAACGCCAAGCGCTCCTCGAGGCGACCACGCTCGAACTCGACAAGATCCGCGACCGCGTCGCCCGCGGGGCACTTACCGGGTCCGCCGCGATCGGCGTGAAGCTCGGGCGCGTGCTCGACAAGTACAAAGTCGGCAAGCACTTCGAACTGAGCATCACGGACAGCGCCGTGAAGTATCAGATCCTCGAATCCCAAGTCGCCGCCGAAGCGGCGCTCGATGGCATCTACGTCATCCGCACCGCATTACCCAAGAAACAGATGTCCGCGCCCGAGGCGGTGCGCAGTTACAAGGCGCTAGCCCAAGTCGAGCGCGCGTTCCGCTCGCTGAAAACCGTGGACCTGAAGATCCGCCCGATCCATCACCGACTCGAGAGTCGCGTCCGTGCGCACATCTTCCTGTGCATGCTCGCTTACTACGTCGAGTGGCATCTGATCGAAGCCTGGCGTCCGTTGCTGTTCACCGATGAAGATCAGGCGGCCAAGGCGACGCGCGATCCGGTCGCGCCGGCCAAGCGCTCAGCGGCCGCGCTCGAGAAAGTCCACACGCACTCGACCGAAGATGGAACGCCAGTCCATAGTCTGCGTACCCTCATCGCCGAACTCGCCACCCTCGTGCGTAACACCTGCCGGACACCGGGCGCCCTCGAACATCCGACCACCTTCGATATCCTCACCACGCCCACGTCTCTGCAGCGGCGCGCCTTCGAACTGATCGATCAAATCGCCGTGTAGTCAGAACCAGAACCCCCGAAATCCATGCATGTATCTGTCAAACATGAATTTATCGTGCGACGCGGGCAGGAACTTCAGGTTAGCAGGCCGAAGCTGAATGCCGCGATCACCACGGTCGGTCGGCGGCCAATACGATCGGCGAGAAACGAAAAAAAGAAGCCGCCGAGCATCATTCCGACCAGGCCGGCGGAAAATACGCGGCCGAGCATCATTTTCGACAATCCGAATTCATCGCGCATGAAAGGCGCGGTGAAGCTGATCATCATCATATCGAAGCCGTCGAACACGGTAATCAGCCAGGACAGCACTATCAGTCCATAGTTGAAGCCGTTTAGCCGGCGGCCGTTGATGATCGCCGAGACGTCTATCGTGCGCACCGTAGTCGACATGGCCGCGAACCTCCGACCGCTACACGAGCAGCGGCGTCATGACCCGGTTCCCAACGCGGCCTTGCGCACCTCAACGAGGCCCCGGTCGGCGTCGACCTTGACCCAATCCCCGGTTTCGATGACCTCCAGCGGATCGCGGTCGAAGTCGGTGATCGACGGCACTCTCATCACCACCGCGCCGAGCGCAACCTTGGTCGTCATCTCATTGAAAAGCATGGCCTTGGGCGCCGTGCCGGAGAGGCGCGTCATATGAAACACGGCGGACCATCCTGACGAGCCTTTGGCTCCGGGGAACACCAGAATCTTGTCCTTGAAGCTCACCCCGCGCAATTCATGGCGGGTCTCGGTCACGGTACCGAGCATCGGATTGATTCCGCCCCAGCCCGATATGGTTTGCCGCGTCACGAGCGCCTCCCCTTCCGCGACGCCGCCGACCACTTTTCGACCCTTCAACATAACGATATGTACGCTCATGGTCGCACTCCATTCCAGCGGCCGGTGACCGCCGCATTGATGCAGTCCTGGGTCGACCCAAACCACGCCTGAATGTTCATGATGGCAGGCAAGTAGTGCGTCTGCTTCGCCGAATCAAGCGCGGCTACTTTGGTGCCGGGCGGGACCGCCTGGCTGATCGAGGAACAGGTATCCGTCAGCAGCACCGCGCCGCCGTCGCGCAACTGCTTTGACAAACCTTGCGCGTCGGCGACGGCCTTCACGGCGCGCGAGGTAAATATCCAAAGTTTGCAGTTGGCGCTGACCCGCCTGCCTTCCAGCATGGCGGCTGCACTTCGAATCTGCCCCAGCGAATAATGAGGACAGCCGAGCATCACGTAATCGACTTGAGTGTCGGTGGCCTTGGAATTCAAATTGTCGTAGGTGCGACGCTTCTCCGCCAGTCCGTAGGGAATGACCTCGACGGGCTTACGGCCGCCGAAAGCCGCCTCGACACTGGGTGCCTCCGGCGTTACGCCGGCGATGTGATACATCTCCACACCGCCCGAGGAGGCCGCGGCCGCGCCAAAGTGCTTGTGGCGAATCAGATCGGCGCTGCCGAACCGGCCGCTCAACACCGGTATGCGCTCTTGGACCGCCTCGCCGACGAAATAGCCCAACATGCCCCAGTCCATCACCGACTCGATCTCGAAGTCGACTTCGATCAAATGCGATCCGAGCCGGTTCTCGTCGCGATGAAAACCCCAATCCGGTATGACGCCGGTGAGCATCGCCGCACTGGTGCTCTCCCGGCCTTCGGTGTTGGTGCGCGCGCCGAGCACTGAATTGCAGTAGACCACGGCGGACGATTCCATCCATGCGCAGTGGTCGCCTTTCTTCGGCACATTGCCGGCGAGGTAGGGCGTGCAGGTTTTGAGTATCTGAACGCCGCGGCCGGCGATGAACGCCTCGCTCTCTTGGCTGATCTTGAACGACTCCGGCGTCGCGCCGAGAATCTGCCAGTTATCCGGATCATAGCCACCCTGCAGGTGACAGGTATGTGCGGTAGCCTTCGGCACCTCGACGAGTTCATCGCTGTCGAGATCGAAAAAAGAAAATATGGCGTCGTATCCGCCGCCACCCTTCTGCTGGTAGTACTTTTGCAGAAAGGAATTCGATGAGCCCGGAACGCCGGCGATATTGTCGGTTGCGACGAATCGTTCGGCGGCGAGCGCCTCACCATAACGCACCAACAGTTCCATTGCCTTCTGTCGCGCTTTGCCGTCCCTGCCGTCGAGCATGCTCTGTTCCTGGGCGGTCAATTTCATTTGGCTTCACCTTGTTGAATACGGTCGGCGCCGAGCAATCGACCCTGCGCCTTGCCGGATTCCACAATAATATAGGCGTGAATCGCTTCGACGTCGTCGACGCTCACGACATCGGCAAAGGATGCCATGCCGCGATCGGCGCGCGCTCCGCCGAGTACGATGGCCTCGAATTGCTGGTGAGTCGCTGCCGACATGAAGCGCAAGTCGGGAGTCATACCTCCCGAAATTAAATTGCCGCCATGGCAAATGCGGCAGGTCTTGTTGTAGGCCGCCTCGCCCTTGGCGAGGGTCTCGTCGGACACCGTCTGCGGCGGGGGCCGCGGTACCGCGCGCGGTGCGGTGACCGGCAAGACCGCGTTGCCGTCGAGCTTGAACACCAGCATGCGCGTCGGCGCATCATGGATGGCGGCGAGCCCGCCGCCGATAATGACCAATGAGCCGGCCCAACCCGCCGATACGGCGATGTATTGTTCGCCGTCCACCGAGTAGGTCATCGGACCCGCCACGGCTCCCGTGCCTATGGGCATGGACCAGAGTTTCTCGCCATTGCTCGCCCGGTAAACGCCGAAATTGCCGTCCTCGGTTCCCTCCACGAGCAGATTGCCGGCCGTGGTGAGCACGCCGCCGTTCCACGGACCGTCGTGCGGGATGCGCCATGCTTCTTTGTTCGCGACGGGATCCCAGGCGAGCGTAAATCCCTTGACGGAAATATTCGCCGACGGCGGGGGACGCTTCGCCTTGGGGTTCTGCGAGATATTCCAGGCCATTGGGTGATAGTCGAACGTCGCGGTGCGGGAATACGCCCAGCCGGCCTCCTGCGCCGGGATATACACGAGATGCGTCAGCGGATCGTAGGACATCGGATGCCAGTTGTGCGCACCGAAGGGCGTCGGCGCCACCATTTTGGCTTCGGTATCCGAATAAAGATTCTCCTTGTTTTCGACCGGCCGCCCGGTCGCGGGATCGACTCGTGAGGCCCAATTCGTATGCACGAAGGGGCTTGCCGACAGGAGTTTTCCGCTCTCGCGATCGAGGACATAAAAAAAGCCATCCTTGGAGGCCTGCATCAGCGCCTTGCGTTTCACGCCGCCGATGTCAAGTTCGGTCAATGTCATTTGCTGCACGCAGTCGTAGTCCCAATTCTCTCCGGGCACCTCTTGGTAATGCCACACGTACTCTCCAGTGTCCGCGCGCACCGCCACGATCGAGCAAAGGAACAGATTGTCGCCGCCCCCGGGGCTGCGTAGATCTCTCGACCAGGCATTTCCGTTACCGGTTCCGATGTACAGCAAGTGCAGATCGGGATCATATGAGAACGCGTCCCAGGCAGGCCCGCCTCCGCCGGACTTCCACCACTCGCCGTGCCAGGTCTTTGCGGCCATTTCCATCGCTTTGGATTCGAACCCCTTGGCCGGATCGCCAGGCACCGTGTAGAAGCGCCATATCAGTTTCCCGGTGTCCGCCTCATAAGCGCTCACATAGCCGCGCACGCCGAATTCGCCGCCCGCATTGCCGATGATGACCTTGCCCGCGACGACGCGGGGAGCGCCGGTGATCGAGTAGGGTTGATTCGCATCGGTGGTTCGCACATCCCAGACCGGCGCGCCGGATTTAGCATCGACGGCGAATAGCCGTCCGTCGATGGTGGCCGCGATGACTTTGCCCTTCCACACCGCGAGCCCGCGCGATGCCGGGCCGCAACACATGTAGCGCAACCAGTCGCGGCGCGGCTTTGGGTCATAGCGCCACAGTTCCCGACCGGACTTGGCATCGAGGGCGTAAATCACGTTCCACGCGCCAACCGTGTACATCACCCCGTCGACCACCAGCGGCGTGGCTTCCGAACCGGTCTTGGTATCCAAATCCACGAACCATGCGAGGCCAAGCCGGCCGACATTCTGTTCATTGATCGAGGCCAGCGGGCTGAAGCGATCCTCCGCGTAATTGCGGCCAACGCTCAGCCAATTCTGCGGTTCCCTGTCGGCATCGATTATGCGGGCCTCGTCCACGTCGGCGACCCCATGTGCCGCCACCGTGCCTTTTATCGAGGTGCCGGCCGGCCCACTGTCGTTGCGACAGCCGTAACTCAACAGCACGCAACCCAAGACCAGCACCGAGCGTACTGAGTACAGCTTCATTCGCCCAGGTCGGTCAGCACCGCGCCGGTCGCCATCGGCTGCACGTCGCGCCGGTAGATGCCCAGATACCCCTTGGCATCGACCGGAAAGTGCGACGGCGGCCCCGGTCGCGCCGCGAGCTCCGCGGCCGGCACGTCGAGATCGAGCCGGCGCGCCGCGACATCGATGACGATGCGGTCGCCCGCGCGAACCTTGCCAATCGGCCCGCCGGTGGCCCCCTCCGGCGCGACCTCGGCGACCGTCAGGCCCTTGAGGCACAGGCCAGAGAGCTGGCCATCGGTCACGAAAGCCGTGTCGCGCGCCAGACCCGCGGCATCGATCGCAAACAGCACCAGCGAGGCGCCGCCACCCATGGCCGGTCCGCCCTTCAGGCCCTGGCCGCGCAACACCAGCACGCTTCCCTTCTCGAGCTTGCCCGCAGCAATGTCCGCCATCGCACTCCGGGAGTCATCGTAGACGGCCGCACGGCCGTCGAAGTACTCCGGACGGCTACCGTCGCGGATCCCCAGTTTGACCACCGCGCTCTCCGGCGCTAGCGTGCCCTTCAGGATCGCGATCGAGGGACCGGCCGAGATCGGGTTGTCCAGCATACGGATGATCTCTGTGTTACCGCCCGGGGTCGAGGCGAGCACTTCGGCCAGCGTCTGGCCGGTCACGGTCAGAGCGGATGTATCGAGCACCGGTGCGAGACGCTTGAGCATCGCGCCGGCGCCGCCGGCATCCTCGAACTGCTCGATGCGCACGGCGCCGTTGGGGCGCACCGCGCTCAGCACCGGGACCTTGCGTCCCATCTCGTCCCACAGCGCATAGATGTCGACATCCACGCCGGCCTCAACCGCCGTGGCCTGCAGGTGCTTGATCGCGTTGATCGAGCCCGACACGCCGAGCACCATCGCGACCGCGTTGCGAAACGCGGCCTCGGTGAGCACCTTGCGCGGCGTCAGGCCTTCGTTGACCATCGCAACGATCCGCGTTCCGGCCCGACGCGCCGCATCGAACATCTTTTCGCTGTTAGCGCGCACCGGCGCCGATCCCGGCATGCACATCCCGAGCGCCTCGACCACGCAATGCATCGTGTTCGCGGTCGCCATGCCGGCACACACCCCAGGACCGCGAATGGCCTGCTCGCTGAGCTCGACCATGCTGAACCTGCCCGGCTTGCCGAGTGCGGCGCCGACGCTTCCGGAGAACAGGTCCTCGATGTCGACATGTTCGCCGCCGATCATGCCGGAGGCCTGGTAGCCGCCGATCACGAGCACCGTCGGGATGTTGAGCCGCCCGGCGGCCATCAGGTGACCTGGGGGAGTCTTGTCGCAGGACGTCAGGCACACCATGCCATCCAGCAGCGCCGCTTCCACCTGAGCCTCGATGTCGTTGGTGACCAGGTCGCGCGCCGCCAGGATGTAGGATCCGGAACACGCTGCCCCGGTGATGAAATCGGACGGCGCCGTCGTGCGCACTTCGAACGGAATGCCGCCGGCCGCCCGGATCGCGTCCTTGACCACACGCGCCACGCCGTCGAGGTGCGCGAAGCACACTGCGAGCTCCGACGAGGAGTTGACCACGGCGATCTTCGGCTTGAGCATGTCCGCTTCCGAAAGGCCGAGCGTGCGCCAGTGTGAGCGCCGGATGGCGGAATTAGCCGCGAGGCTGCGCAGAGTCGTCATGAGGGTTCTCCGGAAAGTTCAGTCTTCGAGATTGCGCCGGATCCGCTGCTGCAGCGCTGCCATGCTGATCGCGTGTACGCTGCCGCTGCCGGCAAGCGCAAGCGCATGGGCCGCCGCGGCGCCCATCGCAATGCACGGCCCCATGACGCGCACCGACGACAGTGCCGCGGAATCCGCGTCGATGCAACGCCCGACCGCGCAGAGATTGTCGGCACCGGCGACCGCGAGCGAGCCGAACGGCACCGTATGCACGTGATCCTCGCCGAATACTTCCCAGACATAGCCTTCGCGGTTGTGGTGCTGCTCAAGCGGCCAGGAGCAACGCGCGATGGCGTCGTCGAACTTGGTCGCGGCGCGCACCTCCTCCATGGTCAGGTGGTGCGTGCCGACGATCCAGCGGGTCTGCCGCACACCGGGCAGGCCGTAGGCGCGAATGCGCGCCTGGCTGAACGCCTCCGGATACTCGGTTCGCAGGAACACCAGCGTGCGATCGGCCTGCTCCTTGCCATCGATCTGCTTGGCGGCCGCATCGAACGGATCGAGCGGCGTCTCGATATGGGTCATGTTGACGATCGCGACGTTGCGTCCGGGATAGCTCGCGGCAAAACCATCGCGGCGCATCATGCCATACTGCTCGCCGCGGTCGTGGATGCGCGCCGCCATCTCGTCCCAGCTGGGTTTCTTCGAATCGTCGAAGTCCTCGATTACGATCATCTGCGAGCCATAGATCTGGCCGTGCTTGTGCATGCGGCAATCAAAGCCCGCCTCCCACGCGATCGCGGCATCGCCCGTCGCGTCGATGAAACCGGTCGCCGTGATGCGCACGTCACCATGGCGGGTTGCGATGTCGAGCGAGGTAAGGCGCCGGCCCTGCCGATTGACCTTGCGAATGATCGCGCCGGTCAGCGGCGTTACACCGGCCGTAACCACGGCCTTCTCGACCCAACGGCCGAGCGCAACTTCGTTATACAGAGCGACCTTCATCACGCCGCCGGCGACGACCTTGACATCGTCCACCGCGCCTAGGTCGTGCAGGATGTCGTCGGCGATGCCATGGGTCAGCTGCTTGCCGTTCGGACCCGGAGTGTAAAGCCCGCAGAACATGCCGATGATCGAATTGACCGCCTGGCCTCCGAGCGTCGGCAATCCGTCCACCAGGATCACCTTGAGGCCGGCGCGCGCAGCTTCGATCGCGGCGGAGATTCCCGACGCGCCCGAGCCGACCACGCACAGGTCGCAACCGCGCTCGAGCATCGGTGGCTGCTCGGCGCGCGACACGATGCGGGTTTCAGGATCAAATGGTTTATTCAGCATCTCACTGCCTCGGGACGGGATGGCCAGGCCGCCGGGACCCGAAAATGCACGCCCGGCCCCGGACGTTCCAGGATCCGTCGACGCGCGTATCGGTCGGCACCGATGCTAGCGCGCACCCGGGCCATCGGTGCCGGGTGCGCGCTGGGCTTGCGATCAGAACTTGCGCTGAAAGGTCACGCCGTACTCGCGCGGCGGGGCCGGGTTGCCCTGCTCGCGACCGAAGAACGTGATCAAGCTCAGCTTACCGTAAAAGTACTCTTTGTCCGTCAGGTTGCGTCCCCACAGCGACGCTTGCCACTTCTTGTTGGCCGTCTCATAGGAGAGGCGGCCGTTGAGCAGCGCGTAGCCATTCTGGTTGTCCGTCTGGCCGCACTCTGTGACGGTGCTGCCGACCAACAAACAGCCATTGTTGGCGTTAAAGTAGATGGTTGACTGGTAGGTCGCGTCGAGACGCGGCGTCAGCCGGCCCCCGCCGGCGACCACCATGCTGTACTGCGCACCGAGCGCGGCGGTGTACTTCGGCGTGCGCGGTGAATAGCAGGTCTCGCCGCCGCACTGGTTACCCGCCAACAGCAGGGGATTGCCGCCGTTGGACAGCAGCCAGTAGTTGAGGTAACCGAAGCTGCCATCGAAACGCAGATTCTCGATCGGCTCGGCCTGCAGCTCGCCCTCCACACCCCAGATGCGCGCCGTGCCGGCGTTGACTTCGCGGAACCAGTTGACGCCATCGGCGTCGAGCTGCTGCGAGAACGTCTGCTGATTGAGATACCTCGAATAGTAGACGTCGGCATTGAATCGCACGCGGTGATCCAAGAACTCGGCCTTCTCGCCGAGCTCGAGGGTCTTCAGATATTCAGGCTTGAACGGCACCGTCTGCAGTGCGTCGGACGGACGCGGGCTGAAGCCGCCGCCCTTGAAGCCCGTGGAATAGCGCAAGTACGACATCACATCGTGCGTCCACTGGTAGTTCAGAGACAAGTCGTAGTCGAAGTGGGTGGTCGATGTGGGCACATACTGGCCATTGACGTTGCCTGCGGTGCTGGTGACCGTCGGATCGAAATTGGTGATATAGACGGTCGCGTCCTTCTGGTCGGACGTGTAGCGCCCGCCGCCGGTGATCGAGAACGCATCGGTGACTTGCAACACGCCGTGCGCAAACACCGCCCAGTTCTTGGTCGTCTGCGTCACATATTGGTCCTGTTCGTGGATGCAGACGAAGGGATTTTGCACCGTGCAGGGATACAGCACGTCGTAGCCGCGGTCAGAATCAAGGGCCGTGTAATAGAACGCACCGGTCGCCCAGTCGAGCCTGGCGACGTTGCCGGTCAGCGTGATCTCCTCGGTAAACTGATGGTGTCGGGCATCGTCATAGGTCGAGTTCTCCGACAGCGGGCTACCATCCGAGTCACGGCCGTATTGGTTGCTGAACGCGCGGTATGCGCTCACCGACTTGAGGTTGACGCTGTCGCTAAGTTTCCAGTCCAGCGTAGCGTTCACACCCCAGTGATCCAGATCATTGATGTTGGGGACATCGCGGCCGGAAATGGCATCGGTGCCGTAATTGCCATAACTGGTATAGAAATTATTGGTCAGGAAGCGGCTGTCATAGCCAATCGGCTTGCCGATGTAGGCCGGCGGGCCGGCCGTGGCAACACCGTAGGATCCGTAGGTCAGATTGCCCCAGAGCGTGTTCGGGAACGCGCCTGGAAACGAACCGTCGATGACGGTGTATTTATCGGCAGGACCTTCCTGGTTCTGCAGCGTCATGTCGTAGATCAGGTTCAACTCCGCGTCCGGACTGATGAGAAAGCGGAATGCCGCGCGGCCGGACTGGGTGTTTTCATTGCCCGAGGTCGACGTCTTGCAGTTGCTGCCCGGCGCGATCGCCGCCGGCATGCTGCCCAGGCTGCCGGGCCCATTGACGCAAACATAGTCGAGGTTCGTAAAGTAGCCATCCGCCGTCCTGCTGGAGAACGAGAAGCGCGCATTCACGACATCGGCGATCACCGCGATGTCGGCCATCGCGCGCGCGTCGATTCGATTGAAATTGCCGAAGGTCACCTCCGCATAGCCCGAGTCATCGCCCTTCGGCTTCACGGAAATCATGCGAATCGTGCCAGCCTCGGCGTTCTTGCCGAACAGCGTGCCCTGCGGACCGCGCAGCACTTCCACGCGCTCGAGGTCAAGCAGGTCGAGCATCGCGCCCTGCGGGCGGCCGATATAGACGTCGTCGACGTAAATCGGTACGCCCGGCTCAAAGGAGAGAATATTGTCGCCAAGACCCACGCCGCGGATAAAGGCGGCCATGGTCGCACCCCAGCCCGCACCGAGGGGTGCCAGTACCGTGCTGGGCACGTACGCTCCGATATCCGCGATGTTGACCAGATTGCGTGCTTGCATATCCTGACCGGTCAACGCCGTGATCGCGATCGGTGTCGTCTGCAACTGCTCGCCGCGCCGCTCCGCTGTGACGACAATCTCCTCGAGGGCGCCCGCCGGTTGCGCGGAACCGGCAGCTGGCGTCTGTTGCGCCAGGGCAGCCGGTGTCGCGCCGAGACCGAACAAGCAGGCAAAGGCAGTCAGAGTGGCCGCTGTTGCGGCAGTAAGACGGGCCGGGCCGGACAGGGCCGGGCTCGGGTGCCGTCCAGCATTTGCTAGGATCGTCATGTGCTATTCCTCCCCAATTGCCGTATTGCGGCTTTTTCTTGTCGCGATGCAGTAATCTACGTTGCTGCAATGTGCCGAGGAAAAACGTTAGCATCGAACCGCGCCGGGCAGAATGCTGCATTAAGCGCGATCAGCTTTCTGTATCGGAGAACATCGCGGCAGAGCGCACGACACATCGACCGAGAGCGAAATGATGCCGCGGGGCCAAGATTTTTTTGTTGTGAGAGAACTACATTAACAGTCTGCTGAACCTGAAAGCATTTCTGCTGGTCGCGCGACTGCTCAGTTTTTCCGGCGCCGCGCGCGAGCTGGGGGTGGCACCGTCGGTCGTAACCAAGCGCATCAGCCAGCTGGAAAAGGCGCTGGGCACACGGCTCGTAAACCGCTCGACGCGCGGGCTGACGCTTACGATGGCGGCGGAAGGGCTGCTGCCGCGCTTCGTCCGCCTGATCGCCGAGTTCGACGAACTGTTCAAGAGCGCAGCACCGGACGACCAGCAAATCGACGGCAACCTGCGCATCAAGTCGCCGACCACGGTAACCACGGAGTTTCTCGGCAGCGCGTACACCGAATTCCTGCAACTCTATGCCAATATCGATCTTGAGATCGTGCTGGTGGACCGGTCGGTGAATCCGCTCGAGGAGGGATTCGACTGCGCGATCGGCGCGCTGCCTGTGTCGTACCCCAACGTGATCGACGTGCCGTTGTGCCCGTACGAGCTCGTGGTCTGCTGCGCGCCCAGTTATCTGCGGGGCAAGGTCGCGCCGCGTCACCCGACCGAACTGGTCAACTACGAATGCCTGACCACGACGCTGTTTCGCACCAGCTGGCTGTTCGAGAGTGCCCGCGGCGCACTGGGCGTCGAAGTGCATTCTCGATTGCATTCGAGCGATGGGCGCGTCATGCGCGAGGCCGCCCGCCACGGACTGGGTATTGCCGTGCTGGCACGGTATCTTGCCGCCGATGATATCCGTTCGGGAATACTGGTGCCACTGCTACAGGAGTTTCCGCTTGCTACGCACTGGCTGAAGGCGCTGGTGCCGCGGATGAAGATGACTCGGCCGGTGGTCAGAGAGTTCGTCGCGTTCCTCAAGACCCGGTTCCAGGATGCTTCGCTGGCGGCACCACAGAAAGCGGTTGCACCGGGCACCTAGTTGGTTTCGTCTTCCATCGGCGAGATCGAGCTGCATGTGCGACTAAGCGTGCTGCACAACGTTGCGCGCGCGCCAGCCAGACAAATTGGTGTCGAGGCGCATCGCCGCTGTCAGTCGCTTGAGTCTTTTCAAATTCAACGCGCCAACCTCCAGATCCAAGGGTCCGTTCCGGACACATGGGGGAACAATTTGTTCCCGTGGAAATATGAGTCAATTCGTTCAATCGATCGATCAGACGATCGCGATAAAGTCATTGCACCGCGGATTACTCTCCCTCGATATTGAGTAAGCTCAGTTTAATTCCGTCGAATGATTTAAATCCTCGATCGAAAGTCACGACTTCATGATCGAGTGATCGCGCCAATGCCGCAAGCCACGCGTCCGTCCAAAGATTCGGCGTCGGTTGTCTGCCCGCAACCATTGAGGCAAATAAGTTTTCGTGCGAGGACGGTGCAACATCAAGAAAAACGGACCGCGGGTCAGCGGCAAGAACCTGCCAGGCATTCAGCGCAACCTCCGGTGTTGTTGGAGCGCCATTCATTGCAACGCGATTGGTTAGAAGACGCAGCACAGCCATACGCGTCAACAGGCACAAGCCGACGCTGTCGTCGGATCTCTTCTCCCACCAGCGTCGTGCGACCTCGTGCGCAACGTGACGATCAACAAGCAGCGGGAAAAGGACGTTAGCGTCCGCGATACACATCATTGAGGTTCGCCAAATCTTCGTGATCGAACAGCGTTGCGATTTCGTCATTTGAAAGCACAGGGATTGAATGGCCCGGAGGCAATTTGACCGGCGCCTCGGTCATTCTCTTTCGCTGTACGTACTGTTCATCCGATAAGACTCGACGTAGGCCTTCGGCGACCAGATCACGCAGGGTAGAACCGCGCTTAACCGCCGCAATTTTTGCCCGCTTAACGAGGCTATCCGGGAGATCAAAAGTCGAGCGCATAAATATGCCTATATGCTTTACAATATTGTCATCTTCTCGAATCTATCGTTCGCCGTCAATGAGCGCTGCCTACCTCGGCGAGTCCTTGCGGTGAATCGATGGCAAATCGCTGACACCAAAGCCCGTGTCTAGTTGTGTTTAGTGGTGTCTTGTGGAGTCCTATGGTGTGCTAACCTACTGACGGATCGAGTAATTCAGTCACGTGGTGGGCCGACGGGCTACGTTCGGGACGTAGGAGTCGCAGGTTCAAATCCTGTCACCCCGACCAGATGTCCCTGCGGTCCTAACGAGGGCCGCAACGTCCAGTCGTTTGTAGGTCGCCCACAGGCTGCCGTCCGACTCGGGTGCCAGTCTAATCGGGCCGATGATCTCCTTCAGCACGAGGCGTATTTTCTGCGTTGCCCGGGCATCGCCGGCTGCGAACGCGTCGACCTGCTTCAAGTAGGCCGCCGCGGCTTTGGGCAGCAGCGCCAGCACCTGAGCTCGATCGCGATGCGCCGGCACCGCCGCCTTCAGTTCATTGCGCTTCGCCTCGATCCGCGCGATCGCCGCCGCGAGCTCGTCGGGCTCGAGGTCTGCGACCCCTCCCCTCAACCGCTCCAGCCGCGCGTCGAGCTCCTCGAGCTCCCGGGGAGCCGCCGCGGCCCGAGCGCCCGCCTTGTCCATCTGGGCGGCATAGTCGCGCTCCATTTCCGCCGCCATCTGCTTGACGATGGCCGGATCTCGCAGCTGATCGCGTACGGGGTTGAGGATCGTCCCCTCGATCGACACCCGATTGACACGGATTTTGTTTGCGCAGCCACCGCCGCCCAGGAAGGCGCTGCAGGCGTAGGAGTACTTGTCGGCGATGACGTAGTGCGCGCTGCACACATCGCACTTGAGCAAGCCTGATAGCAGGTACTTTGGAGAGCCGCCCGCTTTCAGTCGTTTCTCTGCCGGCGTCATGGGCCTGGTCCGCGCCTGCGCGCTCGCGAACAGCTCATCCGTCACGATTCGAAGCGCCTCAACCTGGTGGACAACCCACTCCGTCTGCGGCCGCCGGCGGCGCAGTGACTTGCCCGTATCCGGATCCTTCTCAAACCGCGAGACGTTCCAGCGCAGCGCGCCGGTGTACAAAGGGTTTATGACAATCCCACGCACCCCGCTCGCCACCCAACCGTTGCTGCGCCTGATCACTCGCTTCCACGTTGAGCCAGGGCTCGCGACGCTGCGCGCGTTCAAGACCCGCGCGATCGTTTTGCACGAGTCGCCGGCGGCGAAGCGTTCGAAGATCTGACGCACAATGGCGGCCTGGTCCGCATCGACGGCAAGGCTTGTCCCGATCTTGGAAGGATTGCCGTAGGCGTCGAGCCGCGACGGATCGGTGATCGCCTTGAGGCGATAGCCGTAAGGTCGGCCGCCGCACCATCGGCCCTTGATCGCCTGGCCCTCGAGGCCGCGGTGCACTTTGTCGCGCAGGTCGTCGAGGAACATTTCGTTCATGAGGCCTTTAAAGCCGCGCTGAATCTTGCGGGCCTTGGACTTGCTGTCATAGCCGTCCGAGGTCGCGATGATGCGAATACCCTGGAATTCCAGCCTTCTCAGCGTCATCTCTTGCTCGACCGAATCGCGCGTGAGGCGGCTCAAGTCATCGACGATGAGGACGTCGAATTCTCTGCGTGCCGCGGCCTGCTGCATCTTCAAATATTCGGGTCTGCGATTGTCGGATCCGGTGATCGCCGCGTCCGCGTAGTGCGCGATCACCGCCCATCCTTCCGCGGCCGCGCGCCTCTCGCAGTTGCGGCGCTGGTCCTCGATGCTCGAGGCGCGCTGCTGGTCGGAGCTGTAGCGCGTGTAGGTGACGGCGCGGACTTCTGCGATCTTGGGAGTTGCCGTCATCACCTGTGCCTCCTGCTCTTGTAGACCCTGCATTTTGCGGAGCAAGCTTTTTGGTCCGCGCGGGTCTTCATGAAAAACGCGTTGCATTGCGGGCACTGACCGATATCGGCAGGCGTTGGATACGGTTTCTCGCCGGACATCAGCACGAACAAGGACTCCCCGATCACCGATCGCACGCAGTCAAAATTGATGCTGGAGCGCCGGATCAATTTGCCATCCTCGATCGTGCTGCGAAGCGAGCTCCTCGCCATGTCCGCCCACACTTTCATCTCCTTGAGCAGCTGCTCGCGCTGCCGCGTGGTCAGGGAATGCCACTTCGATACTTTTTCCAGCCATCCCCGCAAGGTCTGTTGCTGGGTGATGTACTCGTCGCGCTCGCCTTCGGGCAGGGTGTCGAACGGCGCTTCAGGATCCATACCCAGGGACCACCCAATTATCCAGGCGGCCTCCTCGACCTGGCGGGTACTCTCGATTTCCATCTGCGCGAACTCGATCAAGCCCAAGACGGCCCGCGTATTGACCTCCAGTAACGGATATTTCGACATTGCGGCCTGCGGACGCAGTTTCATCCGTAACGCTTTCTTCATATTATCCGAAACATACTCTTCGCACTCGCTAAGTGCAAATCATGGAGACGTTTATGGATACGGGAAGGAGCGAGGAATTCATCGGCACGGGGCAGGCCGCTCGAGTGCTCGAGGTATCCACCACGGCGGTGAGAAACTTTGTTGCGAGCGGCAAGCTGCGGGCAATCAAGACCGACGACAACCGCGCGATCTTCGTGAAGGCAGACGTCGAGAAGCTCGCTGCGGAGCGGGCGAAGCGCTAACGATCGATGAGCGCGCCGGCCTACAGCTCTGATGAGGTGATAGCGCTCGCGCGCGTGCTCGCGGCGGCCGCCCTGGACGAGCTGATAGCCGACATAGCCAGGGGTGCCGAGTCCTCGGTTCCTAAGCCCTATGCGCCGCCTCGAGCCGCACTATTCGACGTCGATCAGCAGGCTGCGACGTGACCGCAGACCCGCGCGAGCGAGAGATGTGGCATTTCGATGCTCTGAGCCGCGACGAACAGCGCGCGGCGATTCAACGCCTGGCGCTCGACGGGATGTCCGACTACGGCATTGCGGCCGCGACTCGCCTCTCCGTCGAGGCCGTCCGGCAGATTCTCGGCGAGCAGAAGGCGACCGGCGCGAGCGACTGAACGCCGTCAAATGTTGCATCAAATGTTGCATCAAATGGGGCACACCAGCTTTACGCTGCATCCCATAATTCTTAGCGTCCTACACGATACACCGAGGTATCCATGAGCGAGTACACCCAGTCGAGCGGCCAATTGGCACGAGAAGCGGGCATCAGTGTGCAGACCGTCATCCTGTACAGCGATCTCGGCCTGATCGATCACGTCCGCGTCGGTAACGGGCTGCGGCTGTTTCGCCCGGGAGAGGCTGAGAAGGTGCGGACAATCTTCACCGAGCGCATGGCCACGCGAGGGCGCCGCGTAGCGACCGCTAACCCGATCTGAGCCATATGTGGTCACGCGGGAATGTGAACGATGGGAGTGGCGAGAGATCCTCGCCAGTGAGCATGGGCCACCTGATCCGAGCACACGCCTCGTGCTGTTCGTGCTCGCCCTACACATGAACAGTCAAGGCGGCAGCTGCTATCCCTCGCAGCAAACCATCGCGACGCGTACCGGCCTGAGCGAGCGATCCGTACGCAATCATTTGCAGGCCGCCGAGAAGCTCGGATGGATCAAGGTCTCAACGCTACGGCGCCCGAAGCAGGCCTGGTTCAATCATGAGTACGTGGCGACCATTCCGGAGGCGCTGGCTCAATACATTCCGAAAAAGCCATGGGACCAGGATGCCAAATGGACACCCCCGGAAGAGGCGGCAGATTCTGCCGGGCGTTCACCGGAAGTGCCTCAACGGGCGGCAAACGGTGCAGGACGCCCGGCAAATGGTGCAGAACGGGCGGCAATTGAGGACACGACGGCCGGCAATCTACGACACGACG
Source organism: Steroidobacteraceae bacterium (assembly GCA_052143815.1). GTDB lineage: Bacteria > Pseudomonadota > Gammaproteobacteria > Steroidobacterales > Steroidobacteraceae > Bog-1198. The sequence goes on along the minus strand of JBKQSA010000007.1, from coordinate 68,498 downwards.
CCCGGCAGAATCTGCCTACTAACTCTTCATCCAACTCTCCCTCTAACACTTCAAATAACACCCCATACAACGTGCTTGCCGCACGGGCGGGTGTGTTGAATTTGAATGGGAAGCCGGAAGAGCCGGACCCCGAAGCGGAAAAGAGGGCCCTCGAAGCCGCCGAGGCGAGAGCGCGCATCAAGCAAGCCGCGGCAGAGGCGAAAGCCGAGACAGACAAGGCAAAGCGTGAGGAGAAGGCACGACAGGACGCCGAGGATCGAGTCAGGCGGATCAGGTACGCGATCGAGCACTGTCCGAGCGAGGACGATAATTACATCGTGGCGGTCACCGGTGGCGAAAAAGCCGGTGTGACGTTGGCAGAGGTCCAGCGCCTTCGTAAACAAGCGCCGCAGCCTCGGAGCCACGCATGAGCACCGCAGTTTTTGTATCGCAATAGGAGCCTAAGTGTCCGCTGAGCCTGAGAATCCTGGTACCCCTCCCTCCCCCCGTTCCCCGGTGAAGATCGGCCGCCTGACCAGCCTACGATCCGTGCGATGCGAGCTTGCGCGCCTGTACACCGATCTGCGGAACGGAAAGGTGAGTTCGAGGATCGCCGGCACCGGCGCCTACATCCTGACCGCGATCACCAAGTCGCTCGAGGTGGAGATCCTGGAAGCGCGCGTCGCCGTCCTTGAGGAGCGGGCCGAGGGTATGGAGCACGTGTTGCTCCCCAAAGAGCGGAGGCAGGTCAGTGGCACTCAACATTGAGCGTCGGATCAAGCGTCTCGAGGAGCGGATCAGGACTCGCCACCAGGCGACGCTCGCGCTGCTGATCCGCAGCAGCCAGGGCGATCAGGCGGCCCTCGAGGTGCTCCAGGCCTGCGACCCGGAGTCGGAGCTGTTCATCCTCGTCCGTGGAGCCGTGGAGACGCACTATGCGCATTGACCGCACGATCGACCCGCCCGACGTGCGCGCCGCGGCCGCGGAGGAACTGCGCCAGGTCCAGGCCGAGGCGATGGAGACCGCCAAGCGCATGACGACCGAGCAGCTCGAGGCCGCCCTGCACCGAGGCTCAGGCTCATCCTCGATATTTGCGAGCTTACGAGACCAGATCCGAGGAATCGTGTTCCACAACACGTTCAAGCTCGAGTTTGAGAACCGAACCTATGCGCCGCTCCCGAAGCGTCTCACCCGCGGCGAGAGCTGGAGCGACACGCAAGGTCGGGTGATCCATGACAACTAGCGCGCTTCCTTTCCGTGGATCGTGGACGCCGCTGTCCTTACGGGAGAGCCGTGAGGCGCGCGTTCGGGACCTCGAGCGCTATATCGGCCAGGCTCGCGAGCACGTGGCCCTGATCGGCCGCAAGGCCAGAGCTACAAGATCGCTGTTATTTCCAACACCTAACATCAGGGAGCCCTTATGACCGATCCAACCATTCACCAAGTCGCTCACCGCAACGGGCTGCTCATCCTTCGCCAGCGTCTCAGTGATCTGATCGACGCGACCGAAGCATTTGCACGCCTACGCGAGAGCAACCATCTCGCCGTCAATGCCGTTCGCGATGCGCGCGGTGCGGTGGCCGCGCAGAACGTCGCGGATGCCTTCGGGCATGACACCGAGCTCGCGCGCAGCATTTGCGCGCAATTGAGCGGCACCGCACTCGGGCGGCTCATCATGCAAGGCCGAGAGCACTACAGCCCTTACAGGTACTGAAGGTCCGGCAACACACGCCGCCGCCGGCGGCATCACTTGGAGTATTTGATATGGCAATGATGACCCACCAAGAGCGAGCAGCCAAAATGTACGGCAGCGCGCCTCCCACAAAGGCCGCTCCCGCCAAACCAGGATCGAAGGCACCGCCCGCGGCCAAGCCAAAGGCCGCGGCGCCGGACGGTGCTGGCTCGATCGACTGGGCACTCGCCAGCACCTTCGATCGCATCGAGGCGAAGTACCGCGACGATCCGGAGAAGCTCGCCCAGGCGCGTGAACAGCGCAGCCAGCTCGGCGCCTTCTTGCGCGAGCGGAAGGTGGATCCGCAGGACGCGCACGCAATGCTGACCTCTTACCGCGAGCACCAAGGGCTCCCGCGCTCGGCCGAGGCTCTACAGAGCCGTTGGGCCGGTCCAGCGGGATTCGAAGCACTGCGGCTCGAGGTAGGCGACACGGAGGGCGCCAAGCGGACTCTCGAGCGTGCGAACAATTTCTTTACTGCGGTCGCGCAAGCGGCTCCGGGCTTTGCCCAAGAGGCGAAATTGAACGGCGCCGTCGAAATACCGGAGGTGATCCGTATCGCCGCCAAGTACGGCGAGGCGCCAAGTGCAGCCGCAGGTACCACAACCCCGAAGGAGACTTGAGATGGCCATTGGATGGAAAAACCCGAACACCCGGCCCGCAGGGCGCCAGGCCTACGCCGACAATCCCACGGTGCATTCGAAGAACACGAAGCGCTATGGGCACGATGGGAGCAAAGGCGACTTCCCGGAGAGCTCCACCGGCCGGCAGCCCGCGGATATCTATCGCGATCCCGTACCTCCCTCGGTCGCTCCCGTTGTTTCGCACGACCAAGTGGCTTCCGCTCATCGAGAGACGGTGGGATTCGCACCTGACGGTAGCGGCCATCACCTGCCGACGACGCACCCGAACAAGGATAAGGCCGGCAACTCCGTAGGCCCACAGGGTGCATCGACCAGGGGCGTGCAAGGTATGGCGCACTCCGCGAGCGGCGGCACGCACGGCCGCCCGAGTCCGCGGCGATGAGCGCGCAGTTGAAACAAATGCCCGTGTACAGCCGCGAGGCCGCCGCCGCCGTGATCGATGAGATCAAGCCCCTGCTCGAGCGCCACCACGCCGAGATTGCGCACTACCCTGACATCCCGCTCAAGGTGAACGATGAGTTCTTCCTCGAGGCCGATCGCAAGGGCGTGCTTCGGCTCTTCACCATTCGCTGTGCACAGGAGCTGATCGGCTACGCGGTGTTCTTCGTGGCACCGTCGCCCAAGTACATGACGAGCCTGCAGGCGCATCAGTACGTGCTCTACCTCGCGCCCGAATATCGCCGCGGCCGCGTCGGTCTGCACTTCATCGACTGGTGCGACGGGGAGCTCAAGGGCGGGGGTGTGCAGGTGGTGTATCAGCACGTAAAGACCGATCCGAAGCTGAACTTCGGCCGGCTGCTCGAGAGCCTGGGCTACACGCGGATCGATGAGATTTACGGCAGGAGGCTCGACCATGGCTGAAAGCATCGGCGGCCTCATCACCTACATCGGCAGCTCCGGCGCCGCGGCCTCCGCGGCGACTGCGGTCGCCACCTCGGCGGTCGGTGCTGGGATCAATGCGGCGCTTGCTCCCAAAGGCGGCGTGACCATACCTCCACCACCGGGAACCGCGATGGTGGATCCCAAGGGTCAGCAAGCCGCCGCCATGCTCCGCCAGCGCCAGGCCATTGCCGGCGGCCTGGCCGGTACGATCACCGGCGCGGGCACAGGCCCAGCGGCGGCCGCGGCGCCGGTGATCGGGAACGCCACATCGGGATCGAAAGGGCTGCTCGGCCAGTAACGGACCAAGGTGATTTATGGTCGATCTGACATACGAAGCATCGGTACAACCCGAATCGCTCCCCGGGCGCGCGATCCCGAGGCTCCCTGAGGAAGCAAATCCGCAAGCCTACGGAACACAGGTGGGCCAAGGGATCGAGCAGGCCGCCGATGTGCTGCAACAGGTGCAGGATCGGGTGAGGCAGCAGGCGATCAAGACGCAAGGCATGGATGCCAACAATAAGCTGCAGGCGCTCTCGAATTCGCTGACTCATGACCCCAAAACCGGTGCGTTCACCAAGCAGGGCAAAGACGCTTTCGGCTTGGATCAGCAATACCTGCCGCAATTCGACCAGGGCGCGCAGGCGATCATCGATGCGGTGCCGGATCCGAGGGCGAGGAGCGCGGTCGAGCAGATGGTTCAGCAGCACCGCAACCAGCTCGCCGAGCAGCTCGACAGCCATGAGCTGCAGCAGCACAAGGAATATGCCGCGAAGACTGCGCAGTCCTCGGTCGACATTGCAACCCAAGCCGCTGCCGCAAACTACAACCATCCCGACATCATCGCCTCCAACAGGGACGCGATCGACTTCTCGCTCGAGGACTTAGCGAAACAGCAAGGCTGGTCGCCCGAGCAGCTGCAGGACGCGACGCACCGGGCGCACGTGAACATGCACCAGGGCATTCTCACGAACATGCTCGCAGACCAGAAATTCGACATGGCCAACGCCTATCTCGATACGGTCAAGGGCGAGCTCTTGCCAGAGGAGTACAAGCGAGCGACTCAAGCGATCCAGGCGGGCCAGGCCGGCAACACGGCGCAGGGCATCGTGAATGCGTTTCGCAGCCAGGGCCCACAGGCGGGTGCTCAGGCCTACGCGCAGCTCGATCAATCGAACCTGTCGGATGAGGCGAAGGACCAGGTGCGCGAGCACGTGCGCCAAGGATTGAGCCTTTTGAATGAACAGCGCCGCACCCAGTATCCCGATCAAATCACGCAGCTCGAGACCGGCATCGCCTCGGGCTCGCCGCCCGCGAACGCTCGGGCGCAGGCCGATGCGCTGTATCACAGCTACGCGCTCGATCAGACGCAGTACGCCTCCGCACTCTCCGGCATCGTGCGCGCACAGAGACAAGACGACGACAACGCCGAGCTGCTCGCGCATGCGACCGACGCTTTCTCGAACCGGCAGCCGCTTGACCCGCAGAACAAGGATAATCGCGATGCGGCGAATCTCTTGTTCGGCAAGCTCACCAACAAGGCGCCGCCGCAGTCGGACGCCTACGCCAACGCCGCCGTGTCGATCGCGGATCACGTCGGGGTTGTGCCGCCGGATGTGGTGAGCCAGGCGCGCGCGAGCTTGACCGGGGGTAACCCGCAGGACGCGGCCGTCGCGGCCAATCTGCTCGCGCGCCTGCAGAGCACCAACCCTCGAGCCTACGCCTACGCGGTCGATGAGAAGACGCGCGCGCTGGTCGCGGGCGTGGCCGGCCCGGTGCAGGCCGGCGCGGATCCCGTTGCCGCGTTGAACCTCGCGCGGCAGAACGCCAACCTGCCGAAGGCCGAAGTCGATGCGCTCAAGCAGCGCTGGGAGAGCTCCAAGGCGCCGGCCGGGCAATCGAACGCGCTGGCCACGATCTTGAAGTCTGATCCTGACTTTAAACCGGGCTGGTTCACGGGGCTGCCCGCGGTACCGCCGCTGATGCAAGGTGAATTCAATCAACTCACCCATGACTACTACCAACAGACGGGCGGCGATCTCACGGCCTCGAGGCAGCTTGCCGCGCAGGACTTGAAGCGCACCTGGGGCGTGAGCGAGGTCAACGGCAAGCGCGAGCTCATGCAGTACGCGCCGGAGGCCATGTTCCCGGGCCTGTCCGCCGGCGTCGTGCGCGAGGATCTCGCGAAAACGGTGCAGGAGAACGCCGCGGCCCTCGAGAACGTGGATCCTACGAAGGTGCGCTTGACGGCCACCGACCGTACGGCCCGCACGGGTGGCCAGGAATGGGCCTTGAGCGTGCCCGACCAGTTCGGCGCCTACGATGTCGTGCGAGGCAAGGACGGCAATCCCCTGACCTATCGACTGCCGGTGTCCGGGAACGACTATGCGGCCGTACGCGCACGCCAGAGCCAGGCCGATCTGCAGAAAGCGCGAGCGGCGCGGGAATTGCGGGACCAGCTGCGCCAGCCCGGTTATAACGAGCCGGCACTCTGATGCCGCTCGTCACCGACGATCAGGAGCCCGCCGGCAACGCGCCCGTCGCTCAGCTGCCGCAAAGCGCACCTGTGCAGACATCTGCACAATCGCCGCTCGATGTGGTGGCCGCCGCCGAGCGGCAGTCAAACGTGGTCTCGATGCTCTACGACCGCTACGTCTCGAATCCGAAACCGAACGCACCGGCCGTCTCCGGGTTTGACCCGCTCGCAAGCGTGCCCTCGGGCTACGAGCACTACGCCGATCGCTTCTTGGACTCAGAGTCGCCGCAGGAGACGCAGTGGATCAAGGGCCGCATCGATTCCGAGCTCCAGGACCGGCAGACGATCGCCCGCGCCGGCGGCTGGGGCGTCGCTGCCAGCCTGGCCGCCGGCGCCACAGATCCCTTGACGATCGCCTCCATGGCGATCCCGGTGGGCGGTGCGACGCGGCTTGCGCAGGCTGCGAGGCTCGCCGGCGTCGCCGCAGGCACCACGACGGTCCAGGAAGGCATCGCGCAAGCGCTCTCGCCGGTGCGCACGCTCAATGAGTCCCTCACCAATGTCGGCACCAGCGCGATCCTAGGCGGCCTCATCGGGAGCGTCATCCGGCCGCGCGTGCCCGCATCGGAATTCGAGGCGCTGCGCGAGCGGTTCGACGCAGCGACACCTGCGCCCGTGGTAAACCCTACCGGGGAATCCACCGCCGGCGCCGCGGCCGTGATCGCGCCGACGCTCGCCGACAACACGATCGCCGGCGTCGGGGATGCGATCGCCAAGAGCCCGGTGGGGATGGTAGCGCCAGGCCTGCGCTTGCTGACCTCGCCCAGCACGGAAGCGCGCGAGCTCGTGCAGCAGCTCGCCGAGACGCGTGAAGTGCTCACGAAGAACCTCGAGGGCGTGGCTACGCCGACAGCCGTGGAGACGATCCTGCGCGGCTACGAGGGCGACTGGTATCAAGGCCTCAAAGCCCGCGCCGAGGCCTTCCGTGACTACCGAGAGCGCCTCGCCGGCACCGATGAGACGCCGCTGTCGCGGCGCGAGTTCGGTGAGGAAGTGGCCGCAACCATGCGCCGCGGCGATCAGAACATGATCCCCGAGGTCGCTCAGGCCGCGCGTGACACTCGCTCTATCGTGTTCGATCCGTTGAAAGTGCGAGCGCAGGCCTTGGGGCTGTTGCCCGAGGATGTGAAGGCCGAGGGCGCTATGTCCTACCTCATGCGCCAGTACGACATCCGCAAAATCCGCGCCAACATGGGCGACTGGCTGGACACGCTCACCGATGGGTTCAAGGCACAGGGCGTCGAGGCCGCCGAGGCTCGCGACATTGCGTACAAGGCCACCCGCAACGTGCTTGGGAGTGAGCGCGGCACCATGGACTGGAAGGTGCTAGATGATGTGGTGCCGAAGTCCGGGCAGATGAAGGAGCGCACCATCAAGCTACCCGACGAGGTGCTCGAGCCCTTTCTCACGAACGACATCGATCACCTCTCGCACTCCTACCTGCGCTCGATGGCACCCGAAGTCGAGATGACCGAGCGCTTCGGCAACCGGGACCTCGCGCCGCAGATCGATGCCATCAAGGACGAGTACTCGCGCCTGATCGAGCGCGCCGACAGCGATTCGGCCAAGCAGTCGCTCTACAGTCGCATGGAGGCTGACATCACGGACGTGAGCGCGATCCGCGACCGACTCTACGGCATCTACGGGCAGCCAAAGGATCCGGCCGCGTGGGGTATCCGAGCCATGCGCGCTACCCGGTCGCTCAATGCGCTGCGCCTGCTCGGCGGCGCCACCATCTCGCACTTCCCGGACATCGCCAACGTCATCATGAAGTACGGGCTGCCGAACACCATGAGGGCGATCTCCAAGCTCGGCACCAGCCTCGAGGCGATCAAGGTCACGAGAGCCGAGGCACGGCGCATGGGAGTGGGCCTCGACATGGTGATGAACACTACCGCGGCGCTGTTGGGCGACTATGGTTCGCACTCCCGCTTCCTCGAGCAGCGCCTGATCGCCAAGACGACCCGCGCGTTCACCATCGGCACGCTCGAAACACCGCTCATTACGACGATCCAGTCTCTCGCCTCGGCATTGGGCTCGGACGGCCTCTTGCGCACCGCGGAAGCGGCCGCCCAGGGAAGCCTCCCGCAGCAGACCATCACGCGCCTGGCGGCCTCTGGGATCGATGCGGACATGCTCAAGCGCATCGCCACCGAAGCCGCTGCTCATGGCCAGGAGGTCAATGGGCTCAAATTCGGCATGTCGGACAAGTGGACCGACCAAGGCGCGGCGCAGGCCTTCGAGTCGGCGATATTGAAGGACGCGCACGCGATGACGCTCTCACCCGGCGCCGGCGATACGCCGCTCTGGATGTCCACCGAGCTCGGTAAGACCGTCTTACAGTTCAAATCCTTTGCCTTCGCAGCCTCCAGGCACGTGCTGATGCCGATCGCCCAGGGGGTGCCGGCGGGCGATGTGCGCGCGACGACGGGGCTCCTCTCCCTGATCGGCGCCGGCTACTTGAGCTATGTCACCAAGCAATGGCTCGCGAACCAGCCGATCGAGGTCGACAACCCGCAGCGCCTGGCGCTCGAGATCCTCGATAAGTCAAACCTCTTGGGCTGGACGGGCGAGGTCATCTATCCGGCGCTCTGGATGATGGGGTTCAAGGACTTCTCGCGCTGGAGCGACCGAGATCCCGTCGAAACTCTGGGCGGCCCGTCGGCCGGTACGATTGCCTCTCTCTACAGTCGGCGCCTGCCCGCGAAGCTCCTGAACAGCGCCACGGACGCGCCGCAGCCCTTCAATCGCTCGGATCTTCACTTCCTGCGCCGGCTCGCTCCAGGGCAGAACCTATGGTACGCGCGCCGCGCCGTCAACGGCCTCGAGGACAGCATCGGGGACCTCTTTGACCTGCCGGGCGAGAGCAACGCGGATCGGATGTTAGCGCAAGCGCAATGAGAAATACGTCACTTGATGCCGGCTAATATTAGCGCTAATATTAGCGAATGGGACGAACGCATAGAACGCAGGTAGCACTGTATCTCGATCCTGAAAAGGTCGAGTTGCTGAATCAACTGAAGGCGAAGACGGGGCTCGACGGGCAGACGCTGCTGCGTCGCGCCCTCGACTCTCTGCTGGTCCGGCACAAGCTACTGAAGCCGCCGAAGCGCAAACGGCCCTAGAAGACGGGCGCCCGGCGGTGTATCAGACCGCCGAACGCCCTAACCACAACCATCGATAGGAGATGACCATGGCTGATTGTGATTCTACTCCGGCCGCCGCCAGTGCGGCTCTAGTTGAGGCTCGATCCGAATGCGATGACGCAACAGCGATCGGAATCGTTGCCTGCAAGGCCGTCGTTAACGAATTCTGCACCCGCGAGTTTCACGGGCACCGGGTTTCGGCTGCCGACCGCCATCGATTGATGGGCATCATCAGTCGCTTCGCCCAGGAACTATCGGCAGTCGCCGCGGAGGTGCGGATCGAGTCGGTCTCCAAACCGAGGTTGCACATGGTGATCTGCAATGATGAGGTGGCCCGTGGCTGAGATGCGCGGCGAAAAGCCGCTCTGGTTTGTCACGCTGCCCTCGCATCCGAAGGTGTGCGTGCAGGGCCAATATCACAGCAGCAACCCCGGCGCTACCATCATGTATGAAGGCGCGCCGGAGGCCTTGATCGCATCCGGCATCGCCACCGAGGAGATGCTGAGCGGGAGCCGGCCGGGCCGCAAAAGGGTTGATCCAGTCGGCCGCCACTTTCGCCTTCAACGCTCGTTCCGGATCGAGGACGGAGTACCTGTCCCCCACTGCAAAATACAGTTCTCGGTGCCCGTCGAGGTCATCGATCAGCTGCCAGGCGCGCGCGAAGCGATCTATGCGGGCGAGCGACTCAAGCGCTGGTACGCCGATCTGCGGGATCGCGATCCCGCAACAGACTCTCAAAGCGCGGCTGCGGCAACCGCTACCATCCTGTCGCGGTTCGCTAGAGGACCCGCTCGGCGAGACCTCGGTGCGTCGTCATGAGCGCGCGCCGAGTCTCGGTGCCTGAACCGTTTGAGCTGACGGTCGAATTCGAGGACGAGGGCCAGGCGGCATACCTGCACATGTTTTTGCGCCGCTGCAGCTTCGAGGACTTCTTCCAGCGCACTGAGCCGCATTTGGGCAACGCGCAGCGCACGGAGCGCGCCTACTCCATGGTGCACGCTTCCGCGAAGGTCGAGGATGCGCTGCGCGAGGCCGGCATTCCCTCGAGCATTTACTGAGATAGGACGCCGGCGGCGGCGTGTCGCCGGCGCTTCTTCCGGAGAAATCACCATGGCAAAGAAACCACCCGAACAAAAGCGAGCGGAGGAGCTCACCGATTTCCTGCAGGACTATGCTCTCGGAAAGCGGGACGCCACCGAGCAGGAAGTCGAGGCGGCGCAGAAAGAGCTGGACGAGCTGCTGTCCGACGAAGAGGAGTGACGATCAGCCTGATCGTGCCACCAGCTTCATGACCATCAATACCCAAGAGACGCTCGATCTCTTCCCCACGGTGCCGCGCTCGTCGTGGACCGAGTTTGCCGGCGGCGTGCGCCAGGAGCGCACCGGTTGGCGGGATCAGGAGATCTCCGACCGGCACCGACGTTGGGGCGCGGACTGCCCGGCGGTCGATCTCGACTTCTTGCTCACCGAGATCCACGTGGGCGAGCCCGCCGCCTTGGTCGAGTACAAGCACTTTCGCGCCCGGCCCGTCGATTCGGCGGCCGCCGTCTTCCTGGCGCTCAGGCGACTCGCCGACCGCGCCGAGATTCCCTTTCTCGTCGCCTGGTACTGGCCGAACTCCTGGGCGTTCCGGATACGGCCGCTCAATGACCTGGCGCGCGAGCACTTCGAGGATCCCGAGGACTTGAGCGAACGAGCTTACGTGCAGCGGCTATATCGATTGCGCCGCCTCACGCTGGCACGGTCGCTATCGGAGTCCTTGTCGGACGTGTTGCCGCCCGTGGAACGGCGGCGGCCATGACAGAGGGGAACACTTCACCTGCAGAGTAGATCAGTGTACCAACGGTGGATCCGAGGCCTGGCCCCCTGGGCGGGCTATTTTGGGCGACTTGCCGCCTTGACTTGCACCCGGACGAAGCCCGCAGGGACAGAACAAATCCCTTCACCCCGACCACCAGCAATGTGCCCGGTAGGACACAGGTTCAAAGCGGCTCATATAGCCGGCGTTCGATAGCGGAAAGCCCGTGGGGGCGGTTGAGCTCGACGCGACCGACTCGGCGAGCGACAACGCGCTGCACGTCATCCCCATCGTCGTTTTCTGAAGAATGCTTTAACCCTGATGCCGTGACTTTTTCTGCACCGTTAGTGTGATGTTCGTGCTTTCGCTGATTGAGCCGGAAGTTCCGGTCACGGTTACGGTAGCAGTTCCAACGGGTGCCTCGGGGGAAGCGATGAACCGGAGGACTGAGGTCGCCCTGTCGTTCGCTTTTGGAGTTACCAATTCCCTAGAGAACCTCGCCGTCACCCCACTGGGCAGTCCGGTGGCGCTAAGTCTGACTGCGGAATTGAATCCGTCCACGCTGGTGACGATGATCCTGCTGGTTCTTCTCTTGCCTTCGATTACGGTCAGAGAGGTGCGCGAGGCGTCTATGGTGAAGGTTTTCGCCGCGGGATTGACCATCAAATGAAGGGTGGTCGATGCAGTCTCGCTGCCAGCCTCGGCGGCGACGGTCACCGTGTACCATCCGGTGGGGACGGAGCAACTCGCGATCAGTGTGAGCAACGTGGATCCGGTTGTGGAGTTGGGACTCAACGATGCCCATATACCATTGGGCAGACCGGATAGGGTTGGAGTTACGGTGCCCTGGAATCCGGTCACCATGATGCTGGCTGTGGCCAAGCCGCATTGGTTGATCCGCAGAGGATTGGGCGACACGCTAATAGTGAGGCTCGGCAGTTTGACTGTCAGAAGAAAGGTGGTGGTTGCGGTGAGGCTGCCAGAGGTGCCAGTGATGGTCACTGTGGCCGTTCCGGCGGTGGCGGAACTGCTGGCGCTCAGCGTGAGCAGATCGGTTCCAGTTGTGGGATTCGTACTGAACGCTGCGGTCACGCCCTTGGGCAGGCCCGACGCGGCTAAATTTACGCTGCCGGCGAATCCGCCCTCGTCCGTCACCGTTATGGTAGTTGTGCCGGAGCCGCCTTGGGTGATGGTCAAGCTGCTCGGCGAAGCCGAAAGCGTGTAGCCTCCCGCCAGAGCGTTGATCAGGGCCTGTCCGTTCGGGCTTCCCCATCCAGTCACCAGATCGTAGCCAGGAACGGCGATGTACCAGACCGTTTGGCTGCAGCAATCGTTAGTCCCGCTGACGATGTCGTGAAAGTCGCTGCCGTAGTTGGAACTCTGACCGATCGAATAGATGGCCGGGTCAATGAAGCCCAGAGTCGGATTGCCCTGGTCCGCGGCCTGCTGATTGACCAGCGCCATAAAGCCTGCCCAGCGTGGCGCCGAGAAGCTGGTGCCGCCCCAACCTCCTGAACATGCGCCCGATTCGCAGCTGTAGTTGTTCCAATCGCTGTCCATAGCTACGTCCGGCACATTGCGCAGGGTTGTGGAACCTCCGTTGGACGAATTGGCCACCCCCACCTGCCAGGCCGGAATCGAAATGACGTAGGGGAAGGGACCGACGCCACCGCCGCTGTACTCCCAGGCCGTTTCCGAGTTCCAAGAGCCACCCGCGCCATTCGTGACCAAGCTGGTCCCGCCGGCAGCCGTCACGTAAACGTCTTCCGCCGGATAGTATTGAGGCGCCGACGCTTGGTAGGCGCCGTTATCCCCGGAAGAAGCGAAAAGAGTCTGACCCTGCGCGACAAACTCCTCGAATAAGGGATCGAGTGTCGAAAAGTTATCCGGTTCCCAGATGTACGACACACTCAGTTGTTTGGCAATATTCTCAGTGGCCATCGCGTTGAATATGTCCACTTGGTTGTTCCCAAGGTACACGCGAACCTGGCTCAGGCCTGGGGCCATACCAATCGCCTGCACGATGTCCAGCACCGGTTCGGCATCGTCTTCGCCGTTACCGACGGTGACACCATCCAACAGAACGTTGTTAATGGGGACGCTGTAGGACTGTCCGGCACTGCTAAAGGCTAAATTCACGTCGTTGATGTCATAGCTGTACGATTCCCAAAGCCCAACTACCTGGCCGCTGCCGGTGAGGGCAGTCCCACCGTAGTAGGCTGCCCGCATGTCGCTGCCAAGGTACGAACCACCCGGGCCTGAGCCCGTGGCGTTGGCCAAAGCTTGCGCCGCAGAGGCTTTCGTCACCATGGGGCGCGGTATGGAGAAGTTGTTGAGACCGTCGATGTGCCACACCGGCACGCTCAGAGCGAGCGCAGGTTCGCGATCCGGCGAATAGAAGGTGCGGTTCTCCGTCGGATGTTGATAGATCCTCATCGACACATGGAAGGCCTTTTCGAGCTGCGCTACCGAGCCGTTGATCGGCACGAGCATGCGATTCGCCGGCGTATCGGTCACCGTAAAACCGTTGGCTTGGGCGAAATCGACCACGGCCCGGTAATCCTCCATGGTGGGGCCGAACTGTTCGGCGAACTGAGCTACGCTAAGAAAATGACGGTAATCGGGGCTGGATGGGTCATAGAGCCGACCCAACAGGCTGATCAATTCGGTTGGGTTGCGCAGCGGCAGCATGATGGAGAGATTCAGGCGCTGCGTCGGAGGCAGCGAACCCACTGGCGCCGCTTGCCCGCCGGAAACCGCGGGACGCAGATGATCATGCAATACCTGGAGCGATTGCTGCGCCAGACCTGGGAGAGTGAACAACAGGAACGCGACACCGCAGGCAAGTGAAGCGAGTCCTGCGAAGGAGTGGCAAATTCTCTTCGCAACCATTGGAAGCTCCTTCGTCTGAACGGCGCGACGCCGATTTACACCATGATCGTCTGACCGATTGGTGTCGATTGTTCGCGTGAGCCGCTCGACCTGTTCGACCAGTGCCGCGATCTCCCGTGCCCGCTGGATCGCTGTGCGTATGGTCGGGACGAGGTGAATCGGATCGATGGGTTTGACCACATACGCGAGGGCTCCAGCGGCAATTGCGGCGGAGACGAGCGCTTCGTCGCTATAAGCACTGAAAAACATGAACGGCTGTCGCAGTTGCGCAAACAATACGGCCGCTTCGAGGCCATTGAGTCCCGGCATTGCATAATCGACGATCGTCAGTGCGAACCGGCCGCGGCGTACCGATTCAATCGCGTCGCTCGCGACGGTGGTGAAAGTGACCTCGAAACCGGCGCGTCTCAGAAAGTCGGAGATTGTCGCGACGATCATCGGTTCGTCGTCAATCAGCAGCAGCCGATTCGGCACCGAGTCCTTCTGCTCCGTCATGGGATCCCCTTCTCGACCGGCGCGGCAATCGTCTGGCCGCAACGCCGCAGCGGTCCGCGCGATGCGACCCGTTCGAGGAGTCGCGCGAGCGCTCGAAGCATGTCCTCACGAGCTGACGGAAATATCGTCGTTCCAACTCTCGATGTCATTGAATACTGTCCCTTGCGTCACTAGTTAATGTCCGGCACTGCCGCGTGCCGGAGTTCCCCTCGTCAGCGTACCGACGCGATTAACAGGAACTCACAGCCGCAAAGCGCTACTCAGCGCGCGCAACCTCTGCCAGTTGAGATCCCGGCGATGGGTCTTGCTTGCGACGAAAGTCCCGCCAGGACACGCAGATTTCGATCGCCTGCCCGAGCGAGCACACGGTCGGTTGCGTATCGCCGGCGCTGTTGCCCGACTCCGATTGAGCAGTTAATCCGGGACAAAAAACCCTCACGGCGTAGGCGTGAGGCAGTAGCTCGTGAACTTGCTTGATGAGCAAGTCGGCGCGGTCGCGTTCCGGGCTGGGGAAAGCGCTCACCAGATACACGATGGAAACGCCATCCGGGTCCGCACCGGGTGGCAGCCCGACATTTATGTCTCCGGGAGAGAAATGCCGAGCATCGATGGTCTGGGTCCGCAACATCCGTACCAGCAGCTCGGCCGCGAGATCATCCGCGGATGACCCCAGTGCCAAGCAGATCACGACGGATCCGGAAGGCACGCCGAGCCGCCCTTGCCATTTGCCGCTCGATTGCTCGCGCTCCTGACGCAGCCAGCGCCCGGCACTCACGTCCTGGAGCACCGAGCCTCGACGTCGCAGTCGCGGGAGTTTGAGGCTGTCGCTGCCTACGGCTGTCAGGACATCAACGATCACGCGGCGGATCTTCACATGCTGAGTTTCGGTGGCCGCACCGGGTTCGGCGTCGAGGGCTGCAAGGTGCAGTGCTGGCAGCAGGACGCGATCGCAATACGTCGCAAGAGAATCGCGTTTCAGGAATGCTCGCGCATTGGCGATGATCTCGTGGGCGTCTCCGGACAGCGCCCGTTGGTAGAAGTTCTGGGGCAGCGTCAGCGGCTGGACATCCCCCAATAGGACCTCGAGGATATTGAGCGCCTTGACGTGACGTCCGGCGACGAGCAGGCACAAAGTCAGGGGAGTCGACAAGATCAGGCCAACGGGACCCCAGAGTGAACTCCAGAAGATCGCCGCAACCACGACCGAGAGCGGCGATAGTCCGGTGGCGTGACCGTACAGGCGTGGTTCCAGCAATTGTCCCGCGACCATGTCGAGAAGGATGAAGGCACCGAGTGTGCTCAGCGCGAGCGACCATCCCGGATCGACGGCATAGGCAAGCGCCGTTGCAAACAGCGCTGCAATTCCCACACCCACATACGGTACAAAGCGCATCACCCCGGCCAGCGTTGCGCAGAGAATTGCCTGCGGCACGCGCAGGACACTCAAGACCACGCCGATTGCGACCGCGAAGGCCAGATTGACCGCGAACTGCGAGACGAAGAACCTGGAGAGGCGCTCACCGGCGTCGTTGAGCGCCGCAGTCGTCGAGCGGATATCGGTTGCACCGGCGATCCGGATGATGCGGTCGCGCAGGGATTCATGCTCGAACAGCACGAAAATGAGGACGAGCAACACGATACCCGTGGCCTGGATCGGTCCCCAAGCGGCAGTCAGGAGCTTGCCCATGAGCTCGAGCGGCTGAGACGGCACGTCGCGCGGCTCCAACAGCACGGGGCCCGGCGCCCTTGCCGCCACGGAGCGCTCGACCTCGCCATTGGGGCCAGACGAGGTGTCTGATGAATCGTGGATCTCCATCAGGCGGCTCGCTTGCCTCGTCAGCAGGCGGAGCCGTCCGAAGGTTACCTCGTCAAGGGTCCTGATCTTGCGTTGCACATTCGCTTGGTATTGAGGAAGGCTCTCGGCGATGCGCAGAATCTGTGTTCCGAGCACCATGGCGACAGCCATGCACGACAGCGTGAGCGCCAGAACCGCGATCAGCACCGAAGACGTCCGGCCGAATCGGATGCGCCGCAGCGCTCGAACCAGCGGCGCCACCAACAAGCTCAGCATGATGGCGAGCGCGAGCGGTATCAGCACGGCCCGTCCGAGATACAAGAGCGCCAGGACGATTCCCGCGGTCATGATGCGGCTGCTGTGATCGCGCAGCCATCCTGGCGCTTCCTTGACACTCATACCGGTCATCTCTAGTCGAGTTTTGTAACGCCGCAGGAATGTCGTGCGATGAGTCCCGTGAGCACCCGCTATTGCATGCACCAGCCGTGGCTCACAACGAGTGATTGCCCCGTGAGCGCGTTTGATTCAAAAGACGCAAAAAACAGCGCTGCCTCGGCGACGTCCCCCGTCGTCGTGAACTCACCATCCACGGTTTCTTTGAGCATGATGTCCCTGATAACGGCCTGCTCGGAGATCCCAAGTGTGCGAGCCTGCTCGGGAATCTGTTTGTCGACCAGCGGAGTGTGCACGAAGCCCGGGCAGACGACGTTGGCGCGAACGCCGTGTTTAGCGCCTTCCTTGGCGACGACTTTGGCGAGTCCGATGAGTCCGTGTTTGGCAGTCACGTAGGGTGCTTTCAGCATCGAGGCTTCCTTCGAATGCACCGAGCCCATGTAGAGGATGCTGCCGCTGCCTTGCTTGTACATCTGCCGCAGAACCGCACGGGTAGTGAGGAATGCGCCATCGAGGTGTATCGCCACGAGACGCTTCCAGTCCGCGTAGGAAAGCTCCTCAAGTGGCGCCACCACCTGGATGCCGGCATTGCTCACCAGAATGTCGATGCGCCCCCACGCGGCGACGATGGAATCGATCCCGGTCTCGACCTGCGACTCGTCGCTGACATCCATGGCGATGCTGCGGCAACGCTTGCCCGACGCATCCAGTTCCGCTGCGGCGGCAGCTGCTGCCGCAGCGTTGAGGTCGGCGATAATGACCCGTGCGCCTTCGCGCACAAACGTTCGGGCGATTTCCTTGCCGATGCCGCTTGCGGCCCCGGTGACGATGGCAACCTTGTCTTTAAGACGCATGTGACAACTCCGTATTAACTTCATACTTTTTAAGGGTGCTTGATCGGCAGAGGTAGTCGTGAGCCACCTTGCCCAGTCCCAGCGTGAGATCAGCCAGGATGTGCGTCGCTGCGACGACTTCGAGGACCGGCAGCTCGGCAACTGGCGCCAGCGCGTGCGGCGTAAGGGAGAGCGCAGCAGGTCCCGTCCAGGCGCCCTTCACCTCGATACTCTCCATGAAGTACTCAACCAGCTCGCAGATCCTCGGAGTACCGTCGACGTGCGGGATGATCTTGAGCAGGTAGTTGGGCGTCGAGAGAGCGGTCTTGACGCTGGCCCGGTCCATCGAGTGGTGCTTGTAGCCCATGGTTCCCGTCGCGACCCGGACCGAACCGTAGTCGAGAGTGCCCACCAACATGTCGGTTTCCGTGCGCAGCGTTGGACGCCCGAGCTTTTTCGGGAATCCCCACAGTTCACGGCCACCGGCGATGGGCGCATGATCGTCGAGGTACATGCAGAGCGTGTAATTACCCTTGCGACCCCGGAAAGACACTGGGATCACCTGTCCACTCTCGGTGTAGTCCCCAAAGCCGCTGGAATCCGGCATGCGGATGAACTCGTACTTGACCAGCGGCGATTCGAACTCGAGCGGCGCCGGCACCACAGCGCGCAAGCGCTCGGGGTCCGTGCGGTATGTCACGATGAAGTACTCGCGATCGACGAACCGATAGGGCCCGCGTGGATATGCCGGTTGCGTCAGTGGCATCGCGAAGGCCCGGTCGAGGACCTCTTGCTCGTTCATGATCTTTCCACCTTGAAAATTGTCCCGATCGGATCGCCCCACATAGCGTTGGGTCTCCTATTCACGGCCGTGTTGTCCGAGATCAAAGGTGAACACACCTTCAACGTTGTTAGGGCGTTGCAGCACTTCGGGGTGGCGTAGCATACGCACCGTATCGTGGTAGCCGGCCCGCCAGTGCTCTTCCATGCTGAGCCGGGAGAACCCGTAGTCCTTGTAGTCGCCCTCGTAACCCTTGGCCCGGTAGATCAGCTGGACGATGTTGTATGCCTTGGCGCTAGCAACCGGCCGGAGCACTTCAAGTTCAGGCAGGTTTTGCAATTCAGCGGGAAGCTTCTCCAGGAGACTCGCAAAGGTATTGCGCAGCTTCTGGGTATACCGAAACCGATCGGAGTTGCTGCGCGTCCGGCTCGAATATTGGATCTCTTTCTGGCGGGTCATTACCTCGGCCACGTTGCGCGGAAGGGCACCGCGCGCATTCCACAGGTCCGCCTGGAAAGCGAGCGTGTCCCGCTGCGGCTCGCTCTCGAGCACCCATTGAATCGGGGAGTTCGAGACCAGACCACCGTCCCAGTAGAACTCACCCTCGATCTCGATTGCCGGGAAAGCGGGCGGCAACGCGCCGCTCGCCATCACATGTTCGGGTTTGATCCTGTGAGTCGTGGTGTCGAAATAGACGAAGTTGCCCGAAGTGACATTGACTGCACCCACGCTGAAGCGTGTCTCCCCGGAATTGAGCAGGTCGAAGTCGACCAGCTCTTCGAGCGTGGATTTCAGTCGCGCGGTGTCATAGTAACTGGTCGCCTCCAGTGATCCGGGCGGCTGCAACCAGGCAACGGGGACGCGTGGCTCGAAGAAGCTCGGCGCGCCGGTCAACATCGCGGCGCCTGCACTCAGTTGATTGAGCAGTCCCCGACTAATCTCGCCGCTCATCCAAGAAACGGGTCCCAGCTTCGCGATGCTGTCCAACGGCTGCACCGGGGTGATGCGCTCCCAGAATGTGCGCAGCTTAGCCACACGCGTCTCCGGGGTGTTGCCGGCAATGAGTGCCGCGTTGATGGCGCCGATCGAGATTCCGGCAACCCAATCTGGCTGCAGCCGTGCTTCGGAGAGGGCCTGATAGACCCCCGCCTGGTAAGCGCCCAAGGCACCGCCACCTTGCAAGAGCAATGCGATGCGCTCGAACGTAGAACACACGGGTAGCTTGTGAACCGTTTGTCGCGCGTTTGCCATTTTCGATACCTTTGTGCGAGTCAACAGCCAACCGACCTAATGGCCGACCGAGGCAGCGTCGACCGCTCGAGCCGCTTTGGGTGCGAGCACGATCGAAACGGATGCGACGATGAAGATCGCGCCGATCACCAGCATCAGGCCGTTGGTGGCGAGCGTCAGGCTCTGGCTCGTCACGAGGTTGTTGAGCATCTCGCGCACCATCTGTCCGTTCAGACCGGGAGGAAGCATCGATGCGACCTGACCGGTCGGGTCCACGATATCGGCGAGCCTGGCGTGGGCAATGATGCTGCGGTTCTGCCAGGAGGTGGTGACAAGGGAAGTCGCAATGGCACCGGAGATCGTGCGCACGAAGTTCATGAGTCCGGCGGCGGACGCGGTCTCCTCCTCCTTGACCGACCCCATGGCAAGTCCCGTCAGGGGGACGTAGTACATCGGCATGCCGACCCCCATGAAGAAGAGCGGGATGCAGATCACCCAGTAGCTCATGTCGGAGGTGGCGTAGGCGCGCCAGAACGTATCCAGTCCGAGCCACAAGCAGCCGATGAAGATGAGCACGCGCGGATCGACTCGGTTAGCGAGCTTGGCCGCGATCGGGGAGAAGACGACCGACAGGAGCCCTCCCCACGCGACCACGAGTCCCGCCCAGGTGGTGGTGTAGCCCATGTTGTACTGCAGCCATTGCGGCGTCAGCACGTTGAGGCCGAAGAAGGCGCCGAAGGCCAGCGCGAGCACCAACATGCAGGAACTGAATCCACGATGGCGGAAGACGCGTAGATCGACGATCGGATTCTGCTCGGTCAATTCCCAGATCAGGAAGCTGATAAAGCCGATCACGGCTGTGATGGCGAGCACGCGGATCTCCATCGAGGAGAACCAGTCCTTGTCCTTGCCCTCATCGAGCATGATCTGCAGTGCCGCCACCCAGATGACGAGCAGGAGCATGCCGACCTTGTCGACCGGTTTGATGACCGCAGGATCTTGGTAGCGCTTGAGCAGCACCCACGCGATCAGACCGAAGAGCAATGCCATGGGCACGTTGATCAGGAAAACCCACGGCCAGGAGTAGTTGTCGCACAGCCATCCACCGAGCACCGGCCCGACCACGGGCGCGAGCAGTGTCGTCATCGCCCAAAGTCCCATGGCCTGCATGGACTGCTCCTTGGGGAAGATACGCAGCAGTAGCGTCTGGGAGAGCGCCAGCAGCGGCCCCCCCGCCATACCCTGCAACACGCGCATGCCGAGCAGCATTCCGAGGGAGGTCGACAAACCGCAGAACAGCGAAAGGACCCCGAAGAGCACCACAGAGATGCAAAACAGCCGCACCGCGCCAAAGCGCCCGGACAACCATCCAGTCAGCGGAACCGTGATGGCCTCCGCCACCGCGTAGGAGGTAATCACCCAGGTGCCCTGGCTCGAGCCGGCGCCGAGTGCGCCCGCGATATTCGGCACCGTGACGTTGGCAATTGTCATGTTGAGCACCGCGACAAAGTTCGCGAGTGCGAGCACGATGCCGCCCACCCACAGCATCCCGCCCTCGAGCGGGGACGGGTGCTTGGCTTCCATAGGAGCGTTGGTCATGACGGGTCCTTCAGGCGTTGCTGCAAAGATCGCTTATGAGTTGCTATCAGTTACCGCGGATGTCGATGCGAGTTGCTGCGAGTTGCTGCGCAGGTCGACCTTGGCATCCATTGACAGTCCGACGCGAAGCGGATGGGCCGCCAATTCATCGGGATTCAGACGGATGCGCACGGGGAGCCGCTGCACGACCTTGATCCAGTTGCCGGTGGCGTTTTGCGCCGGGATCAGGGCGAAGGCCGCGCCGGTGCCGCCGTTGAATCCCTCCACGACGCCGTGGAAGGCGACCTTGTCGCCGTACAGATCGGAGACGAGTTCGACCTTCTGGCCGGGGCGCACCTGCTTAAGCTGAACTTCTTTGAAATTCGCGTCCACGTACATCTCGCTCACCGGTACCACGGACAGCAGCGGCGTGGAGGCCTGGACGCGCTCTCCGAGCTGGACTTGCCGTCGGGCGATGACGCCATCAATCGGCGAGCGAATCACCGTACGACCGAGATCGACGTTCGCCTTGTCGACGTGGGCCTCGGCCAGCGCCACCGCGGCGCGGGCAGCGTTGAGTGAGGCGCGCGCATTGCTCGCGCCGTTGATGACTTTCGTCAGCTCATCACCCGAAACTGAGCCCGATGAGACCAAGGCCTCGCGCCGTTTCAGGTCGACGCCGGAGCGCTGGAGATCGGCCGTTGCCGCCGCGACCTGCGCCCTGGCGCGCGCGAGATCCGCCTCGGCCTGCCGCAGTGCCAGTTGGGTATCAGTGTCATCGATCACGACCAGGACGTCGCCGTGCTTGACCTGCTGGCTGTCGACGACAGTCACCGCCGCGACCGGTCCGTCGATCTCCGCGGTCACAAGGGCGACCTCGGCGGCGGTATAGGCGTTGTCGGTCTTCACATAGCGCGATCCGACCTGTTTCCAGTAAACCCAATAGCCGGCTCCGGCAGCCGTTACGGTGAGTGCGAGCAAAGAGAACAGAATCGCGCGCTTGATGCCGCGCTTGGCCTCCGAGTTCTTCGGCGTCGAAGCTGCTGAAATGGTTGATGTGAAACCTTGAATTGGCTGGTCCATTGAAAACACTCCTCATGAAAGATCAAATTTTGGGGGATCCGGGCTGGGTGCCCGGGCCATCAGAAGAAAAGCCGCCTCCTAGCGCACGCACCAGGGCTACATCAAGAATCAGGGCGCGCGTTTCCAATTCGGCCTCGGCGCGCTGGGCTGAGATCAGGTCATCTTCGGCAACCAGTACGTCGAGGTACGTCGCAAGCGCACCTTGGTAGCGCTTGCTGACCAACTGATGTGCTTCCGCGGCCGCTGCGACCGC
The DNA here is from genome assembly GCA_052143815.1 of Steroidobacteraceae bacterium. Classification (GTDB taxonomy): domain Bacteria; phylum Pseudomonadota; class Gammaproteobacteria; order Steroidobacterales; family Steroidobacteraceae; genus Bog-1198. Next base: position 46,450 of record JBKQSA010000007.1, on the reverse strand, counting down.
TGCGCGCGAGGCGGCGAGTTCTCCGTCCAGGGACTTGCGGCTGGTCGCCGCGTCTGCCACTTCGCGCAAGGCGTTTGACAGCGTGGCGTTGTAGGTCGCGACAGCGGCGTCGTACTCGGCGCGGGCACCCCGCAATTGGCCCTGCAGCCGCTCCGTATTGAAAATGGGCAGCGAGACGGCCGGACCCACGCTGCCGATGCTGGAACCCGACTTGGTCAAGTTCGCGATGCCCAGCGACTGGACGCCGACGAACGCCATAAGGTTCACACTCGGGTAGAAGCCCGCTTTCTGCTGATCGATACGCCGGGCGGCGGCTTCGGTGCGAGAGCGAGCCGCGACGATGTCAGGTCGGCGCCCGAGGAGCTCCAAGGACAGGTTCGTGGGCAAGCCTTGGGACCCGGCGAACCGGGCCGTCGGACGGGCGATCGCCAAGCCCCGGTCCGGACCTGCGCCCAAGAGCGCCGAGATACCGTTCCGTTGCAGGCCGATACGCTCATCGATACCAAGCAGGTCCCCCTCCGCGCTTGCCTGCCGAGCCTCGACTTGACGGACGCTGGCCAAGGTCTCGAGACCGAAATCGTGCCGCTGGCGGAACAAGGCCACTGTCTTCGTGCGAAGAGTCAGCGTCTCCGCTGCGTTGTCCCGCAGCGTGTATAAATGGACGAGGACGGCGTACTCCGAAGCCACGGCAGTCGACAAGATCAGACGGGCGTCTGCTACCTCGACCTCTGCGGCCCGCTGCTCCGAGAGCGCGGCAGCGAGGGCCGCTCGATTCTTGCCCCAGAAGTCCAGATCCCAAGACAGATCCAGCGTCGCAAGCCCATAGTCGTTCCAGCCCTGGGGCAGGGCCTGGCGCGGGATCAGATAGTTGTAGCTCTGCTTTGCTTCGTTGAGCAGGGCACTGCCGGTCACCTCGGGGATCCGCGTCGCGCCCGCGCCCTGCACGGCGGCCATCGTCGCGTGCAGCCGTGCCCGGGCCAGCTCGAGGTCAGGCGAATCGCGCAGCGCTTCCTCGATTAGCGCATCGAGTTGCGGGTCCGCGTAAGCGCGCCACCATCCATCCGCGGGCCACGCCATGGGCGCTGCGGCGAACGAGTTCGAGCTGGCGAGCTGTTCGACTCCTTTCACGGCGGGGGGCGGATCCATGCGGGGCAGCTCGGCGCAGCCTCCGGCCGCGAGCAGGCTCGCGGCAAGCGCTACGCTCACGATGCGCTGACAACCACTGGCGAGGGGGCTCTTTGTCGCTGGCATTGACGGGTGCTCCTTCATGTACTGTACGGTACGGTACATTTTAATTGACCGGGGGCGCTTGTCAAGTAAAACTGTACTGAACGGATCAGTACGGTTAATTATTCGCGGCGAGGCTCACAACATGAAGAAAAGCGCCCTCAAGCGGCGAGCGATTCTGGATGCCGCCTACCGGCTGTTCCGCGCACAAGGCTTCGACAAGACCTCGATTGCGGAAATCACGGCCCTGGCGGGCGGCTCGAAGGCGACGATCTACAGTCACTTCCGCTCGAAGGAAGTGCTGTTTGTTGAATGCATGATGGCGGCCGTGGAAGATTACATGTCGAGCACTCTCAAGCATCTCGACACATCGGTCGATCCTCGGGTCGCTCTCGAGCACTTTGGCACGAGCGTCCTGAACTTCCTCTGTTCCCCTGAACGGCTGGAGGTGCGGCGCCTGATGATCGCGGAGGCGGCGCGCTCCGGCACCGGCAAACTGTTCTTCGACAAGATCGCCGCGTTGCGGACACACGTGTCCGCATTCCTGTCCGCGTGCATGCAATCCGGAAAGCTGCGCCGCGACGACCCTGACCTGGCCGCCAGTCACTTAGGCGCATTGCTCGAGGCCGAAATCCTCGAGCCCCTGCTGCTGCGGGTACGAGAAGCTTCGCCGGATGAAAAGGAGACCGCGCTGGCGGCAAGTCGTGCGGTTGCCGCTTTCCTCAGGGCGTACGCGCCCGCGCGCCTTACGCCCGTCCCTCATGGTCAGTTAAACTGTACCAATCGGTTCTGCTAATCTGCATCATGAAGACCAAGACCGAAGCAAAACGTCAGGCTATCCTCGAAGCCGCCGCCGAGGTCTTTCGCGAGGTGGGGTTCGAACGCGCTTCCATGTCGGAGATCCGCGCCCGTATTGGCGGCTCCAAAGCGACGCTGTACAACTACTTTCCCTCGAAGGAAAAGCTGTTCTTCGAGGTTATGCACCATGCCAAGGCACTCGAGCTGGAGGCAATCGTAGGTGCCCTGAACCAAGACGCGGATGACTTGAAGCAGGAGCTAGTGCATTTCGGGCAGAAATTCCTCGCTGTGGTGTACTCACCGGAAGCAATTGCTGTCCGGCGCCTGGTGATCGCCGAAGCACGGCACTCCGACGTTGGGAAGGTGTCTTTTGAGCGAGTGACCGTTCCTATTGAGAAGCGAGTCGCCGAATTCCTGAAACGGAATATGAAGCGCGGAAATCTCCGCACGGCCGATGCGAAGACCGCCGCCATGCACCTTCTCGGCTTGCTGGAATCAGAAGCGCTGCAACGCGTCCTGCTGGGCGTCATTGAGTCGGTGAAGCCGGACGCCATCAGTGGCGCCGTACGGCGCGCGGTCGATGTATTCCTATCTGGGTACGGCCGACGCTAGTTGGTACATTGGTATTTTCCAATCCGGTGGCTGGAGGGGCATCGCGCCTGGCGCGACGCGCCGGACGGTGCCGCATGCGGGGCAATTTCCTGATCGCGTTGTGGTTCAACGCGGTAGCGATCTCGACACCCAGAGATTCGCTATTTGGGAAGTAGTTGTTTGGAGGAATGGAAGCGGTTTGTTGGAACCGACACGCGGGTTGCGTCGGCCCGGTTCGGGGCGATGGCCGCCTCAGCGAGGGACGCGAGCGCGTCCGCCATCTGTGTCAGCAGCGCCTCGTAGCGGATGCGCGGATCGTTCTGTACGGCCAGAAATGCCCCATCGAACATCGCGAGGGCGACGTCGGCCAGGGCGTCGGCCAGCGGCCGGTTGGGGACATCGCCGGACGCGGGATACGCCGACGCGATCAGCCGGTGCATTCGCTCGCGACCGCCGGCGCGCACGCGCCGCACAGTGTCCTCGGCGTGCCCGCTCAGCAGGAGCAACACCAGCAAACGAAGGAAATCAGGGTGCTTGGCGATGGCATGACTCGCGGCGAGCAGTCCCGCGTGCAATCCCTCGCGACCTCGCAGCGCCGGTGAGATGCCGACGGCGTCGATCGTCGCGAAGAAGCGCGCCGCGCCGCGCTCCATCATGGCGGCCAGCACGCCCTCCTTGGATCCGAAATGCCAGTAGATCGAGCTCGCCGGCAGGCCACACTCGGAGCAGATCGCCGAGATGCTGGCGCCATCGTAGCCCTGATGCGCCATCAGCGCCTCGGCCGCGTCCAGGATTTCGTCCCGCGACACGGCTCCCTGTCTCTGGCGCTGAGTGAGTGGGCGGCTGGACATGCGCGCATGTTAGCCGACCCTTCGAGTTCCGAGTAGCGCTTGACTGGATCGCGACCGGGGCCTACCCTATCTGTAACGATCATTACAGATATACCCCGACGGTCGGCCGCGCGACGGGGGAACTTAGGAGGGGGGAGGATGAGAACTGAGCAAGTTCCGGTGCTGGTCGTCGGCGGTGGTGGCGCCGGCCTTACGGCCTCGATGCTGTTGTCGACGTACGGTGTGCAGCACCTGCTGGTGAGCGCCACGCCGACGACGTCGATCCTGCCGAAGGCGCACGTTCTCAACCAGCGCACGATGGAGGCGTACAGCGACGTCGGGGTCGCCGATGCGATCTACGCCGTCGGTACGCCGCCCGAGCAGATGAGCCATACGGCCTGGTATTTCGGCATCGCCGGGCACGCCGACGCGGGCCGCTTGATCCACAAGATGGAATGTTGGGACGGCGGCTATACCGATCCGGCGTGGGTCACCGCCAGTCCCTGCCGCCAGACCAACTTGCCGCAGATCCGGCTGGAACCGGTCCTGAAACGCCGGGCCGACGAGCTGAACGCCGACGGCATCCGCTTTCACAACGAACTGCTGAGCCTGGAGCAGGATGCCGACGGCGTCACCGCGACGATCAAGGATCACGCCAGCGGCGAGACCTACCAGGTGCGGGCGAAATACCTGCTCGGTTGCGACGGCGGCCGCACCGTGGGCCGGCTCGTCGGCGTGGAGCTGGAGGGGAGCCGCGACCTGCAGCGCAGCGCCACCGTGCACATGACCGCGGACCTTTCGCGCCTGCAGCAGGACGACGACGTGCTGATCCGCTGGATCCTGCACCCGCAGTTCGGCGGATCGCAGAGCGTGCTGGTGCCCATGGGCCCGACACACTGGGGTACCCAGTCCGAGGAATGGGTGTTCCATATGAGCTACCCTCCGGCCGCGGAGGCGCTCTTCGATACGGACGAGAAGGTCATGGCGCTGCTGCGCGAACGCGTGGGGATTCCGGACTTCAATCCGACCGTTCACATCATCACCCGCTGGCAGCTGGTCGGCCTCGTGGCCAAGCAGACCAAGATCGGCCGCGTGTTCCTGCTCGGAGATGCCTCCCACCGCCATCCGCCCACCGGCGGGCTCGGGCTAACGAGCGCGGTACACGACGTCTACAACCTCTGCTGGAAGATTGCCCACGTGCTGGACCGGCGCGCCGGGGAGGCCCTGCTCGACACCTACCACCCGGAGCGCTTCCCGGCGTTCGAGCGCAACGTGCAGCGATCCGTCGAGAACGCGCTCAACCACTTCGTGCTGACGGCGTCGATGGGGATCACCGCCGATCTGACTCCGGACGAGTGCCTGCGCAACGCGCGGCAGCTGTGGGAACCCGGCCCGGAGGGTGACGCGCGGCGCGCCGCCGTCATGCGAGCAATGGCCAGCCAGTCGATGGAATTCAAGGAACACAACGTGGAAATCGGCTTCCGGTTCCGGTCCGCGGCCATCGTCGACGACGGCACGCCGGTACCCGCCAATCCCGATGACATCCGCATCTACGAGCCCGACACCCGGCCCGGCTCGCCGCTTCCGCACGCCTGGGTCGAGCGCGAGGGCGAGCGCAAGGCACTCCGGCAGGTCTCGCCGCCCGGAAGCTTCACGCTGATTGCCGGCGAGAATGGTGACTTCTGGTGTCAGGCCGCCGAGGCCGCGGCGCGTGCGCGCGGCATCGACTTGAAGGCGCTGCGCCTGGGGCATGCCGAAGGCGACTGGCTCGATCCGCGGCTGACGTTCATTCGCCGGCGCGAATTCGGCCCGGAGGGCGCGATACTCGTGCGCCCGGACCGCGTGATCGCATGGCGCTCGATGGGCGCCGCGCCGGACGCGGAGCGCGTCATCGGCTCCGCGCTGGATCAGGTGCTCGCCCGGAGCTAGAGGGTCGCTCCTCTCCGTCGTCGTCGATCACGTCCCCGATCCGGATCACGCTGCAGTTCACTGGTGTCGTGGCCGGCGATTCGATGCAGGGCAAAGTGAAGCTCGGCATGTTCGGCGCCTACGACTTCGCCGGGAGCCGCACCTAAGAGCGGTGTTTGAAACCCAGTGAACCCGAACAAGCCAGGAGCGATCCATATGAACAGCGGTGTAGCGAGACAGAAAGTGGCGGTCGTCAGCGGCGGCTCCTCCGGCATTGGACTGGCGTTGGTTGCCGCTCTGTCCAAGCAGGGCTACCGGGTGCTGACCTGCGGACGCGATGCCGCGAAACTGCAGCGCCTCAAGCAGAAGGTACCCGGCGTCACCGGATATATCTGCGACGTGTCGGATCGGGAAGCCGTGCGGCGTCTTGCAGCGACCGTCCTCGCCGAATACCCCGCGATCGACGTGCTGATCAGCAACGCAGGCGGCCTCCGAGAGATCGACTTTGCCGCGCCCGACCTGGACTCCGTTGATCTGACCGCGGAGCTGCGCATCAATCTGGAAGGCGCAATTCATCTGATCGCGGCCTTCATACCCGGCCTGCGCCGCGCGGCGCCAGTCTCGATTCTCGTGGTCAGCTCCGGGTATGCACTGGCGCCGGCGACGCGCGCGCCAGTTTACTCGGCGTCCAAGGCGGCCTTGCACAGCCTCTGCAAGTCGCTGCGGATACAGCTGAAGCCCCTGAGAATCAGTGTCACTGAGCTGCTCCCGCCGTTGGTCGACACTCCGGCTGTCGCGCATCGCCAGGGCAAGAAACTCTCGGCCGAGGCCGTCGCCAGCGCGGCGCTTAAAGGTATGCATAGCGGCGCCAAGGAAGTTTGCCCCGGCGACGTGCGCTTGTTGCCGTTCCTGCTGCGCGTTCTGCCCAATGTGGCGGAAGGAATCGTAGCGAAAACGTAGCGCCAATTGCGCAGTGGTGGATCCTAGCGGTCAACCTCGGGCTGCAACCGTTCCAACACCTGGCGAAGCAACTGGTTAGTCCGATCCACGGGGCCTTCGGCCATGACACAGCGGTCGGGGCGAACCAGGGCCACCCAGCCCCACGGAACCCTGCTGGGCAGCAGTGCTTCGTCAAGCGCTTCGAGTCTGCGCTCGGGCGGCGCAAGGTGCAGTGCCTGCGCCCTCTGGCACCATTGCCAAGTCTTGCCGCCGGCTCTGTCCCACCGCGCAAGCAAATTCGGCTCGGCGACCGTTGCGGGATCGACGCCGAATCCGATCAGCGCCCACTGCAGGCCGAGTGCATCGTCGCTCAGGGTAGGCTTGCCGCTCGCGGCGGGACGTACCCACCCCTGGGGAAAGCTGGAGCCGGCGTTCAACCGCCGCGTGGCGCGATCACGCCAAAATAGGCCATGATCGAAGGTGTTCTCTGGTTTGATCTTCAGGTCCTCGAACAACGCGCGACCTGCGGGAAGCACGCGAGCGGCGCTCATCAGTCCGTGCACCATGAAGGCCGTGAGCCGATTGCTGGGCATCACCAGTGCACCCAGGAAGCGTGCGAGATTGATGATCTTTTTAGCGTGCGGCCTGCGCTCCTGATCGTAGCTGGCCAGAATATCCGGGCTCGCTTGGCCACGGATCACCCAGGCGAGCTTCCACGCGAGATTTGCGACGTCGCGCAGACCCGCTACCAGACCTTGGCCCGCGAACGGTGGCGTGACGTGCGCGGCATCGCCGGCCAGAAAGCAGCGCCCTTTGGAGAAGGCCGGCACCTCACGGGCGTGGAAGCGATAGACCGCCGTGCGTTCGATCTGGATGTTTTCCGAATCGCACCAGTGTGCCAGCAGCCGGCGGATGGTCTCGGGCCTCTCCATTTCCTCGCGGCTCTCGCCGGGTTGCAACATGAACTCCCAGCGCTGGCGCCCACCCGGGGCCACCATGTGGGGGGTGGGCCGCCGCGGATCACAGAGGAATTCGCAGTGATCGATGGGGTTGGGCACACCGAGCGCATCGACGATCAGCCAATCCTGCGCGAAGCTCGCACCCTTGAACTCCAAGCCGAGTAACCGCCGCACCGTTGAAGTGGCGCCGTCGGTGCCGATGAGATAGCGGGCCCGCATGCGCCGCGTCGTGCCGTCCAACCCTTTCATAGACGCCTGCACGCTGCTCGCGTCTTCGGTGAAGCCGACCAGTTCCAGGCCCAATTGCACCTCAACGGTGGGCAGGGCTGTGAGTTTGCGGCGAAGCAGTGTCTCGAGTTCCGGCTGATAGAACGTGACCAACATCGGGTGCCCGTCGACGATGCGCGCGCTGTTGATGCGTGCGAAGCGGCCGAAGAGCGGCGAGTGATACTGCACTTGCGGAATGCCGACGGTGGCGAATTCCCCGTCGCGCACACCCACGAGCTGCAGGATTCTCAGCGCCTCGTTATCCAAGGCAATCGCCCGTGGTTTGGTGAAAATCTCCGTGGCCTGGTCGATCGCCAGTACCGTGATGCCGTAGCGGCCCAGCAGATTAGCCAACGCGGCGCCGACGGGGCCCAGACCCACGATGAGCACGTCCGTGTCGAGCGGCCCGGTCTCGGGAACGAAGTCGCCGTCCGCACTCACCCGGAAGCCTCTTTCCACTCCGGGCTCACCGGGTACAGCCCCGCCAAGGCCAATGCTCGTTCGCGCTGGAGCGCCGGTCCTTCGAGGTCGACGATGATCCCCCGGTCGGCGCAGAGACGGGCCGTCGCGTGCACTTCGGTCAGCCCCTGTTCCGCCAATGCTTGGTTCAATGCATGATCGATGGCGCGCAAGCGCAGGACCGGCTTGGCGATCTTGCCCACGGCGGTCAGGGGCAAGGCCGGCAAGATCTCGATGCGCACCGGCACGGCGGCCCGCTCCGGCACCGTACGGACGGCGTGGGCCTGCAGCTCGCTCAACGTCGCGTGCGCGCCAGGCTTGAGCGTCACGAAGGCTACCGGCAATTCGCCGGCATGCCGGTCGGGCTGTCCGACGGCAGCGACTTGGGCTACCGCCGCGTGACTGGCCAGGGCGTCCTCGATTAATGCCGGATCGATGTTGTGGCCGCCGCGAATGATGAGTTCCTTGGCGCGGCCGCAGAGCGTGAGATAGCCTTGCTCATCCAGCCGACCCAGGTCTCCGGTGTTCAGCCACCCCTCAGCCAACCAGAGGCCGCGGTTATCCGACTCCCGCAGGTAACCGGGGAAGACGTTCGGACCCTTGATGCCGATCACACCGATCTCGGAATGGCCGACCTCGCCGATCGCGCGCAAATCCGTGTCGATGCGGAACACACGAAGGTCCTGGTACGGCAGCCGGATACCCACGCTGCCGAGTCGCCGTTCACCCAGCAAAGGATTGAGCGTCGACACGCAGGTTCCCTCGGTCAGCCCGTAGCCCTCGTGGATCTGCAGTCCCGTGATGCGCTCAAAGTCGCTGGCTACCTGCCGAGGCAGGACCGCCGCGCCGCACATCACATGCCGCAGCGTCGGCAGGCCGCCGGCGGGGAACGGGCGGTGGATCAATGCGGCAAGTATGGTCGGAACGGTCGAGAATCCCGTCGCATTGAAACGCTGCACGAATGTCCACAGGTGCTCGACGACGCCCGGCGTGCGATAACCGCCCGGCGTCAGCATGACGACCTCGAATCCACCGTGAAATGCAGCAAGTCCCGTGATCAGTGCGCCGTTGACGTGGAAGAGAGGCAAGCCACCGAGGAGCACGTTATCCGGCTCATAGAACGATTCGGCCACCCAGCCGAGGAAGGCTTCGTTCAGGTGAGTATGTATGGCCACCTTGGGGTGACCGGTCGTACCCCCGGTATGGAAGTAAGCACAGTGATCGGACGCCTCGAATACGCGCCCGGACTCGAGCGCTGTACTCGGCGCCTTCGCCAGCTCCCCGTGAAAGTCCAGAACGCGGATGCCCTCGCGTATGGGTGTCTCGCCGGACGTCGGCCATCCGGTCTCGGCGCGTCGGGCACCGAGCGCCGCGGCCATGTCCACTTGCAACAGCGTGTGGAGGGACGGCACTTGCTCCGCCACACGCACCGCCTTGGACCAGATCTGCGACCCGGGCGCAGGGCCCAGCGCCACCATCACTTGCGCCCCAGTCTCGGCGCAGATGCGGGCGATGTAAGCATCTTCCAACATCGGGTTAATAGGGGTGGCGATTCCCGCCGCCTGAGATCCCCAAAGCGCAAAATGTCCTTCGATCAGATTCGGCAGCAGGATCGCCACCGGCACCTTGGTCCGGACTCCCAGCGCATGCAGCGCGTTTGCTGTGCGGTGAACGCCCTCGAGCAATTCGGCGTAGCTGATCGAGCGCAGGCCGGCGTCCGGCGCGCCGTTCAACAGCAGGCGCAGCGCGATGCGGTCATGGTAGCGCCGGCAGGCGTCGCGCAGCAGGGTGTAGGTGTCGGTTGCTGGAATGCGTTCCTGCCAAGGAACGGTCTCAATGTCCTTGAGATCGGCCATCGAGCGTAGGCGGCCGGGCATCGGCGGGTGAGCGTGGGTTGTCATACGTCGTGCTCGACTTGTCTGCGTGCCATTGCCGTTGTCCACCGCGGTTACCGACGCGTCGATATTCTAAGGAGCGACGATCACAGTCGCCTGTTCGCCAAGATCGATGGAACCATCATCGGTGCGAATGGACGCGCTGATCCGATCTCCAGGCCGCAGGTATGCCGGGTTCGACTGGGCTTTGTTGATGAACAGTCGCCACTTGGCCGCGTCGCTAACCAGGTGCTTGAGCACCCACATGGTCAGCTTGCCCGGACTGCGTGCGGCGCAGCCGGCGGGTGTGCCCGTCGCGATCAGGTCGCCCGCATTGACATCATGCATGCCAGCGAGCTCGGTGAGCGTGCTGGCTGGTGAATAAATCATCTCGCGGCAATAGGCGTCTTGACGGGGCTGGCCGTTCACCGACAGTCGCATGTGCAGTTCCGGCCACCGCGTCCACTCATGGTGCGACAGGAGCACCAGACCAGGACCCACTGGGCCAAAGCCGCGATAGCTCTTGCCCTTGTAAAACTGACCTTGCGGCAACTGCACGTCGCGCGCCGAGAGGTCATTGACGATGGTTACTCCCGCGAGCCAGTGCCCCAACTCATCAGGCATCACCGTCGTCCCCGGAGGCAGCGGGCGGCGCAGCACGAGGCCCAGTTCGACCTCGTAGTCCAAGAGGCTGACGTGTGCCGGGCGGACAACGGCGGCGTCGGCTGCCGTGATGCATGAGGGTGCCTTGGTGAAAATCGTGTTGAACGGGAAGTTGCTGATCTTGAGCCCCGACTCCTCCACGTGGCTGCGGTAATTGACTCCCTGGCAAATGAATTGCTGGTTCGTCGTCACCGGCGCACACAGGCGGACCGAGTTCCGATTCACACTCGCCTCGTTCTCCTGGACGCTCCAGATCGTGTCCCAGTGCTGCGATAGCAACTCGCCCGTGCTCTCAGCATGGATGGGCAGCACCGCTAGGCGCGAGCCGAACTGAACGGCCCAGCGGGTGGCGGAGCCGTCGTGGAAGCGGATCAAGGTACGGGGCACAGGCGCTCCAATAGGTATGAGGGCTTAGAGCCAGGGCCGCGCAGGCGCATTCAGCGCTGCGGAAATCAGCTTCAGGCGCTGGACGGTTATGCGCTTCGCTTGCAACAGCCTCACGATGCGCAGCAGCGTGCGCAGGTTCATCTGCGGCTTCATCGACGCGGGTATGTCGTCTCCCCAGGCCCAGAGGCTGCCCATGTCGAACGGTGAATAGGTCGTTTCGGCGTCGGCGGTAAACAAGTCGCCGTCGGTGTAATGCTCCAACTCGAAGCCATCCGGGTCGCGCCAGTAGTCGAACAATTGACTGCCCAACAAGTGCCGGCCGATGCCCCAGACGTGGCGATACCCTTGGGCGCGCAACACTTGATACCCCTGACCGAGCGCATCCAGGTCGATCACTTCGTACGCGCTGTGTTCGTATCTCTCCTCAATGGCGCCGACGATCACGAGCGTGTGGTGGTCGGCCGGCGTATCACCCAGATTTAGGCGACAAAACGCCAAGTTCGGACTGCCATCGGCGAGGTACTGGACGTCGGTAGGAATGAGGCCGAGTACGCGCAAATACCAAGCGGTCATGGCCGCAAAATCCACCGTCTGCAGCACCACATGGCCCAGCCGGATGACTTTGGCAGGCTCGATCGGCGTGCGCACCGTACGGTTCACCCGCGGCGAATGGACGGCCGAGTTGATCAACGCCGTGACAGGGGCCCGGTTCGGCAACGGCTCCGCGCGCGCTTGGCCTTCAAGTAGCCAGACGCTGCGCCCCACCGGATCCAACAGCTCGACACCACGACCGCCCCCCGGAATCTGCTCGGGCGAAAGTTGCTTCGCGTCCAGAGTCTTGATGTAGACGTCGAGATCCGTGTCGTCCGACATACGAAACGCGGGCCCGATGAAGCGGTCTTCGGGACCGCGCGCGGCCACAGCGATACAGGCCGCTTGCCCGATCCCGCGCGCGAGCAGGCGCTGCGGACCGGACTCGACGACGTGCATCCCAAAATCACGCCAAAAGCGTTCGGTGGGCGCGAGTACCCGTTTCTCCCAGCGCAGGAACGCGAGTTCAACAGCACGGCCCAGCGGCTGCGGTCGCGGCAAGGGCTTGACATGCGCGGGCAAGCGGCTTTCGGGCTGCGATTCCGGCTGGCGAAGAACGGCGGCAGGTTTGGTCATGGTGCTGCGACTCAGAAACGGACGGAAAGGCGGGCGCCATAAGTGCGCGGCGGACCTACGCTGCCCGCAACGTAGCCCGCGATGAACGGATTCTCGAAGGCTACTGTCTCCACAGTTTCATTTGTTAGGTTGCGTCCGAAGGCGGCGACGGACCAGTTATTGCTGGCCGCGACGTAGGTCAGACTGGCGTCCGTTGTAACGTAGCTCGGAGCGCGCTCGGCGGCCAGGAAGTCGATCGCGAGCCACCGGGGACCGGAGTATTGCGCGTCCAGCGCGAGCGTGAGGCTGCCTCGCGCGTCAAAGGTGAAGCGGTGGCTGTAGCCGGCGCTGCTCGACCACGTGGGAGCGTGCAGTAATTGAAAGCCGCTGCAATCCACGTGCACGCCGCCCGTCAGTGGGCCGGCGGTGATGGCGCTGGTGGCGCAGGCCGTATTGGCCGCCAGCGGAGACATCGGATCGGTCGAGCCAAAGCCGTTGCCAACACCACGGGCGAAGGGACCGCCCGAGGCGTTGTTCGGGACATCGTAGGTGAACGAGTTGTAGTACGAGTGATTGAATTCGACACTGCCGTTCAGCCGATCGGCCTTGGTCGCCTGCCATTCAACCTCCAGGTCAGCGCCGTTGGAAGTGGCCTTGCCGGCATTGGTGTACGCGAAGGCGATTTGATCTTGGCCGTCGAGGTTTATGTGGGGCTCTTGGTGATTCAGGTAGTCCCAATAAAAGAGCTCGACGTTGACCTGCAGCCGCTGGTCGAAGAATCGGTTCTTGGACCCGAGCTCGTACGCCGTCAATGTTTCCGGCGCAAACTGCGATGGTGCCGATGGATTAGTGACGGAAGCCGCCTGATTGAAGCCGCCTGCCTTGAAACCCCTGCTCGCCGTCGCATACAACATGTTATCCGGCGCGAGATCGTGTTCGAAGCCAACCTTCCAGGTCGGCTTGTTGAAGGTGGCGTCGCCCGCGATAGATTCAAGGGTGCACGGTTTCGGCAACCCCATGAAGCAGCCGGTGCCCTGTGGGCTCACCGGCAGATAGGCAATCGTGGGCGGCGTCGAAGTCAGTGTGGTGGCCAGATATTTGTGGTCCGACGTATAGCGCGCGCCGGCGATCAGCCGCGTTTCCGGGGTGATGCTGAAAGTGACTTCCCCGAACGCGGCTTCGCTCCGTGTTGACTGGTCAGTCACCGGCGAGTTGTCTTGTATGAGGCCGGCATCGATGTTCTCGTTGGAATCGTAAGTTTCCTTGAAATAGTAAAGCCCGCCGACCCACTTCAAGCTGCTGCTCGTGCCGCCGAGCCGGGCTTCCATCGAATTTGCCGTTGACGTGCCCTCACTCATGTAGAGGAAGCTGCCCGGAAATGTGATGTTGTCCAACTCTGCGACGCGATGTGCGGGAAGCACGGTGAGCTGCGAGGCACCGAAGTCGACGGTCAGCTCGGCGTGAGCGTCATAGAACTTGTTGTCCTGGCGCGGCAGTCCATTCGGGAATGCGACGAGGGAGTCGTAGGGCCCGGCGGCCCCGGGCGGGAACGGTGGTGAAGGATACGGTGCCATGGCCGGGCAATCGCCGGCCCCGGAGTAGCCTGGGAAGAAGCCTCCCGGTATACAGAGCCCTTGAGTGGCGGCGGCCGCGTAGAAGTAATTTCTTGCCGCCGGCGAGAGCTCGGACGTATACGGCGAACCGGTTCCTGCACGGTTGTTTGACTGGACAACGAAGTCTGGCCCAACGCCGCCGACATGAGCATAGTCGCCTGCGATCAAGAGCGTCACATTGTCCGTGCTCCATAGGACCTGCAGTCTTCCGGCCTGGTGCTTGTCGTCGTTGCCCCCGGTCGTCGGGACGTAGCCGTCTCGGTCCACGGCTTGGCCCGAGAGGCGAACGGCGAGATTGCTCGAGACCGGCAGGTTGAGCGCGCCTTGAAATGCGCGCATGGAGTAGTTGCCTACTTCAACCTCGCCGTATCCGCTAACAGCGTCGAAGCTCGGCCTGTTTGTAATGATATTGATGGCTCCGCCGCTGGCGTTGCGGCCGTACAGCGTGCCCTGCGGGCCTTTGAGGACCTCGACGCGCGCCACGTCAAAGAAGTTGCCTTCGAGCGCCTGAGACCTCGCAACGTAGACGCCGTCGATATTGGCGGCCACGGCTGGGTTGTTGATCGGGGTCGAGCCAAAGTCGCCGACACCGCGGATATAGATCTGAGTCGGTCCGGCGCCTTGTCCGATTTGCAGGCCCGGCACGACGGCGGAGAGGTCCGTCATCCGCAGGACGTTAGCGTTCTTCAGCGCCTCGCCCGACACGACGTCTATTGGCACCGAGGTCTTTTGAAGGTTTTCTTCGCGCCGCTGAGCGGTAACCACAATCTCCTCGATCGCGGCGGCGGCCCCTGGGGCCGCGGCAGTGGGCGTGCCTTCAGCCAACACCACTACAGGCAGCCAAACGGCGCACAGCGTGACGATGAACTTCTTAAATAACTGCGCCAGCCGACGCGGACTCGATCGATTACCAGTCATATGTCGTCCCCCCCTTATGTATTTATATGTCGCCCGCTTATCGAAGATCACATGCGAGTGATGACTCTCGGGCTCGCGATTGAGCGGATTGCCGAGGGGCCGCGGCCAAAGGTGTTCGGGAGAGCAATGCCCAAGCGCTTGGCGCTTCGCAACATTGCTTGGCTGAGAGACGTGACAAATCCGTGATATGGACTGAAGAGCTTCCTGCCACGGATCTGCCGCCCCCCGCTTTCTCCGCCCCGCCTCGGCTTTGTCCCTATTTTACGTACTATAGCCGCCTAATTAAGGTAGTCAAGTTTTTTATGGTTTTTTCTTAGTATGTAAGGTAGTATCAATAATCATCGGTAAATAATTGTGCTGCAGGTAAAGCGACGATTGGACTAACATTCGGTCAAGCCAGTCACGTAGCCAGTGAGGAGTTCGCTTGAACGAAACAGGGTTAGAGCGGTCGGCCGCCCGGACGGGCACTTCCACAACCCAAACATCCATGGCAATAGAGCGACTACGCGCTGAGATCATCAGCGGTCGCTTGAAGCCCAACGAGAAGTTACGGGTTAAGCCGTTGATGCAACGCTATGGATTCAGTTCGAGTGCTTTGCGAGAAGCACTCTCGCGGCTCGTGACCGATGGGCTCGTTGAGGCCGTGGACCAACGCGGATTTCGAACCACGCCCGCCAGTCGTGAACAGCTCATGGATATTACGGAGACGCGCGTCACGGTCGAAAGCGTAGCGTTGCAGCGCTCCATCGAGCGCGGCGATCTCGCTTGGGAGTCGCGCATCGTGGCTGCCTTTCATCGATTGGCTCGTAGTCCGCCTTACCCGGCTGACATACCTGTCAGCGAACGAGGAGCATTGTGGGTCGCCCATGATGACTTTCACGCCGCGCTGATCTCGGCGTGCAACTCCGAATGGCTCCTCTACTTCTGCAAGCTAATGTATCAGCACGCCGAGCGTTATCGTTTCCTTTGGCAAATCGCCGTCGCCGAACAGAATCAACAGCGCAACGTGCTTCAAGAACACGAAGAGCTGATGAAGGCAACTTTGGAGCGCGATGCGGTCAAAGCCTGCTCGTTGCTCCGCGAGCATTTCTGGAGAACGACTAATCTCATTTTGGAAACCGCTTACGGCGGGAGTGGAACGTAAGTAGGGCTGCCCGCTGGCTCGGCCTCGGACCGGAAACCGGGAGATTCTTTTTCCTGAGCACGGCCAGCCTGAGTGCTCTGGGGTATGAGGACAACCGCTCTCAGCCGGTGATTCGACTCTGGGATGATACTAGTCACCTGGTCACCATTGAATGGAAACAGCCATGACCGTGAAAACCGCAGCAACATTAAAACTGGGCGAGTGTCTACGCGGCAAGGTGGCCGTGGTCACCGGCGCCGCTCGCGGCATTGGCCGCGCCACCGCCATTGCCTTTGCTCGCGAGGGCGCGGACCTCGTCGGCATCGATATCTGCGGTCCAGTCGACCCCCGCTCTGGTGTTGAGCCGGCGAACCCGGGCGACTTGACGGAGACGGGACGCCTAGTCGAAGCAACCGGCCGCCGCTGGCTGAGCGTCGTGCTCGACCAGCGTCACCTGCCGGCGCTGCGCGCGGCCGCTGTCCGGGTGCAGCGTGAGTTCGGCGGCATCGATATCTTGTTCGCCAATGCCGGCATCCAGAGCTTCCATCCGCTGCTCGAGATGGAGGATACGGACTGGAACATCACGATCGACGTCAACCTGACGGGCACCGCGAACGCCGTCCGGGCCTTCGCGCCTTATATGGTGGAGCGCGGTGGCGGACACATCATCTTGACCTCCTCGACTCAGGGGCAGCACGGTACGAAGTACGGAGCTTCCTACTCGGCGTCGAAATGGGGAAT
The DNA here is from genome assembly GCA_052143815.1 of Steroidobacteraceae bacterium. GTDB lineage: Bacteria > Pseudomonadota > Gammaproteobacteria > Steroidobacterales > Steroidobacteraceae > Bog-1198. The sequence goes on along the minus strand of JBKQSA010000007.1, from coordinate 30,007 downwards.
TATCGGCTTGATGAAATCAGCAGCGCTGGAACTCGGGCGGTACAACGTCACGGTAAACGCAGTCATTCCCGGCCTCATCGACACGCCACTGACCCGCCATCAGGAGCGCTATGCACAGGTCCTCGAAGACAGCGGCAGGTCGCCGACCGGATCATCAGCAGACGAAGAAGCGGCCCGGAAGATTCTCACCGCCAAGACACCGCTCGGCGTGCCGTGGATCGAGCCCGAAGATGTCGCACCGGTGGTGGTCTTCCTCGCCTCCGATGCGGCGCGCATGGTTTCCGGTGCGACCTACGCTGTCACCGGGGGCGACAGCGCCCACAATTCGGTATGACTATGCCGCCGGGGACGACCCTTGAGGTACGTCGCCAGGCTGCCGTCTTCTTGTCACGAACCAGCGCGCATGTACACAGGTTGGTTCGCGCCACGGGACTTCCGGCGACGATGTCCGACTACATTTGACTAAGGTCGCGACGTTCTTCGTGCTGTCGGCGTCCTCCTTATAGTCGTCATTTCTGACCCCAGCGATCACCGCGCTCGGGTTGGCTGACCAGCTCTAGCCGTTGCGGTCCCGGCGGAGGGCGGCCGTCTATCCACGCTGCTTCGTGTCCGTCGGCTTGCCGTTCTGCGGCCTCGCGGAATCTTCCCAGCCACCGCCGAGCGCACGGATCAGGTCGACGCTGGAGCGCAGTTGCAGGGTATCGAGGTTGAGCGCCTCCAACTGGGTCTGCAGAAGGGCGGTCTGCGAGGTGACGACGGTGAGATAGTCGGTTGCACCCTGCTGGTAGAGCGCCAAGGCGAAGTTCAGCGTGCGCTGCGCGGCGTCGACTGCGGCTTTTTCTTCACCGGCGGCGTCGTGGTAGTGATTCAGTGTGGCGAGGCTGTCTTCGACCTGCTGAAACGCGCCGACGACGGTGCCGCGGTAGTTCGCGGCGGAGGCATCGAATTCGGCCCGCGCTTGGGCGACCTGCGCGCGCCGCAGACCACCGTCAAACACGCTGAGCAGGGCGTTCGGACCGACCGCCCAGAACGTGCTCGGCGCGCTCAGCCAATTCGAGAGGCCGGTGCTCTGGAAGCCGCCCTGAGCGCCGAGCGTGAGCGCGGGAAAATATGCCGCACGCGCGACCCCAATGTTGGCATTAGCCGCAATCATGCGCCGCTGCGCGCCGGCGATATCCGGACGGCGCTGCAGCAGGGTGGTGGGGACGCCGCTGGGAATCTGCGGAAGCTGGAGGGCGACGATCTGCGGCTTGATCGAGAACGTCGAGGCCGATACCCCGAGCAGCGCCGCAATGGCGTGTTCCATCAGCGCGCGCTGCGCGAGGGTCTGCGCCACTTGGGAGCGTGCGTCATCGAGCTGGGTCTGCGCCTGCGCGACATCGAGGCCGGGTGCGATGCCGGCATCATGGCGCTGCTCGGTCAGCTTGAGCGCCCGCGCATAGGCCCTCACCGTCTCATCGAGGATCGCGCTGTCGCGATCGAGGCTGCGCAGCTGAATGTAATCGTCGACCAGCTGCGCGATCAGCGACAGGCGAGCATTCTCAAGATCCGCGGCGGCCGCGGCGGCGTTGGCCTCGCCCGCGGCGACCTCGTTGTGAATCTGCCCCCACAGATCGAGCTCGTAGCCGACATTGCCACCTACCGAGTTGACATTGTAGTAGGTCGGTGTGGTAGGTCCTCTGAGAGGCGCGTGGATCGATTCGCGATCGCGCTCGACGCTGGCGCTTAAGCCCAGCGTGGGGAACAGCCCCGCGCGCGCCTGATCCGAGAGCGCCCTAGCCTGCGCGTAATCGGCCAGCGCGGCGGCAAGTGTCGGGTTCCCGGCGATCAGCCTTTTCTGCAGCTCATCGAGCTCCGCGCTGTCGTACAGCGTCCACCAGCTGTCGCGTGGCAGGCGGTCGGCCGGCTGCGCCTGCGTCCAGGGCCCGATTTCCTTATAGGCATTCGCGGTGGGAATGTCCGGGGTTTTCAACGGCGGCGCGAGCGAACACGCGCCAAGCAGCAGCGTCAGCGAGAGGCCGGCGGGCCAAGATACCCCCTTAGCCCGCTGCATTTTTATTCTTCGACTTACTGCCGTCGAGCGCGCCGCCCGCCGCCGCGCCGGCGAGGCGCACTTGGTCGCCATTGCCGATTCCATCGGGCGGGTTTTCGATCACGCGGTCGTTCGGCGCCAGGCCAGAGGCGAGTTCGACGACCGCACCCAGATCGCGTTCGATCGAGACCGGCTTGAGCAGTACGCGATTGCTCGAATCCACGGTGGCGATGGAGAGCCCCTTGGCGTCGAAAATCAGCGCGCTCGAGGGCACGCTGAGCACATGGGCGGCGGCGGCAATTTGCAGATGGATGCTGGCATAGTCGCCCGGCATCATCTCACCCGCGCTATTGTCGACGATGAGCTGCATCAGGGTGGTGCCGGTGGTCGGGTCGACTGCCTGGGAGGAAGCCTCGACCGTTCCACGATAGGTCTTGCCGGGATGTTCGGGCACGCTGATCGTGGCCTGGGTGCCCGGCGGCACGCTGGGAACATAGTTCTGCGGCACGTTGACATAGACGCGCAGCTTCCCCGTTTCGGAGACAACGAACAGCTGCGCGCCGCCGGCGGCCCCCACGTTGATCAGCGCACCGATGTCGGTTGCACGCGCGGTGACGATGCCATCGAATGGCGCGATGAGGCGTTTGAAGCCTTCCTCGGCGGCCAGGTGGTTCACGTTCGCCTGCGCCGACTTGACCTGGGCGATATTGGCGTTCCAGGTGAAAGTGCGCGTATCGACGTCTTGCTTGGCGACGGCGTCGGTGCTGGCGAGCGACTGCCATCGCTCGGCGCTGATCTGCGCGAGCTTCGCATTCGCCTGGGCGACGCTCAAGTCGGCGCGGGCCTGCATGAGCTGCTGGTCGAGATCGGGCGTATCGATTTCGGCGAGCACGTCGCCGGCCTTCACCTTGTCGCCGATATCGTGCTTCCAGCTTTTCAGGTAGCCGGGGACGCGAGCATAGATGGGCGCTTGGATGTACGCTTGCAGACGCCCGGGCAAGTCCAAGCCCGCGTCATTCTTTACACTGGTGGGCGTGACGAGGGCCACCACCGGCGCGGCCTGCGCTTCGGTCAAATCGTGCAGGCGCGCGTTTTGCGCCGCGCGGGTGCCGAGGCCATAAGCGGCAACGGCGATGGCGAGAAGCACGAATGCCCCCCCGACCAGGGTAAGGCGGCGCGGAACAGGACGGCGGGGATTTTCATCAGGCTGGGACATGGGCTGCTCCAAAATGGGTCGTCGGCGCCGGCTTTGGGGCGCGGTGCCGGTGAATAATGCTGAACATCACAGGGACGAAGAACAGCGTCGAGACGGTGGCGAAGATCAGGCCGCCGATCACGGCACGGCCGAGCGGCGCATTCTGCTCACCACCCTCGCCAAGACCCAGCGCCATGGGCAGCATGCCGATCACCATCGCGAGCGCGGTCATCAACACCGGGCGCAGGCGCACGAATCCGGCCTCGAGCGCGGCTTGCGTCGCATCGCCGAGCTCGTTGAGCTTCTCGCGCGCGAAACTCACCACCAGCACGCTGTTCGCGGTGGCGACGCCCATGCACATGATGGCGCCGGTGAGAGCCGGGACCGACAGCGTGGTGTGCGTCGCAAACAGCATCCAGACAATGCCGGCGATCGCGGCCGGCAGTGCGGTGATGATGACGAAGGGGTCGGTCCACGACTGGAAGTTGATCACGACCACGAAATAGACCAGCACGATGGCGCCAAGCAGGCCGAACAGCAGGCCGGAGTAGGCGCTGTTCATGGTCGCCGTCTGACCGACCAGGGCGACGATCGACCCTTTCGGCTTGTCCTTGTCGTTCCTGGCCATGATCTTGCGGATATCGGCGGAGACCGCGCCGAGATCTCGCCCTTGAGTCGTCGCGTAGATCTCAACCATCGGAGCGATGTCGTACTGCGAGACCACCGCGTCGCTGTGGGTGCGGCGGATGTCGGCGATGCCGCCCAGCACCGTGGTTGGCGCGCCGGTGGCGTTGATCGGCAGATTCTGCAGCGCCGGGAGTGTATCGATTTGGTATTGCGGAGTCTGCAGCGCGATCGGATAAGTAACGCCGTTCTTCTCGTTGAGCCAGTAGGTGGGCGCCACCTGGCTGGAACTCGCCAGGTTTACGACGAGACTGTTGGTTACGTCGGCCGCGGTCACGCCGGTGTATCGGGCCCGCGTGCGGTCCATGTTGACATCAATCGTCGGCTGCCGGGCTGACTGCTGGATGCGCGCATCGGCGACGCCCGGGACATGTCGAATCTGCGCCAGGAGCTTGTTGGCGTAGTCATAGTCCGCGCCGAGATCGTTGCCCCGGACCTGCAGATCAATCGGCGCCGGCGCGCCGAAATTAAGGATCTGGCTGACGATGTCGGCGGGCAGGAACGAGAACGTCGTGCCGGGGAAACGGCGGGGCAGTTCATCGCGCAGACGACTGACGTAGTCGGCAGTGGGCGCATGCCCCTCGTTGAGCGAGATCTGGATGTCTCCGTCCGACTCGCCGATCGTACCAGTGTTGTTGTAGATCGTATTGATCGCCGAAAGATAAGTGCCGATGTTGTCCGCCACCGCCGCCACTTCGGCTGGCGGGATCACCTCGCGGATCGCCTTCTCCACCTCGGCGAAACGCGCGGCGGTCTCCTCGATACGCATCCCGACCGGCGTCCGTACATGCAGCAGCATCTGGCCGCCGTCAACCTGCGGGAAGAAATTGCGGCCGAGAAATGGCGCAAGCAGGAATGAAACCGCGATGAAGCCCAGGAACCCGCCGACAAAGAGCCTTCGGTGCTCGATGGCGAGGGCCAGCAAATCGTGATATCCGGCGCGCAGCCGCGCAAAACTATTCTCGAAGCCGTGTTGAAAGCGCACCAGCGGGTTTCTGGGCGGCGATTCGACGCCGTCGCCACGTTCGCCGACGACGCCCACGTGCTTGCGAAGTAGATATTTCGCGATCGTCGGCACCAGTGTCCGCGACAACAAGAACGAAAAGACCATGGCGAACATTACGCTCTCCGCCATCGGCATAAACAGAAAGCGCGCCACGCCGCTCAGGAAGAACATCGGAATGAACACGATGCAGATGCAGAGCAGGGACACGAAAGCCGGGATGACGATCTGCGAGGCGCCGTCAATGATCGCGGTTTCCACCTCCTTTCCCTCTTCGAGGTGGTAGTTGATGCTCTCGATCGTCACCGTCGCCTCGTCGACGAGTATGCCCACGGCGAGCGCGAGGCCCCCTAAGGTCATGATGTTGAGAGTTTCGCCGATTGCCGACAGTGCGCCGATCGCACCCAAGATCGACAGCGGTATTGAAGTAGTCACGATCAGAGTCGAGCGCCAGCTGCCGAGAAACAACAGGATCATCAGGCTGGTTAGCGCCGCGGCGATCACCCCTTCGCGGATCACCCCCTGAATAGAGGCCCGCACAAATGTCGACTGATCGCCGATTGGCTTGATTTCGAGTGCATCCGGCAGCGAGGGCTTGATGAGTCTCAGCATGTTCTTGATGCCGCTGACGATGTCGAGGGTCGAGGTCGTGCCGTTCTTGAACACGCTGATCAGCACCGAGCGATTACCGTCGACATGGACCACATTGGTCTGCACCGCATTGCCGTTGTGCACATGCGCGACGTCGTGCATGTACACCATCGCGCCCCCGACGTTCTTGATCGGCAGGTCGCCGAGTTCCTGGATTTTTGACGGCGCGCTGTTGAGGTTGACGGTGTATTCGTAATCACCGATCTTTTCGGAGCCCACTGGGGTGATGAGGTTCTGCGCGGCGAGCGCATTGGCGACGTCGAGCCCCGTCAGGCCGCGCGCCTCGAGCGCGGCGGTATCGAGGTCGAACATCACCTGCGGCGACTTGCCGCCGAACGGCCAGGGAATGCCCGCGCCCTGCACCGTGACCAGACGCGGTCGCACGAAATTGACGCCGAGATCGGCGAGGTTTTGCTCGGTGAGTCCCTTGCCCGACAGGGCGAGTTGAATAATCGGTACCGACGAGGCGCTGTAATTGATGATCAGCGGCGGCGTCGTTCCGGGGGGCATTTGCTTGAGCAAGCTCTGCGATATCGCGGTGACCTGGGCGTTGGCGGTGGCAATATTGACGGTGGGATGGAAGTAGATCTTGACGATACCGTAGGTCGTGTAGGAATTCGCCTCGAAGTGCTCGATGTCGTTGACCGTCGTCGTCAGCGCGCGCTCGAACGGGGTGATGATGCGCCCGGCCATCTGGTCGGGCGGCAAGCCCTGGTATTGAAAGGCCACGCCGATGATAGGAATATTGATGCTCGGAAAGATGTCGACCGGCATGCGCAGTGCCGCGAGCGTACCGATGAGGAAAATGAGCAAGGCCGCCACGATAAACGTATAGGGTCGGCTTAGCGCGATCCGGACTATGGCGAGCATGGGGGCACCGGAACGCGGCGTGGATTCTTACGCTGGATGGTCGCGCGAAGGCGGGCGCCAACTATCCGGCGTTCGCAAAACCCCGTTGGCCGCTGCCGACTTTCGAGGAAAAAACTTCGTAACGTAGCAATACACTGTCGCAAAACTGGGCTCCTGGTGATGCTTCGGCGGGGAGTCTGGGCTTGCCGCATCGTGGGGTGATTGCAAGAGCCGTTTCGAGTATTTCATTTGAAATGATTTGTCCTGGCTTGGAGGCGGCATCGATCGGGCGTGGTTCATTACGATTGAAATGAGATGCGAGCGGCGCGAAATCGCGGCGGCGACGCGACCCGACACCCTGTGAACATGTTGGACATCGTGATTTACGAGGAAGACTATCTCATGCGCACCCTGCTCCAGGAGTGGCTGAGCGAAGCCGGATATCGTGTCCGGCTCGGCGCTCTGCGCGACATACGGCGCGGTTGCCCCGCGGATCTGGTAATCCTTAGTGTCTACATGCCGAAACAGGCGGGTTTGCATTGGGTACCCGCTATACAGGCGGCGCATCCGGGTACGCCCTTGATCGCGATCTCAGGCCAGTTTCGCTCCGGTCTGTGCGACGCCGGCGCGACAGCACGCACCCTGGGCGTGCAGCAAGTCATTGCGAAGCCCCTGATGCGCCGCGATCTGCTGGAGGCCGTCCGCGGTATGATCGGCACACCGGCTTAATGCGCACGGTGCACCGAATGTCCCCAGCGACAAACCATGCTTCACTCGACACCGGTGCGATCCGGTTCAAGCGCCTGTGGCTCGCCGTGGTCCTGCTCAGCGTTCTCATCATCGTCGCATTCGCCGGCTCCTCGGCCTACGACGCCTGGCGGTCCTATCGCTATTCGATCCTCGCGACCGATCGCGAACTCAGCAACTTGGCAAATGCGCTCGCCGAACAAACCGCCTGGAGTTTGCAGTCGGTCGATCTTCTGTTGCTCGACACCGCGCGCTGGTATCGCAGCGACAGCCAGCAGATTCCGGTGGAGCATCGCGACGATGTTCTTGCGAGTCGCACTGCGGGAGTGCAGCAAGTGCGCCAGGTCATGATTGTCGATGCGCAGGGCAATCAGCGTTATGGCTCGCGCGGCATCTCGCCGCCGAGTCACAATGTCTCCGACCGCTCGTACTTCATCGCGCAACGCGATGGAACGGCGAAGGGACTGTTCATGAGCGAACCGCTCGTCACGCGTTCCGAAGGTCGCGCCGCCATCATTCTCTCGCGCCGGCTCGACGATGAAAACGGCGGTTTCGCAGGCGTCGTCACTGCAATCGTCGACCTCGATGATCTCAAGCAGTTCTATCGAGCCGTCAATCTCGGCATGGGCAGCGCAATTCAGTTGGTGCGCGATGATGGGACGCTGCTCGCACGCAATCCGCCCACCCTGGATGCCGTTGGGCGGAAGTTCCCCGCGCTCGCGGCAGTGCCGGCAGCGCCGACAGTCCGGCTCGTGAACCCCATTGACGGCAGCGAGGACTTCATCGCGGTGGCGCGCGTGAGAGCTACGCTCCTCAAGGTCGCGGTGACGCGCGACGCCGCCGTCGCGCTGCAGTCATGGCGCGATGAAACGCTCAGAGTCACGGTGCGTACGTTGATCTTCGTGCTCCTGGGCGCGTTGACCATTGCCGCTTTGTCGCGCCAGATCCGTCGGGTCGCGGCCAGTGAGCGCGCGCTGCGCGAAAGCGAAGAGCGCTATGCGCTCGCCATGGAGGGAGCGAACGAGGGGCATTGGGATTGGGACATCGCGACCGACCGCCTGTTCCTTTCGCCGAAGATGAAAATGCTTTACGGTCAAAGTGCGGCTGGCGTCAATACCCGCACCGCATGGCTGGCGCACATCGACATCCATTCCGATGATAGGCCGCGCTTTGACGCCGCGCTCCGAGACCATTTCGAAGGACGCACGTCTCACTATGAATGCGAATATCGTGTCCGGCAATCGAACGGCGATTGGCACTGGTTGCAGGCGCGCGGCCGTTTATTGCGTGACTCGGAGGGCAACCCATTCAGGTTCGTGGGCTCGTCCATTGACGTGACCGCACAGCGGCAGGCACAAGTCGACAAGGAACAGCTGGAAGCGCAACTGAGGCAGTCGCATAAGATGGAGGCTATTGGTACGCTGGCCGGTGGTATCGCTCATGACTTCAACAACATCTTAGGAGCGATCCTGGGGTACGGCGAGCTTGCACATCAGCATTCTGCGGAAGGCAGCCCCTTGCGCCGCTATCTCGACAACGTCATGAACGCGGCTGAGCGCGCCAAGATGCTGGTCGAAGGCATACTCGGATTCAGCCGCAGCGGCCTTGGCGAGCGCGCGCCGGTGAACGTTCAGTCCGTCATTTCGGAGACGCTCGAATTACTCGAAGCATCACTGCCGGCGCAGATCCGTCTCGAGAGCAAGATTGAAGCGGGTAATGCCGCGGTGATGTGCGATGCGACGTATTTGCACCAAGTGGCCATGAACCTGTGCACCAATGCGATTCAGGCTATGGAGCACGGCGTACTGCGCGTTATTCTCGAATGCATCGAGTTGAATGAGGTCCGGGCGATTTCACGCGGCTCACTCACGCCGGGGCCGTACATACGACTTGCCGTGAGCGACACCGGCACCGGCATCCCGCCCGCGGTGCTCGAGCGCATGTTCGATCCATTCTTCACGACCAAGAGCGTCGGCGAAGGCACCGGCCTCGGACTGTCGCTGGTGCACGGCATCGTTACAGACCTTGGGGGCGCCATTGACGTCACCACCCAAGCAGGCGAAGGCACTACGTTTGTGATCTGGCTGCCGGTCGCGGGCGAAACCCCCACACCGGTCGTCGAGACCGCCCGGGCGCTGCCGCACGGCAACGGCGAAACCGTGATGATCGTGGATGATGAGCGCCCGCTCGTTGCGCTCGCCGAAGAAATCATCGCCAAGCTTGGCTACGAGCCGGTAGGCTTCGACTCCAGCGTCGTGGCGCTGCAGGCATTTCGGGCCAAGCCCGAGCGGTTTGATGTCGTCCTTACCGATGAATCGATGCCCGATCTCATCGGTACCGAACTTGCCCGCGAGATCCGGCTGCTTCGGCCCGCCGTACCGATTATTTTGATGAGTGGTTACGGCGGCGCGCAGCTCACGAACCGTGCGGCCGAAATCGGTGTGAACGAGGTGTTGCGTAAGCCGCTGCATAGCCGCGACCTTGCCGAGTCGCTCGCACGGGTGCTGGGTTCCATTCACTGAATCCTGGGAGGTTAGAATCATGCCGGAGAGCATTCAGCCGCACATTTTGGTCATAGACGATGATCCGGAGATCCGCGCACTGCTGCAGGAGTATCTGCTGGCAAACATGCTGCGGGTGAGCGTCGCATCAAGCGGCAAGGAAATGTCACAGATTCTCGCCGCAGAGGCAATCGACCTCATCGTTCTCGACCTGCGCCTCGCCGGTGAGGATGGCATGGCGATTGCCCGATCGCTGCGTGATCAGTCGGCGATACCCATCGTCATGCTGACCGGCGTGCGCGATGAGGCCGATCGCGTGATGGCACTTGAACTGGGTGCCGATGACTATCTGACCAAGCCCTTCAGTCCCCGGGAATTGCTGGCGCGCATACGGACCGTGCTGCGGCGGACGAAGGGCGCAGCGCCGGGGACGGGGACGGCGCGACAGAAAGAGATTCGCGCCTACCGATTTGCCGAGTTCGAACTCAACTTGCGCACGCGCCGGCTCAAGCAACGCGAAGGACGACAGATCGTTCTGACCAATGGCGAGTTCAATTTGCTTGCGGCCTTGCTCGCCGCCCCGGAGCGCATACTGACGCGGGATCAACTTCTCGAAGCAAGCCGCGTGTACGACAACGAAGTCTACGACCGGGCGATCGATATTCAGGTATTGCGACTGCGCCGCAAGATCGAACCCGACCCCTCGCAGCCTCGGTTCATCGTCACAGAGCGCGGTGTGGGTTACATCTTCAGCTCTCCGGTCGAAATCTTGTATTGAAAGGCGGAATTCCTCGCACTCCGGAAAGACGCCGACCCGAACGTTGCAACATCACGGCTCCAGTATGGGGACATCCGTTATTTGGTCGGCCATACGCCCTCACTCTTGTCGATCGCTTTGCCGCGAGCCGCATTGCAACATGCTTGGTGGCAGTTCGCTCACGCGCAACGCGACTGCCCTCCGATTCTTAGGTAGTTCACCGCATTCCTTGCCCGGGAGACTGCGTCTAGTGTGTTCACCAGGATAATTGCTCAAGTCGGAGGGATCATGAATATTCACACCAACGCGATACCCGGGCAGTGGTATCGGGATCGGCAAAGCGGTGACATCTTTCAGGTTGTCAGTGTAGATGACGGTGATCGCTCGATCGACATTCAGTACGCCGATGGGTCCGTGGAGGAAAATTCACTGGATGAGTGGGTAACGCTGGAGCTGGATGACTGCGAGCAGCCGGAAGATTGGGTGGGACCGTTTGACGACCTGGAATCCGATGACGTCGGGATCCCGGAGAGTACTGCAGAAGCACACAGCTCTGAGCTGCCGATGGAGCGCGCGCTGCTTGAGATCGAAGAGCGGCGTGCGCCCGATGTGAATGACGTCGAGGAATGACTGCCATACTGTGCATAGGCTTGAAGCAACAGCATTTTATGAATCGCGCATCAATGCTGATTGCCATGGCCGGCATGATGTTTGTTGGTGCCGACGCGTTTGCCGCCAACTCTCCGAGCCACGCGGCGATCCAGAGGCGTCAGCTAGCCAATTGCATGAGTAAACAGATGGCTGCGAATACATCCATTTCGTACAACGAGGCGGCAAAGGCGTGCAAGGACCAAATGAAGATACAGAACGGCCAGGCTGGCCTCAGTGCGCGGGCGAAGCCAGCCATCCTCCATTGAGTCTGTCAGTGGCCGACTTCGTCATGCGCAACTGGTCAGGACCAGACCCAGAGCGCTCGCTTAGAATCGGATCGGAAGAACACAAGCAGATGTTCTGTCGCATGCTGCTGGAAACTCACAATCCTTATAAGCCTGCCGTGATTGCATGGCCTGAGCTGGCGCCCGATGCACGGCAACGGGTGACAAGCCTTCCGATTTGGGACATTGCCGTCCAGACCGAAGGCCGGGCATCGATCCGCGTGAAAGCCTTTGCAGCGTCGGTCAGCGATCCCCTGCTGCGCAATGCTCTTGAAATGGATGCGGGCGAAGAAGCGCGCCACAAGGTCGTGCTGTCGAACCTCGTGCAGGCCTACGGCATCCAACTCGAACCAGAACCGGACTACCCAATGCCCAGCAACGCCGAGTGGGCATGGCTCGTGACCGGTTATAGCGAGTGCGTTGACAGCTTTTTCGCGTTTGGGTTATTCGAGGCTGCACGGAGTTCCGGCTACTTCCCCCCGGAACTGATCGAGACATTCGAGCCGGTAATGCAGGAGGAGACCCGCCACATCCTATTTTTCGTCAACTGGGCGGCGTGGCATCGACGCACCATGCCATGGTGGCGGCGACCGTGGTTTATATTGAAATCCGGTGCAGTGTGGGCCTTCTTGATCTGGGAGCGCATCGGCATCGCTCGCGGAATCGACCAGAAAGGCGAGATGCAAGATGCGAATTTCGCGATGACCGGGGCCGAACAGATCGGCATTGCGATCGAGCCGCCTGCGCTGATTGAGCTATGTCTTGCCGAGAACGAACGGCGGATGGCTGGATATGACCGCCGCTTATTGCGGCCGGCGACCGTGCCGATGCTTGCCCGGCTCGCCCTGCGACTGCTCAAGCGCAGGGAAACAAGTAGCCGTAGAGAACAAGATGCTGATTAGGGCGCGACCGATTTGACGAACTCGTTAAGCTTGGCCTGCACACGTGCGCAGGGAGATAAATCGCGTCGCAGCACAAGCCTTATGGATTCTTGGATTTAACTGCGTGCGCAGGCCCCGTCGGCTCTCGCCGTCCGCTCCCAGTTGCGCGGCGCTCGCGGCATCCACGTAGAATTCGCGCGAAGGCTTCCGCACCCGCGGAACGATGGCGGTGATCATTATCATGGAAGACGATCGCTGGTTTGTGCGAAGGCGCACTATACAGCTGGGGCCGTACCCGTTACGTAGATTGCGTAGAGCCGCGCGCAATTCCACGCTGCGCCCCGACGATCTGGTGAGGCAAGGCGATTTCGCAGACTGGGTACGTGCCGATTCAATCAGCAGCCTATTCGAGCAAGCGTCCTCGCCGGGTTTCGCGATCCCTGCCAATCCGTTCGAAATGGAAACAAGTTCATCGCCTCGCGCGCAAAGCCGTCCGGCCGGCGATGGCTGGTTTGTGCGAAGGGGCGCTGCACGGCTCGGGCCGTACCCATTTCATAGATTGCGTAGAGCCGCGCAGAATTCCAAGCTGCGCGCCGACGATCTGGTGGGGAATGACGGTTTCGCAGACTGGGTACGTGCCGATTCAATGGGCGCGCTATTTGAGCAGCCGTCATCCGCGGTTTCCGCGAGCCCTGCGCCGCCGGCCGGCATACCGGAAGATGGTTCTCCACAAGAAACGGGCACCAAGGATAGCGGCGCCACCGAGCCCACGAAATCTCGCGCTAACTACCTTGTACGGCAGTGGCGTGGTGATTTTTCTCTTCCCGTTTCATATTGGGTCAACGGTGCGCTGGTCACGCTCGCAATCATCCCGGCGCTGACGGCGATTAACAATTCGAAACTTAGCGATCGGCTTGGGATTTACGGAACGGGACTCTGGATCCTTTTCGTACTCGGATTCGTTGCCGCCCTTACGGTTTGGCAAGCTATCGGGACTTGGCGATCTGCTGAAAAGCATGTGGCGCGTGGCGGGAGTGCCGGATGGGCGGTAACCGCGAGGGTCATGATCGTTCTCGGAACGATTCAAGCCGCAGGGGCATTCGTTACTCAAATACCGCTGATCCGGCGGGCGGCCGCCATGTTGGTCCACGCGGGCGAGACTCCACACTATCAGATTCGTTTGCTCCGCAACCCAACCGAGATCGAACTGTCAGGGGGGCTGTCGAATGGCACCGCGGCTGCGGTTAAGACCGTCCTCGAAGCAACGCCCAACGTGAAACTTATCCATCTTAACAATTCTGGAGGCGGGATCACCGAAGGATTGAAGCTTGCCGAACTCATCGAGTCATATGGATTGGTCACCTTTACATCCCGCTCGTGTGTGAACGCATGCATGATCGCGTTCATCGCCGGCAAGGACAGGTACTTAGGCGAGACGGGTCGACTCGGGTTCCATTCTGCGGGTGCAGAGGGCGCCAATAACAGACAATTCTATTTACGTCATGGTGTGACGCCGGCATTTGTCGATCGCCTCACAAGCCCTGCGGCATCCGGCACATGGTACCCAACACGGGATGAATTGATATCCGCTCATGTGATCACCGCCATCGTGGAGGCTCGAGACTATGTGAGTACCCCGGTGGCGGATTGGCGCAATGCAGCGATTGCCGACAATCAGCTTGCCGAGGTCCCGGCGTTGGCGGCCATCAAGCGAAGAGACCCGCTCGAATACGCAAGAATCAAGCAAGAGCTCATCGCCGGTATGCAAGCGGGCGACTCCGAGCGTGAGCTTTTGGCGATAGTGCATGCCCGGATGCAGAATCTGTTGCGTAAGTACCTTCGGACAGGACCGGATCAAGAACTGGTCGCTTATTGGAGGATCCAGCTTGCCGAGCTGTCCGAGCTGCAAAATATAGACCCCACGTATTGTGTGCGTTTTCTGTTTCCGGAGGCTGGTCGCCTTATGGATATTCAGAACCTCGTTTCCCAAGACGTTCGAAATGCCGAGGCACAGACTCTCAGTGCTTTGATTGACGCAGCCGCCGTAAAGCCCGCCAAGACGCCGACTGAAGCCGAAATTTTACCGCTGCTGAGTCGATCCATGGTCTTGCTCGAGCATCTCCATCCAGACGTTGTGAAGATGGTGGCTAAGCCAGAAGTCTCAATGTCTAAGCCGACCGCGCTATGCGACGCCGAACTCAATTTCTACCGCTACATTGTGGCTCTACCGACTGCGCAGTCTGGGGCGTTGTTGCGGTACTTATCATCGGTTTAGATTTTGAATTGCACCGGCGTTACATGTTTCATTCAGTTAACGCTTTCGACGTTTCCATCGCCACGCAAGGCCCGCATTTTCAATGACTTGAGTGCGTCCAACGGCCGGCACGTTACTTGCTACGTAATAGTTTGCGGATCATGCGACGAGGGAGTCCAAGCTCAGCCTTCAGCAGACCTATTTTTCTGTCATTACTAACAAACCTAACTACCGGAGAGATTTCGATGAGTAATCGTACATTGGCCACGGCGATAGCTTTGATACTAGCGTCGGGATCCGCGTTAGCGAGCCCGACTAACACCAACACAAACTCGACCGATACCACACAGACGGCAACGGCCACCACTACCCAAGGTGGCAATAGCAGTCCCCAAGCAAACGATGCCTCGACCGCTTGGATGGACAATCACAGCACGACAACTTCGAACGACACGTCAAACTCGACCAGCAACTCGTCGACGTGGAATACGACCGTCGCAGCAACGTCGACGTTGAACGCCACGGTGTCAGGCAACACCGTGCAGAACATCGGCAATAACGCGTGGAATAACGGGAACGCGAACGGCGGCAAGGGCGGGGCCGGCAAAGGCGGCAACAGCGGTAGTTCGAGCGCCGCCATGACCACCAACGGAGGCGCGGGCGCGGTGGGCGCGACCGGTGCGGCCGGTGGTTCAGTGAGCAACGGCGACACCAGCAATGGCAGCTCGACCAATGGAAGCGCGAGTGCGGGCAACAGCGGTAACGGCGGCTTCGCGGCGGGCGCGATCGGTGCTAACGGCGGCAACGCTGGCGCAGCCCAAGGCGGCAACGCTGGCAACTCCAGCAACACCGGCACCGGTGGCAACGGTGCAACTGCCAATGGCGCCGCAGGCGCCGTCGGCGCAGCGGGCGGCAGTGCCGCCAACGGCGGCGCGACGAACGGCAGCGCGACGAACGGCAGCGCTAGCGCCGGCAACGGCGGTAAGGGCGGAGCTGCGGGAACCTTCGCGAGCGGCAACGGCGGCGGAGCCACCGGCGGCGCAGGCGGCCTCGCTACGGGTGGTAGCAGCGGTTCGGCTGGATATGGCGGTGCGGGTGCTGGCGGCGGCGGTGGTAGTAGCGGAAACGTCGGCAATACTACCGGTGGTGCCGGCGGTAACGGCGGTCATCATTATTCGAGCGGTGGTGCCGGCGGCTACGCGGCGGGCGGTTCCAGCGGCGGCGGCGGCGCGGGTGCAGCGGGCTCGGGCGCGGCGGGCGGTTCGGCGGGTGCGGCCGGCTCTGCCGCAGGCGGTAACGGCGCTGGTGCGAGTGGCGCGGCTGGAAATGCCAATACCAATGGCGGGGCCGGCGGATCGGGGGGTTCGGCTACCAACGGTAGTTCAACGAACGGCAGCTCGACCAATGGCAGCTCAACCGCTGGGAATGGCGGCGGCGGCGGCGCCGGCGGCATGGGCGGCACGGGCGGTTCCGGGGGGTCTGGCGGCACGTTCACCCCGAATCAAGGTACGGGCGGTGCGGGTGGTAACTCGACGGGCGGTCAAGGCGGCAACGCCACGAACACCGGCGGAGCGAGCGGGGCCGGCGGCTCTGCGGCCAACGGCAGCTCGACGAATGGCGGTGCGACGGCGACGCTGGGCAATGCTGGCAGCGGCGGCAACGGCGGCAGCGGCGGCAACGGCGGAGCCGGGACCGGCGGCAGCCAAAGCCTGACCTCGGGCGCAGGAGGCGTCGGCAACGGTGCGGTTGGCGGTATGGGCGGCTCGAATGCGGTGACTGCAGGCACCTTCAACATGTCGAACACCATCACCAACGCCTTTACGAACAGCGCGGGCCTCACGGTGGCGAGCCAGAATAGCGGCATCTCCTCCTTGATCCAACAGAGCGTCAACGTACAGGCGAATCTGTCAACGTCGGCTCATTGATGACGGTGTGGGATCCGGGGCGAGGCGCAATACTGCGTCCCGTCCCGGCTCCCCTACCATGAGGAAGCGTGTCATGAATTACATCAGTTCAGCGGCCCTGTCTGCGGCGGCCATTTGTATGCTCAGCGCTGCACCGGTGGGAATTGCGGTGTCCGAAGAACCACTGTCGGTGGCGTCGAAGCAGACTTCGGCGGCAGCGGACGTCCCAGCTCGCCCCGCCAAGGCGTTGGTCGCGGATCAGACGAAGGCGGGGAAGACCGCAGAGCCCGAGACGAAGGCCGCAGATCTGCTCGCTGCAAGCGTGCTGGGTGATGCCGAACTCGCGACTCAACGCGGCGGTACAGATACTCATCTGAATCAAATCAACGCGACCGGCACTGTAGCCGGTAACGTTGCATCGAACCTCACGACGGGCACGAATACCATCGGCGAAGGCGCCTTTTCCAACTCGTCCGGAATTCCGATCGTCATTCAAAACTCGGGCAACAATGTGCTGATCCAGAATTCGACGATCTTGAACCTGCAACTGACGAATCCGAAGTAACGGCGATGACGCTTCGCCCCGTGGTGTCTGCGCTGTTCGTGGTGCTTCTCGCAATGATGGCAGCCTCCGAGAACGTATGGGGAGCGGCGGCCGCATCGACCGTTGCGCGTGCATCGATCGTGCAGGTCAGTGCGACAGAAGACGCCGTCATGCGCGTGCGCAGCATCAAAGAGATCAAGTTCCAGCGTGCGTTCCAAAGAACGACGCATCAGCAATATGATTTCAGTTGCGGTTCGGCGGCGGTGGCGACCCTGTTGACGTTCCAATATGGCCGGCCAACTGACGAATCTTCCGTATTCAAAGCGATGTTCGTTGCCGGCGATCAGGCGCAGATAACGTCGAAGGGCTTTTCGCTCCTCGATATGAAGCGTTATCTCGATGCAAGCGGCTACCAATCTGACGGGGTACGTACGTCATTGGACACGCTGGCAAAGGTCGGTGTCCCAGGAATTGCATTGATCTCGGACCATGGCTACCGTCACTTTGTCGTCGTGAAGGGGCTCGATGGAAAACGTGTCCTGATCGGCGACCCAGCGCTCGGTGCTCGAATCCTCACGCGCAGCGAGTTTGAGCGCGCACGCGTCGGCGATCTGTTCTTCGTGATACGCAGTCATCGTGATTTGGCTCAATTCAATTCCCGCGCGGACTGGAATGCCAGACTGACTGCACCGCTGTCCGTCGCGGTTGATCGGAATGCGCTTGGACTGGAAATTCTGACGATCCCTAACGCGAGTCGCTTCTGACTTGGGAGTGGCAAACATGCAGCGTATTCAAAAAATCGTTTCTGGAGTGTGCTCGGCGGCCATAGCGTTGGCGCCGGCGGCCGCAACGGTGGCCGCAGCAGCGCTGGCTCGAGATCTTACGGCAGAGCCGTGGGAAATAGTGCCCGAGGAGAGCCTGCGCGATTTGCGCGGCGGCCTCGACCTGGGAAGCCTGGTCGCGAATTTCGCGATCCAGCGGGTTGTCGAAATCGATGGCGTCGTCGTTGCACGGATGCAAATCGTCATTTCTAATTTGGATCGCCTCAACAGCGGTGGGATGCCGACGATCACTGTCACGGGACCTCTGGCCGAGATCGTGCAGTTCATGCAAACACCGGGGAACGTGAGCCTCGCCGGTGCCGCCTCAACCGTCGTGAGGAACGCAGCAGCATCGACGGTTCCCTCTGCATCAGGCTCCTCGGCATCAGCCCCTGCTGCCTCCTTGCCCATGCGGCAGGCCGCTATTTCGCCGGCGCCGTCAACCGCAACCAGCGGTGCGGTCGCGGCGCCCAGTCCCTCCGCGGTCACCGGTCCGAGCATCACCTCATCGGGCGGCAACACCGGGGCCGTGTCGTCGACAGGAACGCAATCAGGATCAATGGCACAAATGGGTAGCGCCTTGGCGACTGCGGTAGCGACGGCCAATGGCACTTTACCCCAATCCGGATCCAGCACCGCGCCGAGTGCCTCAAGCAGCCCGAGTTTCGCAGCCGTCACCCCAAGTGTTGCAGCTGCCACCGCAAGTGTTGCAGCCGCCGCGACAAGCGCGTCGCCGACTACGAACTCGCCTGCTTCGCCGTCTCCGGTTAGCCGGCCGGCGAATCCCGCCGGCACGGCCACGACAGCCAGTACCACGCAAACGATTCCCGTCGGCACGACCGGCCAGGTCGTTGTCCTGAACAATCTCCCGAACGCCGCGGCGATTACCACGGCAGTGCAGAACAGCGTGCATGCCGCGACCATTCAAACTCAGACCACGATTTCTGCGACGCTCAACAGTATGGCGTTCTTGAATGCGTTCACTCTCGCCAACTCGATCCGTCAGCAGGTGGCCACTGGACCGTAACGTTTGAGTCTAGAAGCGATACGGAAGCCGAATCGTCGCCTCGAGATCCGGAGAGTCCCGAGTCACGCCCACACCGATAGTCGTATTGAAGTTGAGTCGTTCCGTGATTCGATATGAGACACCGAAGCGCAGCGTGCCCAATTGCAGGGTCCCGGTTCGAGCCAGCGCGAGACCCGTCGCGGCCGTGGGTTGGTTAGTCTGGTAGACGACGCTATGCTGATATCCGACGCTGAACGAGGCGCGCTCGTTCAGCGCCAGGCCCATGCCCATCGTCAAGTCGAGTATTCCGCCTGGATCTACACGTCCATAGCCGAAGCCAACGTCGCGCGCGAAGCTATACGTATAGGCTGCGCCACCGAAAAAGACCGCCGGATCCGAGGGGAAGAGGAACGTGAAACCCGGCTGAACCGCATTGAAACCGGAACCTGTAGCGAGCCGTGTCTGAAGGTCTGTTTGCGGGTCCAGAGGTTCCTGGAACACGTCCGTACCGGTATGCGTCTTGAAGCGCAACGAACCAAGCCACACCACGTTGTCGCCAGAGAAATGGTTCAACTGAGTCCGTAGCGCGACTTCAACATCACCGATCCCGTTTCCACTGGAGTTGAAATACGAATTGGTGGTGGATGCGGTCGCGAGTGGACGGGTTTCGGTGGTGGTGTTCTCGAGGATATAAGGCGCCTTGACTTCCAGTTCGATCCGGGGCGTGATTCCGTACCTCCCGGTCAACGAAAAATCTGTAAGGTTGCTCTCGATTCGCTGAATATTGATCAGGCCAATCGTCAAGGCCGGCAGCACCGTGTATCCAACCAGCGCGACTTGGTTGTTGGTCGAATGCACGTACTGCGTCGCCGGTTCGATCACGAGCTTGCCGCGGGGCGTCAACGCCGTCGGCTCATCGAAGATCTGCGCCGTCACGGCGGGCGCGTCAGGTTGGCGGGGCGCCTCACCGACCGGAGCTGGCTGATCGGCGCCGGCGGCCGCCCCTTTGCCCACCGCTTGCTGCAATTCGGCATCCGAACTACGCCGATAGGCATCGAGCGCGCGCCGCTCGGTGTCGAGCTGTTGCCGCTCTGCCGCAATCTGCTCCTCCAGGTCGCGCAATCTCTGCTCGCTCTGCTCCAGGGTGCGCTGCAGCGCTGCCGGATCGGGGCTGTCGTCGGGCGCCTCCGCGCAGAACGCCTTTACTGGAAGCATAGTGACCAGCGTTAACAGCACGGGAATGCTTGTCCGGCGCGGCACTCGCTTCATATTTCCTCCTGACGCAACGTCCCTGTTCGTGAATCAGCCGCGCCGATGGCTTTGATCTCCCGTTTCGCCGAGATGCCCAGGCGTCTCAACAGGCGGTAGAGAGTCACCCGCGAAACCGACAATTCGCGCGCGGTAGCGGCCACGTTGTGGCCGTGGCGCATCAAGGCCGACTCCACGATATCGCGCTCGATGCCGCTGCGCGCCGTTGCGAGCGATACGAAATTACTGGCGCCGGCGTGAGAGTCCAGGAGCAAATCACCGGCCGTGATGAGCGGGCCTTCGCACAGGACCATCGCCCGATGCAGCCGGTTGAAGAGTTCGCGGACATTTCCGGGCCAAGAATGCTTCTGCATGGCTTTTACCGCATCGTCGGCAAAGCCGCGGGCGCCCGGCGCAATGGCGGCGCGGTTGCTGGCAAAAAAATGTTGCGCTAGCGCGATGATGTCGGCGCCGCGCTGGCGCAGCGGCGGCACTTCCACGTGCATGACGTTTAGGCGGTAGTAAAGGTCCTCTCGGAAGCGGCCGGCGCGTACCGCCGCCTCGAGATCCACATGTGTGGCCGCAATGACCCGGGCATCAATACGCAGCGTTCGTGTGGATCCGATCCTCACCACGGTCGACTCTTGCAGAAAGCGCAGCAAGCTCGCTTGCGCCGTCAACGGCAAGTCGCCGATCTCGTCGAGAAAGATCGTGCCACCGTTCGCGGCTTCGATGCTGCCGATCTGCTTTCCATACGCGCCCGTGAAAGCGCCCTTCTCATGCCCGAACAACAAGGACGCTATTAGAGTTTCGGGTATCGCGCCGCAGTTCACCGGGATGAAGGGGCCGCCCTGTTTTGCCGAGCCGTGGTGCAGGGCGAGAGCCACGAGTTCCTTGCCGACGCCACTCTCGCCGGCAATGAGGACCGGAGCGCAAACCCGCATGATTCGTTCGATCTTCGCGTAAAGTGCCAGCATTCTCGGACTGCTGCCGATCATCCGGTGTTGACCGTCGAAAGGCACGATTGGCGTGTGGGCGGACTGGCGCAGCACTGCTTTGCCGTAGGCATGGCCGACACAGAACAGCAGGCGAGCTTGATCTATCGGAAGCGTGAGATAGTCGAAGAATTGCGAGGATAGCGCGCGGGCAACGACGGGGTCGTGCACACAGCATCGCGGCATGATTGCAATCCATTCCATTGCGGAATCGGCCACCAGTTCCGCAAATTCATTCGGAGAGCAGGCCAATCCGTCGTCGAAAACGACGATACCGACACGACAGTCCCTACCCGCCAATTCAGTCCTAATCTGATCAGCATGCATGACGCGCCGCGGTTGCCACTGCGGTAAGGCAAGCAGCGACCTTAGGTCAACGGCGGACTTCTCCCCCTGCACGATAAACACGGTTCGCACCAACGTGACCTCCTAGTCTTGTCAGGCCGTGATAATTCATTAAGCACCCCACCGGGCGATGCCGTTCTGCGACGGCGAAACCCAATCTAGCACACAAAAGCGTCAGGTTCTGCAGAGGGGACTAAGGGGTTTTACCAGGCAACTCATATCGCAATGCAGCAGGCGAAAATGGCAATCCGGTGACAAAATACATCCTTTGCGAAATCCGATAGTTGCTGAGAAATAATGCCCAATCCCTACCATCGCGCGGTCGCTTTCGTCGTACTCGTCGTTCTGAACGGGAACGACGCGTTCTCGCAACATAACGCTGCTGCACTGCCTTCGCCACCCGCGGATTACGGGTCGGCTCGCGCGGCTCAGGTTAGTCCTCCGGACTGGGCCAGCACGCTCGAGCGGATCTCTCGGGGCGTCGTCGCCATACAAGTGGATTTGGCGCGCAGTTTCGATACCGAAATCAATGCTTCGCTGCAGGCCACCGGCTTCGTCGTCGACGCCAAACGGGGTCTTATTCTGACTAACCGACATGTGGTCACGCCGGGGCCTGTCACTGCGGAGGCGGTTTTTCTCAACCGAGAAGAAGTTCAGCTATTTCCGGTCTACCGCGATCCGGTACACGATTTCGGCTTCTACAGGTACGACCCTTCGAAACTGCGCTTCATTACGCCGGAGCAGATCCCGCTATTTTCAGCGGGCGCTCAGGTCGGCACCGATATCCGGGTGGTGGGAAACAACGCGGGTGAACAACTGTCGTTCAATTCGGGAACGCTCGCCCGCCTCGATCGCCAGGCACCCGTGTACGGGGTTGGCAAGTACAACGATTTCAATACGTTTTATTATCAGGCCGCCTCGAGTACCTCGGGCGGCTCATCCGGCTCTCCGGTCATCGACATTCGTGGGCGTGCGATAGCGCTCAATGCAGGCGCGGCGACCGGCGCTGCCTCCAGCTTCTATCTGCCGCTGGATCGTGTCATACGCGCGCTGCGCTACATCGAACAGAATCAGCCGATCCCCCGCGGAACGTTGCAAATCGAGTTCAACTACACCCCATTCGACGAGTTGCGAAGGCTCGGTCTGTCGCCGCAATCCGAGACCGAGATACGCAAGGCTTTTCCGAAGCACGTGGGCATGTTGGTGGTATCTCATGTCCAACCGGGATCAGCGGCACACGCCTGGCTGGAGGCAGGCGACATCCTGCTCAAGATGGACGGTCGACCGGTGACTGATTTCACCGCTCTCGCGGACGTACTCGACGCCGCCGCCGGACGGGCGGTCACCGTGCAGGTTCAACGTCGCGATCGGGTATTCGAGCAAACTCTGCCCGTGGATGACTTGTCCACGATGAGCCCCGACGAATATATCGAATTCGGTGACGCGGTCGTCCACCGCCTTTCTTACCAGCAGGCGCGACACCTGAATACGCCCGTTAACGGGCTTTACGTCGCGAACGCCGGCTACATATTCGGCGCGGCAGGCATCTCGCGCGGCGCCGTCATCACGCAGTTCGCGGGGAAGATG
Organism: Steroidobacteraceae bacterium; assembly: GCA_052143815.1. GTDB lineage: Bacteria > Pseudomonadota > Gammaproteobacteria > Steroidobacterales > Steroidobacteraceae > Bog-1198. The sequence goes on along the minus strand of JBKQSA010000007.1, from coordinate 7,068 downwards.
ATCGGGAATCTGGATGACTTGGAGGAAGCGATTGCGGAACTCGCCGACGGCGATCGCGTCAATGTCCGTTACTTCACTTTCGAAGACGCGAGCGCAACGCAGGTACAGTCTGTGCGGATCGATCGCAGCTGGTTTCCCGCGCGCCGCTGCAAACGCGACGATGCCCTTGGTTACTGGCCGTGCCGGCCGTTGGCGAGTCCGGCTGCACCCCGGTCGCGCGCGACTCCGGCTACCACGGTGGCAGGAGCCGTTGCGGACTCGCGCGCTGGAAATCTCGCGCAATCGCTGGTGGCTGTGAACTTCGATGTACCGTATCCCGTGTCAGGTATTACCGGCCGGACCTTTCACGGGACCGGCGTCATCATCGACACGCGGCGGGGTCTCGTCGTCGTCGATCGCACGACCGTGCCGATCGCAGAAGGCGACGTCCGTATCACCTTTTCCGGTGCGCTCGAGGTCCCGGGAAAAGTCGTATTCGTGCATCCGCTGCATAACCTGGCCGTAGTGTCTTACGATCCCCGGATCATTGGTGAGACGCCGGTACGGTCGGCACGGCTCGAGGTTCGCGATCTCAAGCCGGGTGAATCCGTCCGTGTGGTCGGCATGGGCCGAGACCAGCGCGTGATGGTTGAGGCGAGTCAAGTTGCTGGAGTCGAGCCCATTCGTTTGCCCATCCCGCGGACTCCGGCTTTTCGCGAGTCGAACACCGAGGTGGTGACGCTCGTCAATGGTCCGAACGATTACGACGGCATCATCGTGGACAAATCGGGCGGCGTGCTGGCGCTGTGGTCTTCGTTTGCGCTCGACGATGGCAACGAACTCACCGAACGGAAAATGGGTGAACCCATCCATCTCGTCGTCGACATGTTGGACGCGATCCGCAACGGTGGACAATTACGCTCGCTCGAGGCCGAACTATCGCCAGTGCCGTTATCGAGCGCACGAGAATTGGGCCTGAGTGGGCGCTGGCTTCATCAAGCGGAGCTCCGCAGCCCGGCGCAACGACAAGTGCTCAGCGTGGCGCGCCTGGTGGCCGGGTCACCCGCGGCAACGGTGTTGCGAACCGGCGATCTGTTGCTCACCATCGACGATCAGCCCGTCAATTGCTTCGAACAGGTCGAGCGCGCCGCCCAGACGCCGCATGTGCGCGCCGAGGTATGGCGCGACGGTGCAGAATTACCGCTCGAACTCGATACCGTGATCCTCACCGGACGCGATATCGACCGGATCGTCCTGTGGGCCGGAGCGACGCTGCAGGCTCCGCATCGCGCGTTGGCGGCGCAGCGCGGGATTCCGGCTGAAGGCGTATTCGTTGCCTACTATCTATACGGCTCCCCCGCGAGCCGCTCGGGGCTGTGGCCGCCGCGCCGAATCGTCGAGGTGGACGGTAAGCCGACTCCGGATCTTGACGCATTTATGGCGGCTGTAGGCGGAAAAGCAGATCGCACGCCCGTCTTGTTGAAGACCTTGACGTGGAATAACGCAGTCGAAGTCATTACGCTGAAGATCGATGAGCATTATTGGCCAACGTACGATCTGCGGCGGACGGAAGGAGGCTGGGAACGCCGCGATTATTGATGAGATTCAGGCTCGGTAGGGCGCACACGCAGGGCGCCGGCACACGCAGGGCGCCGGCGTCGACGCCTCCCGACGTCAATGTAGACGAGGCTATGGATTCGGTTCGTGTTCGTGTTCGTGTTCGTGTTCGTGTTCGTGTTCGTGTTCGTGTTCATGCGACCCCCAGTTGTGTCGCCGATCAACTAGTTGTGCCCGCTGTTCAGCGGTCAGGATCGAAAAGATCTCGTGTTCGGCGCGAATGTGTAACAGCGCAATCTGGCTCTCCGCCTTGCCTGCGGCATCGGTCAATGCCTTCGCTCGCGCATCGTCGTACTGAGCAGACGTACCGAGTTCACGAAATCCCTCATGGGCCTTACCGGCAGCCTTCGCTTGCTCACGCAACGCCGGTGCAGCCGCGTGGAGGATCGCAAACACCTTGTCTTCCTGCTCTTCAGTCAGCTTTAGCCCCTCGAGAAACGCTGGGTGCGGGCTCCATCCCCAGCCATGCTCGTGCGAACCGAAGTCACCGAATCCGCGACCATCCGGTCCGGAACATCCATCGTGCCGCCTCTCGCCGGATCCATCACTGCCCGGCGCCGAGCCCATCGGTGGCCCTGCGAATGCAAGAAACGGAACGATCACCAACAGACTTCCCGTAAGCAGCCGGTACCGATGGATCGTGGGGTAAACATTCATCATGAACTCCTTAAGTAGGACAATACCAACGCCGGACTGACGTCTATCAGATGCTTAACAATACTCCATATCGCTGCCAAAGTTGCATCTGCGATTGACAGGTGCGCTACGTAGATCCGCGGATCGCAGCACAAAAGTAGGCACTCTTCCGCATTTCATCGCTTGCCGGGATGATCTACCGTGAACCCACTCGCGATTGATGTTCATCGGTATTATCCTTAACTAAACGATCAAGAGGCTACATATGCACCTCCTTGTCTGGATCGCGATAACTCTGGGTTTCGGCCTCTTGCTCATGATTGGGGCACTGAGCGTGCTGCAAGATCTGTTGGAGCGGGTTCCTTGCGAAGCACACTTGAGCCGTGAGCCGTATGCGGGCGTCGAATCGAAACTTCGGAGATGTAGATGAATATCAACGCACCGATGGGCGATCTCGAACCGGCCGCATGAGGCCACGGAATGCTTGATGTGGGCGGCGTTCGGCGTCAATCGTCCCGAACGGTGACCTGACGGTTCCGGACTGGCGCCATGTCATGGTCATGGATATCTACGCGGCGATGGCGGACGGCGTCTGGCTCTATGAGCCGAAAACCCACACATTGCTGCCCCATTTGGCGAATGACATTCGCGCGCAAACGGGCACTCAAGATTTCGTCGCCTCGGCGCCGCTCAACCTGATCTACGTCGCGCATGGCGAGCGCATGTCAGTTTCCGTCCGCGCCGCCGATCGGAACCAGCGCAACCGCGCGCATGGCGGCATCGGACTCTTGCTCGATGAATCCCACGCGTGTTCCGACCCTGAAGCATTTCCGAAGTACCGGCGGCGTCCCTCGTAGATTGAACAACAGCAAACGACCGTCGTCCGCGTTGATTATTCCGAAGAGCCCGTCGGTATCGAAATCGCTGATGACACCCTTCAGCTCCATGACCCCTCCACTCGCCCAGGCTCATGGTCCGCGAAAAACGACCGAAACGACATCCGGGCTTCTACGCAGAGGGTGCATGCGATGAGAATCGAACCCGGACTGAATGGAAGCCTGGCCGCTGAAAAGAACGTCGCAACGCTTCAGGTCGGGATGGAAATCAGGCGGTCGCTTCGAGCAGCGGCCTGACTTGGCCCCGATGATAAATAAACCGCTCAAAGCTTTCCAGCGGCAGCGGTCGACTGAAGAAGTAGCCCTGGTAGTAATGACAGCCCGAACTGGCCAGAGCAGCTCGCTGCTCTGCCGTTTCAATGCCCTCTGCGATGACTTCCAACCCGAGGGTCTGTGCCAATGCAACGATCGTCTTCGCGATCGCCGCGTCGTCCGGGTCGGTCAGCACTTCGCGTACGAATGACCGGTCGATCTTCAGCTGATCCAGCGGCAGGCGCTTCAAGTAGTACAGCGAGGAATATCCGGTGCCGAGATTATCGAGCGCGAAGTTAACGCCCTCTTTCTTCAAAGCCGTCATCTTCTCGATCACGTCCTCCACGTTGTGGACGAGCAGGCTTTCGGTCAACTCCAGCGTCAGTCGATTGGGATCGGCGCCAGTGTGTTCGCTGGGCGAGTTCTCGTATTCAAGGCGTACCTGCTCGTCCCACCCATTGCGCGGCGCGCGCGCTGTGGTGAGCGTTACCCGGCGCGGAGAAGCGGAACGATACACCGACCAGGCATGCGCGGCCGCATCGAGCGCATCTGATGCGTTACCTGCGTCAACGATGGCGATCTGCGTGTCGGTTTCCGGCGGTCGCGACACGAGCAGCAAATGCGCGCGGTGTACAGACCAGAATTGCGGGACGGTCAATGTGACGCCCGACGGAGTGACGATTGGCCTATCGATGCTCGCGGTCCCGGGACTCGAGGGCCCAGTGTGCGCCGCCCACCCGGCGTGGGACGACAATAAAATGAGGTAGACGAATACGCGGTTGGGGCGGTGCATGACGCGTCTCCGCTGAGTAAGGTTCCTTCTTGTATTTGCCAGGGCCGGGAGACCCCCCGCTAGGGGTGGTCTCCCGGCTCATTCACGGGTCGAAATGTCAGAAACGCCACGCCAGTCCGCCGAAGAACCCACGTCGCGGTCCGTACTGCGGCGCAAACACGCCAACGCCCGTTCCGCTACGAATCTGATACACCTTGTCGGCCACGTTGATGACATCGAATCGCACCGTCAGCGGACCGGAACCGGCGATTTCAAAGCCATGAGTCAAGCCAAGATTGATCTGCGTATAGCTCGGCGTGTGATCGCCATTCGGGATCACGCTGCCGTCGGGAAGCGTGAGATCGTCGCGCAATCCGGTACCGAATATCGCATCGGCGCTGAAGCGGGTTCCCAACCACAAATAGGAGACACCGCTCGACGCGGACACTCGTCCCTCGTGATCGAGGTGGATGTAGTTACTCGCAATGTAGTTGAGGTCGTCCTTGGAAAAGTTGAACTGCGACGACTCGACGCCCTTGCCGTGAGCGGCCTGCCAAGCGGAATTCAGATAGGCGGCAAAATTGCTGATCGTATAGTTGGCGCTCAACTCCACGCCTCCGATCAAGCCATAGCGGTAATTGAATGGCGTGAGAATGATCGGCGCGCCGAATTGCCCCTCGTCGATCAAGTGTTGCGACTGCTCGTAGAAGCTGTCGACGCCAAGGGTCAGGGTCTTGTCGAACAGCTTCTGTTGCACGCCGAGGTCGTAGTAATTGGCGCGCTCGGCGATCGGGGCGGTATCCAGCGTATTCGAACCCGGCGGTACGGCGCTCGTGCCCGCGAATTCCGTGAAGGTCCGGGTGCCGATCAGCTCGAACGGGGGCGGAGTGAAATATCGCGAATAGCCGCCGTGCAGCGTTGTGCCGGATTCGAACTCCCACACGGCATTGACGCGCGGGCTCACCTGGCTGCCGCTCGAATACGCGCTGTAATGATCGTAGCGCAAGCCGTAATTGATCGTGAGGGGTGTCAATGGCTTCCATTCGTCCTGGAGATAGACACTTTGAATCTGCTGGACCTGTGTGCCGTTGTCGACAATGGTCAGGGGCACATCGCTGGTCTGCGCGCCGGTTGCATCGATGGGCAAAACCAGCGACGTGGTGGCGCTCCGGGCGCTGTCATGCTGATAGTAGAGGCCGGCACGCACGGTATGCGAATCATTGAGCTGGTACGCGGCATCCGTCTGCCACCCGATGGCCGTATCATTCTTGAATGCATCCTGAGCGATGCCGTTGTACAGCAAATCCCCGATCGTATCCGGCGCGAAATGCAAACTGGTATAGCGAGCGGAAAGCGAGGTTTGCCAGTTGAGTGCGCCTTCGGAGTGCTGCCAGCTCAAGATCGCATACTCGGCGAGCTCGTGCTGCCTTTCGTTCAAGTCGTCGCTCAGATACGCGGTTTGACCGTTAACGTTGAGACCGAGGGAGGGCTGCAGACCTTCCTGATTCGGAATTTGGAACTCATCGTCCGAAAGACCCATGATGAGCGACAAGCGGTCGCTGGTATCGATGATGTCCTCGAGATAGCTAAAGGCGTGCCCCTGCGTCGTGTGGTCATGGATTGGATTGGAGCTGCCGTTGGGCGACTCGATGCCAAGATTGTTTTGCTTGAAGTCGCCGGTTACATAGTAGGTGTATTGGCCGTCGCTGCCGCCGTATTCGGCTGACGGCTGAAAGCTCGAATGGCTGCCGCCGTAGACCGACACCTCACCGCCGGGCTGGAGAAGGCCGCTGTTGGTGGTCAAGTCGATGATCCCAGCGGTTCGCAGGCCGTACTCCGCCGGTAGCGCACCCGTGATCAATTTCAGGGACGAAATCAGCCACGGACTCAACGTCTGGCTGAAGACGCTGATGCCCTCGGGCAGGATGATGCCGTTCAACCGGTATTGCAGGTCGTTGTGGTCGGCACGAACATGGATCTGTCCGAAAGAGTCCTGGACCACGTCCGGGGCCTGTAGCAGAACCTGATTGAGTTGGGCGTTCTCGCCGCCCGGCATCGCGGCAATCGCTTGGCTATCGATCGTATAAGTCGACGCGCCCGTCTGGGTCTCGATGGTGCTGCGAGCTTCGTTCAAGTGCTGTGCAGTGACCTGAATTTCCTTGAGTTGGCCCGGAGCCGAGGCGTTTGATGAAGTTGATGCATCAGCAGTTGCTGCCGTTGAATCGACCATGTCGGCGAATACCGAGGAACTTGTAGCGATGAAAACGAGCACCGCGGCAGCACAAGACGCTGCAGGCGCATTTGAAAGTCTAGACATCAGAATTACTCCGCAAAAGCTGAATGAATGCGAACCGCCGCCGATTGCTCGGGCAGTTCACTTCGCGAGGCAAAGATTCAGCTTAGAGAGGGAGGTCCGCGGCTGCGCGGTTGAGGGACTGCGGCGTCGATCGCCAAAATTCGCGGCTCCGCAATGAGTTCCAGAGCGAAGCGAACGAGGAGCGGGATATGAAACGAATGACTAAAAGCTGGGGTGACTACTTGCGCAAAAGCGGGACACAGTGCGCAGGTCGTATCTGCGGCCCCGCCCGACTGCACTCGCAGCTCGCCGTTGCTGGCACCGGCGACATGACTGAGTTCGTGGACTACAGCGCCTTGCTGTGCCGCCACCAGCAACAACAAGAGGCCCAGGGCTTTGAACAGATGTCTCATTCGAATCGGTATGGGCACACACCCTAATCGGGTTCAGCAACGCTAACAGAATTTTTTGCGATTTGCAGCATCGGACGTTTCAAAAGAGCGTGGATAACCGCTCATCGCGCAACCTCATATCCCGCGGCGATCCAGGCGTCGAGCCCTCCGGTTAAGGGCCGCACCTTTTTCAAGCCGTGATTCATGAGTATTTTGGCGACCTGGGCT
>JBKQSA010000006.1:0-23576 GCA_052143815.1 Steroidobacteraceae bacterium | reverse complement strand
GTTGTTTGGTACTTGCTTCCCCGGATGAGATCACAAGTACCCCCACCGTCGGAGTCCGCCTGATAGGTTAGCGTTCCGGAAATGTCCTCGCCAACTTGCTTAATTTTCAGACCGACGATGCGAAGTTATGCGTACGCGGATGGCCGATTCGCCAATGCGCTGATCACTCGGCAATGGCAATGCGAACGTCGTCCATTTCGTCATGTTCGTTGCCTCGCTTGCAGTCTTCAGACCCTGAAATCAACGCCATCCCGCCGACATGCCGCCTGAATCGCCGAACGGGCCGTCAGCAGACCGGAGGGTAGTCCGCCGTTGGGCAATACCCACTGTCCCGCCATCAGAAAATGGGAAAGACCCCGTAGCGTGTTGGGCAGGGGGCGAAATCCCGTCGACGGAGTCATCAACCAACCTTCCATGCTACCTTGCCAGTTACCGGTAACCCGAATGACGGTTCCCGGCGTTGACACATCGACTTCTGCTCAACGACGATAAGGTGATTCAACGCCCCTCTGTGAGGTTCGTGTAAAAACCTGCCACAGTGCCCTACCCTATTCAGAGACCCCTTTGTCGCGTCCAATAGCCGCTGCTGCCCTCGCCATTCCGGACCGCGCCGCATTGATCTTCTCGGCGTATTGCAACGGCATCCTCGGCGACTTCCATCCACCGGCCTGCGTGATGGCCGCCAAGTCTATGTCGAGTTCCGCGAGATCCTGCGCGGCGCCTACCCTGGTGCAGTGCCCACTCACCTGCGCAACGAACCTCGCCGGCATACCGATCCACCGCGCCACGCGTTTGAAGATGGGCGCGATGCTGCCCGGATGGAGAGCATCGCCGATGTGATCTCGACCTATCAACCGGCAAAATATCGGCCCTTCGCTGATCTGCGCATGCTCCAGCCATATCTTCAACCACCTCACCGTTTCGCGCGACAGATACGCCACCCTCCCCTGCCCTTCGGCGTCCGTCTTGCCCCGCCGGATCAGCGCCTGGCCGGTGCCGCTCGGCCAGAACTCAATGTCGCGCACTTCGGGCGCCACGAGCTCGCCGCGCCGGGCAAGCGTCTCATAAGCCACGCAGAGAAACTGTCTTTCGTCGAGCCTGCGGCGACCGCCAGCGATGGCGCAATCGTCGCGGCGATGTCCCGTGCAGTCGAGGATCTCGCATCTCCGCCGTGATCGCCGATAATCTGCGGCCCGGCTCTTAGGTTCGGATGATTCGGCCCTATGGATACCCTCGTATTTCCCCGACGACGAACGGGATTGCCAGCAATGCAATATTTCGTGCACTCGAATGGCTGCGTACATCGGCTGTCGAAATCAAGCTCGTCTCGGCTGCATTTTACTGAACAGGAGCGAAAAACTACGGGAGTATCGCGATGACGCAGCGCTTCGGTCCGTGATTGCGGGTGGCGACGATGGGTCATCGCTATTTTATACTGGCTACGGGAACGGGCACGCCACGTGACGACGCAGCTCGATCATTCGATTCTGATGACGGGCCGAGCTAATCGAGTATGCGGATACGCTTCTGCACTATAGTACGCGCGTGGCTACGGCCCGGGCGGGACTGCAATTTGTTTGATGAGTTCAGGCACGTGGGACCGAGTTTACCAAGGTCTCTCTGTGTGCCGGTCGATTGCGATGATCTATTAGCCGGCTATCAAAGCGGACCTGATGAGTAATACAGGCGTCGACGCAGCGTGCAGCACTTTCTCTGCTACACTGCCAAGTACCCAGCGGCGAATCCCGGACCGGCCGTGCGTTGACATCGCGATTAGATCCATGTGCTCGCGCGCCGCCACCGCCAGAATGATTTCCGCCACGTTTCCAGTCTCCACAACAACATGGACCTTTGATGCCTCCCAGCCTGAACGTCGGGCGACTCCAGTCAGATACTGGTGTGCCTGGGCTCTAAGGACATCCCATTGAATGTCAATGGGGATCGGCATCTGTGATGTACCGACGACATTCTCGATTGTAGGAACTACGCATAAGAGCGTCACGTCTGCGCCGGATAGCAGGGCTAGATACATGACGTGAGCAAGCGCCGCCTCGCCGAGTTCGGAGCCATCCAGCGGCACGAGAATCTTTCCATACTGGATTGCCATAGATCTCCCTCACCTTCAGCCGTCGGGTTCCAAAAATTGCCGTGGCTGGTTGGCACCGCAACCGCGCCCCAGGCGACTTATCATGATGGATGCTACGCCCTTAGGATATCGGTGTGCGGCTCGGCGTGTGTCGGCGCCTCTTGGGCCATCGGCTGTTTCTTGAGCCCGCGCTCGACCTCGGTATGCCGCCTCGGGAGCCCCCAGGCTAGGCGGGGCGAATCGGAAATGAATGCGTATAGTACGTAGCCCGACGGCGGCGCTCGTGGGGGGATTCGAGGGCGGCAGATTTCGGCGGGGTGTCTAGGGAGTTCTCCGCATTCAGCAGATCGACCGCTCGATGCACAATGCGCCCGAAGGATCGGAACCGTCGGATATCTATGTGGACATCGAGGGAATGGCGCACGCCACAAGATCGGGAGCGGACGCCCGTGCGGTGATTGGCTCGGATGCAGATGGAGGAGACGATATGGGAAATTCGAATATCCCGAACGGCCGATGGATGACCCCCATTTGCAGGCGATGCCGAGTGATCCACATTAGATGCATTTCAATCATGCTGAAGCCTCGTCGACCTGCGATGCCGCTCTGACGAAGGTCATCGAGGGATGTTGGGCAAGGTTCTTACGTGGCATGACAACGAGTGGAGGGTCTTCAATCGCAGGCTCGATACGAGGTCTTGGCCCAGTAGCGGCGATGTAAGGCATACATGAAAGGCAGACTACGAAGCGATATCCCCAGTGGACGCCTTCGAATCCTAAGCGCCTCGCCTTGTCGGCAGTAAGCAACTCCTAGCGGGCAGTAAACCTCAGCGGCGCAAGCGCGAAACCGCTCGCGTACTCCACGCCAAGATCGCCCGCGCTAGCAGCCGCCAGAGGAGTGCGCTCCAGGGGCGTTCCACATCGCTCGCGTCGCGCAATACGACGCTGCGGTCGAAGATCTGCACGAACGTGCCTTCGACCTGCCTGGCGAAAGCGGGCGAGTCGATCTCCTGGTTGGCGTCAAGATTCCACAATATTTCCCAACGATCCAGATTGCTTGAGCCGATCGAGACCCAGTCGTCGCAAAGCACAAGCTTAGCGTGCAGAAAGCTGGGTTGATACTCATAGATCGCGACGCCACTTGAGAGGAGTCGCGCGTAAAATAGGCGCCCGACGCCGCGAGCCACGGGAGCATCAGTACGTGCACTTGGGAGTAGCAGTCGCACATCGACTCCGCGGCGCGCCGCGCGGCGCAACGCCCTGCGTAACCGATTTGACGGCCAGAAGTAGGCAGTCGCGATCCACACCCGGATCTTAGCCTTGCGGACCCGCTTGATGACCGAGCGCCCGACCTCTTTGGTGCCAAGGCCGGCACTGGCGGCAACACGTCCGCGTTCACCCGGTTGCAGAGCCGCAGATGGCTGCCGGACAACATCGAGCTCCCGATGTGCACATCGCTTCCAAGTTCTCGCGAAGAGCGCGTGCCAGTCGTCGAGGACCGGACCCGCGATCTCGACCATGCAGTCCGACCAAGAACTGTCGGGCTGCACGTCGGGACTGAACACATCGGTGAGGCCGGCTCCGCCGGTGAAGCCAGCGGTACCGTCGACCACCAAGAGCTTGCGGTGATCGCGCACGAACATGCGTGGGAAGGCCCGCCAGCGCGGCACGTTGAAAAAGACGAGATCAACACCAGCGGCTCGCAACCGCGCCCGGTCCGCGTCTTTGAGTCCGCGCGCACCGAACGCATCGAATAGTACGCGTACACAAATGCCGCGAGCGGCCGCGCGGGCGAACGCCGCGATGAACCGGTCGATGACCCGACCCGATTCAACAAGATAGAACTCCGCGAGGACGTAATGTTGGCTTGCATCGATCGCGGCAAGCATCCGAGCAAAATAAACGTGTGCGTCACTGAGCAGCGTGAAGCGATTACCATCGCGCATAGGCACTTGGAACCATCGATTCATATGTTCGCTCCGCCGCCTGGGCAGTTCCGCGATTCACCAAGAGTCCGGCTCGCCTGGGGTGTAAGTTTCCCCTAATTCTGTCGGCAGGGATTTTAGATGAACTCGCGTTACGCGGGTTGCAAATTCCGACAACCGCGGCGGATAAATGGCATTTGCGCCTTACCGTTTCGTTGCCAAAACGTCGCGAAAACGTCGCGCTGGACCAGCAGCCGCGCCCCTTCGGACTTTCCGATCTCAATGTAGTCGAGATCTTGCTGCATCTGTTTGGGATCGGCGACGCGTCCGATGGTCGTGCCGGCCTTGCGCGCATCGTCCACCACTTGCTGTTTGATCGCCTTGGCGAGCGCTTCGACGAAGCGATCGTGAATGCTCGCCTCGACGATCAAGCGAGACGACGCCGTACACCGTTGCCCCGTTGAGAAATAGGCGCCATCCAACGCCGCTCGCACGGCGGTATCGAGGTCGGCATCGCCCAGCACGACCAATGAGTTCTTACCACCCATTTCGAACTGCACCTTGGCTCCGCGCCGCGAACCGATCTTGCGAATACCGCGCCCTGTGGCCACTGAGCCTGTGAAGCTTACGGCATCAACCTGTGGATCGGACACGATCGCTTCGCCGACGATCGAACCGCGACCCATGACGAGATTGAAGACCCCGGCAGGTACGCCCGCCTGTGCGATGATGTCGGCAAGCGCCCATCCCGATCTGGTGCCCGGCTCGGGATAGGCGGTTCGTCGTCGATGGCGAGACGATCAGACTGCCTTCGACCATGTGCTAAGCGCGCGGGGGCGCGATGCCGCGGAAGGCCTCATTGGCCGGCTGCGGCGAGAATCGCCCGCATGATCAGCGCTTCGAATAACGGCAGCTTGTAAGCATTGCCGGAAAGCGGCGTGGCGTCCTCGATGGCTGCGCGAGCTGCGGCGCTCGCCGCATCTTCGTTGATCTTCCGGCCGGTGAGCGCTTTTTCAGCGCTGAGCGCGCGGTACGGCGCAGGTGCCGCGGCACCCAGTACGACGATCGCGCGCCGGCAATGTCCACCCGGCGAGCGCTCGAGCGTCGCTGCGACGTCGGCCAGCGGCCAGTCGAAAGCGGTTTTTTCGCCGAGCCGCAGATAAGCCGTATGTACATCGGCTCCCGGCCGCGGCAGGTGCACGCCTGTGAGGACCTCGCGCGGCTTGATCTGATTCTCGCGCCTGATGTCTCCCGACGGCGGCACGAGGAATTCCTCGAGGTGCAAACGCCGCCGGTTCCCGTCCGCGTTGACCAGCTCGACCTCAGCTGCTAGCGCCACGAGCACCGTCGCCGCGCTGGATGGGTGGACAATTGCGCAAGGCCGGTTGTTGAAGATTGCGTGATATCGATTGTCGCCGGAGAGCGCGAAGCAGCGGTCCCCTCCCTTCCTCAAGCAGTGGTACTGCGACGAGCGGAAATACCAGCAACGGGGCCGCTGCAGCAGGTTTCCGCCGATGGTCGCCATGTTTCGGATCTGCGGGCTCGCGGAACTCCCCGCGACCTCGGCGAGCGCAGCGTAGCGCTCTCGAATCAGCGGATAGCCCGCTATCCTGGCGAGCGTGATCATCGAACCGATGCGAATGGCGCCGCCCGGCTCCTCGGCGATGGCGTCGAGCTCCGCGACGCTCGAGAGACTGACGAGTGTCGCGGGGGCCATCAATCCTTCCTTCAACAAGTCGAGCACGTCGATTCCACCCGCCTTGATGACCGAGCCCTCGGCGACGATCGCGCCGTCCGCGGTCGACATCGCCGCGGCGGTCGTCGTGGATGCCGCTGCCGCGGCTTCAGCCACCGATCGAGCACCTAGCCACGAAAAGCGGTTCATGCGTTCTGCGCCTTCGGCACTCGCCCGAGCGCCGCGAGGATCGCGGCCGGCGTCATCGGCAGCGATCGGACGCGCACGCCGATCGCGTTGTAGACCGCGTTGCCGATCGCGGGAGCCGTCGCAATATTCGAAGGCTCGGCGATTCCATAGGCATCGGTCGCGCTCATCGCCCGATAGTCCTCGAGGGCTACGACGTCGATCTGCGGAACCTCGCAGCTTCCGCCGATCTTGTAGTGCTCGAGGTCGGAGTTCAGCATGCGCCCCGAGCGTCGATCCAGGATTCGCTCCTCAAACAGGGCGAATGACATGCCCATGAGCACCCCGCCCTGCACCTGGCTCTCGATTTGGCGCGGATTGATCGGGCGACCGCAGTCTTGCACCGCGACCACGCGCTCGACGCGCACGATTCCGGTCTCGGTATCCACGGCAACCGCCGCAAATTGCACACCGCCGAGATCCTGCTGCGCGATGGCTGCATCCCCCATGCGCCGGCGAAACCCGCCGTAATCGTCTGCTCGCGAGGCGACGGCGCTCGCGAAGTCCGTGCGTAGCCGCGCCGCCGCCTCCGCGAAGCCGATGCTGCGGGCAGGATCGTCGCGAACTGTGATTTTCCCGTCCTTGGCGACGAGTTCCGCGGGCGCCACCTTGAGCAGCGGCGCGGCCTCGCGGTAGAGCGATTGCAGCACCCGCCACGCGGCGGTGCGAGCGGGCGGCGTAATCGAGGCGGTCGCGCGACTTCCGTAGGACGGCGGGCCCGCGGGGAAATCGGTATCTCCGATGCGTAGTTGGATCGCGGCCGCCGGCAGGCCGAGGACTTCGGCCACCACCTGTGCGATCACAGTGCCGGTACCGGTCCCGATATCTTGAACGCTCGACCGCACCTCGACCGTGCCGTCGCGCATCACGCGCACTTCGCAAGACGAGTTAATCTGCACGTTGGACATCCAGAGTGATTGCGCGACGCCGATGCCGCGCTTGACCGGACCGCGATCCGCTCCCGGCGCATGCCGCCCGCTCCAACCGATGCGCTGCGCTCCGATCCGGCGCTGCTCGCGGCGCACCGGGCTCGGATCGATTCGATCGCGCAGCGCCAAGGGATCGATCGCCAGACGCTGCGCGAGCTCATCGACCGCTTGTTCCACCGCCCAAGCGCCCGGCACCGCGCCCGGCGCTCTCATCGCGCATCCGGGGCCCGCATTGGTGAATACGTCGTACTGCGCGCTCTCGAAGTTCGGACAGGCGTAGAGGGATTCCGCGAAGGTCCAGATGCCCGCACCGAGCGCAACGCCCGCCGTGCCGTAGCTCTGCACCGAGAGCGCCGTCAGCGAGCCGTCGCGCCGCGCACCGAGGCGGACGCGCTGCCACGTCCCGGGCCGATTGCCGGCATCGGTCTGTTCTTCACGCCGGTCGAGAACGATGCGGACCGGGGATTGCGCTTGCTGCGACAGCCTCACGGCAAGGCGTCCATAGTTGCCGACCGTGGATTTCGACCCGAAACCACCGCCCATGCCCTCGACGAGCACGCGCACGCGGCTCAGCGGCAGGTTGAATGCGTCGGCGAGCTCGTGTCGAACGCCGGCGGTGTATTGCGTGGACATGTAAACCGTGAGCCCGTCGGCGCGCCAGTCGGCGACGATCGAATGCGGCTCCAAGCAACAGTGCGTCTGGACCTGGGTCGCATATTCCTGCTCGATCACGGTCTCGGCCTGCGAGAAGCCTTGTGAGATGTCGCCGCGGCGGGCGAGCGCGGGACCGCGCACATTGCCCTCGAGCGGCAACCCCATCGGCGCAGGGTAACCGGAGGGGCTGCCCGATGGCGCGGATGCACTGTCATAGACCTGCGGTGCGCCCGGCGAGCGCGCCTCGCTCAAGTCCACGACGAACGGTAAGGGCTCGTAGTCGACTTGAATCAGCTGCAGCGCTTCCTCCGCGGCGAGCAACGAGCTAGCCGCAACGGCCGCGACCGGCGCGCCCGCGTAGCGCACGATGGCCGTGCCATCCTGCGGCTGCAGCGCGAGAATGACGGCGCGAACCTGCGGATGGCGGGTGGCGGCCACCACGTCGATCGCACGCACCCGCGCATGGGGGTGCGGAGAGCGCAATATTCGTCCATAGAGCATTCCGGGCAGCGCGACATCGACCGTGAAGCGAGTTGCGCCTCGCACTTTCGCTTCGGCATCGTGTCGCGCCGTGGACTTGCCGATGACGGCGAGTTCGCGATTCGGAGGCAACGGTGGAGGCTCGTCGGCCGGAATCTCGCGCACGACTTTCTCGTGGCCCCCGAGACCTAAGGGCATCGTCACGCTGCGCATCGATTCGTCGCTCATGCATTGCTCGGCGGCTTGGTCAGCGCGAGTGTCGCGGCGATGACGTGCGGATACGTGCCGCAACGGCAAACGTGGCCACTGATCGCGCGCCGAACCTCTGCCTCAGTGGCCGACGGCCGATCGCGCAGCAGCGCCGCGCAACTCATGACCATCCCGGGCGTGCAGAATCCGCACTGGACGGCATCATGCTCGATGAAGGACACTTGAACGGGATGCAAGCCATCGTGTCCTGCGAGGCCTTCGATCGTCGTCACGCGACGCTCGCCAACGTCGATCGCTAACATCATGCATGAACACACCGGCACGCCGTCGAGCCACACCGTACATGCCGAGCACGCGCCCCGGTTGCAGGCGATCTTCGTGCCCTTGAGCCCGAGCGGCCCGCGCAACACCTCGGCGAGTGTAGCGCGAGGCTCCAACTCAAGCTTTCGCGCGCTGCCATTAACCTCGAGCGTGATGCCGATGAGGCCCTCCGCGGATCGTTCGGCATCTGCGACAAAGCCGTCGGCGCTAGCGGCGCCGATACCTTGCGCGGCGACAACGAGCGGCAGCGAACCCAAGGTCGTGCCCGCCGTGGTCAGCATGGATTGTTGCAGGAACCCTCGTCTCGACAACTTCCGGTCCACGATACGTTCTTCGATCGGCGGCTAGCTCGCCGCGTACCCGACGGTTTGAGCAAACGTCACGAATTGCTGATCCGGCAGCTTCATAACCTCAGCGAGTTTCGCGTAGTCGACTGCACCTCGGAACACCGTCGCGAGACCTTCCGATGCGCAGAACAGATAGACGTTCTGGCCGATGAAGCCGGTGTCCACGGAACTGTAGAGCCGTCGCTCCACGACCTTGAGATCCTGCATGCGCTCGCCGTGCGCGACGTAGACGAGATTGAGCGGCGCAGAGGCGACGAAATCCTGCGATCCCGTCTGCGCGCGGATGTCGTCGGGCAGATAGAATTGCAACTCATGCGCCTTGGGCTCATAAAGCCAAACGCCGTCGGCCATCGCGAGATAAATGTCGATGACCATGATATGGCGCCAGTAAGGGGCGGTACGGTCGCCGCTAGGTCGGTTGACGCCAAACGCCGCCCACAATAGATCCGAGAGTGTTTCCATCGAAAGCGCGCGGCTCGAATATGCGCGGGTCGAATGGCGTAGATTCAGTGCCGATAGCAACGGCCGGCCACCTTCGCGCCGCGGAGCCGGGAGCGCCGTCGTCTTCATCTGCGCAGCGGAAGTTGGAATCGCCGCCGCAGCGGCGGCCCCCGCGAGAATCCCCGCAACAGTTTCGCGCCGTGTCATCATTGGGACTCCTTCGCTGGATGAACCAGTGCAAGGTCAACGTCGCATGCGGCGACGCGATTCACCATGCGCGATTTCCACGATCGCATGGGGGCATTTACCGATCAGCGTTGCCCTGCCGGTCACGCGGCGCAGCGTATCTCCGCCTCGGCCGGGCGAATCATGGAGTTTAATCGAGTAGCCCAGCGGGATTGCACCACCAGGCCCTCCTAGGGAACCGCTAAGAATAGTGGGCTCGGATAGCACCTCCCGAACGCTCACAAGTGGAAACGAACACACGGCGGCCTCAGCACACCTGTTTCACACGCGTTGGTGCAGCCTCGATGACATCACCCGCGTGCTTGAGCGCGCCTATAGCAACACCAGCACGACAGGCCACGTCGCGCCGCACGCTCACGTCTCTGGTGGGCCGCGGACGCCGAACCGGGCTGTATCTGCTCGACCACGTGACGCGCGTTCTTTCGGCCATGAAGGGATGGTTGCGCCGACTTCGAGGGGTGTAGTCGGCGTTCTACTTGCGGTAGACGTCGATTCACCGCGGGAGCGCGAGCGATTGCGTGGACTGAAGATCGGCTGTACGAGTATGCGCATGCCGCCGGCCGGCTCGCGAGCGCTCATGCGGCTTCTGACGCATTCATGGGAAGGGCGAACCGCACTTCCCCTGTCTATCCCTGCCCGAAGGGCGCTGGTCCGTTCTGCCCGTGGCCGGCCTGGCTGGATCCTTGAATGCGCCGCGCTTGCCGCCGACCCGCGATATGGCCTTGACGGGCAGCTGCGAGTGAATCTGCTTGCCCTGGACGCCGAAATGCACTTGCGAGCGGTTGAGGTTCAGTGCTGAAAAAGGCGCCCCACTGCCGTTGGCCGTATTGGCGCCACCCTGGCGCCGCCATAATGCCGACGGTCGTTGCGGCTGCTGAGACTGTTTCGCAGAGCGTCCTCCGAGAGCTGCGAGACCCTCGAGTTCACTACGGAGAAGCCGCAAGGCCATGCACGTATGCGCGGATAGGCTTGCGACGCCAACAACTGCTAGCTTAGGGGCCGAGCAGGGTTCGGAGAGGGTTTAGGAACATGAACATTGTCGAACGTGTTGGAGGTTTCTCAAAACCTCGGTTCACCAAGCAGATTTTAGCTTCCCTCTTGCCGTTGTCTCTATTGTTCGCAGCCTGGCCTCAGATCCTTCTAGCATATCAAGACGCTTCAGCCCCGGCGCCGGCTGCAACCTCCCAGCCTCCTTATACGCAACAGACCCCCGAGCAATTGCAGCAGCTGGTTGCGCCGATTGCGCTGTATCCGGATTCGCTCGTGGCTCAGGTTCTGGCGGCATCCACGTTTCCCGAGCAAATCGTTGAGGCCGACAGATGGGTGCAGGCGAATCCCAATTTGCAGGGCAACGCTTTAGCGCAAGCCGTTGACCAACAACGCTGGGACCCCAGCGTAAAGGCGCTCGCTGCATTTCCATCGATCCTTGGAAACATGGACAAGAACCTTTCCTGGACATCATCTTTGGGCGACGCCTACTACAACCAGCAACAAGACGTCATGAATGCCGTGCAAGTGATGCGCCAGCGGGCGCAGGCGGCAGGCAATCTACAGACCACGTCGCAGCAAACCGTGGCGACGCAGGACTCCTCGATCGTCATTCAGCCTGCGAGCCCAGATATCGTTTACGTCCCCGCCTATGATCCGTGGTTGATATACGGTGATCCCATAGTAGCGTGGCCGGGTTGGTACCCGTATCCCGGAATTTGGTATGACGGCCCGTATCTGTCGTTCGGAATCGGTTTCGGGATCGGCTTCTTTGGAGGTTTCGGCTGGGGTTGGGGGCATTGGGGATTCGATTGGCATCACCGATACCCTCTGTATAACCACGAGAGATACTACTCGAGGAGCTATACCTTTTATAACCGAGGCAATTATTACCGAGCCGGAGGCGAGCGCGGCGTGCAATCCAACGTAGCGCGCGGTATGAACGGGAACCGCGCTGGAAATGCCGAACGCCCCGGCGGTACTTACAGCACGCCTGGCGCAGCGACCGAGCCCTTCGGCGGACACAGCGAAGCGGCTCGAGGGTACGCTGAGCCCCGCGGCGAGAGCGGCGTCCGCTCCGGCGCCTTCAGCGGCTACGATCATGGCGGCCAAACAAGAAGCTTTTCGTCGCGCGGAAGTTCCAGCGTTGGCGGCAGTCACGGCGCCGGCGGCGGTGCGAGCCACAGCGGCGGCCGACCGCGGTAATCGAGGTTGTATCATGTCCTCGCTTGTAACTATTTGAACATGGAGAGACGCCACATGCGGCGAACAAAGCTTGATATCGATAAATCTCATCGGGCGAATCTCCCCGAGTTGGCCGCGTTCGCTATTCTCCTGGTAGGGTGCTTTCCCGAATGTTCCATGGCCCAGCAACCGGGGCAGAAAACCTTTTCGTCGCCGGAGGAAGCGAGCGAGGCTTTGGTCACGGCCGCGCAGAGTAACGATGAAAAGGCGATGCTCGATGTGCTGGGTTCCGATGGAAAGACACTCGTCTCGTCGGGAGACGAGGCTGAGGACGCCAACAGCCGCGCCAACTTTGTGCAGAGATATCGGGAAATGCACCGCCTGGTGAAAGAACCCGATGGAACCACTACCTTATATATCGGCGCCAAAAACTGGCCCACGCCCATACCGCTCGTGCATACAGCCGACTCGTGGTATTTCGACACCGATGCAGCCAAGAAGGAAATTTTGTATAGACGGATCGGCCGAAACGAACTATCCACCATTCGCGTTTGCCAGGAACTGGTCGCCGCGGAAAAAGAATATCGCGACGTACGGCACGGCCAATATGCGGACAAAATTTTCAGTGATGAAGGGCAACACAACGGTCTTTATTGGAAAGCGGCTGCCGGCGAGCCCAAGAGTCCCATCGGGCCATTGCTGGCATCCGCAGTCCCTGAAGGTTATGCCGGCGGGAGCAAGAGTGCTATTACCCCGTACCGCGGTTATTACTTCCACGTGCTCACGCTGCAGGGGAACAATGCCCCGGGCGGAGCGAAGAGCTACCTCGCGAACGGGAAGATGACCGAAGGATTCGCTTTCGTAGCTTACCCCGCCGAATACCGGGTGTCCGGCGTAATGACCTTTATCGTCGGCAGCGATGGAGTCGTGTACGAGAAGGATCTCGGGAAAGAGACCAGTGTGCTTGCCAAAGCGATGAAGAAGTACAATCCTGACTCCACATGGCACAAGGCTGAGGGGCCAGCCAAGTAGACGGGAGTCTGCGCCGCACTCACGCACGCGTTTTTTATGACCAGTATCGTTTTGCAGCTCGCGGCTATTGTGGTGTTCCCGTTAGTTGTGTCCGGTACCGTCGCGTACTTTGCTTCGGCCGACCTGCGGCGGCCTTGGCGGTATTTCGTCGTCGCGACAGGCGTGCTTTACGTGGTCTACGGCGTCACATTCCTATATATCGCAGAAAGCATTAGGGGACCTTTTTCGGTTGCGCTAGGCGATGAGGCTCAAGCGACCCGCAGCGCATTTACAGGGCTCGGGCTGCTCAAGCTGTACGCGAAGCCGCTCCTCGGCTTCTCTGTGATGGCTCTGCCGATCCTCGCTGGCATATACACGATTTTCAGACGAATTGAGTAGCCGATTCATTTGGCTAACGCCTCTTCCCAGCCACCTCCTAACGCCTTGTAAAGAGCGATCCGATCGGTGGCAGCGGATTCCGTCCTGCAATTGGTCGCAAAGGTCACATCGGATGTCGTCAGTCCACAGCTAGTGAGTCCGGACACGGGCACTACGACCAATACGTATGATTCGGCCTCCCCTTGATTTACGTGCCAAAAGTGCCGGTTGAGAGGCCGGCTATTCCTCGGGGGATTTTGGGGTGTGGCTTCGTAACGTATTGATTCAACGGATACTCCTGTTCGGTGTGAAAGGTAGTTTTCACGGCGGATTTTGGATCTGATTAGCCACCGACAGCCCGTGATTTTGTTGCCGCCAGTGTCGGCAGCAAATGTTCGGCGTATTGCTCGATCGGGAAGCTGAACACACCGCGCAGATTGATGCCTTCCGTGCGGGTAGGCGCGATACGGCCGATCAGCTCCGGCGGTACCATCGTGGATGGACGTGTGTTCCAGCGATCCAGTACCAACTGCATTTTCATCGTGTTCCAGGCCATGACGATGTTGGCGAGCAAGCTTAGCGCGTCAGCGACCGCCTGCATCTCATCGTGCTGTTTCGCTTGGTAGCCGGCCACGCGACCGACGTAGATCGCGCGCTTCAAGGAATTGACGGACTCGCCGCGATTGAGCACGCGCAGCAACTCACGTCGAAACGGCTCGTTGACGAAATAATCAGCGAGGAACACTGTGCGCAACAGTCGCCCCATCTGCGCCAAGGCCTCGTATAGCGGATCGCCCCGTGCGGCGGCGCCAAAGCGCGCCAACACCTGAATCGCGCTGGTGTGTCCGCTGTGCACGGAGGCGACGAGGTGGACGATCTGCTCCCATTGCGTCGCAATCTTTGCCAGGTCGATGTTGGCGTGGCAGATCGATCTCAAGATATCAGGGTAGTCACTGCCCTGAGGCAGGAACAGGTGTCGATCCTTCAGTGCCTTCAATCGCGGACACAGATCAAAGCCCAAGAGCTTGGCGATCGTCATGGCGAAGTCGGTGTAGCCGTGGGTATCGACGGCGAGGAGCGAGGTCTCGAGCCGCTCATCGCGAATCACGCCCTCGATGGCGGCGCCGGCTTGACGCTCATTGAGCAAGATCGGTTGCGCATAGGAAATCCCCCATCGATCGCGCACGTGGGTGTAAATGCCAATCGAGGCGGTCTGACGGCGCGGATCGGTCCGGGCCAAGAAGACCCGCTTGTTCGTTTCCATGCTCATCATGTCGGCGGAGGCCAGATCCGCGCGTCCCCAGGTAGTTGAAATGGAATGCCGGTGCATGAAGGCAAGAACGGCACTGCAGGCCTCGCTGAGCCGGCGCTCATCGCTTGCCCACTTCATGGCTTGGCGCACCGAAGCCGGCGAGAGTTGCGGGATCATGCGCGCCGTCTCGGCCGCCGACAGCGCCATGCCGTGGGCGAGGATACCGGCATACACCATCAGCAACTCACGAGTCGAACGGGGCTCTCGCCCCAGCATGATCCAACTGAACCGTACCTGCGCATCGACCTGGAGGATGAGCTCGGGCAGCTGCGCCTCGCCTACTCTCTTATCGAGCGCCGCGCGTAACTTGGCAAGCTTGGGATCTTCCTCAAGTGCCGCGAGCGGCGTCAGATGTAGCTCATCATCGACACGCAGTATGCCTTCGGTGGCGCTCTGTGCCACGGCTTGGACGGCAGTCTGGGCGCGCTCTGCCAGCGGCTCGAGGAATGCGCTCGGCTCGGTCGGCAGTGATAGACGGCGATAGTGCGCACGACGACTCTCTTCCCATTGTCGTTGCGGAATGAACAATGTCTCGCCGCTGCGGAACGCCAGGCTGTGTTCGATCCACACCGTGCCATTGCGCAGAGCGCGGCGCAGGTCCAGGAGCGTGGCCACCTCTGCGGCAGCGAAGGCCCGTTCGCGATCCTCCCCACCGATCGCTTTGCGCCAGACGCGACCCAGCGGCACTGGGCAGCCCGTCGGTAACACCCGCAAGTCTCGTTCGTACAGATTATGCAGAAGCGCCATCACTTCGAGCAGTGGATGGGCCGCGCGGGCTTTCCACGGCAGCACGACCAGTGCCTTGAGGAGCGCCCGCACCGGTCGTACCCCCTCGATCAATCGATCACGCACGATCTCGGCTCGACTACGCGGCCGTCGAGCGCGGTGCGCCTGCAGGAGCGCGACCAGTTGTTCGCGCAATGCGTCGCTCGATAGCTCGGTGTCGCCGGCCAACGACCCCAGTTCGCCGAGCAACTCCTGGTAGAGCCGCCCCCAGTCCGCCAACTTCGCATCGACGCCGACCGCCGCTATGCGCCACAAATCTGCGACCCGCCGGCGCACCATCAGCAGCAAATGATCGGTCTGGGTCAGCAAGCAATACCGCAAGAGACACGCTACCTCAATCGTGCGTGCCGGTTCCGCAATGCGCGCCGCGACCGCCGGGGCGCGGGCTGCCAGCCGGCGGGCATAGCGACGCACAATGGCATCGGGTAAATCCGTCAAATGCCGATCCACGCCGAGCGCCGCCAGGAACTCGATCCGCTCAAGTACCTCCTCGATCTGTCGCGAGGAATGCTTGGCCGGCGCCGCCCACAGCCAGGTCTGCGCCGTGGCACCGCTCTCGTGCGGCTGCGTCACGGCCGCTCGCCACTGCGCCAACAACAACGGGTTAACCCCCTCGACGATGGTAGGGCGAGCCCTGCCTCGTGCTCACGGATCGCCTTGATGATCATCATCCGCAGATCCCGTTCGCGCAGCACGATCAGTCGGTGCTCGTAAAGCCAGCGACGTGCAAACTGCAGCAGCCGCTGCCGATCGCTCGTTCGCGCGAGTTCACCGCGCAGTACCCGCACCAACGCGCGCCGCTGGGCGTCCGATAGCCAGTGAAAGCCGAGCGTCTCGCAGGCCACTTCCTGGTGCTCGAACAGCGTGCGCCGCCGTTGATACATCGATCGCAGCGATGCCAAGTCAGGCGCAGCCACGCCGAGTTGCTCCCCCAGGTGCCGCCACAGTGCCGGCGGCACGATGCGCACCGCTTCGAGGAGGCGCCCGCTCATGCGCAGAAAACCGATCTGCAGCGCCAATGCGAGCTTGAGCGCAGGACCGCGCCGACCATCGATAACTCGCCGTTCAGCGTCGGAGAAGTTGAAGAACGCCTCGATCTCAAAGGCGCTCAGATCGCGCGGCAACGTGCGCCGCCCCAGACACGTCGAATGCCAGTCCTGCATGTGCCGATCCCCCGTGAATCGGCCTACAATACCTCAGCAGAAACAGCGAACAGCAAGTCCTTGAGGCGTCTACAAAAACTCAGAACAGCCCCTGGAATTACCGATGAACCCTACCGGCACTTTTGGCACGTAAATCAAGGGGAGGCCTTTCAAGGATTCAACGCCGCAACTTCCAATTCATCGAAACGAAGGTTCAGAACAGCCGTCACCTGGTCCGCATCAAACGCGAAAGACAATTCGCACCCTCGCGACGGCAAAAGCGTACGCACGAGGCTCAGCCCCAAGCCCAGTCCCGTGCCGGACGCGAAATCCAATTGGGTCGGCGTCGCGTCGACGTGATTGGAGATGCTCACGGTAGCCCCGCCCGGATTGCGCTGCATCGAGACATTGACGTGGGGCCCCGCAGCGGGCACCTTGCCATGCTTTATCGCATTGAAAATTAGTTCGTTAATGACCAGGCCCAGATTTACTGCATGGGCGCGGTCGAGCACGATCGGTTGATCGAGGGTCGCCTGGTCCACCGCGGTTAGAACTTTCGCGCCCGTTATTTGCTCCAGATTTCGGCTGATTTCTCGCACCATGTCACATAACACGACACCGCGCTCGCCGCGCGTGCTCGACAGACCAAATCCCACCGAGATCGCCAACACCTGGGCGATTGCCGGAACTAGCGCGTTCCCCAAGTCCGGACTCTTTGTGGCTTGCGCCCGCAGGAGCCCCACGACCCCCTGTAGACTGTTCTTCACGCGATGGTGGACTTCCGAAATCAAGGACTCGCGAAGCCGGTGCTCCCTTTCCAAGCGTGCAGCCTCGTCACGTTTAGAGTCGGTGACGTCCAACACGACGACGAAGTATCCCTGTACCACGCCGCTCTCGGCAATATCGGGAATTCGCTGAATCATCATCGATCTCCTCTCGCCATTCGCGAGGAAAAACTCACCCTCAGAGGTAACCGCGGTGCCTTTCAGCGCCGCCTCAATATCCGGCAACATACTGGCGAAGTGGTCCCCATATAGTTCTTGGACCGAGTGTCCGACCAGGTCGCTAGGCCTACGGTGGGTCAATGCCGCGTACGCTCTGTTGGCGAATGTGAACCGCAGCTGGGAATCAATGTGAGCGACGAATAATGGAATGGCGTCGAGAATGGTCCGCAACTGGCGCTCATGGGCTTGCGCTTCGGCTCGCGTTTCGCTCGCGCGCAGTGCCGCCTCGGCGCGCTTGCGCTCAGTGAGGTCACGAATCGCCGCAATGACCAGTACTCCCGTCGCGTCGGCGATCGGGCTCAAACTGACTTCAACCGGAAACTCCGTGCCGTCCTTGCGCAAGGCGAACAACTCGGGGCCGATGCCCATCGGCCGGCGTCGCCCGTTCTCGACGAAGCCCTGGCAATGCCGGACGTGCAGGGCGCGGAAGCGTTCGGGTAGGAGCACCTCAATGCGCTGGCCCTTGACCTCGCTCGCTTCGAAACCGAAAAGCGTCGACACTTGGCGGTTCAGAAACACGATCGAGCCGGACGCATCGACGACCACCATCGCGTCCGGAGCGGAATCGAGCACATTGCTCAGAATCTCGGAGGGTAACATCATGATCTACTATCAAGCGAGCGTGGATTCAATGATTCTGTAATCGGCGAAAAGATGAATAACCGAGCGGCGCTCGAGGCGGCCCCGATCGACGCTCCTGTCGCGCGATGTGTAAGGAGCTAAAGCCACATGGTCTGGGAGCAACGTTCAGACCGCTGCTCGATTACGAGGCGTTGTAACCTCTCGATATCGGTGGGCAATGGGCGGCTCGGCATACGTATCGTTCTACGCCGAACCGCCTCGGCATGTTACCGCGGAAACTACGTATCGCTGTTGTTCTCCGAAAGATCGAGGATCATCTTGCGCCCGGGAGGTAGGAGTATCTGAAGTGCATCAGGCGCGGCCTATTTGTTTGCGGAGTAACAGAACGTTCAGTAGCCTATGTTATTGCACCAAAATGAAACCGATCCCTATGCGTGGAGTTCGCCCACGGTGATTTCCCAGCGAGGAAGCACATCCCACCGAATCGATGGACTGATGCCGCTCCCCACTGCGCGCAGCCGGAAAATGAGCAGCTTATGAGAATCGATATCAGGTTAATACGACGTCAATATTATATGGGGAGCGTCCAGAAATTCACAAGGGTATTCCGCGGGCTCTTTAATTGAAGCGTCGCAGACCTAAAATCAACAGCGGTAATAGCGCGAAGATATCTCGCGCCGTATTGAGTGCGCTCAGTGATCGAACAAAATAAGTTAGCGCCGAGTCGGCTGCTGCTCGTCGACGATGAACCGATTATCGTTGCGACGATTGCCGACTGCCTTCGCCCCGCGGGGTTTGATGTCACGACCACGACCATGGTGAAAGAGGCGGTGGAATTCGTGCGTCAGGGCAGCTTCGCTCTGGTGATTATTGATTACGCGATGCCGGATCTCAACGGTCTCGACGCAGCGGTATTATTCGGCCAGCTTCGGCAGCCATTCTTGTTTCTGAGCGCGTATAGCGAAGAGGCGCTCGTATCGGCAGCGGTATCCGCCGGGGCCCTCGCATACGTTGTCAAACCCATCGATCCTATACACCTGATCCGCCGTAGCCGGTTTAGCCTGGCGACGTTGCCGGCGGCGGAGGGTGAGTAGGATCCGCAGCGTTGCAATAGACATTCTCAGGTTTAGACCTGTTCGTGGGATCTATCATTTCATTCAGCAATTTCAAAGTGGGCCCTGGATCGTCAAATACGGGGATTGAGGCATCGTTTGGCCCTCCCCAGTGGTTCACGTCCGTAACCGTGATTTCGAAGCGAGTATCGGACGCGAACTCACCACGAAGCTCGCCCAGGAAAGACCCAACCTCCGAGATAGTATCTGGCGTCACGTGAACTCTAATGAGAATCTCGAACCGGTCGGGCAAGTCACGAAATGAAAGAACATTCCGCCAGAGACGGGAAAAAGTCTCCCCGCCATTCTGCAACACTCTGTATCTATCGTGAACACTCCTAGGGCCGTCAAAGGTAATCTGATAGCGGGAAATGCCAAGCCGCAAGAGATCCGCAAGCAGTTCTCGCGTCAACAAGTATCCATTGGTACTCATAAATCCTGTCAAAGAGATATTATTCTCGCGACAGATACGACAAAATTCGGCGGATAACTTATTGACTGCCTTGCGGTTTGCCAGCGGCTCCCCTCCGAACCAGGAGATATCCAAATGGCCGATGCTTGGGGCCTTGCGTTCGACAAAACGGACGATCGATGCGACGACCTCCGGGCTCATGACAACAGGATCATGCGGCTGATGGCAATAGCGGCAGGCAAAGTTACAGCCCTCAGTCGTCAAAATAGTCAACCCCTGCCTGCGAATGTTCAGCGTGTCGGAGAAGGTCATCGCAAACTCCTCAACCTCATCTTTAGTCCAACCTCAGGGTGCAGCAGAGGAGGTGCGCCGAATACTCCGGAGAAACAAGTTTCTTACCTTCGGCCGAACCGAGAAACCGCCTCATCTTCTTAGAAAGTTCCTTGTTCTTGATGACAAGATTACCAGCATCGTCTAGGCCAATCTCGGAACGCGGAATCGTAATCTCCGTCTTAGCATCTTGATTCTTTGCCATGGCATTAATCCTCTCCTTAGGTTAGTTTTTTCCAGCCCGCAAGTGCATATGAGCCTGAAGATTAGGGGAGCCCGGTGCCAGACTGCCCCGCATACCAGTACCAATTACAGTTCTGCGCCTGCCAATTCAAATAAATCTCGCAATCCTTGAGCTGATGGGAAGACATCTCGAGGAACCGCTTATCTGGTGACATATCGATTTGCCTTATTTTTGACAAGTAGATCACGTTCGGAAGCTCCAGGTCGGTTTCTAGAGTGGACCTCGTGTCCTATGCGAGATCCGATGGTGGTTCCGCTGCAATACGCAGACGTAAGTCGTCAAGATGGCTCACCGTGACCAATTGCGGACAACGAATACAAGCTTCCTTACCTTGTTCGAAGTACCAGCGACAAGTTGATCGCACAGTGCAGGGCGGGAGTGCATCAACGACGGGGGGCAGTTGTTCAATAATTCTTTCGGCAAGTGTGCAGCGTGTGCCATTGAAGTGGGCGCAACGGGACTCCTCACATTTCGCCGCAATACGAAACACCTCTGTGGGCTCTAAATTGTGTAATCTCGTGAGTCGCGACAAGTCGATCGTGGCTTCAGCCTTTAGATAAGCGACCTCAGGCGCTTCAGTGGAGCCGAGAATGATGCCAAATGCGCGCGCGCCCAACATATCTGGCTGTGCGCTGGGGCAGTCAGGCACCTGTTCTGGCTGATTCATGCTACGATTCTGAGCGAAGGATTCTACTTAGCACCCAGCCGTAGCAGACCTTGGCCACGTTCAAAGAATCCCATCAGAATTCTGCCGCCCAGCTTGGTCATCGCTGGTACCGCGTCGATGCCGTTCAGTACGTTCACTCGGGCAGTGATGTCCACCGCAGCACTAAATGCAGCATTGACGTCAGGCTCTCGAATGAGACGACCGATGATTCGTCCCGGCCCCAACAGGTTAGACGACTCTACGCCGATGTTGTGTCGTTTTGCTGCAGTGGAAATCGCCTTGTCGATCGTGTCGGACAGCTTGCTGACAGACACGACGGTCACACGACGGACGGATGAAGCCATACTTATCTCCTTATTTGTCTCGTCCTTGGCGGCTGCCAACCAAAACCTGTTTTGCGATTCGGTCGAAATCCGTATGACAGAGAATGCTCCAACGCGGTGTTGCTGTCACCTGCAAAATCACGAAACGGACGTAGAAGGAGAGTAACTGTAAGTTGGGGGTGTGCGGCGCACACCCCCAACAATAAGATGCTCTCCAGCAACGACGACGCGTCCGATGAGTCGACTCCACGACTGCGGCGGCGAAAAATTCCCTCTCGCGGTGAGGGTAAAGAGTTCATTTTGTCGCTTTATATGTTTGATGCGGCCGTAAAAGCCGCCGCACTTGCGGCCCCGTATACCGTCGATGTGGGCGCAAAAACTCAAAAGCGCCGAAAGGCAGCTTGCCCATCAGCGCCTACGTGCTCCGCCTCTCGTCGGCGCTCGACCTTCGCCGTGCGCTCGTTCCTTCCGCTCTGCAACTGCGAGGTCTTGACCACCGGCTTCGACGCTCCCAAGGTCACCCACGTCATCATGGCCCGACCCATCGTCAGCCAAGTACTCTACAAGCAAATGATCGGCCGCGGTCCCTCCGCGGACCCCGCCTCGGCGGCACCGCGAGCTGCGTCATCATCGACCTTGAGGATAAATGCCGCTTTGCACGACCTAAACTCGGCTACCAACAGTTCCGGGATCTCTGGCAAAGTCGCGGCAGAGACCTCTAACGAGCCGGCTGATCCCTTTGGAAAGCTAAGTAGTGCCTACTCCCTTACCTGAGAACGACGTCGTTTCCCAATGCCTCCGTGACCTGGCGACCCTGCTGGGACCGATGCCCGTCAGATACCTCATGACCAATGGGAAAGTTGAATCACCCCTCGCAAGCCTCCTCGGGGTTGCGTGGGAAGGCAGTGGCATGGGGGATCTGGGGTCAGAGTAGCAATTGGACGGAAAACCGGGGTAAGCCAGAGCGATATGGTGAACTCGGCCGGTTTGGTGCCCACCGAGTCGTTGACGGCGCTCGCGCAACGAGGTTAATTTGGCACCCATGCGTCATCTGCGTTTTGTTTCCTACTATCCGGGCTTTCGAACAGGCGCGGGAGGCATTTCTTTGAGTTACTAGAATTGAATTACACTCAAGACCAGATGAAAAGCCTCCCTTGCGGAGGTTTTTTTTGGCCAAATCAATTTGGAAGCAGAATCTGAATTTATGAACAGTCACAAGTTGTACAAAATACGCCGAGTCAGGCAAACAGATGTTTCCGCCCTGTTGAGCATAATCGGCGACGGGCGCAAAGAATATGGATTGGAGCGTCGGGTTGAGGCACTTATTGAACCATCGGACCGAGATCTCTTCATGACCTATCAGCGGGAGCGCTCTGACTACTTTGTCGCACTCGATGGAACGAAGGTTGTTGGAGGGGCTGGTATTGGGCACCTTGCTGCTACGGACAGTCTAACGTGCGAATTGCAGCGGATGTATCTACATTCAGAGTACAGGCGAGCCGGAATTGGGATGAGGCTGCTCGGCGAATGCGTTGCGGCGGCGAAATCGTTCGGATATCGCCGTTGTTATGCAGAAACGGTGAGCGAGATGAAGGAGGCGATTGCCTTTTATAAAGCGCAAGGTTTTCGCAGGCTAGACCGCCCGCTGGGAGATACAAGGCACTGGCACAATGATTGCTGGATGATCTTGAATTTGGCGTAAGCGCGTACCGACAGATGAATTACTCCGGATCATCGGCCGGGTTGCGCAGCGGCCGCAGTTCCCCCTTCACCACCGCCTCTGGCATCGTGAACGAGTGGCGTCCCTGCGTGTTGATATGGTCGTGGATCAGGGGTGACAGGCGCGCCTTGTCCTCCTCGTTCACCGGATACCCTTCCTTACGGAGCTGCTCCAGGACGGCCTCCATATAAATCGTATTCCAGAGCACGATCATGTTGACGACGAGCCCAAGCGCGCCGAGTTGATCTTCTTGACCCTCGCGGTAGCGTTGCCGCAGTTCGCCCCGTTTACCGCTGAAAACGATGCGCGCGACGCTGTGTCGACCTTCCGTGCGATTGAGTTGCGTCAGCGTGCCCCGGCGCATATCTTTGTCGTCGATATAGCGAAGCGAATGCAGGGTTTTGTCAATGCGCCCGAATTCAGCAATGGCCTGCGCCAATCGAGTCGGGTTGTCCCCGACCTGCAGGGTACGCATGATACCAGTAGCCGGTACTCGGCCCGACACTGCACGTCTTTTTATCGTTGTCGGCCGCGACGTCTCGCACTAAACTCGGCGCTAGTTGGTGCTACCAGTCTTGGCGCGCACCAACGGCGGTCTCATCGGCGCTTTATCACGCTTCGGCAACCGTGCCACGTTCGCGGGTTGGTTCGCCAACTCGCTCCGTTCGAGTGACTGTCGCGCACTGCCCGCGGCAATTCCTGTGAGTTTGAAGATCGCCACTGCCTTCGCCAGATTGCGTGCCTGTTCTTCCATGCTCTCCGCCGCCGCCGCCGCCTGCTCCACCAGCGCCGCGTTCTGCTGCGTCACATCGTCCATTTGCG
>JBKQSA010000005.1:0-31457 GCA_052143815.1 Steroidobacteraceae bacterium | reverse complement strand
ATCCACACCAGCCGATAAAGATCTTCGCGCCTAAAATAATGCCGGTAGTGCGCGACGCTGTTCTCTGTCGCCAGGACCGGCGCGCTTTCGGCGGCCGGCAACAGTGTGTTGGCGGAGATTCCGGTTGGCGCCGCCGGCTTGCGCAGGTGAGCTGGCGTGAGCGCCAGCACGCGACTGCCGTGGCCGGTCAGTGCGTCGCGGCGCTGTTGGGTTTGGAAGTAGGCATAGCCAGCCGTCGTTTTTGGATCACGATGATTGAGTACATCGCCGATGAGGTGTAGCGACTGCCCGTCTTGAGCGAGCCAGGAACCGACCGTGCGCCGCAGATCATGAATGCGCAAATTGACGAGCCCGGCCCTCTTGAGTGCACGCCTAAACGGATCGCCGAGACTGCGGAGATATTGGCCGGGGAGCCTGCCGCAGATGATGTAGGGGTTGTCGGATATCCGCGGAATAACCCGCAAGCGGTCCATGGCCGCATCGCTGATCGGTGCGAGCAGCGGCTCGCCGTTCTTGGTCAGCCCGATAAAGAGCGTCCCCATGTCCCAGTCAATGTCCTCCCATTTGGCCTTGAGCAGTTCGTTGCTGCGCAGGCCCATGAGCAACAGGAGCCAGATGCCGTGCCGAGCATGGTCGTTGTCTTCCTGTTCGAGGGCCTGTAGCAGGCGCGGCATCTCGACGGTCGTCACGAACCGCTTGCGCGTCCGCTCCGGGAATCGGACGATGCCTGCGACGATGTTCGGGTGATCCCTGGGCACAAGACCCGCGACCTTGCCCCAGTTGAACATCTTGCGGACCACTTTCAGGACGTCATTCGCCCCGTAAGGATGCTCTACACCGAGTTGCGAGTGGATGGCCTCGATGTCCGCGGTGACGAGGGTCACCGCCAACCGCCCCGAGAGCTTCGAGAGGACGTGGCGATTCAGGTAAGACTGGTCCTCCCTCCAGGTCTTCTTTTTCTTTTTCGCATGACCCTCGATGTACGCCTCGACGAGTTCGTCGATCGTCTTCAGTTCCCGCTGCGCGTCGATGTTGCTCTGTGGGTCTTCCTGGTTCGCCGCTTTGGCGAGGTAGGTCATCGCCTTCTTACGGGCCTGGTCCAGGCTGACCGCATCGGCGCGGCCGAGCCGCGCCAGGCGCTTGCGGGTGTTCACGCGGTACGCGCACACATACACGCGCCGGCCGCTCGGGTACACCCGCAGACCGAACGATTCCAGCGCCTCGTCCCAGTACACACACTGATGCTTGCCGCCATGCCCCTGATACGGGACTGTGCGCACGTTGTCTTGTCTGAGTTTTAGCGTTGGCACCGACCGTTCTCCCCGAAATTCCGTGACCACATCGTGACCAGGACACGTCGAAAGACGGCAGGTTGTGGCGGAGACCGGAGTAGTCTACGATCCGCTAAGTGCTTGAAATACCAAGCCGGGCGCGTTCTGGAGTACATGAGCGGGATGATCCGCTACAACTCCGAAGCCGAAGGTCCCGCGTTCGAATCGCGGCAGGCGCACCATCTATTGTTGCGTTGTGCCGCTCGGCTGCCATAACCGGTCCGCGAATACGCAAGCTTCATCTGGCGGTCATGCGTGTGATACACAACGCCTAGAAACTCCCTGGCGTTCCGTCCGCGATCAATAACTCAATCCTGCTGCGAGGGAGATATTCGTGAATATTAGTCAAGCCGTTCGTCGGGCGCTGCTGCCTGTGGCGTTATGCGCATCCGTGAGCGCGTTCGCTCAATCTACGTCAACGCCGATCACCAATGTGATTGTGCTGTTCCAGGAAAACGTATCCTTCGACCACTACTTCGGCACCTACCCGAACGCGCAGAACAATGCGGGCGAGCAAGCATTCACGGCGTATCCCGGGACGCCGACCGTGAATGGCTTGTCCCCGGAACTGCTGAGCAATAATCCGAACTTCAATGCCACCGGCTCTGCGCGGGTCAATCCTCCCCGCCTGTCGCCGGCTCAGGCCTATACCTGCAGCCAGAACCACAACTACGGCCCCGAGCAGGCCGCCCTCGACGGTGGGCTGATGGACCAGTTCCCGAAGTACACCGGTAGAACCACGAGCGAAGGCTGCGCCGCTGACGGCTCCACCGTGCTCGGCTATTTCGACGGCAACACCGTCGCTGCCCTTTGGAACTACGCCCAAAACTTCTCGATGAACGATAACTCGTTTGGCTCGACCTTCGGCCCGTCGACGCCCGGCGCGCTGAATCTGGCTTCCGGTCAGACGCTGGGTGGTATCGTGCACTTCGGCACGGGCTCTACGTCCTCGTATCCCAATAGTGGCAGTCCGGTCGCCGATATCGGCGATTACGATGCCTATCTCGATGACTGCGGCAATGACAAGGGCGGCACGGTAACCACGACCTCGACGCTCGAGATGACCAGCCGGAACATCGGCGACCTCCTGAATGCCGCCAACGTGACCTGGGGCTGGTTCCAAGGCGGCTTCGCGCCGACCACCGCGGCGTCCGGCTCATCACCCGCGCTTTGCGGTGCGGCGCGCATCGTGCATCAGTATCCGAGCACGACCGCGACCGTGATCGTCCCGAATCCGGTCGCTCCGTTGCTGACGGGCGCCAACATTCACTCCGCCGGCGCCGATTATGTGTCGCACCATGAACCGTTCCAGTTCTATGCCTCGACGCGTAACCCGCACCACTTGCCGCCGACCTCGATTGCCGCGATCGGCACGACTGATCAGGCCAACCACCAGTACGATACGATCAACTTCTTCCAGGCGCTCAACAACGGAAACCTGCCGGCGGTGTCGTTCGTCAAGGCTCCGTATGCGTACAACGGTCATCCCGGCAACTCAGATCCGACATCGGAGCAATATTGGATCACCCAGGTCATCAACGCCGTACAGCAATCGCCGCAATGGGCGTCGACCGCGATCATCATTGCTTACGACGACTCCGACGGTTGGTACGACCATGTCACGGGTCCGATCGTCAGTCAGTCGAATATTCCCGACACGGGATCCTCTCCGGTGTACGACCATCTGGCCGGCGCAGGCAACTGCGGCACCCCGGTTTCAGGCACCACGCTCGGCCGATGCGGCCATGGACCGCGTCTGCCCCTGCTCGTGATCTCACCGTGGGCGAACCAGAACTTCGTCGATCACACGATGACGAACCAGGCCTCGATCATCAATTTCATCGAGTCGAACTGGAACTTGGGCTACATCGACGGACCGACACCGGTCGCCAATGGCTCGTTCGACCGCCTCGCGGGTTCGCTTGCCAACATGTTCAATTTCAACAGCGCGCCGAACCTCGCGCCGTTGCTGCTGACTTGTTCGGGTGCGGTGGCAGCTTCGGCTGCTACGGCCTGCGCACTGGATCCTAATCCGTAACTGAAAAAATCATGACCGCACCGGAGAACCGGTGCGGGTCATCTAACTTCGCAGGAGAGAGCAATGAAATTGAAAATGATCCGCGCGCTGGCTGCACCCGCCCTGGTTATGGGATCCGCGCTGGCTGCTTCCCAGGCGTTGGCCGCCAACGTCACGGTGTCCGGTGCAACGGAGACGCTGACCTTCGGCGGTCAGGTGAACGCCACGAACATCAACACGTTCTTTGACGGCGGCACGGATGCCTATGGCACAGCGGGCGGCGCGGCCAACAACGTCGGCATCACGTTCACCACGCCGGCGGAGTTCTTGAACGCGGGCTACAACGGTACGGGCTTCAACGGCGGCACCGGCAAGTTCGAGAACGTGCCCTCTGGTGCGACCGGCGTTCTGTACATGGCATCCGTCCCGACCACGACGGTTCCCATCCTGAACGATGCGAATGGATTCAGCGGCATTTCGCTCAACTATTCGCTGCTGAACAACACCGCGAGCTACGCCTCGACGCTCCAATTATGGTCCGGTCTTAACGGCACCGGAACGGAAGTCGGCACGTTGTCGCTAACGGCAGCCGGTACGATGGTCGCCTGCACGAGCACGCACGATGAGTTTTGCACCTGGTCGACGGCGAGTAACCGAACGCTCTCGGGAGTCGCCGAATCGGTCGTGTTTGCGGGAGATGCGCGCACCTTCACGTCATTCGATGCGGTCACTCTGAATACGCCCGTCCCGCTGCCCGCGGCATTGTGGCTGATGCTCGGTGGCATGGGCGGTCTCGCGGGCTTCGCTCGCCGTCGGGTAGCCTGATTCGATTTGATTGCTTTTAACCGTGGCGCAGACCGGGCAACTGGTCTGCGCCTTTGGTGTAAACATCCCCGCCGCGGCCATGTCTCGGCTCGCGATCTCCCGTAACAACCAAGCCCTACCGTGACGTGCCGGGATGGGTGTCGGAACAAGGCGGGGTATGTTGAGTCTCATCAATCCGGTTGAGAGCCGCGGAGCGGGTGCCAAAATGGCATTGCGCTGCTGGTCGTGGGCAGCGTCAGCGATCCTCGTGACCATGATGTTGTCGGATGCCGCGACCGCGCGCAGTACGCCGCGCCCGAGCGGCGAGTTTTGCCCGCGCCCCGCGGTAGGTTCGCCGGTACCTGAACCCACCGACCTGCGCAGCCTCAACGGCGTGCTTCAGCTCGACTTGACGATCCATGACGTGCGCGAGAAGGACGGCTCGGTTCATTATTGCTATGTGCTTCCGGATGGCAGCCAATCGCCGACGCTGCGCTTGAGCCCTGGTGACGAGTTGGTCTTGAGTCTGAAGAATGATCTCACCGACGTTGACGCAGGCGCCGCCACCTCGGGCAAGCGGCATGTCCATGGAGCGCCCGCGGCTCAAGGCGACCCGTGCACCAGCGGAGCCATGACACCGACGTCCACTAATCTGCACTTTCACGGCTTGACGGTACCGGCGCGTTGCCACCAAGACGAAGTCCTGAAGACCTCGATCCAGCCCGGGGATGCGCCGTTCGAGTACCGCTTCAAGATCCCCGAGAACGAGCCTCCGGGCTTGTATTGGTACCACCCGCACATTCATGGCTTCAGCTCGAAGCAGGTCATGGGCGGCGCGTCCGGCGCGCTGATCGTCGAGGGTCTGGAACGCGCAATCCCCGAAGTTGCGGGTCTGCCGGAACGGGTGTTCGTGATTCGTGATCAAGAACTCGTCAACCCGCACGCGCCGCCGTCTTCGGCTGAACCGGTCGTGCCGAAGCCTATTATCGACACGGACGGGGATATCACCAACAACAACACCGGATTCGGTACGCCTGCAAGGGATCTCTCGGTCAACTTCGTGCCCGTTCCCTATCCCGACTATCCGACCGCGACAATTACCCTCAGGCCCGGCGAGCGGCAGCTATGGCGGGTCCTGAACGCCTCTGCGATCACTTACCTGCATCTCGCCTTGCTATACGACAAAATCCCGCAAACGCTCGGCGTCGTCGCCATCGACGGCGTCCCCGTCAACCGCGGCGGTGCATCCACCGGGTCGGTCAAGTCAGTCGACCACATTGCCGTGCCTCCCGGCAGCCGTGTCGAATTCATCGTCCAAGGGCCGCCGCTCGGGGTGCGCGGACTTTTCATCACGCGCATGGTGAATACCGGGCACGACGGCGAGAACGACCCGAATCGCGCGCTCGCATCGGTGGCGGCGGCAGAGGACGCGCCGGAACCGGGTTCGAGACTCCCGGTAACCGCCGACCCGCTGCCGGCACCCGCGCTGCCTTGGATTGGTTCCGTTAAACCGCTTCGCGTGCGCAAGCTGTATTTTTCCGAACGTCGCGCCGACCCCAAGGATCCGAACAGCACGATCTTGTTTTACATCACCGAAGAGGGCAAGACGCCGACGGTGTTCGATCCCGCGTCCACGGTGCCGAACATCGTCGTGAAACAGGGCGATGTCGAGGACTGGATCATTGAGAACCGTTCGCTCGAGCTGCATGCGTTCCACATTCATCAGCTGCACTTTCAGCTGCTCGATTTTTTCGGCATCCAGGTCAATGAACCCTTCCTGCGGGATACCGTCAGCGTTCCTTTTTTCGACAATCTCATGACGAGTTACCCGAGCGTGCGCTTGCGCATGGATTTTCGCGATCCGAATACCGTCGGCACGTTCGTCTATCATTGCCATCTGTTGGAGCACGAAGACGGCGGCATGATGGGAACGATTCGCGTCGACCCTGCGGACCCGCTCCCCGTACCTACATCCACGCATATTCATGGCCGGTGAAAGACACTCCTCTCCAAGGTCTGCTGCGTCGTGTCGATGTCGAGCGGTGAGCGGGTATCGAGATGGCAAGCGTAATGTGAATTGCGGTATGTTTCACGACATGAAGAATGCATCGAATCGACGATTGCTGAATGCGTGCGGCCTTTGGACATTAATCACAGCCCCCCTACTGGCGGGTGCTCAGGCCTCGTCCACCCCGCCGTCGATGGAAGCTCCGGCCTCGACGGTCCAGCATGCGCCGCCCTCGGCGGACGAAGCTGCTTATGCGATCGGTCTCAATATGGGGCAACAGCTGCACCAATCCGGTGTGACGGAGGAATTTCCGATTGCCCGGGTCGATCAAGGACTGAAGGACGGTCTGACGGGTAAGAAAGCGCTTGCCGCGGACCAAATGCGCGTACAGGCCTTCCTGCGATCGACGGCCGAGGCGGCGGCGGCCAAAAACGCGGCGGCCGCCCACGAATACCTTGACCGCAACGCCAAAGCGAAGGGTGTGACGACCGCGGCGTCGGGATTGCAATACAAGATCATCGAAGCCGGGAACCTGAAAGGCGCATCGCCGCAACCCGCCGATCTAGTGACCCTGCGATTCCGCGGTACGTTTCTCGATGGCACGGAGTTCGACAGCTCCTCCAAGCCGGGTACGGCCACCACGTTTCAGGTGAACGGCGTCATGAAAGGGTGGCAGGAAGCGCTCACTCTGATGAAACCGGGTGCGAAGTGGCAGCTGTTCGTTCCGCCCGAACTCGGCTACGGTCAGGGTTCACGACCGGGAATCCCCGGTGGCTCCTTGCTGATCTTCGACATCGAGTTGACAAGCATCCAGGCGGCTCCGCCGAAGCCGCAGTAGAGGAGCAGATTTGCACGCGAGCGCCTAGTCAGGCTCTGCCATGCAATAGGCAGCGAGGGATCGTCGTTCAGCTACTTGGATACGCCGACGATGGCGGCGTCCACCGGCTTCGCCGGCTTGCCGATGGGGTCAGCATTGATCGGGTGCGGCGCAAAGTGCAGAGCTCGGCCCGCGGCGCCGCCCGAGGACCTCGAGAACAACTCATCGAGCAGACCCCGAGGGGCGCCGCCGCGATTCATGGGCCGGCTGGTCCATTGCAGCGAGGGATCGCCCTTCCTGCCTGCCTGAAGCGTCAGGCTGCTCCCCCCCTTCCCACAACGTGACCAATCGAAACCGGTCGTGCGATCGATATTCGGACAATCGCTGCCACACCGTCGTGCGGTTCATCAGCGCGTCATCGTACACAGCGGCAACGTGGGTATCGGGGTTCAATATCGACTGCGCGCGCGGACGAAATTCTTGGGTCGAAAAGGTTTTGGCTTCGGGTAGGTCTACCGCCTGATAGAGAGCCGGTATCGGGAACATCAACGCCGACAGCGGTGTGGGTGGCCGCAAGTCATTGAAGTCCGGCTGCGCCGTAGTACCGGACAGCGGAGCCTGGTCGCCCGCGAGCGCTTCAGTGGTATGCACCAGCGTCCAGAGTACCAATCCCACGAACATCTTGTCGCATCTACCACGCTCGCGCGTCGCGCTGCCATGCGCATCGGCATCCGGGGGTGAGCAGTTGTTCGACATGCTGGATGACTGTTGCATCGTGACTCCAACCACCGGGTCAGCATCCGTCAAACTTGAGGTCGGAGCGCGAGGCCTACGTCACAAATTTTCGCTGAGTCGGCGGCCGCCGCTAGAGCGTCGCAACATAACGACATCGAAAAACGTGTTATGTCGCGCGGCGAACCACTTCAGGCGGACGGCGGTACCTTGAGCTGAGTGCGCGCGCTTTCCCAGTGCTGGCCGTCGAACGGCGTAACCGACATCGACTCGATGGTATCGCTGTCGATGCAGCGTGCATTGACGCTGACGCCGTCAGGGTGCGATCGGGGGATGTAGAACGATTTCACACCGCAATGCGAGCAAAAGTAGTGCTTTGCGACGCCGGTGTTGAAGGTATAGGTGGTCAAATCGTCGCGGCCGGACACGAGCACGAATCGATCGGCGGTCACGATCAGATGCAAATATCCCGACTTGGCGCAGATCGAACAATTGCAGTCCGATACCTCCAGTCTCGCGGGTGCCGTCACCTCGAACCGGACGCGACCACAATGACAACCACCTGCATGTGTAACCATGGCCGTGACGCGCGTATCGATCGGAGCTTGGCGATCAGTGCCTATGTTCTTGAGCCGCCAGATCGTCGACCAATGAAATCAACCGCTCCGGACTGCCCGCAGATCGCACGTCCGCTACATACTTGCCATTGATGACAAAGGTCGGCACGCCTTCGATGCGATAGCGCAGACCGAGCTGATCCGCTCTTTGCAGGTCGGTCTCCACGGCAAACGAGTGGTAGGCTTTCTTGAACGCGTCGTCGGAGATCCCGAACTTCTTGAGGAATGCGGTCTGCAGTCGCTCCGCTCCCGCGGTGTCGTTGGGATCGCTCGCGATCAAGGGATTGCTGTTGACGTGGACTTCCTTGAATACCTCGCCGTGCAGCTGGTCGAGTTTGCCCAGGCTCTCCAACGTGTAATAGAGGCGAGCGGTCGATCGGTGTCCCTCGCTCCACATCACCGGTACACGCGAGAAGCTAATGTAGGCAGGCTTGGTTTTCCTCCAAGACTCAACCTGTGGATCGATGGCATAACAATGCGGGCAGGCGTACCAGAAGAACTCGAGAACCTCGACCTGACCGGGCGGAACCGACGTGGGTTGCGCGGGAACCAGGCGGGTATAGTTGACGCCTTCTTGCCACAGCGGCGGCGGCGTAGTGGTGGTGGCCGCGGACGCGGCTGCCGTACCGGCAGCCATCGTGGAAGCGACGGCGGCCAAGATAGGATTGTGCGAGCCGCTATCACCGGTCGTGTCCTCCACCGTTTCGGAACCGTCTTCATTGGGCCGTGTGAGCTTGCTCGGCTGAGTCGGAGCCAGTCCCGCTTCCTGACGCTGAGTCGCGGTAGCCGTCGGAGGCGATTGACTCGCCGGGGGAGCCAATGCGGTCGCCGGAGTCGTCGCAGCTTGTCCCTGCTCGTTCGCCGCTTGCTGTTTCCCGCAAGCGCCAAGGGCCAGTGCTAGACCCAAGCACAATGACAGGCGTGTCGCGCGCATTTTTAGCGAAGTCCTTGCACGTAGGAGGAGACATCGCGCATGTCGTCCGGAGACAAGCGC
This sequence comes from Steroidobacteraceae bacterium, assembly GCA_052143815.1. Lineage (GTDB taxonomy): Bacteria > Pseudomonadota > Gammaproteobacteria > Steroidobacterales > Steroidobacteraceae > Bog-1198. Next base: position 22,137 of record JBKQSA010000005.1, on the reverse strand, counting down.
TTGGCAATGATCTGCATCATCCCGTTGGGCCCGGTAGACCGCGCTCCCGATGCATAATCGGTCAGTTGTTTGACGACGTACTCGGCATGCTGGCCGCGCAGCGCGGGAAATTTCGCGGGCGCGATGCCGTAGCCGGTGGGCCCATGACAGGCCATACACGCCGGAATATGGCGGGCCTTGTCGCCCGCGCGATACAGCTGCTCGCCGGCCTTCCAATGAGACGGATCCGCCGCGAGCCCGGTATTCACCTGACTACCGAAATAGGCGGCCAGATCGGCCATGTCTTCCGGGCTCAAATTCAGCACCATGCCCGTCATGACGGGATTGTTGCGTTTGCCGCCTTTGAAGTTCTGCAGCTGTTGCGCGATGTAATCGGCACCGAGGCCCGCGAGGCTTGGCCACTCAGGATTGACGCTGTTGCCGTTGGCCCCGTGGCAGGCCTGGCACACGACGGCTTTCGTTGCGCCGGTTTCAGGGTTGCCGGCCGCCAGGCCGACGTTGCTGGCAATCGCGCCGGAAAGTGCCGCTGCAAGAATACAAAGCCGCTCCATGATCGCCTCTAACCCCGTTCTTGAATGAACTGTTCAGTGCAGTAAATTGTACACTAGAGTCAATAATTTGCGTCTTAGCAACAAGCATGTCGACCTATCCCAACGTAAAATTCGTGACGAGCGCTGCCGAGGCGCATCAGCTCGCACCGGATACCGGTCGTGAAATCGCCTTCGCCGGCCGATCCAATTCCGGCAAGTCCACCGCGATCAACGCAATCACGCAGCGGTCCGGTCTTGCGCGCGTGAGCCGCACGCCGGGCCGCACTCAGCTCATCAATTTCTTCGAATTGGCGCCTGACCGTCGGTTGGTCGACCTGCCGGGGTACGGATTCGCCAAGGTGCCGGAGCGGGTGCGCATCAAGTGGTTGCAGCTCATGGAACACTATTTCAACGTGCGCGAGTCGCTGGTGGGGCTGATCCTCATCGTCGATAGTCGTCGTGGTCTCGGCGCGCAGGATGCTGCCATGCTCGAGTGGGTGCTCGCGCGCGATCGACAGGCGCACGTGTTGCTAACCAAGTCGGATAAATTGAATCGCCGGGATTCGCAGCGTGTGTTGCAAGAAACCAAAACCGCGTGTGCAGATACGGCCGTTACCGCTCAATTGTTCTCGGCACATGCAAAACAAGGCCTCGAAGAAGCTCGAAGCGTGATGGAGCGGTGGCTCAGCGCTGCCTAAAAAAAGGCCCCGGTGGTTGTTTTGACACAGCCACCGGGGCTAGACCAACCCGGCATGGGGATGACAAACCGGGTCTTGCCCGCTCAGGGAGAAGAGCGGGGAGCGTCTTTAACGCTCACGGGATTAGATGGGGCTAGGATGCGAAAGTTCCAAGGTGTCGGCGAGCATTTATTCAGAATTGCTCAATTCGCTCAAGCGGGCCCCAATTGGGTCGAAATGCGCGAAAAAGCAGGCTGAACTTTACGTTCCTAAGCCAGTTCTTTACATTCCATCCCCTTCTAATGCGCCTCGTCCCAATTACGGCCGATCCCTACATCGACCTTGAGGGGCACGCGAAGTTCGGCCGCCCGCACCATGTGCTGCCGGACTTGCTGCACGACGGCATCCACTGCTGCGTCGGCGACCTCCAGCACGAGTTCATCGTGCACTTGCATAATGAGCCGCGCCGGCACCTTCGACGTTTGTAGCCACGCGTCGACCTCGATCATGGCCCGCTTGATGATATCGGCCGCGGTGCCTTGCATGGGCGCGTTGATGGCGCTGCGTTCGGCATATTGGCGCAGAGCCTGGTTTCTCGACAGGATCTCGGGTAAATACAGGCGGCGCCCGAAAATGGTTTCGACGAATCCGTCATCGCGAGCCTTCTGCTTGGTCTCATCCATGTAGCGCTTCACGCCAGGATAGCGTTCGAAATAAAGATCGACATATTTCTGTGCCTCGCTTCTACCGGTGCTGAGCTGACGGGCGAGGCCGAACGCCGACATGCCATAGATCAATCCGAAATTGATCGCCTTGGCCGCCCGTCGCTGATCGGCCGTGACCGTGTCGAGCGGTATGCCGAAAACCTCGGCAGCGGTCGCTTGGTGCACGTCGCGATCTTCCGCGAACGCTTTCAGCAAGCTGGTATCGCCTGACAGGTGAGCCATGATGCGCAGCTCGATTTGCGAATAATCGGCGGCCACCAACGAAGACCCGGGCGGCGCGACGAAGGCTTGCCGAATGCGGCGTCCTTCCGGAGTTCGAATCGGAATGTTCTGCAGATTCGGATCTGATGACGATAGCCGGCCGGTTGCCGCGACGGCTTGATGGTAGGACGTGTGAATGCGCCCCGTTTGCGGATTGATCTGCTCCGGCAGCTTGTCCGTATAAGTCGACTTGAGTTTTGCGACACCGCGATACTCGAGGATCAATTTCGGCAGCGGATACGATGCGCCCAATTCCTCGAGCACGTCTTCCGCGGTCGACGGCTGGCCCGTCGGCGTCTTGCGAATAACAGGAATACCCAGCTTGCCGAACAAGATCTCTTGCAACTGTTTGGGGGAATCCACGTTGAAGGCGCCGCCCGCTTCGATGTGGGCTTGCGATTGCAGTTCCAACATGCGCGCCGCGAGTTCCGCGCTCTGCTTCTTGAGAAGCTCGCGATCGACCAGTACGCCCGTTCGCTCCATGCGATAGAGCACCGCAACCAGCGGCTGTTCGATCGATTCGTAAAGATATTTGAGCCGCGGTATCGCTTCGAGCTGCGGCCACAATGCCTGGTGCAGCTGCAGGGTGACATCCGAGTCCTCGGCTGCGTACTCGGTGGCGCGCGCGACGTCGACTTGATTGAAGGTGATTTGCTTCGCTCCCTTGCCGCAGACCTCCTCGTAATGAATGGTCCTGATGCCTAGATATTTTTGGACCGTGGAGTCCATGTCATGCCGCGTCGTGACGCTGTTGAGCACATACGACTCGAGCATGGAATCGTACCGTTGACCGGTGAGTGCAATGCCGTAATTCGCCAGAATATGACAATCGAACTTCAGGTGATGACCCAACTTCGGCTTATTCTCATCCTCGAGCAGCGGCTTCAGCGCGGCCAGCACGCGGGCGCACTCGAGTTGTGGCGGCGCGCCGGGATAATCGTGCGATAGCGGCACGTAGGCCGCTTCGCCCGCCGACACGGCGAACGACAAGCCGACGAGTCTCGCGCGCAAGTAGTCAAGACTGTCCGTCTCCGTATCGAACGAAATGAGCGGCGCGGCGGCGAGTCTGGCGAGCCACGTGTCTAATGCTTCCTGCGACGTCACCGTCTCATACTCACGACGGCGCGCGGCGGTTGCCGTCACCGCGGGCATGCCGTGAGTCGCCATCGCGGCGTTCACGGATTCGCTCGCAGCCGCTGCCGCAAGGTCACTTGGCGCGGGCAACGGCGCCGCTGCGATCGCTTCCGACGCGGCGTCGAGGGAACGCAGCAGCAGCCGCAATTCAAGGCGCGTATACAGTTCGCGGAGCCGCGGAAGATCCGGCGTTCCGGGGGTCAACCCTTCGGCACTTACGGCCAATGGCACTGCGGTGTCGATCGTCGCAAGTTTTCGCGACAGCTCGAGCGCCGGCAGTTCGCTGCGTAAATTTTCGCCGACCTTGCCCGTGATCGATGCGGCATTGGCGATCAATGAATCCAACGTCTGGAATTGATTGAGCCATTTGGCCGCCGTCTTCGGCCCCACGCCCTTCACCCCCGGAATGTTGTCCGAACTATCGCCGACCAGCGCGAGATAGTCGATGATCTGTTCCGGGAACACATCGAATTTCGCCTTCACGCCCTCCCGATCGAGACGCGTGTTGCTCATGGTGTTGACGAGGCCGATGTGCGGACCGACGAGTTGAGCCATGTCCTTGTCGCCGGTCGAGATCAAGACGTCGTACTGCGCCTCGGCCGCTTGCTTGGCGAGCGTGCCGATCACATCGTCGGCCTCGACCCCGGCGATGCGCAACAACGGCAAGCCCAGGGCTGCGACCGCGTCCAAGAGCGGCTGGACTTGCGCGCGCAGGTCGTCGGGCATGGGTGCACGATGCGCCTTGTATTGATCGAACAACTCATCTCGGAACGTTCTGCCCGGCGCGTCGAAGACCACTGCGACGCGTGCCGGCGATTCTTCCTTCATGAGTTTGTTCAACATGTTGAGCACGCCGAGCACGGCCCCGGTTGGCTCGCCTTTCGAATTGGTGAGCGGCGGCAGTGCATGAAATGCGCGATACAAATAGGAAGAGCCGTCGACCAAAAGCAATTTACGGGTTGCCATATGAATACGCTGATTTACCGCCCGCTACGGCTCCGGCGCCGGCGTGGGACGGGTCTGCGATTCGCCCGTTGCAGTCGCATCGGTCGGCGCGACATTCGGCGCTGACGCGGGACCGGTGGGTGCGGACGAAGCAGGTGCGGACGTCGCGGATGGCGGCGCGGATACCGGTGGCGCGGGTGGTTTGCCAATGCCGATCTTCTTGTGCGGATGCTGCGCATCGGGTAGCACCAACGGCCCTTTCTGCCCACACGCCAGCACAGTTCCCGCCAGACTGGCAACGATGAACACATGGAGGGTTCGCATGGTTAATAGTATAACGTGAGGCGCGGCACTTCCGAGGAGCGCCTCTGCGGCGGACACGCCGGAACTTCTGCCCTTGCCTCTGTGTCCGAAAAAACAGTCTATGAAGGGAGACCCCGATGAACAGGATGTCAGCCGCGTTCCTGACCATTGCCGCCGGCGCTTGCCCATCGGCAGCGCTGTACGTCCTATACTAGGCGGCATGCCACAGCAACGGCCCGCAGGAAAGTGTTTTGCCATTGGTCTGGTCTTGGGGCTGGTTTGCGCCTGCACGTTCACCCAAGGTATCGTCGAGCCGCACGACGGCGGAAGCGACCCGGCTACTCGAGCGCTGCGCGATAAAGTCAAAACAATCGTGGTTATTTATGCCGAGAACCGCGCCTTCGATAATTTGTTCGGCAATTTTCCCGGCGCGCACGGCCTCGCCGACGTGGTCGGTGCCGATGGGCACCCGCTGCCGGCGTACCTCCCACAGCGCGATCGCGACGGTTCCATATTGCCCCAGTTGCCGCAGACCTGGGGTGGTGTGACGGCTCCCGGTTACAAACCGGTCGTCACGCAAGCGCAAAGTGCGGGGCTGCCGAACGCGCCGTTCTCGATCGAAAGCGCTTTCACCGCGCAATCGAAGGTCACGCTCTCCACCTCGACCGTGACGCGCGACCTGTATCATCGGTTTTTCGAACATCAGATGCAGATCGACGGCGGCAGTAACGATGGCTATGCCGCGTGGTCGGACGCCGGCGGGCTGGCCATGGGCCATTACGATTACAGCCATTCGGCGCTGTTCGCTTTGGCGCGCCAATACGTATTGGCCGATCGATTTTTTCAGGGCGCGTTCGGCGGCTCTTTTCTCAATCACCAATATCTGATTTGTGCCTGCGCGCCGGAGTACCCCAACGCCGACAGCTCTCCCGCCAAGCCGACCATGACCGTGCTGGAGACCGGCGCCGATGGCCATATGACCCCGCGCCTCAAGATCGCCGAAGGTTCGCCGGCTTCGGCGCTCGACGGGCCGCCCAAGTTTGTGAAGAGCGGCAACATCGCGCCCGCCAATTATTTCGGGGATGCCAAGTTCTACGCGGTGAACACCATGCAGCCCCCGTATCAGCCGAGCGGTAATTCACCGGCCCCCAGTGATACCGCCGGTCAGTATGCTGACCCCAATAATGCGACCACGATGCCGCCGCAGAGCGGCGCCACCATCGGCGATCGGTTGACCGCCAAGAACATCACGTGGACGTGGTATTCAGGCGCTTGGAATGCGGCAATTGCCGACGGCACACAGCCCTCGGTAAGGAAGCGCCGGGTGATCTACGCGCCGGAGACGCCCGGCGGCAATCCGAACTTTCAGGCGCACCATCAACCCTTCAACTATTACACGCGATTCGATCCTCAGGGTCATGCCGATGAGCGCGCGGAGCACCTGAAGGATTACGATGATTTGGTCGCCGACGCAGCCGCAAGTCGCCTGCCGCAGGTCGTATTCTATAAGCCGCAAGGTAACCTCAATCAGCACCCCGGCTACGCGTCGCTCGCCGACGGCGACCAGCACATCGCCGATGTCGTTGCGAAACTCAAAGCCAGCCCGCAGTGGAACAACATGGTGATCGTGATCACTTACGATGAGTTCGGCGGAGCGTGGGACCATGTCGCGCCGCCCAAGGGCGATCTTCTCGGACCCGGCGCGCGCATACCGGCGATCGTGATATCCCCCTTCGCAAAAATGGGCACGGTAGACCACACTCAATACGATACCGCCTCAATCCTGCGTTTGATCACGCGCCGATTCGACCTCGATGTTCTTGCCGGCGTCACCGTGCGCGACCACGCCCTTGCGGAGCACGCCGAATTTCCGATGGGCGATTTAACCAACGCGCTGGATTTGACGCACTAGGAGCCTGTCTGAGTATTCCCCGCCCGCGCGGCGAGCCGATTCGTGGCCTGGTATTTTGTTATTGCTCCGTCGGTGTCGACGGAGCGGCGTCCGAAGGTTTCATGGGCGGCGCCACCTTATGAGAGGGCGGTGTTCCCGGAGGCGACGCTGCCGCGGGTGGCGACTCGCTCGGTTTCACGCTAACCAATTCCACGTCGAAGATGAGCAACGAACCGGCTGGGATACCCGGACGAGGACTGGTGTCGTAGGCAAGTTCGGGCGGTACGAACAGCTGCCACTTCGCGCCGGGCTTCATGAGCACTAACGCTTCCTGCCAGCCCTTGATCACGCCGTTGACCTTGAACGTTGCCGGCATGCCGCGCGCGTAGGAACTATCGAACTCACTTCCGTCGAGCAATTTCCCCCGGTATTGGACCGTGACTTCATCGGTGGGCTGAACCGCCGCCGCCTTGGCATTTCCGGGGATGAGCACCTTGTATTGCAGGCCGTCGGTCGTGGTCTTCACACCTTTTTCGTGGCTGTTCTTCTCCAGAAAATCCTTTGCCGCCTGCTTGTTGTGCGCCAGAGTCTCCGTCATCACCGCGCGCACGAATCCCTGGATTTGCTGCTGATCGGCTCGCGTCGACTTCTTGCCTTGCAATCCGTCCTTGATGCCGCGAGCGATCGCGTCCTGGTCGACCTGAGTGGAGATACCCACCGAGTGCAATTGTTCCCCGAAGGTGAGCCCGAAAAGATAGCTGGTGTGCTCGGCCGACGTGTCGGCGGGCGCCTCCGCGGACGGTGCAGCCGGCGCGGTCGGCGCGGTCGGCGCGGTCGGCGCGGGAGCGGGGGTTTGTGCGCCGGTAAGGGGCGCGACAGCCATCAAGACATACATGCTTGAGGCACGAAGATAAGCGCAAGTAGATTGTTTCATGGCGCGCACGATACGCCAGTCGATGTTGCAAATGCTAGCGTCGGTTCTCAAGGGCGCAACGCGCCTCGTCTGATGACCGCAAGCGTCAAGCGCGACACGCACACCAGGTCCTTGGCGTCGCTGACGATGTCTGCGGGCTGCGCCAGATACTCACTTGGGGTCCTTGAGCTTCGCTGCCACGCGCCGGTACGCTTCGCGAAACGGCAGATCTTCCTTTGTCACCAATGCGTTCGCGGCGGCTGCGGCATGGATGCTGGGGTCCAGTCGAATATTGTTTCGGTTGAAGCGCACTCCGCTCAGGGCGCTCGGGAGGATGTCGAGTGTCTGAAGACAAGAATCGATGCCGCGGAAAAGCGGCGGCTTGATGAGCTGCAGATCCCGGTGGTAGCCGGACGTCAGCTTCTGGGTGATGTGGAGCACTTCATTGAGCGCCGCCTGCGCCACGGAACTGCGCCCTCGCATCAACTCGAACACGTCGGGATTGCGCTTCTGCGGCATGATCGAGGAGCCGGTGGTGAATCCATCCGGCAAACTGACGAAGCCATATTCCTGCGTGTAGAAGAGCAACAAGTCGGCGGCGAGCCGTCCCATATCCTGCGTGAGCAGCGTGATCTCGAAGAGCAATTGCGCTTCCGCTTTGCCTCGTGATAGTTGAACCGCGGTTACGGGCTCCTGCGTCACCGTAAAGCTCAAGCGTCGGCGCGTCGCTTCGCGGCTGACATCGAGGTTGGGCGTGCCATAGCCCGCAGCGGATCCCAAGGGATTCTTGCCGATCCGACGTTGCGCGTGCTGCAAGCCTTCCGCGTCGTCGCGAATCTCGGCTGCAAAACCGAGCGCCCACAGCGCCACGGTGCTCGGCATCGCCTGCTGCATGTGGGTGTAGCCGGGCAGTTCGATGGACCCGTCGCGGGCTGCGAGGGCGTCGAGCGCGTCCGCGACCGCGATGGCGCCGGCATGCAGCGCTTGCGCCGCGTCGCGCAGGTACAGTCGCAATGCCGCAAGCACCTGGTCGTTGCGCGAGCGGCCAGCGTGCAGACGTCCGCCGGTTGCGCCGATGCGCGCGGTCAACAGGTTCTCTATCGCGGTTTGGCAGTCCTCCTGCTCGAGGGTGATGCGCCATGTGCCGGCTGCGTGTTCCGCACCGATGGTGGTCAGGGCGTCGCGGATCGCGACGAGATCCGGAGCCGACAACAATCCGCGCTCGCCGAGCATTTCCGCATGCGCGATCGAGGCCCGAACATCGTATTCCACCAGGCGATTATCCAACGCGTGATCGTCGCCGGCCGTGTAGGCGAGCACTCGTGCATCGAGCGGCGCTCCCTTGTCCCAAAGTCGAGTCATCGTGTGATCGCCGGGTAGTCTGAAGTCTTCACGCAGTCGGTCCTCATCACGCCTTTGCCGCACCCTGCTGTTCGGCGGGGCTCAAGGCTTTGAGGTCCGCCACCACCAAGGTGCCGGTGCCTTCGTTGGTGAATATCTCGGCGAGCAAGCTGTCCGAACTCTTGTAGGTGATCACGTGCACGCGCCGCACTCCGCCGCGGATCGCATTTTCGATCGCGATGGCTTTGGGCAGCATGCCGTCCTTCAAATGACCCGCTTCACGCAGCCGTTTCAGGCCTTTGATGTCCGTGTAGGAAATCACCGTGCTCGGATCCTCGACGCGCTCGAGAATGCCCGGCGCGCCGGTACAAAGCACCAGCTTCTCGGCGGCCAGCGCGCCGCCGATGGCCGCAGCTACGGTATCGGCGTTGATATTGAGCAATATGCCATTGGAGTCCGCCGATAACGGGCTGACCACCGGCATCAAGCCGTTCTCCAGCAGCTTTTCGATCACCGCCACGTTGACCGAATCGATGTCGCCGACGAAACCGTAATCCACGGTCTCGCTGGACCCCTCGGAGACGGGGACCGGCGCGCGCTTGTGTGCGCTGATGAGGCCGGCATCGACGCCGGACAGGCCGATGGCCTCGATGCCGAGCTCGCGACAGATCGCCAGGATTCGAGTGTTGATGAGGCCATTCAGGACCATCGAGGTCACATCGATGGATTTCTGATCGGTGACGCGGCGGCCGTTGACCATCCGAGTCTCGATGCCCAGTGTCGCTTGCACGCTGTCGAGTTGCGGGCCGCCGCCATGCACCAGCACCGTCTTGATCCCGACTTGATGCAGGATCGCGACCTGGCCGATGAGCGCGCGCGTGGAAATCTCGTCACTGAAGACCGCGCCGCCGGCCTTGATGATGAATACCTTGTTCTTGTACATGCGGATGTACGGTGCGGCGCTCATGAGCGCCAAGACGGCAACGGAAGGGTCGGGTCGACTCATGATCATGGAATACTCCGAAACAGCAGCCGTCAGGCCAACATGCGGTGCAGAACGGCCATCTGCACCGCCAAACGGTTGAATGCCTCGCGCTTGACGACAGCACGGGGCCCGTCCAGAACTTCATCGGCGACGGCGACGTTGCGCCGCACGGGTAAACAATGCATCAACTTCGCGTCCGGCACCGTCTGCGCGAACCAACGCTCTCTGACACACCAATCCGACAGATCGGCGCGTAAGCGCGAATCGGCCTCGACGTCGCCGTAATACATGGTGGTGCCCCATTCCTTGGCGTAGAGCACACTGGCGCCTTGGAGGGCGGCAGCGCGATCGGCAGTCTCGGTGACGGAGCCGCCTGCGGCAGCGGCGGCCAGGCGTGCCTTCTCCATGATCTGCGGCGGCAGCGCGTACCCTTCGGGCCGCGCCACCACGACGTCCATGCCGCGCATGGCGGCCATGTGCAACGTAGCGGCAGGCACCGCCAACGGCAGCGCCCTGGGGTGATAGACCCAGCTCAACACGAACTTCGCGCGCGCCGGTATCCGAAGTTCGTCCAGGGTGCGCCAATCGGCCAGCGCTTGACACGGATGATTCATGGCGGATTCCATGTTGATCAGCGGTTTGTCGCACAGCGCGTCGATCATTCGGAACAAGGTTTCGTCAAGGTCGCTCTTGAGGTTTTTGCCCTCGGCGAACGCACGCACGCCGAGCGCGTCGCAGTACGAGGCCAGCACGGGAATGCCTTCTCGGATGTGCTCGGCGGCTGCGCCGTTCATGATGGCGTTCAAGCGCGTCTCGAGCTGCCAGGTGCCCTGCCCGGGGGTGATGACGAAGGAGTCGCCGCCGAGCCGCGCCATTCCTGCCTGGAACGAGGACAGGGTGCGCAACGACGGGTTCAAGAAGACCAATCCTAAGATCTTGCCGGCAAGCGCGTGGGGCTGCGGTGTGTCCTGTAACGATTGCGCCAGCGCCAGCAGATCGAGAATCTGTTCTCGGCTGAAATCGGCGAGGTCCATGAAGCGCTTCATGCCGGAATCGTCGACAGAGCGTCGCACAATTGATCGACGTGCCCTTCATTCAGAATGTAGGCCGGCAACAGGCGCAGCACATGCGGGTCGCCGCTGGTGCCTGTGAGGATGTTCTTCTCCAGCAACGCGGCCTGCACTTCTTTCGCAGGACGCGAAGTCTTGAGACCCAACAGAAAGCCTGCTCCCTGCGTACCGACGACCGGGCCGGTGACGCAGTTCGAACGAATGTAAGTCGATACTTGCCGCACGTTGGCCAACAGTGACTCCGACTCGATGGTGTCGATAACGGCTTCAGCGACCGCGCAGGCCATGGGCCCGCCGCCGAACGTCGTGCCCATGTCGTCATACTTGATCCGGCCCGCGACGCGTCTCGACAGCAGCAATGCCGATACCGGAAAGCCGTTCCCTAAGGCCTTGGCCGCCGTGATCATGTCGGGCGTCACGCCGTAATAATTCGCCGCGAACGGAGCGCCGGTCCGCCCCATCCCGCATTGCACTTCGTCGAAAATCAACAGTGCGCCGACATCGTCGCAACGCTGGCGCAGCGTTTGCAACATGGGTTTCCCGACATCGTAGGCGCCGCCCACGCCCTGCACCGGTTCCACGATGACGGCAGCGGTGTCTGTATCTACGAACCTATCCACCGCGGCCGGGTTGTCGCGCGGAGTGAAGCTCACGTCGAACGGTGTACGCGGAAAGCCGTACCATTTCTCGAGCGCTCCCCAGGTCACCGCGCCGGCGGCGGCGGTCCGGCCATGCCACCCCTGTTCCAGCGCCACGGCCTTGGTACGCCCGGTGATCTTGAACGCCAGCTTCAGCGCATTCTCGTTGGCCTCGGCGCCGCTGTTGATCCAGAACACCGTGTCCAAGCCGAGACCCACGAATTTCGTCAAGCGAGCCGCGGCCCGCTCGCGAATCACCATCGGCAGCGCATTGGTCTGAAAGGCCATCTGCCGCGCCTGACGTTCCAGCGCCGCCAGCCAACGCGGATGGCCGTATCCCAATCCCGCCACCGCATGGCCACCATAAAAATCCAAAATCTTGCGGCCGCCGCGCGCATACAGCCAGACGCCGTCGCCGTGCGCCACTTCGATTGGATACTGCGCGAACACCTGAGCGAGGTGGCTCTTCAGTGCCTCGCTCGTTGAATGAGTCATCGTCTGCATTGCAGCCATGGGCGCCTTTGCCTTGGTGTCAAGTCCAACCTGGAGCCGGGGCGAGCAGGCCCAGGCTTTCATCAAAGCCCAACAGGCGATTCATCCATTGCACCGCGCCGCCGGCCGCCCCCTTGTTCAGATTATCCAGCACCGACATGACGGCGATGGACGTGCCGTTGGTCACCGCGCTCAAATTCGAATAATTGCTGGTTGCGACATCCTTGACCCGCGGTGCGCCATCGACCACACGAACGAAGCGGCAGTCCTTGTAGTACGCGGCCAGCGCTTCCTGGGCCTCGGCGCTGCTGATCGGCTTTACGAGACTGGCTTGCACGGTCACGTGAATGCCGCGCGCGAAAGGTCCGGAATGCGGGACGAAATTGAATTCTGCTGCGACGCCGGTGGCGATTTTCGCACAAGCGGCGATCTCGGGGACATGCCGGTGGCTGAGGGCACCGTAACTGTACAAATCGCTGTGCCGCTGCGGGTGATGAGTGCCTTCGCTGGGGCGGCGGCCGGATCCGGTGCTGCCGGTGATGCCGGTAACGAACAAACGCGTGTCCGTCAAACCGAGCGCCAGCAGCGGGACGCTGGCCAATAGGGTGGCCGTCGCAAAGCATCCGGGATGAGAAACATGGGGTGTCGGTGACCGCGACAGGTGTTCCGGGACCGCGCACGTAAATTGCCGGATACGCGAGGGAGCACCATGCGCGTGTTTGTAGACGGATTCGTAGGCGTCGGCGCTGGCATAGCGAAAGTCCGCCGAGATGTCGACGCAGCGCGTTTGCGTGCCGGCGATTTCGACGGCGGTGAGCAGCCGATCGATGATGCCTGCCGCCACACCGTGCGGCGCGGCCGAAAAAAGCGCCGATCGAGGAGTTCGCCGAAGCAGCGACTCGATCTCGTCGAGGCCGCTGAATTTGAGCTCCGGATACGCGCCCCGCAAATGCGGAAACGCCGCCGCCACGGCCGCCCCGGGTTGGCTGTCGGACAAGATGGCGGCAACTGCGAGGCGCGGATGCCCCGCCAGCAGCCGCAGCAACTCACCGGCGACGTAACCGGTGCCGCCCAACACAATGGCGGGCGCCCGCTCGGTCACGCGCCGACCACTTTCGCTTCTCCAACGTTGCTGATTCCGAGCTTGGTAATGACGAAGTCGCCAAGATCGGCGGGATTGCTGATGGCATTGAACGCTTCGACGTTCATCTGTTCGCGGATGAGCTCGACGCCGACCATATTGTCCGTGGCCGGGCCGGTGACGACGCTGGGTTCGATGCCGAAACGTTCGCGCAGCAGCTTCACCCCGCCCCACGCGGCAACCGGGTCATTCGCGGACAAGACCACCGCGGTCAGCGCGGCCTTGATATCGGCGTCGTGGAGAATGGATTGCACTCCGTACGTGCCCAACAATCCATCGCCCAACTCGAATACGATCACGTCCGGCCGCCCGCTCGCCATCTCGGTGAGCATGGTGCGTGTCAGTGCCGGGCCGCATTTCTCCGTGGTGGTGACTATTCCCAGATCGGTGAAAATCATGGTGCGCCGCGCGCCGGAATCTTCGAATGCGAGGATGTCGCGCCGCAAGGACACGCCGGTGGCCTTGAACGCGTCCACGATGAGGCCGCGATGACGCATGCGCGCAATGATGGCGGACGCCGCCGCCGTCTTACCGGCCTCCATGCAGGTGCCCGCGAGCGCCACCACGGGCACGCCGCGCATGTTGAGTTCGGCGCCGTAGTCCAGCGGCTTGTACCCCACTTTGGCCGGTACGCCGATGCGCTCGCCCAGATAGGGGAAGGTCAGCACGGTGCCCAACACCTTGCAATCGAACGGTTTGCCCTTGTCCGGCGTTGCGGAATCGCAGACACCGAGGACGCCGCCGATGTTCAGCATTTGGATCACGTCGCCCGGCTTCAACGATTCAGGGATGTGGCCCGAGTAGCCGAACAGCGCCTTGCGATGGCCCAGTGCGCCGACCACGATGTCGCCCCGCGATACCTTGGCCATGCGGCCACTGGTTAATTCGACGGTGTTGTAGGTGGACTTGCTGTTCAGGACCTCGACCACCAAGACCACGCCTTCCTCGCAAGGGATCTCCGGCGCAATGCGAATCTCATGCGATAGACCACAGGCCTGAGTGACCGAGGCGATCTTGTCGACGACTACCGTGCGCATGCCGCTCATGATTTCTTCGCCCCCGCCCGCTTGTGAAAAATTCCGGTCAGCGCCAGCATTTTCGAGTAGCCCAACGCATCGGTGGGCGTCCATTCGCCGGCCGCTTCGCCATACACGCCCTTGGACGCCGCCATCAGCGAGTACGGCGACGCGACGCCCTCGATGAACGCGGAACCGGGCCTGAAAAGCACATACACCTCGCCCGTGACGCGAGCCTGGGATGAAGTCAGCAACGCTTCGATATCGCGACACACGGGATCCAAGTGTTGACCCTCGTGCACCAGATCGCCGTAGGGTTGCGCGACGGTTTCCTTGATGCGTGACTGCTTGCCGGTCAACACCAGCTTTTCGAGTTCCCGATGCGCCGTCAGGAGAATTTCCGCCGCCGGCGCTTCGAATGCGACTCGCCCCTTAGTCCCGATCACGGTGTCGCCCAAGTGGATGCCGCGCCCGATGCCGAACGGACCCGCCAGCGCTTCGAGTTGTTCGATGATCGAAACCGCGGGTTGCTTGATGCCGTCAAGACCGACGGGAATGCCCGCCTCGAAGCCGATGGTGTGCCGTTCCGGCGCACGGGGGGTCGTGAACGCGTTCTTCGATAGTACCCAGGCGTCGTCCGGAATGCTGCCGTCCGAGGTCAACGTTTCCTTGCCGCCGATGGTGACGCCCCAGAGGCCGCGGTTTACCGAATAGGCGGCGCCGAACGGCGGGATGGGAAGCTTGTGGTCCTCGAGATATTTGAGCTGTTCCGGCCGCTTGAAGGCGTAGTCGCGGACGGGCGCAATGATCTCGAGATCCGGCGCCAGCGTGCGCAGCGCGACTTCGAAGCGGACTTGGTCGTTACCCGCCGCCGTGCAGCCGTGCGCAACCATCGTGGTCTTCCGCGAAAGTGCCATCTGAGCAATGGTTTGCGCCTGCACTACGCGCTCCGCGCCGACGCACAACGGATACAGGCCGCCCCGGCGGATGTTGCCCATGATGAGGAATTTGAGTACCTGGTCGAAATATGCCGCGCGCGCATCGAGCAAATGATGCTCGATGGCGCCGAGTTCAACCGACCGCAGCGCCAAGCTCTGTGCAGCAGCCGCGTCGATGCCGCCGGTATCGACGGTCACGGTAATCACCGGACGTTGATAGGTATCCTTGAGCCAGGGCACACAGAACGAGGTGTCCAGACCGCCGGAAAACGCCAAAAGAATGGGCTCGGCGCCCGTGTGAGTGGTTGATGTCATAGAGTTTAGCGTCCGAAAATGGCGCGCAGACGTAGCCCAAGCTTGCGTTGTTCGTGTGCGCCGGCGGTAGCAATGAATATAGTGTCGTCACCGGAAATGGTGCCTACCACCTCGGGCCAGCGGGCGGTATCGATGGCCACCGCCACGCTCTGCGCGGAACCTATGGTGGTTTTCAGCACGGTCAGGTTGGTGCCTGCCGTCAACAGAGCGCTGACGAATTGTTTGAGGGTCGAGAAGTCATTCTTGGGCGCTTCCGGCGGCTCAGGCAGCACATAGCGATCGCCCAGCTTGGCCACTCCCAACTCGCGGAGGTCGCGGCTGACGCTCGATTGCGTCGCAACGTGTCCGTGTTTGCGCAACATGGCGACCAACTCCGACTGTCGGCCGACCACCTGTTCGCGGATGATTTTCGCGAGCATGGTGCGGCGCGCCGGTGCGCTGGAATTACCGCTGTCGGACGGGAGATTGGAATCGATCACGGCGGCGCCTATGCATAAATTTGCGCGAAGTCTGCATAAAAATGCACGCGCTGTCAACGGGCGCGTCGCGCATCCACGCGACTTCGGCCGCCCGGCTCCTGTATCCTGCGCCGCATGCCGCTGGAAACCGTCGAAATAGAAACGGCTGCAAAGCCGGACGCTGCAGTGATTTGGCTGCATGGGCTGGGCGCCGATGGCAATGACTTCGTGCCCATCGTGCCCGAACTGGTCCGCCGCGGCGAGCGCGCCTGGCGTTTCGTGTTCCCGCACGCCGCGCCTCGTCCGGTGACGCTCAACGGCGGCATGCGCATGCGCGCGTGGTACGACATCATCAGCTTGGATAGAAAGGCGGGCGAGGACGAGGCCGGGTTTCGCGATTCCGACCTGGCCATTCGACGATTGATCGCCAGGGAGGTGGAGCGGGGCATTCCTGCCGATCGCGTTGTCCTCGCTGGCTTCTCGCAGGGCGGAGCCGTCTCTCTCTACACGGCGCCTCGATATCCCGAACGGCTGGCCGGTGTCATGGCGTTATCCACGTATTTACCGCTGGCGAGCCGTCTCAGTGCCGAGCGCGTGCCGGCCAACGACGGCACGCCGATATTCATGGCCCATGGCCTTGCCGATGCGGTCGTGCCCATCGGGATGGCGCTGGAGTCGCGCGACTATCTGAAGACACTGGGATTCAGCATTGAATGGCATCAATACCCCATGGCACATGCGGTCTGTGCGGACGAGGTAGCCGACATTCGCAACTACCTATTGCGCGTCCTGCCGAATGTGAACTTTTCGTGACAACGGATAGGGCGGGGACTAAGCTCACCGCCTATCCACTTGAGCGGGGGCACACACCGTGGCGAATACTTCTGGGGCTGCTCGATCGAAACTGATAGCTGGAATGCAACGCTGGGCCGCGGAGGCTGAAAAAGCCGCGGCGTGTGCCGAAGAGGCAAAGCAGCAGTTGCGTGCCGCCAAGGCTGACCTTAAAAAGGCGCGTAAATCTTCCAAGGCGGCGAAGAAGGCTGCGAAGGAAGCCAGAAAAAAAGTCGAAGCGGCCGAGAATAAAATCAAACAGGCCGATGCGACGGCAACTCGCGCCAATCCGGCGGGAGCTGCGAAGCCGGCAAGGGCATCGAAGCCCGCCGCCGCCAAGCGTGCCGTGAAACGCGCCGGCGCACGATCGGTGACTACGTCCAAAGTGGCGGAGCGGCCGAAGCGTTCGCGCGCAGCCGCGCCGAAATCAAAACTGGCTGGAAAGACGCGTCAATCAGCCGCCGACGTCGCGCGATCGGTCATCAAGCGATTGGCGGTCACCAATCGTGGCAACGGCGGGGCCGAAAGAAGCGAAGCCGCATCCAAGACCGGCGGCGGCGTACCGGGCAAGGTCGCGGCGTCTCCGGCGGTCAAGGACACGGGCCCCAACGGCGCGGCGCCGGCCGGGGCTCCCGCGCCCGCAAGTTGAGCGGGTAATCCGCCGGTCACGGCACGGCATTCGGGAACAGGGTTGCGATCAGAATCATCAGGAACAGCAACGCCAAGAACCCGATCAGTTGGCCCAACACCCATAGCCCGAAGGCCTTGCGGGTCGCGACACCCTGTATTTCGCTTAAGCCCATGACCTGAATCACCACGCTCCAGAGCGTGAGCACAACGTAACTGAGGAACTGAATCCGCAGCAGAAGGGCAACGAAGCCTTCGACGTCCGGACGTGGAACCTCTTCGAAGGTCGCTTCGCCGGTGAGCAGCGCGACGAATACCCAGATGATCAGTGAGGCGGCCAGCGGCACTCCGCCATACGCCAAAACATGGAATACCTGGTTGCGAGCGGCGGTTCTGCCGGCGCGCGACCCCAAACGCGCATAGATCGTGCCCATGAGGAAAAGACTGGCGATCCCGGCGATGGAGCCTATGAGAAGCGCCTTGCCGAATATTTCGGCGACGCTGCTGGTTGCGCCGGCATTCTGTGCCCGGCTCAGCGCCAGCCAACCGGCGATACCTTGCGCGGCGCCGAGCAGGTAGTCGACGGCGCCGATGGGCCGTGACGCCAATTCGCGAAATACCCGTCGCGGCTTGAGCCAGACATCGTGCAGCGGCCGAATGGGTTCTGTGGGAAGCACGACAGCAGCGTACGCAATCCGTGTGACCGACTCCAGCATCACACGCAGATGACAGCAGACTTTTTCAGGGCTACTCTCACAGTGAGTAGCCGTAAGACTGCGAGGAGAAAAGTGATCATGGCAAAGAAGAAGAGTAAACAGAAGCGTGCTGTGGGGAAGGCAAAGCACACAGGCGTGGGGAAAAAAGTGGTGAAAAAGAAGAAACGCCCGGCGAAGACGGCGAGCAAGGCAAAGAAGGTCGCAAAGAAGGTCGCAAAGAAGGCGACGAAGCCCGTACGCAAAAAGGCCAAGGCGCACCCTAAGCCTGCGATAGCCGCAAAAAAGGTGGCCAAGAAGAAGGTGGTGAAACCGAAGAGCGCGGCACCGCTGCCCGCACCACCGGTACTTGAGCCGCCCCCGGTAGAACATGCGTCGACCTCGGAGCCGGCTACCCCAACCGACACCGGGGCGTCCGCGTCGTAGCCTAAAAGGGCTCGCGGTCTCGTTAGGCGCGTATCAGCCCTTGCAGAGGGCGCGCGCCGTTACTGTTCGGGAATACGCGGGTCGCCAAGGTTCCGGCATCGATGCGCATGTGATCGCCGAGTACGGTTTTGAACACGCTGCGCAGGTCTAAGGTGGGTCGCAGGTCTCGGTTGTCGAGCAAGGCGTTGTGCCCGAGGCCGGGCCAATCTGCAATCACCCGGCCGCCGTGCACGGCGCCGCCGGCGAGGAACGCGCACCCTCCGGTGCCGTGGTCGGTACCGCGCGTGCCGTTGACGGCGGCCGTGCGGCCGAACTCGGTGACGACGAGCACGGCAGTTTGCGCCCATAACGGACCCAACCCATCCGCGAGCATTCGCAGCGCGCTGTCGAGGCCGGCTAGCCGCTGGGCCAGCGCACCCTTGGATCCGCCCTGGTTGGCGTGCGTATCCCAACCCGTGGCTTCGAAGACGGCAACCTCCGGGCCTCCGTCGCTGCGCATCAATCGGGCGGCCAGGCGTGCCGCACTTCCGGGCCGGTCCGCGGCGGCGGATCTTCCGGGTTGAGTCGCGGTGACGTCGGCCATGGCCGGCGGTGCGGCCAGGGGATGGCTGTCGTCGGCCAGCGTCTCGCCTTGCACGGCTTCGCTCAAGCGGGCTGAGAACCAATCGTCCTTTGAATACAGGTCCGCAAGCCGCGCCAGCAGATCTTCATCGACGTCCGGTGTCGCCATCGGCGACTTCGATAGCACGGGCGCTTCACCGCGCAATATCAGCGGCACGTTCTGGCTGATCGAAACGGCACGCTCCGGTTGGCCCGCATGACGCTGCGACAGCGATGTCAGTGCGCGGTTCAACCAACCATCTGCCGTTCCGATAGGTTGGGTAAGGCCGTTCTCGAGAACGTTCTGGCCGTCGAAGTGCGACCGGTCGCGGTACGGCGACGCCACGGCATGGAACACGACGAGCTCTCCGGCACGGTACCGTTCATGCAGAAAACTTAAGCTGGGGTGCAGACCGAAGGTGCCGTCGAGCGCCAGCGCGCCATCGGCCGCGCCGGGCGCCGCAAGCGCCAGTTCGCGGTGCAGATCCGCATAATTCCGGTCACCGTGGGGCGGCACGGCCGCCAGGCCATCCAATGCGCCGCGGAGTACCACGACCACCAGCCGCGCCGTGCCGCCGGTGTTTGCAAACAAGACTCTCGGGAGTGCGGCGCCTGCCGCCATGGCGCCCGCACTCAATAAAAAGCGACGTCGATGCATGGCTATCTCCGCTGAAATTCCGGGCTCATCAATAAGAGCGCAAGGGCTTGCGTGCCGGATGCGGCGCGGCGCAGCGCGGTCAATGTGTCAGGGCGTGCGTAGCCGCCCAGGCTGGACGCAGCGATATCGAGCGGATTGACGCCTTGCTCGACGCGTTCCGCCACGAATGACGCCCAGAGCACGCGGTGCATCAAGGCGTCCGAACCGTCCCACGCCTTGGCGATGTCCGGCCATCCAGCGGGAGAACCAGGTGTGTATTGCCGCTGGCCCAATAACTCGAAGCTGCGGATGACCTCTGCTGGTTTGGTCGGTGGCGTGTCGAAGGCGCGCAATGTCGAAAAGACAAAGTCCTCCGGCGTCTTGAATTTACGCGGTGTCGTATCCCATGCTTCGGGCGCATCGATCAGCGCCGAATAGACGTGCGGCAAATGGCCGTCCGAATTCACGAAGGCGCGGGCCACGCGTTCGACCGCGGCGGGCGGCGGTTCGTCGGCAACGAAACGACGCACCAGTTTGGTTGCGATAAAGCGAGCAGTCGACGGGTGTCGCGCGAGGTCCTTGAGCACCGCTTCACCCTGGGCCTTGCCTTCGTCGGGATAGCGTTTGCCGAGAAATGTCTTGGCTCCCGGTTCGTGCAGATTGTCGCGAAAGAAAAAACGGCCCGTTTGACCGCCCGCGAGGCGCCCTTTACCGCCGCCGATCGACCAACCGGTGATGATCTGCGCAAAGCTCGTGACATCTTGTTGGGTGTAACCGCCGTCAACGCCCAGCGTATGCAGCTCGAGGATCTCGCGCGCCAAGTTTTCGTTGATGCCGAACTGGCGTTTCGGGGAGTTTCCCAATGCAATCCGCCGTTCCGCCCTTTGAGCGGCGGCCGAATCCGTGCCCACCGAATATTGATTGTCGAGGAAAGGGAGCATCGCCGGATGCTGTTCAACAGCGGTCAACAGGTCGACGAAGCGGCCGTTGACATGCGGCCTGACAGCCTCGTTCTCGAGCGTGCCGGCCAATCCGAAGACGGCGCCCTTATCCGCTGAAATGGCAAAGTGGTTCGCCCAGAAATGAGTTAAGTGTTCGGCAAATGGCCGATTCGTGAGCGTCGCGCTTTGGGCACGTGCCAGCACTTGCGCGCGATAGTGCGGCAGATACGCCTCGCGAAGCACGTCGACCGCCGCCTTAGGATCGATATCCGGTTGCGCCGCCGCCTCGCGTTTCAGGCCCCGACGTTCCTCGCGCGCGGCCAGTACCTCGGCGAAAATCTGTTCGGAAGGCGCGAGCGACGTCATGCCCGCAAGTTGGACCCCGCCTTGGGTTTGGGCGCGGAGCCAGCTTCGAGGATCGCCGGTCACCGCGGTCAAATCGCCCGGCCGTGCGCCTAAGCCGAAGCGTAAAACGGCTATCTCGGTTTGTAGCATGAGGGCAGTAACGGGACTGTCGCTGCGGCGTTGACCGCAGTTTGGACGGGGCCGGCCGCTTCGCGCGCACCCCGCGATACAAACATCCTCCGCCGATTACCATTTTGTCATCCGTTTTATCTGAACTTAAGGCCATCAGGGTCAGTCGATGCTCACAAATATCAAGGGATTTTGGCCGATTCCGGCATTTGCAATTTTTCACGATTATCGCGGGTAACTAGAAGAGGTACTTGGGATGTCGAACGGGCGAAGTAGACTCTATGATGATGGGAAAGTCGCGGTGCAGCAGGATTTAGCCGCAGCCGCCGTATCGACTCGGACTAGCGCCCCACGGACGATCCGAGAGGCACGAAATGAAATTGATACCTTGTGCTCCATTAACGCGCAACTGGTGCGGCAAGTCGCGTTATTGAAACAGCGCGAAGCGCAGGTCCAGCGCTTGGCCGATCGAGACGGTCTGACCGGCCTGTACAACCGTCGGAAAATGCTCGAACTGCTGGAAAGCTCAATCACTGACGCGACCCAGCACAAACAGCGCGTCGGGCTGTTATTCATAGACCTCGATGGGTTCAAGGAAGTGAACGATGAGCACGGTCATGCTGCCGGCGATAAGTTGCTGATGACGGTGGCGTCCCGCATTGCGGGACGTACCCGCACGGGGGATTTCGTCTGCCGCTACGGCGGCGACGAATTCGTCGTCATTCTGCCGCATGCGGCGGATAGGGCCGCCGTGCGGCAAGTGGCCGATAGCATTGCCAGACGAGTGGCCTTACCGTATCGCCTAGATGGCATCGAGTTGCAGGTGACTGCTGCGATTGGGGTGTCCATGTTTCCGGATCAAGCCCGCAACGCGTCCGACCTGATGCATCTTGCCGATGTGTCGATGTACCGAGCCAAAGCTGACTGGACAAATCCCTCGGAAGTTTTGGGCGCTGCGCCCCCTCCTGCGCGGCGTCGCGATGATCCGTCCAAAAGGCGCGTTTCGATCTAGGAGCCTGTCTGAGTATTCCGCGTGAGCCGCGTTGGCTTGGTGAGGGAGCGGATGCAAGGCGCACGGTGCAGGACGTAGTGGGCGCTACGTCCAAGCCGTGCAA
>JBKQSA010000004.1:0-80079 GCA_052143815.1 Steroidobacteraceae bacterium | reverse complement strand
GGATCGCACCAACGGCATGGTCACCGTCAACCCCGTTGATATAACGACCAGCACGGGCCTCGCAACGCTGACCACCGGCCTCGCCGCCGGCGCCCCGGTCAAAGTGTATGGCGTGCCCCAGTCCGATGCCACGCTGCGCGCATATGTCCTCGCGTACTACACCGGACAGATGCCCATCCAATAAGCAACCGACCGCAACCTGAGCGTTTGCGCCGTGCGGTCCCGATGAGGGGCTGCACGGCGCTTTGACTCACGCCGGCGCCGCGTCGCCGCGCGCCAGCTTCTCGCGCCACCAGGCAATGGTGTCCGCGATTCCATCGGGCAGGCTGAAATGTGGTTGCCAACCCACTTCACGGCGTAAGCGCTGCACGTCCGGGACCAGCAACTGCGGCTCGGACGGCGGAGCTTCACGCGCGCCCAGCCTCACCAGTTCCGGCCGGCCGATCTGCAACGCGATCTGATCGAGTAGCTGCGCAAGGGAGAGGCGCTCGCCGGAGCCGATGTTCACCGGCCCTTGCGTGTCGCTGTCGAGCAGCGCGGCAAACGCGGAACCCACATCCGCAACGTGCAGAAAACTGCGTATCTGCCGACCGTGGGTGCACAGCGCTTCGCGCCCGCGCAACAGGTTGATGATGACGGATGCCACCAGCCGTTCGGGATGCTCGCCGGGACCGTATTGAAAAAAAACTCGGCCCCAAGCCGTCGACAGGCGGTGCGCACTGCCGAAGCGCGCGAGCGCCGTCTGCATGGCGATCTTGCATTCCGCATAGGGCGTGATGGCGGCGCCCTCGGCGCCGGCGAGAGGACTGGTACGCTCGTCGCAGACGCCCACGCGCGACCAGTCATACTCCGCGCAACTGCCCGCCATGACCGCACGCACGCCGCCCGCGGCGTGAAAGCTGCGCAGCAGCTGCTCGCCGGCGGCAACCCAGCGGTAGTTCTCGGGGCTGGTCCAATACACGCCGGGCGTGGCGATCCATGCAAAGTGCAGCAAGTGACTGGGCCGGACAATCTTCATCAAGGCGCCGACCGACGCGGCGTCGAGGAGATCGGTGCCGTGCAGGTGCGCACCGCGAAGCTGTGCCGGCGCTTCGCGGTCGGCCGTGCGTCCGACGACGGCATGAACCTCGTAGCCGCCGGCGATCAGGCGCGGCACGCTCCAACGGCCGATAAATCCGCCCGCTCCGGTGACCAATGCGGTTTTATGCGTCATCAGACGGCGCTGGGCGCATCGAGCAGCGGGTACCCAGCGTCGCGCCCGGAAATGACCAACGGCTGCAGAGGCCACCGGATGCCGAGCGCCGGATCGTTCCAGCGCAGGCCGCGCGCGAACCCCGCCGCATACGGGACGGAGATCATGTACAGCACCTCGGTATGGTCCACCATACTGATGAAGCCATGCGCAAATCCCTTCGGAACGTACAAGGCGCGATGGTTGAGGGCCGTCAATTCCGCACCGAACCATTGCCGATGGGTGGGCGATTCCGGCCGCACATCGACGATCACGTCGAAGATTGCGCCGTTCGTGCAGCGTACCAGTTTGTCCTCATCGTGCGGGGCGGCTTGATAGTGCAGTCCGCGCAATGTGGCTCTCTTTGCATTGAACGACACGCTGCATTGACTCACGGGCGCGACCAAGCCCTGCGCCGCGAATTCCTCGACGCAAAAGGAACGCGCGAAAAAACCTCGCTCGTCCTCGGCGCGGTTCATGTCGACGAGGTACGCGCCGCGCAGGGGCGTTGTCGTGAAGATCATGAATGGACGCGCACCAAGGGCACCGGCGTCACGAACTTTCCACCCCAAGCGGCGACGCCGTGAAGCTGGCGGCGAATCTCTTCCTGCAGGTTCCACGGAAGGATCAGCACATAGTCCGGCTTTGCGCGCATCAATTCCTCGGGCGACACCACCGGGATATGGGTCCCCGGCAACAACATGGACTGCTTGTGGGGATTCCTGTCGGCGACCATCGAGATGTCTTCGCGCGTCACGCCGCAAAAATTCAGGAGCGTGTTGCCCTTCGCCGCGGCTCCGTAGGCGGCGACGGTCTTACCCTCGCGTTTCGCGGCGGCGAAGAACGTGAGCAGCGATCGCCGGCACTCCTCGACGCGCTCGGCGAACCGCGAGTAGGTGTGAAGATCGCGCAGGCCCGCCGCGGATTCCCGGCGACGCACACCGATCAACGCGGCGCTGTCCTCGATTTTCTCACGGCTGGCGTGCGACGCGAAAATACGCAGCGACCCGCCGTGCGTCGGCAGTTCTTCGACGTCGTAGATTCGCAGCCCATGCCGGGCGAATACCTGTTCGATCGCGAATAGGGAAATGTACGAATAATGTTCGTGATAAATGGTGTCGAATTCGACGTGTTCGATCAGCGTCAGCAAGTGCGGAAACTCGATCGTGACGGTACCCTCGGGCTTCAACAGCACGGCAATGCCGGCGACGAAGTCGTTCAACAGCGGAACGTGGGCGATGACGTTGTTGCCGATGATGAGATCGGCGCGCCGGCCGCCGGCTGCCAATTCATGGGCCAGCGCCTCGCCGAAGAATTCGACCAAGGTGGGCACGCCGGCCTCGCTCGCCGCCTTCGCGACGGTATCCGACGGATCGATGCCAAGCACCGGAATTCCCATTTGCAAAAAATTCTTCAGCAGATACCCATCATTGCTCGCCAATTCGACCACCAAACTCGTCCCGTCCAGCGAGAAGCGCCGCCGCGCCATCTCGCAATAGGCCTTGGCATGCGCCAACCACTCGTCCGAATACGACGAGAAGTACACGTAATTGCCGAATAGTTCTTCGGGCGCCACGTCGTAATCCACCTGCACCAATTTGCACGACTCGCACACCTTCGCGCGCAGCGGGTAGCGCTTCTCGTGGGCCGCTTCGCTCAAGGACGCGAGAAACGCGTTCGACGGCGGCTGCAACCCCAAATCGGCCATCGTGACGGCGAGCCGGCCGCCGCAGGCGCGACATTCGGTGACGAGTCCTACCATCGCGGGTTCAACCTTCCCACACTTTCCAGGGCGCGTTCCCGCCCTCCCACAGCGCGTTCAAATGTTGCTTGTCGCGCAGGGTGTCCATGGGCTGCCAAAAGCCGCGGTGAACCCAAGCCGCCAACTGACCGCTCGCCGCCAAACTTTCCATGGGTTCATTTTCCCAGACCGTCTGCACACCATCGATCAGTTCGAGCACGCTGGGCTCCAGCACGAAGAAGCCGCCGTTGATGAGGCCGCCTTCGGCCTGCGGCTTCTCTTCGAATGAAATCGCCTGGGTGCCTTCGATCAAGATGCGGCCGAATCGCGCCGGTGGCCGTACGCAGGCCACGGTGGCTTTGCAGCCGCGCTCGCGATGAAAGGCAATCTCCGCGCCGATGTCGATATTCGCCAAGCCGTCGCCGTAGGTCATGCAGAAGGATTCGCCCGCGGTCAGGTACTTGCCCACCTGCAGCAGGCGGCCGCCGGTCATGGCCTCCTCGCCGGTATCCACCAAGGTGACCTTCCAGGGCTCGCTGCGCACATCGTGATACTCGACGCGATTACCGGCCATGTCGAAGGTCACGTCGGCCTGATGCAGGAAGTAGTTGGCGAAATACTCCTTCACCATGTACCCCTTGTAGCCGAGGCAGACGATGAATTCTCGAACGCCGAATGTCGCGTACGATTTCATGATGTGCCACAGGATGGGCCGCGAACCGATTTCCACCATGGGCTTCGGCCGGGTGTTCGATTCCTCCGCGATGCGCGTGCCTTTGCCGCCGGCGAGGATAACGCACTTCATGGGCGGGGCACCGCGGGCCGCATCGAGCGTGCTTGATACGTCGCGAGCTGCGTTTCAGTGAAGTCGAGCATGTTCTTTCCGGCTGCGTGCGCCTGATACCAATCCGCCGTCCAGCCCAAGGATTCCTCGAGGCTCAAGGCGGGCCGCCACCCGAGCGAGCGCTCGGCCAAGGCCGATGACAGAGTCAACGCGCCGGCCTCGGCGGGATGCGCGGATCCGTCGCGCTCCCAACCCGGTTTGCCGGCGAACCGCGCGCTGAAGGCATCGACCACGCCGTGCACGGCGCAAAACGATCCGGGCTCGGGGCCGAAATTTACGGCGCGCGGCGCCGCTGCCGGCGTTTCCACCAGCGCTCTTGCGAGCGTCAGGTAGCCGGACAAGGGCTCGAGCACATGCTGCCAAGGTCTGATGGCGTCCGGATAGCGGAGCCGCACCGGCACGCCCGCCCGCAGCGCTCTCACGCAATCCGGAATGAGCCGGTCGGCGGACCAGTCGCCGCCGCCGATGACGTTACCCGCACGCACCGACGCAACGGGCGGTCCGTTGCTGAAGAAGCTGTCCCGAAAGCTGTTGGTGACCAGCTCGGCACAGGCTTTACTGTTGCTGTACGGGTCGTGACCGCCGAGGCGGTCATCCTCGACGAAGGGGCGGCCTTGCCCGAGGTTCTCATACACTTTGTCGCTGGTGACGACGATGACACAACCCAGATTGCGCACGCCACGGCAGGCTGCGAGCACGTTCGCCGTGCCCATCACGTTGGTCGCATACGTGCCGAGAGGATCGCGGTACGACTCGCGCACCAGCGCCTGGGCGGCCATATGAATCACGACTTGCGGATCGACGGCGGACACGATGTCGCGCACTCCGCTCTCGTCGCGGATGTCGCCGATGACGGACCGAGCGCCATGACCGGCCAGGTCCCATAGGTTGGGCTCCGAGGACGGTTTCAAGGCATACCCGGTGACTTGGGCGCCCAGCGAGCGCAGCCACAGCTGCAGCCACGCGCCCTTGAATCCGGTATGGCCGGTCAGCAGGATTCTTCGGCCTCGCCAAAAATCGACGTCGTTCTGATGTGCTTGCAAGCTCATTCCTAGGGGCAACGGTCACCCGCGCCAATACGCCTTCAACGCCAGCAACGTCGGCTGTACGTGTCGCCAACCGGCGCGCCCACCGATTCGTATCTGCAGGTTCAGGAATTTTCGCAGATTTCGCACCAATAAAAACACGTCTTTGTATTGCCCTCGCCCCTGCGTGACGTAGGCGATTTTCAAGGCGTCGCACACCACGGCGACCGGCAGCTTGTAGAGCCGCGAGCGTGCGGCGAACGGATCGCGAGCGCGCGCCACGAAGCTCTTGTCGGTGACGAGTATCCACGTGGCGATGCGTTCCATGATGAATATTTTCATCTGCACGTTCTTGGCTCCGCGGTACGTAGTGGCCGCGCGCAGTTCCTTTCCCAAGGGATCGTCCGGTGCTTCAGCGATGGCGAACATTCGTTCCGTGACCTCGAGCCATGCGCGCCAGAACCGCGGTTTCGCGATGAAATAATTGGAGTGCACCGTGTTGCGCGAATCGGAGATGAATCCATCCAGATCGAGCGGCCGACCGATGCGTTCGAACAACCGCATCGCCACGCCGGCGAGGCCGGGATGCTCCGCCTCGCCGTGCTCGAACACGCTGAGAAAATACGCACTGTTGTGAATGCTGGGACTGAACAGGACCACGTCGGTCGCGCTCGCCGATGCCGCAATGAAATCGCGCGCTTGCGCCGCGCTCAAATTCGTCTTGTGCTTGAATTTCGGCGACAGGAATCCGTAGAAGGCATTCTCATCCAGCGTCTCGTTCAGTAAATAGTTTCTGATCGGCCAATATTCGTACCAATCAGGCCGCTCATTCGCCGAATTGTCCAGCACGGCGAAGCCAGGGTCCAAGTCTTGCGGCGCAGTATAGTGGTTGAAGATTTGGAATAGATGCATGGCAGGCATCGCTGCATTGTACCGAAGCCGCCGTCAGCGTGCCGCCGGCCGCGGCCAGTCAGCGTGCCGCCAGGCGGGTCAGCAGCGCGACATAGTTTTTCTGATAGGCCCGCATGGAGTAGCGCTCCTCGACATGGGCGTGCCCGCTGGCGCCGAAGCGCGCCCTCAACTCCGGGGACTCGATCAAGCGTTCCAAGGCTCGCTCCCACTCGTCGTTATCCCTCGCGTGAAAGCCGTTGACGCCGTCGATCACGGCTTCCGTATTGGCGCCGACGGGCGAGGCGACGCAGGGCAGCGCAGCGGCCATGTATTGCAGCAGCTTGAAGGCGCACTTGCCGCGCGCCCACTCATCGTCGGTGAGCGGCATGATGCCGATGTGGGCTGCGGCGAGCGCCGCGGCTTCGGTTTGCGAACTCCAGGCGAAGCGCTCGATGTTCAGCTCCGGCCAGTCGGGGAATTGCGAGCAGATGACGCGCAATCGAAGGGTGGGATGCCGCACCGCGAGTCGCGCCAAGGCCGGCCGAATCATTTCCAGGTAAATGAGATTCTCGGGGCTGCCGATCCACACGATGGTGGGCGGATCCGCCGCCGAGGCGGTGCTCGCGCGGTACGCCGCTGTGTCGATCGAAGTCGGCAGAACGACGATGTCCCGCGCCGCGCGTCGCGCCACATGAGCCAACACGTCATTGCCCACGGCAACCACATCCGCCCAGCGGCACGTGGCGTCGAATTTCCTGCGGCGCCAGATGGAATCATGCACGGGTTCGCCGAGGCGCCGTGGTTTTCGTACATAGATCGCGTCATCGACGTCGAATACCCTGCGCCGGCTCAAGGATGCCATCAGACGCGCTTCGGGCGCGCTCAGCTTGATCTGGTGCAATACGACGACATCGGCCCAGCGCAGCAGAGCGCGCCGCTCCCAGGTGCGAATTCCATACCGTCCGCTCGGAAAATGTTCCGCACGTACCTGCCATCCGGCCGTTTCCAACGGACCGATGAGACTCCGCATCCGGTGCCGATATGACGGTTGATCGAGACCGTAGCCCAACAATAGTGCATTCGACATTGGGTGCCGTTACTTCGATTCCAACAAGCGCGTCATCGCGCGCAATGCCACAACGACGCCGTCGGCCAGCCCGAGGCCGAGCGCACGGTCCGTCAAGGCGTTCAATGCCTGCTCATTTTGCAGCAAATCGGTGGCGCTCTTGCGGATGGCGGCGCCATCGAGAGGCGCAGCAACCGCGACGCCGGCGCTGACGCAACGGCGGATGCGCTCGCCCTGGTCGCCCGCGATGGGCACGGCAATGCACGGTCTGCCGCACGCGATGGATTGCAGCAGCGTCGAACCTCCGTTCGCAATGATGAGGCGGGCGCCGCGCATCAACTCGGCTAAATCGCTTTGCGGCAGAGGGCCCGTGATCCGCAGCCGTGAGCCCACGGCCGTCGCGCCGGGAGCCATCGCACCGGGGTCCAGCGATTCGCCGAATGCAGGTCCCGCCCGGCCCACGAATACCGTATCGACGCCGGCGGCCGCCAGCTCGCCCGCCGCTTGCCGAAACCGTGCAATCGCGTCGCTCGCTCCCGGGTGACCCGTACCGCCTCCCGGCACCACCAACGTGTACTGATGCGCAACGCAACCGATCCGCGAGAGGATGGATTCGCGCCGCTGCCCGCCGCCCTGCGCGAGGATGACGTCCAGAAAGCGTACCTGCGGGCGGTGCATGTACTTGAGCTTGAGCCGCTCGAGAAACGTCAAATCGCCCGCGATGAACGGCGGGTAGGCAATCCAATGTTCATCGATGAGGCGCATCCACCTAAGCCGAAATGCCTTGCGTCGTTGCCGTCGCCGCGCGCTGATGTAGACCACGCGCGCGCCGCCGCGTTTGGCCGCGCGCAGTTGCGCCGTGCGTCCGGCGTTGTCGAAAATCACGATATCGGGCCCCCAACTCTGCATGACCTCGATGACGGCGGCGGAATGAAACGTGGGCGACGAGTCGAGCAGCGTGGTCGGAAACGGAGTGGTGCCGGCATAGGGCGCCGCGCGGCTCAGCACGAACAGGATGGCCGCGCCCGGCCAGCGCGTCTGGACGCCCTGCGCGATGGCCAACGAACGGGCGTACTCGCCCATGCCGAACTCGCCGGACACCGGCACGAACAAGAAGCGGGGCGCTCGGTCACTCAAACGCGGTGAACCAGCGATCGAGGATCAACAAATACCAGGCCCGGCGAAACTCGCTGCCCACCGGACGCCGCAACACGCCGCGCGCCATCAGGCGCGCCACGGCGTCCTGCAATACGGCCGGGTGGCGCTGCAACCACCGATGCACCGGCAGACCAAAGCCCGACTTCGGGCGATTCAGGTGTCCCGGCGGCAGGCGCGGCTCCATGAGTCGGCGCACCAACAGCTTGCCTCGGCGCCGGCGCGGGTCGACCAGCAGCTTTGGATCGACGCTCAGCATGAACTCCACCAAGCGATGGTCGAGCAGCGGCGGCCGCACCTCGAGGGAATGGGCCATGCTGGTCCTGTCCACCTTGGTCAACAGCCCGTCCGCCAGATCGGTGTTCAAATCGAGCCAGCGCAATTGCACGAGCGGATCCAGTTCCGGATGCCAGAATTGCCGGTAGAACCACAGGTAATCGTAGCCACGCTCCTGCCAACCATCCGCAAGCAGAGCATCGACTTGCGAGCCCGCCAATCCGCCCAGCGCAACGGCGAACGCCGGCAACCCTACGGAGGCATGGCGCTGCATGGAAGACCCGAAGCGCGACAGCGGCGGCAGGACGCCGGCCAAGGTTCGGTTCAAGAGGTTCGAGCGCGCGCCGATGTTCGACCAATAGCGCGGATAGCCGCAAAAGATTTCATCACCGCCCTCGCCGCTCAACGCCACGGTAACCTCGCGCCGCGCGAACTCAGCGATCAAATAATTGGACCATGCCGCACTGTCGCCGAACGGTTCATCGAACAACTGCGGAATGGTATCGAGAGCGGCCGCGAAATCGGCCATCGGCGCGGTCATCTCGGTGTGCAATGTCGCCAGGTGAATTGCCGCGCTGCGCGCCGCATCGAGCTCGGACCGATCGCGCGCCTCGAACCCCAAACTATAGGTGCGCGGCCGCTCGAGGTAGTACGCCGTGAGCGCCGAATCCATGCCGCCGCTCAAGAAAACGCCCACCGGCACGTCCGACAACGTGTGAGCCGGCACGACCTCCTGCAGTAATCCATCCAGCTGCTGCAAGGTGTCGGCTTCACTCCTCGCCGTGATCGCAGGCGACGGTCGCCAATATCGCTCGATGCTGACGCGGCCGTCTTCCCAGGTCAATGCGTGACCGGCGGGTAGCTTGGCGATGCCCTGATAGATGGTCTTGGGCGCAGGTATGTAGCCATGGACGAGAAAGTCGCGCACCGCACTGCGCTCGATCGCCGGCTGCCCAAGCACCCGCAAAGCCTTCAATTCCGACGCGAACGCAATGCCATCGGGTAGGATCTGGTAGTACAACGGTTTTATCCCGAGCCGGTCTCGAACCAGCAACAGGCGGCGCGCGGCGGAGTCCCAAAGACCGAATGCGAACATCCCCGCGAGACGGCCGAGAGCCGCGGCGCCGCCGGCGGCGAGCAAATGCAACAGGGTTTCGGTATCGCCGGTGGAATGCCACGGTCCATTGAGGCGCTGGCGCAATTGCTGGTGGTTGTAGATCTCGCCGTTGTAGGTGAGCGCCAGCGGGCCCAGCACCATGGGCTGAGACCCTGCCGGGGACGTATCCTGGATGGCAAGCCGCCGGTGCCCGATGGCGGCTCCCGGAGAGGTCCAAAAGCCCTCGCCGTCCGGGCCCCGATGCCGCAGGCGCTGCGCCATGGCCTTTACTGTGTCGCTGCTCGCGCGCGATCCGATGATACCGACTATGCCGCACATGGGCGCCAGTCTAGCGCGACCCCGGGGCTATCATGTACCGCTAGCCATCCGGCAGCGCTTCGTTTAGGGTGCACCCTGGAGCAGTAATATATGGCAACACCAGCCGATCAACGCCTGCTGGAACTACTGGAGAAATGGCTCACGAGTCTTGAGCTCCATGCGAAATATTGTTCGCTGGACGACGGCAGCTACTCCAAGATACAACCTTGGCCGGAACATCAACGTCCGAGCCGCTGGATCATCGATCTTGCCAAGCAGAAAGCGCTTGCCCTGCAGGGTCAGATTCAGGAACGCATCAAGATGGGGGACGCGAAATTTTCCGAATCGCTGGAGTTAATGACTTTCCTTGCGAATCTCGTCGGCTCGGAGCACATCGAGCGCTTCATCCCGTTGGCCGAGCCCGCCAACGAGCGCGCCTTGGGAGGGGAGCTCCCCGACGGCCAGCCGGCCGCGCCGAGCGACGCCGCAACCGGTACGCGAGAAATGCCGAAGTTCATCGGCAGCCAGCAACACGCGCCGCCGCCCGTGGGCACCCCCGCCGTCGCACGCACCGAACGCAAGGCGGCCGACCTCAAGCGCACCGCGCCGGCCCCGGCCTCTGACCGCAATGGACCCTCGGAGGAGGCGCGCGAGCAGGTCATCGCCGACGCGACGCGCTTGGTGCAATGGGGCCGCAAATGGTACGAATTGGCCGAACTCATCGCAAGCATGGCGGATCGGCCGCATTTGACCGACGTGCGACGTATACTAAAAGATAACAAAGCGGTCATCGACGAGAGAGCCGGGCGCACGTAATTTTCATTCGAGCCGGTCCGACGCCGCGCAAAACAATCAATTGTAGGGAACCTCCTAGCCTCATCTTCGCTCAAAGGCGGCCATGATTACGACGAAACATTTATCCAAGCGTTATGGTGAAATACTTGCGGTCGACGACTTGACGTTCGCGGTGGCACCGGGCGAAGTATTGGGATTCTTGGGCGCCAACGGCGCCGGGAAATCCACTACCATGCGCATGATCGCCGGTTTCATATCGCCCACGGCCGGTCGGGTGACGGTGTGCGGGCACGACATCGAAAGCGCACCGGTGGCCGCGAAGGCCTGCATGGGCTACCTCCCCGAGGGCGCGCCCAGCTACGGTGAAATGACGGTGGGAGAATTTCTCGATTTCGTCGCCGACATTCGCGGCTTGACCGGTGAACAGCGGCGCCGACGGCGCAGCGTGGTGATCGAGCGGCTCGCCTTGGGGCCGGTCATCGACCAAGTCATCGAAACACTCTCCAAAGGCTTCCGGCGACGCGTCGGGCTGGCCCAGGCGCTCATCCACGACCCGCAGGTTCTGATCCTGGACGAACCGACCGACGGCCTGGATCCGAATCAGAAGCATGAAGTGCGCCGCCTCATCAACGAACTCAGCAAGGACAAACTCGTCATCGTCTCCACCCACATCTTGGAAGAAGTGCATGAGGTATGCACCCGCGCCATCATCATCGCGAACGGCCGCATCGTGGCCGACGAAACGCCGAGCGCGCTCGTGGCACGCTCGCGCTACCACCATGCCGTGAGTCTGCGCTTCGAGAAGCCCGAACAGCTCGCCGCCGCAATCCGGGACATCGCGGCGTTGCCCGAAGTGGCGGCGGTCGAGTCGAACGAGCGCGACCTCAAGCTCACCGCGGTGCCCCGTCCGGGCGCCAATGCGTTGCCGGCCGTGAGCGCCATCATCACAAAGAACGACTGGGACGTGCCCGAGCTGTACCTCGAAACGGGGCGGCTCGACGAAGTATTCCGCTCGTTGACTCAGGCGCATCCGGGCGGCGCTGCGGCAGGGCCGGCCATTGGCACTGAGGGAGCGTCGCTTTGAACAAGGTTGGGACAATTTTTCGGCGCGAATTGCGCAGCTATTTCGCGACCCCGCTGGCCTATGTCTTCATCGTGATTTTTCTGGTGCTGGCCTCCGTGTTCACGTTTCAGGTGGGCGGACTGCTCGAACGCGGTCAAGCCGATTTGCAGCCGTTTTTCCGCTGGCATCCGTGGCTGTATCTCGTGCTCATCCCGGCCATCTCCATGCGTCTTTGGGCCGAGGAGCGCAATAGCGGCAGCATCGAGCTGCTGATGACGCTGCCGATCACGCTGTGGCAGGCAGTTACGGCCAAGTTTCTCGCCGCTTGGGTGTTTGCGGGAATCGCGCTGTTGCTGACGTTTCCCGTGTGGCTCACCGTCAATTATCTGGGCCGCCCCGACAACGGCGCCATCGCCGCCGCCTACGTCGGCAGCTTCCTCATGGCGGGCGGTTTTCTGTCCATCGGCATGTGCATGTCCGCGGCCACGCGCAACCAAGTCATCGCCTTCATCACCGCGGCGCTGGTCGGCTTGATCTTCCTGCTCGCCGGCTTTCCGCTGGTGCTGGACTTCGTGCGCGCGGTGATGCCGCAGGCCGTGGTCGACGCCATCGCCTCTTTGAGTTTTTTCACGCACTTCGACGCCATCTCCAAGGGCGTGATCGATTTGCGCGATCTTGTGTATTTCGCAGTGCTGATCGGCTTCTGGCTGACGGCCACGGCGTTGGTGCTCGACATGAAAAAGGCGGAATAGGTGAACGGCAATCGTTGGCAAAGAACCGGTTATGGCGTGGGCGGCTTGCTGGCCCTCCTCGTGCTCTTCTTAGGCATCGTCATGCTGTCGAATGCGCTCTTGCGCGGCGTGCGTTTGGACCTCACGCAGAACAAGCTGTACACGCTGACGCCCGGCACGCGCCAGGTGCTGGCCGAACTCAAGGAGCCCGTCAATCTGTATTACTACTTTTCGCGCGACGCGGCGGTCAAACAATCGCCGCTCCTCATGCCGTATGCGAACCGGGTGCGCGAATTCCTCGAAGAGATCGCCGCGCGCTCCGGCGGCAAGGTGCGCCTGCGCGTCATCGATCCACAGCCGTTTTCGGAGGATGAAGATAGAGCGGCGGAGTTCGGTCTGCAATCGCTGCAAACGGGCGGCGGCGATGCGCTCTATTTCGGTCTGGCCGGCACCAACTCGACGGATGGTCGCGCGGCGATTCCCAGCTTTCAAACCGACCGCGAAGAATTCCTGGAATACGACACGGCCAAACTCATCCATGAATTGGGCACGGCCAAGAAGCCCGTGATCGGCCTGATGAGTTCGCTCGGCATGCAAGGCCGGTTCGATCCGATGACGGGTCAGATGAGCGAGTCGTGGCCCATCCTCGCTCAGATTCAGCAGATCTTCACGGTGCGGTCCTTGACGTCCGACGTCGATCACATCGACCAGGACGTCGATGTACTGATGCTCGTGCATCCGAAACAGCTACCCACCAAGACGCTGTACGCCATCGATCAGTTCGTCATGCACGGCGGGAAAATGCTGCTGTTCGTCGATCCGAATTCCGGCGCCGACACCAGTGGCCAGGACCCGTCGAACCCGCTCGCGAGCGCGATGACCGACCATTCGTCGAATCTCGAGCCGCTGCTGTCGACCTGGGGCGTCGGCTACGATCCCGGCAAGGTGATCGGCGATTTGCAGCTGGGGCTGGAAGTCCGCACCAGCATGCAGTCGCCGCCGGTGCGTCACATCGGCATACTCGGCTTGCACCACGACGACTTGGATCAAAAGGATGTCGTCACGACGTCGCTCGACATCATCAACATGGCGACGGCCGGGTATCTCACGGCGCGCCAAGGGGCCAAAACGACGATCGAGCCGTTGTTGCTGAGTTCGACGAGCGCCGCGCCCCTGCCCGCCGAACGCTTCAACGGGCTGACCGATCCGGCGACTCTGCGTGACGGATTCAAGCCCACCGGCACCCGTTACGTGCTCGGCGCGCGCATCACCGGGCCCTTGGAATCGGCGTTCCCGCAAGGGGCGCCCGCAGACGGCAAGCCGGCCGCCGGCCCGCCGGTGGCGCACTTGGCGAAGTCGGTATCGCCGGCGAACATCGTCATCATTGCGGATACCGATCTGTTGATGGATTACATGTGGGTGCAGACGCGCGAATTGTTCGGTCAACGAGTCGCGCAGGCGTTCGCGAACAACGGCGATCTGGTCGCCAACATTCTCGACAACTTGAGCGGCAGCAGCGCGCTCATCAGCATTCGTGGCCGTGCCAGTTTTTCGCGTCCGTTCGAGCGCGTGGAAGCCCTGCGGCGCCAGGCCGACGATCGCTTGCGCAGCAAGGCCACGGAGCTGCAGTCGGAACTGCAATCGACCGAAGCCAAACTGACCGAGCTGCAAAGCAAACGCAATGATCAGTCGTCGCTCATGCTCTCCCCCGAACAGGAACAGGAAATCAAACGCTTCACTGCCGAGAAAGCAGGGATACGCAAAGAGCTGCGCGAGACGCAGCGCGGCCTGAACGTCGACATCGACCGTCTCGACAACACGCTGAAGATCATCAACATCGCGGTCGCACCGCTGATCGTCGCCGTGGCCGGCGGAATCGTCCTGGCAGCGCGCCGCCGTCGTAGGTCGCGAGGCTCACCGCAGACTCAGGCCTCACTCGGCGAGTCGAGCTCGCCATGAGCCGGCAACGCTTCACGCTGCTGCTGATCGCGGCGCTGGTGGTCATTACGGGCGCCTTGTATCTGGCCACGCAACGCAATCAGCCGCAGGAGACGCAGGGCGCGGCATTGCTGCCGTCGCTCGCCGGTGACTTGAACACGGTTACCGCCGTGCTGATTCGCAAGGGCAGCGCCACGCCCACGCTGACGCTGCACAAAACCGGTGATCAGTGGACGGTGGCGGAGCGCGCGGACTATCCGGCGGACGTCGCGAAGATCCGCAAGCTGTTGCTGTCGCTGCACGATGCGAAGATCATCGAGGAAAAGACTGCCGATCCGGCGCGGTTTTCCACCATCGGCGTCGAGGATCCGGCGGCCGGCGGTCCGGCGGCCGGCGGCCCGGCAACATCCACGGCGCTGGGCACCGAAGTCACGGTGGTTGCGCCCGGCGGCAAGCACGCGGTGATCGTGGGCAAGCCGGTGGGCGAAGGCACCTTCGTGCGGCGCGTGGGTGAGAACCAGGCCTACAGCGTCGAGCCGGCCATCAGCATCGAAACCGAGCCCCGTTTCTGGATCGATTCACGGCTGCTCGACGTGCCGGTTGCCCTGATTCAAAGCGTCGACGTCAAACCGGCCGCGGGCGCTGCGTATAGCCTGCATCGCCTGAACCCGGCGGACAACACGTACAGCCTGGACGGCGTGCCGGCGGGCCGCAAAGCCCTGGATGCCCATGCGCTCGCGCCGGGACCGACGACGTTCTCCGGCCTCACGGCGGAAGATGTCGCGCCCGCGGGCGGCATCGATTTTGGCCAAGCGTCGCAAGTGGTCGTGACCCTCACGGACGGCAACGTCATTACCCTCACGGGGACGGCCATCGCCGACAAGCACTGGCTCGAGGTGAAGGCCACCAAGAACGCGGCATTGACGGCGAAGACGCAGGGACGCGCCGTCGAAATCGCGAGCTACAGGTACGACGCCCTTTTCAAACCCCTGGAGCAGTTGCTCGTCCCCAAGGAGCCGCCCGCCAAGCCGCCCGCCGCGCCGGCGCACGCAACGCATAAGCCAACGCCCAACACGGCGCCGTGACCAGCGGCGTCAGTGCGGGTTTCGGCAGGCGTTTCGCGGCGCTGATCTACGATGCGGTGCTGTTGTTCGCGTTGCTGATGATCTACACGGCAGCGTCCATCGCATTCACGAAGGGTCACGTGGCGGTGAGCCGCGAGTCGGCCGGCGGCTGGTTCTACGCGTACCGCGCCGGAGAACTCGGGGTGATTGCCGGCTACTACATTCTCAACTGGGTGCGCAGCGGCCAAACACTGGGAATGCGCGCGTGGCATCTGCGCGCCGTGAGCGACCGCGGCAAGCCGTTGAGCGGCGCCTCCGCGGCGCTGCGTTTTCTGTGCGGATTCTTGGCGTGGCCGCCCGCGGCGCTCGGCGTGCTCTGGCTGTACCTCGATCCCGACCGCGTGGCGATCCACGATCGACTGTCCAAGACTCGCGTGCTGCACCTAGCGCGTTCGTGATATCGCGATGAACGTACAGAACCCGACGACCGCGGTGGGCAGCCAGCCGACGATCACCGGATTCAAGCCGAATAGTTGACCGCCTTTCTCGACCATCCCGGTGATGAGGAAGAACACGACCCCGAGCAGCACGCCGATCACCGTGCGGGCGCCGGCTCCCGTGGTTCGCAAGGGCCCGAAGACGAACGGCAGCGCGAGCAGCGTTACCACGATGACGGCGAACAGACGGGCGATGCGCGACCAGAAGCCGATTTCGTAAACGGCCGTGTCCAAGTTATTGCGCCGTAGATGATCGATGTAGGAGGCCAGACCGCGCAGCGTCAACAGGTCCGGATCGGTGGCCGCAAGCCCGAGAAAATCCGGGTTCACGGACGAGGTCATCGTGATCTCCGGAACGACTTCACTCTCGATGTGATCGTCGCTGAAGCGAGTAGTCGACACATTGTGCAGGCGCCAGTGACCGGGATCGGCCACCGAGATGCGCTCGGCGTGCTTCACCGACAGCAAGCGGTTGCCGTCCAACTCGAACAGCGACACGCCGCCGAATGCCTGGTCGACTTCGCCGGTTTGCACCCGCAGGATCAAGTTGCCGTCCTTGACCCAGGCGCTGCCGGTTCCGGCAAAGCTGATGTCCGCCAGCTTGCTCGTCGTCTTCTCGCGTTTTGCCAACTGAGCCATGGGCGGCGCGACGTACTCGCCGATGGTGTACATCGCGAGCGCCATGGTGAACCCGGCGAGGCCCACCGGCCACGCGACGCGCCACACCGATACCCCGGATGCGCGAATCACGACGAGTTCGCTGCCCGAGGCCAGATGTCCCAACCCCATCAGCGCGCCGATCATGGCGGCGATCGGCAGCAGCTCGAACGCTTGTTCCGGGAGGTTGAGAAATGTGAACAGCAGCGCGTCGCCGGCACTGTAGTTGCCGACGCCGATGTCGTTTTGTTGACTGATGAAAAGGAACAGTCCGCCCAAGGATATCAGCACGGCGAGCGCCATGCAGGCGTAGACCAACACCGTGCGATAGAGATAGCGATCCAGCGTGTTCATGTGGTGCTCGACTCACGATAGACGAGATAGACGCCCAACGCCAAGACCGCCGCATGCACCCACCACACGCCGATGACCGGCGACAGCTCGCCTTTTTCAACCCATACCTTGGCCGCCGACAACAGATTCGAGTACACGAAATACACGACGATGGCGAATCCGACGCGCGCGTAACGGCCCTGCCGCGGGCGAAGCCGGCTCAAGGGAACGGCCACCAGCGTCAACACCAGCGCCATCAAGGGACTCGACGCGCGGGATTGCAGTTGAGCGATGTCCGAGGGGGTGTGGGTGCCCCAGAGGTCGCGTGTGGGTTT
The DNA here is from genome assembly GCA_052143815.1 of Steroidobacteraceae bacterium. Taxonomy (GTDB): domain Bacteria; phylum Pseudomonadota; class Gammaproteobacteria; order Steroidobacterales; family Steroidobacteraceae; genus Bog-1198. Next base: position 63,023 of record JBKQSA010000004.1, on the reverse strand, counting down.
GGTATCGGGATCCTGCGGGCCGACCACATCCGCCGGCGTCGAAATCGGAATGCCGTGCTCGCGGAACTCGATGACTCGAAATTCGCTTTGACCCGGGACCCCTTCGTAGCGGCGGCCGTTGAACAGCGTGACGAAGTGCATGCCATTGGCGGCGGCCTTGGAATAGGTCGCGGTGTCAGCGAGCGCCAACTCGATGCGCCCGTCGGTCTCGCGTCTGACGAAGACATTGTGCAGGACCCCTTCCGCGTCGACCCGCTCCGCGTAAAAAACCGCATCGCCGCTGCTGAAGGAGCGGAAGCGGCCCGCGTCGAGCTGGCCGAACTGCGCCTCTTTGATCGCCGATTGCCTGAGCAACTGCACTTGCTGGTCGGCGCGCGGCACCTGGACGAAGGACAGCCACGCGAGTCCCACGGCGATCAGCGTCGCAAACATGAGCAGCGGCGGCAGCAGCCGCGCGGGCGCGAAACCGCACGCCTGCAAAGCGGCCATCTCGCTGTCGTGATAGAGGCGCCCGAGCGTGAGCACCACGGAGAGCAGCAGCCCGACCGGCACGATCACGGACAGATTCATCACCGCGCCCAGGGCGATCAGTTCGAAGACCACGTGGCGCCCGTATTGATTGTCGGCGGCTAACCCAAGAACCCTGGACAATTGGTTCGATACGAGAATGGCCACCAAAACCCCGGTCACCGCGAGCCATGTTTGCACCACTTCGCGCAGCACATATCGTTGTATGGTCCATTTCATGGGCGTCGAGCTTAGAGCCTTCGCAATAATCTAGTAAACTATTTGGTCTTATGAACACTCACGCAAAAGACGAATAGGGAGTTGCAGGATATGGAATTCAAGGCCATTGTCGATGCCAAAGCGCGCGCGCGCGCGGATTGTGCCGTCGTCGGGATGTACGAGCGCGGCGATTTGAGCGTCGGCGCCGGGCAAATCGACGCGCAGATCGGCGGCCTGATCGGCAAATTGCACGCCAGCGGCGATTTTGCCGGCAAGGTGGGCGACACCCTGTTGCTGCCGCTGCCCAAGGGGGCGGCGTCGGCCCGGGTGCTGTTGGTCGGGTTGGGCGCGCGCAGCGGCTTCGGCCGGAAACAGTACCGCAAGGCGCTGCAAGCCGCCGCCCAGGCGCTCGGCAAGACCGGCGCAACGGATGCCCTCGTGTACCTGACCTTGGAAGCGGTACCCGACCTCGACACGCTGTACCGTGCGCGCATGGTTGCAGAAGTGTTCTGCGTCCATGCCTATAAGATCCCGGATCTGAAGACGGGTGCCAAACCCAAGTCACCGCGCCTCGCGAGCGTCAGCGTTGCGACGGAGAACGCGCATGACTCCAAAGCGGCCGCCGACGGTCTGGATATCGGCGCCGCGGTGGGCAGCGGCATCTCACTGGCGCGGGATCTGGCGAATCTGCCGCCCAATGTATGCACCCCGACGTATCTCGGCAAACGCACCCAAGCATTGGCCAAGCAATGGCCGAGCATCACGACCAAGCTCTTCGATGAGCGCGGCATCAAAGCCCTGAAGATGGGCGCATTCCTCGCGGTCACCAAAGGCTCGGACCAACCGCCGCGGCTGATCGTCTGCGAATACCACGGCGCCAAGAAAAGCGTGCCGCCCATCTGCCTCGTCGGCAAGGGAATCACGTTCGATTCCGGCGGAATCTCCCTCAAGGATCCGCCGGCCATGGATGAGATGAAGTTCGACATGAGCGGCGCCGCCACCGTGTTGGGCACGCTGCGCACGGTGGCCGAACTTCACTTACCCATCAACCTGGTGGTCATCGTCGCATCCTGCGAGAATATGCCGAGCGGCGGCGCCGTCAAACCGGCGGACATCGTCACGACCATGTCCGGTCAAACCGTGGAAATTCTCAATACCGATGCCGAGGGGCGATTGGTGCTCTGCGACGCAATTACCTACAGCCGCCGTTTCAAGCCGGCGACGGTCATCGACGTGGCGACGTTGACGGGCGCTTGCATCGTCGCGCTCGGCAATCATTTCAGCGGCTTGATGAGCAACGACGACAGCCTCACCCAGGAATTGCTGGCAGCGGGCGTGCGTGCCGATGATCGCGCGTGGTCCATGCCCATCGGCGACGAATATGTCGATCAGCTGAAGAGCAACTTCGCCGATATCGCCAACGTCGGCGGCCGCGAGGGCGGTGCTTGCACGGCCGCTTCCTTCCTGTGGAAGTTCGCCAAGGATCTGAAGTGGGCGCACTTGGACGTGGCCGGCACCGCCTGGCTCGGCGGCGCGAACAAGGGAAGTACCGGCCGTCCCGTGCCCCTGCTCGTCGATTTCTTGCTCCACCGCGTCGACGCGAAATGACCGAACGCGTCGACTTTTATGTCCTGAAAAGCTCGACGGCCAAGCAGCGCTTCACGTTTGCCTGCCGGCTCACCGAGAAAGCCTACTTGCGGGATTTGCAAGTGGTGCTGTTGAGCGAAACTGCCGCCGATGCCGGCGTGATCGACGAGCTGCTGTGGACCTTCAACGAACGCTCGTTCGTGCCGCATGACCTGCGGCGCGGCGAGCCGTCCGGTGCTGCCGCGGCGCCGGTGCAGCTCACCCCCGATCTCGAGACCGTCGACGCAGCCGATCTGCTGGTGAACTTGAGCGGCCGCCTGCCTGTCCGCCTGGAGCGATTCAATCGCATCGCCGAAATCATCGACGCCGACGACGAACGGCGCCGTTTGGGTCGTGAACGGTTCAAGGCGTATCGCGAACTCAAGCTGCCGGTCGAAACGCATCAATTGGACGATACCGCGGGTGCCTGATCACATGACGACTGAAACGCATGATCCGCGCGACATTCCCATTCTCACCGACGCGGTCGCCGCGGACGGTCGTACGTACGGCTTTTTCGACGCCAAGGCGGTACACGCCGCGGTCGTGACGGAGACGCTGAATTTAGCGGATTCGTTATTGCATCAGGCTACCAAGGACATCGAAGCCACGCTGTTCGAGCGCGTCTTCGATCAGCTGCGCGCGCAACTCCCGGAACTCGTGGATCGCGTGCTGCGAGAACACGCCATGATGAGCAGTGCGACCGCGACCACGGTGGTGCCGAGCAGCGCGGTGGACGCGGAAACTTAAGCGGATTTCATGGATAAAGCGTTTTCGCCGTCGGATATCGAGTCACGGATCTACGCCGCGTGGGAAGCCGGCGGCTATTTCGCGCCGAGCGGTCGGGGCCCGAGCTATTCCATCGTCATCCCGCCGCCCAACGTCACCGGCACGCTGCACATGGGGCATGCCTTCCAAGACACCATCATGGATGCGCTCATCCGCTACAAGCGAATGTGCGGCTTCAACACCCTGTGGCAGCCGGGCACGGACCACGCCGGGATCGCCACGCAAATGGTGGTGGAACGCCAGCTGAATGCGGCGGGACAGAGCCGCATCGAACTCGGTCGCGACGCCTTCGTCGAACGCGTTTGGGAATGGAAAGAGAAATCCGGTGGAATCATCGCCAATCAGCTGCGCCGCCTCGGTGCGTCGGTGGACTGGCAGCGCGATAAGTTCACCATGGACCCCGCGCTCTCGCGAGCGGTCACCGAAGTGTTCGTGCGGTTGCACCAGGAAGGCTTGATCTATCGCGGTAAGCGCCTGGTGAACTGGGACCCGGTGTTGAAGACCGCTCTATCGGACTTGGAGGTGGTTTCCGAAGAGGAAATGGGCAGCCTCTGGCATTTGCGCTATCCCCTGGTCGGCAGCGACGGATATCTGGTGGTTGCGACGACGCGGCCGGAAACCATGCTGGGCGATTCGGCGGTGGCGGTGCACCCCGATGACGAGCGTTACCGTCACTTGATCGGCCGTCGCTTGCGCCTGCCTCTGACCACTCGCGAAATCCCCATCATCGGCGACGCCTACGTCGATCCCGCCTTCGGCAGCGGCTGCGTCAAGATCACTCCGGCGCACGATTTCAACGATTATGAAGTCGGTCAACGCCACGGCTTGGCCGTCATCAATATCATGACGCCCGCAGCCTCGCTCAACGAGGCTGTTCCCGTAGCCTACAGAGGCCTCGATCGGTTCGCCGCGCGCACGGCTATCGTGGCCGATCTGACGGCGCTGGGACTTATCGAACGCATCGAGCCGCACAAGCTCATGGTGCCGCGCGGCGATCGCACTCAAGCGATCCTCGAGCCGCTGCTCACCGACCAATGGTTCGTGGACATCAAACCGCTGGCCGAACCCGCACTGCGCGCCGTCGAGGCAGGACACATCCGCTTCGTGCCCGAGAACTGGACCGGCGTTTACTACGAGTGGATGCGCAACATCAAGGATTGGTGCATCAGCCGGCAACTCTGGTGGGGCCATCGGATTCCGGCGTGGTACGACGCCGAGGGGCGCGTGTACGTGGCCCGCGACGAGGCCGAGGCGCGCCGCGTTCATGGCCTCGACGCATCGGTGGCGTTGCGTCGGGACGAGGACGTACTCGACACGTGGTTCTCCTCTGCACTATGGCCGTTCTCCACCCAAGGATGGCCGGACGACACGCCGGCGCTGCGCACGTATTACCCGACGTCGGTACTGGTCACGGGCTTCGACATCATTTTCTTCTGGGTGGCCCGCATGATCATGATGGGCCTGAAGTTCACCGGTGAGATACCGTTCCGTGAGGTTTACATGCACGGACTGATTCGCGACCACGACGGACAGAAAATGTCCAAGTCGAAGGGCAACGTGATCGATCCGCTCGACATCGTCGACGGCATCACGCTCGACGAGTTGTTGGCGAAGCGCACCACGGGCCTGATGCAGCCGCAGATGAAACCCGCCATCGAGAAGGCCACGCGCAAGCAATTCCCGCAAGGCATTCCCGCCTACGGCACGGACGCGCTGCGGTTGAGCTTCGCGTCGCTGGCCACGCAGAGCCGCGATCTGAAGTTCGACATGGCCCGAGTCGAAGGCAATCGAAACTTCTGTAATAAACTGTGGAATGCCGCCCGCTACGCGTTGATGAACGTCGAGGGCCGGAACTCGAGCGCCGCGGGCGCGCAATTCAGTCTTGCCGATCGTTGGATACGCTCGCGGCTGGCGGCAACGCTGCAACGCGTCGAAAAAGGTTTCCTCGACTATCGTCTGGATATGGTCGCCGGTGCGCTCTACGAATTCACCTGGCACGAATACTGCGATTGGTACCTGGAACTGTCGAAGGCCATCCTCTTCTCGGAAGAGGCGTCCGAGGCGGAAAAGCGCGGCACCCGCCACACGCTGATCCATACGCTCGAAGCGCTGTTGCGTGCCCTGCATCCGCTCGCACCGTTCATCACCGAAGAGATCTGGCAACGGGTGGCGACGTGCGCTGGCCTCCGTGCGGGGGTGGGCGGCGAGACCATCATGCGCAGCGAGTTCCCGACGGCGGACGCCGTCGCAGCGGATTCGAGCGCCGAGCCGGAAATGCGCTGGGTCATGGACTTCATCGAAGGCGTGCGCCAGATCCGCGGGGAGATGGACATCGCGCCCAGCCGTAAACTGGACGTGGTGTTGCAGAATTGCGGACCGCTCGACAGCGAGTACGCGAACCGCAATCTAGTCTACCTGAGCCGGCTGGCCGGGATCATGCCGCCGCGGATCCTGGCGAACGGCGAGGCCGCCCCCATTTCAGCGGTCGCGCTCTTGGGCACGCTGGAAATATTGGTGCCGATGGCGGGGCTGATCGACCCGCAGGCCGAGCTCGAGCGGCTCGCCAGGCGGCTGCGCAGAGCGGAGACGGATCTGGGTAAGCTTACGGGTAAACTGGACAATGCGGATTTCGCACGCAACGCGCCCGCCGACGTGGTGGAGAAGGACCGCCTGCGGCTGTCCGAGTTGCGCACCGAGCTCAAGCAATTGACGGCACAGATCGCACGCGTCACGGCACTGCAGACCGCCGCGCTGCCGTAAGCCATGAACGCACCGAAGCGCGAGATCGGAGCCGTTCTTGCGCAACTCAACCAAGTGATTCTGGGAAAGAATGGTCAGATACGGCTGTGCCTGGCCTGCCTGTTGGCGCGCGGCCATCTGCTGATCGAGGACATTCCGGGGGTGGGCAAAACCACGCTGGCCCATGCGCTCGCCAAGACGCTGGGCTTGTCGTTCCAACGGGTTCAATTCACGAGCGACCTGTTGCCCGCCGATGTGCTGGGCGTATCCATTTACGATCGCGAAAGCGGCACGTTTCGCTTCCAGCGCGGACCCATCTTCGCGCAGCTGGTACTGGCGGATGAAATCAACCGCGCGTCGCCCAAAGCACAAAGCGCATTGCTCGAAGCCATGGAAGAACATCAAGTGACGCTCGACGGGCAAACGATGGCGCTGCCGGAGCCCTTCTTCGTCATCGCGACGCAAAACCCGCTGGACCAGGTCGGCACTTTCCCGCTTCCCGAATCCCAGCTGGATCGGTTCTTGATGCGCGTGCAGTTGGGTTACCCGGCGGCCGCCGCCGAACGCGAGCTCTTGAGCGGTGTCGATCGCCGCGATCTCGTGAACTCCTTGGAGCCGGTGGTCGGCGCCGACATGCTGGCGACCATGCAACGTGCCGTGCTCGAGGTGCACGTGTCGCCGGCGCTGCTGGATTACGTCCAGGCGCTGGTGGCGTACACGCGCAATGCGGCGGCCATCAGCATGGGCCTCTCGCCTCGAGCGGCCATCGGATTGTTGCGGGCGGCTCGAGCGTGGGCGCTGATCGCAGGCCGGGATGCCGTGATCCCCGAGCACGTGCAAGAAGTATTTGCATCGGTGGTCGAGCATCGCTTGAGGCAGCGCGACAGCGGCGGAGCGGCCGTCGCCCGCCTGCTCGAGGCCGTACCCATCCCGTGAGCGACTCAGGGCCGGTGAATCGTGTGCGGCAAGCAGCGAACACTCGCGTAAGGGTCTGGTCAGCGCGCCGGCACGGCCGGGATGCCCTGCCGCTCACCGTCAACCGGCGCCGCATCTATATAATACCCACGCGGTTCGGGCTCGCGCTGGCGCTGCTGCTGGTCGCCATGTTGATTGCGGGCCTCAACTACAACAGCAATCTGGCGCTGGCCTTCGGGTTCCTGCTGGCCAGCCTGGCGCTGGTCGCCATGCATCATTGCCATCGCAACCTACTCGGCCTCAGCGTGGATGTGACGACCGACGTCGATGCATTCGCCGGGGGCTACGCGAGTTTCGAGTTCCTGCTGCGCAACGACGCCGGCATCGAGCGCTGCGACATCGAGATTCGCTGCGGCCCACTGGCCACGGCGACGCACAGCGTGGGCGCGAAGAGCTACGAGCACGCCACCGTCGAGGTGCCGGTCGACCGCCGCGGCGTGACCCGCCTGGAGTGGTTCGAATTGCGCACGCGCTACCCGTTCGGCTGGTTTCGAGCGTGGACCTATGTGCAAAGCCCGCTGGTTGCATTCGTCGCACCGCAGCCGCGCGGCGACCGCGCGTTGCCGTCTGAGGCGGGAGCGGCGGGCACTGCGGCGCATGCCGAGGTGCGCGGCGATGAAGATTTTTCCGGCCTGCGCGCCTACGAAGCCGGCGTGCCGTTGAAGCACATGGCGTGGAAGGTGCTGGCACGCGGCGGCGAACCGGCGGTGCGCAGCTACACCGGCTTGGCCGCGCAGCCCGAATGGTTGGACTGGTCGTCGCTCGGCCGTCTCGCGCCGGAGGCTCGGCTGTCGCAACTCTGCCGTTGGGTGCAGGGCAGTGAGGCAGCGCAGCGCAGCTTTGGGCTGCGGATTCCCGGCACGGAAATCGCGCCCTCGCGAGGCGCGGCGCATCGACGCGCCTGCCTGCGCGCCCTCGCCGCGTATCCCGCAGAGGCGCCGCGATGAGCGCGCCGGCCCGCACCGTTGCAGGGGAACGAGTCACCTTCGAGCAACTGGTGTGGGTGACCGCCTGTTTGGGCCTCACGCTGCTGGCGCGCATTGCGAGGCTGCCCGTTTGGGTGACAGCGACGGTGGTCGCCGTCGCGGCGCTGCGGTTGGTTCTCGCGGCGCGCGGGCGCGATGCTCCGCCGCGCGCAATCCGCTTCATCATTGCCGCCCCCGCGATCGTCCTGCTGTTCGTGCAGTTCCGCACCTTCAACGGCCTCACCCCGGGCAGCGCGCTGCTGAGCTTGATCGCCGGGTTGAAACTCTTGGAAACACGAACCCGGCGCGACATCTACGTCATCGTCATGATCATTTATTTCCTGAGCCTGGCGACGCTGCTGGCGGGTGAATCCTTCTGGCTGCTCAGTTATCTGGTCGCCGTCTGCTGGCTCACGACTTCCACGCTGTTGCGCTTGACGAGTTCCTCGCCGGGCGGGAATTGGCGCAGCAGCATTCGCTATGCCGGGCGCCTCCTGGCGCAAGCATTGCCCGTGGCCGTCGCGTTCTGGCTGTTCTTTCCGCGCTTCGGCGGACCGCTGTGGCAGATGCCCGACGCCGGCGGCGGAGCGACCACGGGATTGAGCGACAGCATGAGTCCGGGCGACATCGACGAGCTCGCGATGTCCGATGAGGTGGCATTTCGCGTGCGTTTCAGCGGCAGCACGCCGCCGGCGCAAGAGCGTTACTGGCGCGGACCGGTGCTGCATGATTTCGACGGACACTCCTGGCGACGCACGGACTCCGGCCCCGTTCTCGCGCCCACCCTGCTTTTCCAAGGTCCGGCTTACCAATACACGGTGAGCCTCGAGCCGAGCCCCCACAACTGGCTCTTCGTGCTCGATTGGCCGTCCCAATGGAACGCGCCGCGCGCCTATCTCACGAGCGATTACATGTTGGTCAAGCCGAATGCCGTGGCGCAACCCATCGATGTGATCGCCACCTCCTACGGCCACGTATCGGCGGCCCTACCCCTCAGGCCCGCCATGCGCCGCCGCGACACCCGCTTGCCGCCCGGCCGAAATCCACGGTCGTTGCGCTTGGCGCAAGAGCTGCGCAATGCGCATCCCGACGACATGGGCTACGTCAACGCGGTGCTCGACATGTTCCGGCGCGAGCCGTTCTTCTACACGTTGACGCCGCCGCGGCTCGCGGAGGATTCGGTGGACGGATTTCTGTTCGACACGCGGCGCGGGTTTTGCGGCCACTATGCGTCCGCGTTTGCGGCAATGATGCGTGCCGCCGGCATACCGGCGCGGGTGGTGACGGGCTATCAAGGGGGTACCTACAATCGCTTCGCCGATTATTGGATCGTGCGGCAGAGCGACGCGCATGCGTGGGATGAGGTCTGGATCGACGCGCACGGTTGGCTGCGAGTGGATCCGACGGCCGCCATCGCGCCGGAGCGAGTGGAGCGTGGACTCAACGACCTCGTGGCGGCGGGAGCGCCTTTCACCAGCCGTTGGCAGCAGCGCACGCCGTGGCTGACCGACACCCGGCTGCGGCTCGATGCGTTGCGCCTGCTGTGGCGCGAGCGAATCCTGCAGTTCGATTCCAGTTCTCAGGACAAGCTGCTGGACTGGTTGCACATTCCGGAGCCGGACGGACAGAAACTCGCGCTGGTACTGGCCGTGTGCTTGATCGCGGGAATGTCGTGGCTGACATGGCAGGTACGGCGCGAGCTCAAACCCAGCCCCGCTGATCCGGTGAATCGAGCCTATGACCGGCTGTGCCGCCGCTTGGGCTCGATCGGCATTCCGCGCATGCCGCACGAAGGCGCCGAAGCCTTCGCGGCACGCGTGTCGCGACTTCGCCCCGACCTCGCAGCGCCCGTCACGGCGCTGTGCCGGGAGTATTCAAGGCTTTGCTACGGCGCCCCGACGTCGAGCGCCGCCACCGGATTTCCGGCGGCGGTGCGTAAGTTCAGGCCGCGAGGTTCTCGCGGGTCTTCATGAAGTGGATCTCAGGCCAGCGCTCCTCCATCAATCCAAGATTGACTCGCGTCGGCGCCAGATACACGAGTTCACTGGCATGATCGACCGCCAGGTTGTCGTAGGCTTTCTGGCGAAACTCGGCCAAGCGCTTCTCGTCGGCGAGGCGCACCCAGCGCGCCACGGCAACATTGATCGGCTCGAACACGCACTGCACGCCGTACTCGTCCTGCAACCGAAACGCAACCACCTCGAACTGCAGCTGGCCGATGGCGCCCAAGATCAAATCGTTGTTGCGCAGCGGTTTGAATAATTGGGTCGCGCCTTCCTCGCAGAGCTGCGACAGACCCTTCTGCAGCGCCTTCATGCGCAACGGATCCTTGAGTACGGCGCGGCGGAACAGTTCGGGCGCAAAATTCGGCACGCCGGTGAAGGTAAGATTCTCGCCCTCGGTGAACGTGTCGCCGATATTGATGGTGCCGTGATTGTGCAAGCCGATGATGTCGCCCGCGAAAGCCTCTTCCGCCTGGCTGCGGTCGGCCGCCAAAAAAGTCAACGCATCGGCGACGCGGATGTCCTTGTCGAGCCGCACGTGGTGCATGCGCATGCCGCGCACGTAGCGCCCGGAGCACAACCGCATGAACGCGATGCGATCGCGATGCCCGGGATCCATGTTGGCTTGGATCTTGAAGACGAAACCGGTGAGTCTTGGTTCGTTCGCCTCCACCGTACGTTGCAGCGTCGGGCGCGGCAGCGGTCCCGGCGAGTGCTTCACGAAGGCGGTCAACAATTCTCGGACGCCGAAATTGTTGACCGCGGAGCCGAAGAACACGGGAGTTTGCTTGGCGGCGCGGTAGCGTTCCAAATCGAACTGCGGGCTTGCGCCGCGGACCAGATCGACTTCGTCCAAGAACTGCGCATAACGCGAACCCAAAAAGTCCTTGGCCTCATCACTTGCGATGCCGTCGATGGTCTCGTGGCTGCCGACCCGGCCCTTTTCGACGGGAACGTAGACGTAGATCTTATCTTCCAGCAAATGATAGACGCCGAGCAGGTCCCGGCCCATCCCGATGGGCCACGTGACGGGCGAGCACTGGATGTTGAGCACGCTCTCGATTTCATCGAGCAATTCGATGGGGGCGCGGCCATCGCGATCCAGCTTGTTCACGAAAGTCATGATCGGCGTGTCGCGCAGGCGGCACACGTCCATGAGCTTGATGGTGCGTTCCTCCACGCCCTTGGCGCAATCGATGACCATCAACGCCGAATCCACCGCCGTCAGCGTGCGGTAGGTATCCTCGGAGAAGTCCTCGTGGCCGGGCGTGTCGAGCAGATTGACGATGCAATCATCGAAGGGAAACTGCATCACCGACGAAGTGACGGAGATGCCGCGCTGTTGTTCCAACGCCATCCAGTCCGACGTGGCATGGCGGGTGGCCTTCCGGCCTTTGACCGTGCCCGCCATCTGAATCGCACCGCCGAACAACAGTAGTTTCTCCGTGAGGGTGGTTTTTCCCGCATCAGGGTGGGAAATGATGGCAAAAGTTCTTCTTTTCCCGATATTTTTAGCTAAATCGTTGCTCATAATCCGTAATAATTCGAGTTAATCACCGTGTTTTTGATGGCCGTCAGGCCGGAGGCAGCCGGCCATTCTAAAGCGGTTGGCGGGCGTCGAGGCTTTTTTTAGCCGCGATTGGCGAGGGGCTGCAAATCCAACGGACGGCACAACGATTAATGGGAAAGCATTTCGCTGCGCGGCGTCCCTGCAACCCGTTCACAATCTCCAAGCGGACAGGACACATGAATGGCGGTGCCTCGAGGCGAGCGACGATCGATTCGAAATGTCCCTCCGACTATGGGCACGATACCGCATGATGCGAAGTCCCAGCCCGCCGGCACGGTCGCCGGATTGCGGCGATTCCATCAGGCCGATTCCGTCAAACCGCCGCATCATACGCGCTAGCGCTTCTTTCAGCTTCCCGGATCGCACCGAATCGATAGGGCCTCACCCTACATACAATCAGGGGAAACGAGGGGAAACTGCTAAGAACCTACCCCGGGCGGGTCGCGGTAGAAACGCGCAGGAGGAAATGGCGCGCTCCGCATAACCCTGAGCGGACACAATTTAGGCAGGAGGCAACGTGTCGGCGGGCAATCCAAATTCTGATGTCTTGACGACTGTGGCGCCAGCGGCCAGTGCGGTCGCTGAGAGAATTCAGCCTCCCGCGGGGAACATGAAATCCGTCCGGTCGCGCATAAAGTTTACCACCAAAACGCCGACCGGCATCACCGGCTTCGATGCCATCACCGGCGGCGGCTTGCCACGCGGCCGCACCACGCTGCTGGTCGGCGGGGCGGGATCCGGCAAGACCATATTTGCGCTGCAATTCTTGGTGCATGGCGCGCAGAATTGCAAGGAATCGGGCATCTTTGTCGCCTTTGAGGAAACTTCCAAGCGGCTCCTGGCGAATGCCGAAAGCTTCGGCTGGAAACTCGCGCGGCTGCGGCGGGGACAACTATTTTTTGTCGACGCCCAACCGATGCCGGACGCCGTCCAGTCAGGGGATTTCGATTTCAGCGGGATGCTGGCGGCGCTGGAGCTCAAGACCAGAACCATGAAAGCGCGGCGCATCGTATTCGATGCGCTGGATGTCGTCTTGGCGCTGCTGCCTAACGCAGCAGCGCAACGGCGCGAGGTCTACCGGCTGCATGAGTGGTTATTGGCGCACGAACTGACGTGCCTCATCACCTTGAAGGCGGATCTGGATGAGACGAGCGGCATCAGCCGGCAGTCGTTCGGCTTCATGCAATTCATGGTGGACTGCGCCGTGATCCTCAACCACTGCGTGGTGCTGGGCGTGTCGCAACGCAATCTGCGTGTGCTGAAGTACCGGGGTTCCCGCTTCGATGAGAATGAATCGCCGTTCCTGATCGGCAAAGCCGGATTGGAGGTCGCCGTCACCAGCACGCCAGGCCGTGTGGGCGCCAACGTAATCAACGAGCGCGTTTCCAGCGGCGTGGAACGGCTCGATACCATGCTGGGGGGCGGCTACTACCGCGGCGCCAGCGTACTCATCACGGGCCTCCCCGGCACGGCCAAGACGACCTTGGCTGGTGCGTTCGCGGAGGCGGCCTGCCGGCGCGGCGAGCCCACTCTGTTCGTGATCGTTGATTCGGATGTGACCGAGGTGATCCGCAATCTGGCGTCGGTAGGAATTCGGCTGGATCGTTATGTAAAGAACCGCTGCTTGCGCATGATCTCAGCGAGCACCATCAGCGGCAGTGCAGAGACCTACCTGGTGCGCATCAAGTCACTCGCGAGGGAGCATGGAGCCCGTTGCCTGGTGATCGATCCGGTGTCGACATTGTCCAAATCCGGCAATGAGTTGACCGCGCACAGCGTGGCGGAACGGTTGATGGACTGGTCGAAGGCCGACGGCACCACGCTGGTCTGTACCAGCCTGCTCGACGAGATGTCCGGCCTGAAGGAAGGCGGCTCGCCGCTGCAGCTCTCGCCGCTCGCGGATACCTGGATCCACCTCAACTACCTGGTGCAGGCCGGGGAGCGCAACCGGGGTTTGTCCATCATCAAGTCCCGCGGTACGGCGCATTCGAACCAGGTGCGCGAGTTGATCTTGAGCGATGCCGGTGTAACCCTGACCGACGCCTACACTGCGGGCGGCGAGGTGTTGATGGGCACGATGCGCTGGGAAAAAGAACGCGCTGAGCGGGCCGCGAGCGAGACCAACGAAGCCGCCGCCAAGCTCAAGCGGGTCAGGCTCGATGCCGAGGAGGCCGAGCTCGAGGTGCGATTGAAGTCGCTGCAGGTGGAACTGGTGGCGAAGCAAGTCGAGAAGGCGTTGTTGGTCCACTCCACGCAGAGCCGCGAGGGCGAGTTGTCGCGAGGCCGCACCGAGATGAAGGAGTTGCGCGGCGCCGATGCGGCGAGTCCGGGACGGAAATAAATCCGCCATGAGTCGCCGCGTCAAGTTCAAGTTCAAGTTCCGGATTTATGTCGCCGGGGACGCGCTGAACTCCGCTCAGGCGCTTGCCAACCTTGACGCAATTTGCCGGGAACACTTGCCGGATCGGCACGAGATCGAGGTCGTGGATGTGTTTCAAGAACCGAAGCGCGCGCTGGCAGACGGCGTCTTCATGACACCGACGCTGGTCAAGCTCGCGCCGTTCCCCACTCGAAGAATCGTCGGCGCCTTGAGCCAGACGCAACTCGTGTTGCAGGCCGTTGGGTTGCAGGCCTTAGCCCCATGAACCCGAGCAAATTACCACTTTCCGGTGAGGCGGATGGCGAAGTGGCCACGCTGATTCAGACCCTTCACCGGACCGAGCAACGCCTGGAGGAACTGACCGCAGGCCAGGTGGACACGGTGGCAGACTGTGACGGAAGGACGATCTTGTTACGCCGCGCGCAGGACCACTTGCGTCACCACGAGGCTGCCAAGCAGGCTGCCATTTTGAACGCGTTGCCAGCGCAAATCGCTTTGCTCGACACCAACGGGCTCATCGTCTCGGTGAACGAGCCGTGGCGGCAATTTGCCGGCGCGAATTCGATCCTGGGCTTAGAATATGAGGTCGGCGTCAATTACCTCGATATCTGCGACCGGACCAGGGGAGATGACGCAGCCCAGGCGCGCCAAGTCGCCGACGGCATTCGGTCGGTGCTGGGCGGCGGCGTCAAGAGTTTTTCGATCGAATATTCCTGTCTTACACTCACCGGACCGCGCTGGTTCTTGGCGACGGTAACCCCGTTGATCGATGACCGTCCGAGCGGCGCCATCATCATGCGCAGGGACGTGACGGCCGAGAGGCAGGCCGACGAAAGTCTGCACGCGAGCGAGTTGCGATTCCGGCAGATGGCGGAAAATATCCGCGAGGTGTTCTGGCTCACCGACTCGACCAAGACCCAGATGTTTTACGTCAGCCCGGCCTACGAGGAAATTTGGGGCCGCAGCTGCGAGAGCCTGTATGCGTCGCCGAGCGCATGGATCGATGCCATCCATCCCGAGGATCGCGAGCGCGTGCTGCAAGCTGCCCAAACCCAGCAAGCGAGCGATGAGTACGTCGAGGAATACCGCATCATTCGGCCCGACGGCGCGATCCGCTGGATACGCGACCGGGCGTTCCCGATCTTTCGTAACGAGGGAGAGGTTTACCGGATCGCCGGCCTCGCGGAGGATATCACCGGGCACAAGAAGGCGGATCAGAAGTTCAAGGATCTGTTGGAGTCCTCGCCCGACGCGCTGGTGATCGTCAACCGCGACGGTGAAATCGTGCTGGTCAACTCCCAGGCGGTCAATCTGTTCGGCTGGCGCCGCGACGAGCTGCTGGGTCGGAAGGTCGAATTACTCATGCCCGAAGGCTTCGACCACATACATCCGGGATATCGAAACGGCTATTTCGAGCAACCGTGTGTACGGGTAATGGGCTTGGGACACGGTCTGTCCGCGCGGCGCAAGGATGGCACCGTATTCCCGGCGGAAATCAGCCTGAGCCCGCTGGAGACGGACGAAGGCACATGGGTGATGAGCGCCATCCGCGACATCAGCGAACGCAAGGAAGCGGAACGCCGGATTGCATACCTCAATCGTGTATACGCCATGCTGAGCGGCATCAATGCGCTGATCGTACGGGTGTCCAATCGCGACGAACTGTTCCGCGAGACGTGCCGGATCGCGGTCGAGGCAGGCGGGTTTCGCATGTCTTGGATAGGCATCCTTGATCTAGGCAAGAAGCAAATTGTCCCGGTCGCCTCGGCAGGCATGGATGAGGACCTCCTGACCGCCATCAAGAGCCTCTTGACACCGAGTGAGAGCAAGTCGAATGCCATGATTGCGCGCGCGCTCCGCGAGAAGAAGCCGGTCACGTCCAACGTTGTGCAAAACGAAGCCCACGCTCTTCTGGGCCAGCAACCCGCAGAGTCCGGAGTTCGCTCGTTGGTCGTATTGCCGCTGACTGTCGCGGATGAAGCGGTGGGCATCCTCGCGCTGTATGCCAATGAGAGCGAATTTTTCCATGATGATGAAATGAAGCTGTTGACGGAACTGACCGGCGATGTTGCGTTCGCGATCGATCACATCGAGAAGCAGGAGCGGCTCCATTACCTCGCCTACTACGACGGACTCACCGGACTTGCGAACCGCCGTCTATTCATTGACCGGGTGGCGCAACACATCCACGGCGCTGCCAGCGGCGGGCATCAGCTGGCCTTGTTCCTGCTTGATTTGGAGCGATTCAGGAACATCAATGACAGTCTCGGCCGGCCGGCCGGCGACGCGCTCCTCAGGCAGGTCGCGCAGTGGCTCACACAGAGCGCCCAGGACGCCAGTCTCGTGACGCGATTGGATGCGGATCATTTTGCCGTGGTCTTGCCGACCGTGAAGCAGGACGGGGACGTGGCGCGGCTGGTCGAGAAAACCATGGCGGCTTTTCTGAACCATCCTTTTCAGCTGAATGACGCCGTGTATCGGATTGCCGCCAAGGTGGGGATCGTGCTGTACCCGGAGGATGGCACCGACGCCGACACCTTGTTAAAGCACGCCGAGGCTGCGGTCAAAAAAGCCAAGATCAGCGGTGATCGATTCCTGTTTTATGCACTGAAGATGACGGAGACCTTGGCGGGGAACCTGAGCCTTGAAAATCAGCTCCGTCAGGCCGTCGACAACCAAGAATTCGTGCTCCACTTCCAACCCAAAGTGCATATCGCAAGCGGTGAGCTCACCGGCGCCGAGGCACTGCTCCGATGGAATGACCCGCAGACCGGCATCGTGCCGCCCGGCCGGTTCATCCGGATCCTGGAAGATACGGGACTGATCCGAGAAGTGGGGCGGTGGGCGCTGCGTAACGCCATCGCAGAGCACCTGCGCTGGCGTAGCGCGGGCCTGCCTGCGGTGCGCATCGCGGTAAACGTGTCGGCGCTGCAACTGCGCAGCCGCGGTTTCATCGCCGAGATCGAGCAGATCATCGCTATTGCGCCGGACGCAGCGGCTGGGCTGGAACTGGAGATCACCGAAACCCTGATCATGGAGGACGTCAAACACAGTGTGGCGACCTTGCAGGCGATCCGCGCAATGGGCGTCAGCATCGCCATCGACGATTTCGGCACCGGCTTCTCGTCGCTCAGCTACTTGTCCAAACTGCCGATCGACACGCTCAAGATCGACCGTTCGTTCGTGATCGACATGGCAAACGGCGCGGACGGGCTGACACTGGTCTCCGTCATCATTAATCTCGCGCATGCGCTGAAGCTCAAGGTGGTGGCGGAAGGCGTCGAAACTGAAGAACAATTGCGCCAGCTGAGATTGCTGAACTGCGATCAAATGCAGGGCTTTTTGTTTGGCAAGCCGGTGCCGGGCGAGATCTTCGAAAGGCAATACTTGAGCCGTTGGGCGAGCGGATAACCGCTGGCAACCCCTTTCTCGCGCCTGCCGCGCTTAAGTCCATGGAGTCAACAACCCTGGAGCCGGCGTGAAACATCCCTACCTGATTGGTTTGACAGTATTCGTTGCCGGCGACTATCCGCAGATCGCCGCGGCGCTCCGGCGCGCGGGCGCTCGCTAGGCCGCGACCGAAGCGGTTGTAAACCGAGCAAAGGCACCCACGTTAATGGTCAGCAGACGCGGGCAGCGTGATGGTTGACATTTCTTTGCACTCGATGAGGGAGGGATTGCAGGCATGAATCACAGAGCGAAGTTCGGTTTCGCCGCATTGACTGCGGCACTCGTGCTCGGATTACAGATCGCCACGCCGGCGAACGCAGAGGAACACGAGCACTTCGGCCGACCAGCCGCACGCGCGGATGGCCATGGCCAAGTTCTCGATAACCGCTACAACCACGGACATTACTACCCTGCGATCGGCGCTTCGGTGCGTGTGTTGCCGGAAGGTTATCGGCCGTACTACTTGGGAGGCAGACCCTACTATTTCGTCGGCGGCGTTTGGTACGCGCCCGGCGGCCCGGGATTTTTGGTCGTTCGACCGCCGATCGGCTTGGTGATCTCGGTATTGCCGCCCTATTACTCGACGGTGTGGATCGGCGGTATTCCCTACTACTATGCTGACGACGTCTACTACTCGTGGAATCCGGCGCAGAACGGCTACGTGATCGTGGAGCCACCGGCGAATGCGGATCAGCCATCCGCGCCACCGGCAAGTGCCCACGAGGATCTGATCATGTATCCCAAGAATGGTCAGACGGCTGAACAGCAGGCAGCGGATCGCTACGAGTGCCATCGGTGGGCGAAGACGCAAACCGGGTTCGATCCAACCGTCGTGGGCGGTGGGGCCGGCAACAACCCGGGCGCGCGCAACGCCTACGATCGCGCCATGTCCGCTTGCCTGGCGGGCCGCGGGTACGAGGTGAAGTAGCCGCAGCCGAAGCAGCGGCATGGGCCGGCCGGTCCGAAGCGCTTAGGGCCGGCCGGCCTCGGGTAGTGCACCCGCGCGCGTCATTTCGGGTCCGGGAACAACAGCCGGCGCAACACTGCTGCATCCTCGCGGCCGTTGGTCGCTTGATAATAGCCGCGCCGCACGCCGACTTGCTCGAATCCCAAGGAATGATAGAGGCGCGCCGCGCCCGTGTTCGACGGCCTGACTTCGAGAAATGCTTCGTACATCCCCGTCGTTCGCGCGCAGTCGATGAGATACAAGAGTACCTTGCGCGCGAGGCCGCGTCCCCGGTAGTCGGCCCGCATGCACACGTTCAGGATATGCGCCTCGCCGGCGCCGATCGACATGATGCCGTAGCCCGCGATGTCGCTGCCCACCTCGACCAGCCGGCAGATGTATCCGACTCGCAAACAATCGCGAAAAATGCCATCGCTCCAGGGAAATTGATACGCGGCGCGCTCGATGGCCACGACCACGGGCACGTCCAGTTCGTGCATGGGCCTGATCTGCGGCTCCGGAAACTCATGCTCTTGCTTGACGCTAGCCACGGGCGAACACCTCGCGAGCGAATTTCAAATCTTCCCACGCCTTGCGCTTGTCCATCGGTGTGCGCAACAGGTAGGCCGGATGATACGTAACGACCAATGGCACGCGCGTTGAACCGAACGTGTGGACCTTCTGCCGCAAACGGCCGAGGGAGACGTCAGTGCGCAACAGATTCTGCGCGGCGATGCGCCCGACGCCCAACATGATCTTCGGCTTCAACAGCGCAATCTGCTGTTCGAGGAACGGCAAACATTCGGCGGTCTCGCTCGCCAGCGGGTCTCGATTATGAGGCGGCCGGCACTTCAGCACGTTCGCGATATACACGTCTTCGCGCGCCAGACCGATCGCACGCAACATGGAATTCAGCAGCTGACCGGCACGGCCGACGAACGGTTCGCCCGCGCGATCCTCCTCGGCACCGGGCGCTTCGCCCACCACCAGCCATTGCGCGTGCAGGTTACCCACACCGAACACTGTTTGGGTGCGCGTCGCGGCAAGCCCGCATCGAGTGCACGCGGCCACACGTTCCCGCAGCCGCGCCCAGTCGTAGCCCGCTTCGCGCGGCGTGTTCGCCGGCGCGTTCTTCACCGGGACGGTCGCCGGTACGCCGGTGCGGGACCGCACCACCCACGTTT
The DNA here is from genome assembly GCA_052143815.1 of Steroidobacteraceae bacterium. Classification (GTDB taxonomy): domain Bacteria; phylum Pseudomonadota; class Gammaproteobacteria; order Steroidobacterales; family Steroidobacteraceae; genus Bog-1198. Next base: position 43,670 of record JBKQSA010000004.1, on the reverse strand, counting down.
CCAGACCCATCGCCGATAAATACTCCCGTCGCTGTGCCCTATTCATGGATGTGTCTCATGCGGGGTCGGGGTCCCCCGCGAGCGCCGGCGCAACTTCCGATATAGCCACACGCACGGCGCGGACAGCGCGTAGGTGCCGAATAGCACCAGCAGGGTGACCGACGGGTAGAGAAATATCAAGACGAATGCCAACGGCACCAGCACGATGTGCGTAAAGCGCACCCGGGCACCGGGCGCCACTTGCTTGAAACTATGGAAGGCGAAACGGCTGATCATGAGGGCGCCCGCGCACGTCGTGACGACGAACGCCAGCAGCAGCCCCGGTAATCCAATGTTGGTCTGGTCGCTTGCCAGCCAGATCAACGCAGCGACGACGGCGGCGGCCGAGGGGCTCGGCAAGCCCTCGAAGTAATGCTTGTCCTGGACCGCCGAGCGGGAGTTGAACCGGGCCAGGCGCAGGGCCGCGGCCGCAGCGTAGAAAAAGCACACGAGCCATCCCAGCCGGCGCCACAGAGGTCCGTATTCTGCGATTCGCGCCACGCCCCATTGGTACGTGACGATGGCCGGCGCCAGTCCGAAAGACACCATATCCGACAAGCTATCGTATTCTTTGCCGAACGCGCTTTCCGTGTGCGTCCAGCGGGCGACGCGGCCATCGATACCGTCAAAAAACATGGCGACGAATACGGCGATACCGGCATATTCGAATCTCAGGTCGATGGCCGCCACGACTGCATAAAATCCCGAAAAAAGCGCCGCGGTGGTCAGCAGGTTGGGCAGCCAATACACGCCCCGCCGTCGAGTTTGTCGGTCTTCGTCGTCGCTCATGTCTGTCCATGATACAGGAGGGCCTGATGTAAGATATCAGGCTATGCGCTTATCCCAATATCCGATTTCGACTCTCAAAGAAGTTCCCGCCGACGCCGAGGTCATCAGCCATCAACTGATGTTGCGGGCCGGCATGATTCGCCGCTTGGCGGCTGGTTTGTACACCTGGCTTCCGATGGGTTTGCGCACGCTGCACAAGGTCGAGCGCATCATCCGCGAGGAAATGAACCGGGCGGGGGCCCTGGAACTGTGCATGCCGACCGTCCAACCGGCTGAACTGTGGCAGGAGTCGGGCCGGTGGAGCAAGTACGGCCCGGAATTACTCCGCTTCAAGGATCGGCATGAGCGCGAATTCACCTATGGACCCACGCACGAGGAAGTCATCACCGACATCGCGCGGCGGGAATTGCGCAGCTACAAGCAACTGCCAGTCAACTTCTACCAGATCCAGTTCAAGTTCCGTGACGAGATTCGTCCGCGCTTCGGCGTCATGCGCGCGCGCGAGTTCCTGATGAAGGACGCCTACTCGTTCCATGTGGATGAAGCGAGCCTCGCCCAGGGCTATCGGGCCATGTTCGACGCCTATACGCGTATTTTCACCCGCTTGGGCCTGAAGTTCCGGGCGGTCCAGGCGGACGGCGGCAATATTGGCGGCAGCACGTCGCAGGAATTCCACGTCCTCGCGGACTCGGGCGAAGACGCCATCGCGTTCTCCGATGGCGACGACTACGCCGCGAACGTGGAGACGGCCGCGACGCTGCCCGCGCATGCGCCGCGCCCGGCGCCCACCCAAGCGCTCACCAAAGTCCAGACCCCGCATGCCCGGACCATCGCACAGCTCTGCGCGTTCCTCGGCGTGGGCGCCGCGCAATGCGTCAAGACGCTGCTGGTCGACGGCAGTGCGGGCGACGTCGTCGCCCTCGTATTGCGGGGCGATCACGAGTTGAGCGCGGTCAAGGCGCAGAAGCTGCCCGGCGTCGCCAATCCTCTGCGCATGGCAAGCGCGGAACTGGTACGCGAAGCCACCGGCTGCGATCCTGGTTCCATCGGTCCCATCGGCTTCGAGGGCAAGATCTATGTGGATCATGCTGCGGCACACTTGGCGGATTTCATCTGCGGCGCCAATGAAAAGGACGTGCATTTCACCGGCGTGAATTGGGTCCGTGATCTGCCCAGCCCGAATTCGCAGGACATCCGCAGCGTGCAAAAAGGCGATCCCAGTCCGGGCGGCAGCGGCACCTTGGATATTGCGCGCGGCATCGAGGTGGGTCACATCTTCCAACTCGGGCAGCTCTACAGCGAAGCGATGAAGGCGACCGTGCTCGATGAACAAGGCAAGGCGCAGTTCATGTTCATGGGGTGCTATGGAATCGGGGTCACGCGTGTGGTTGCCGCCGCCATCGAACAGAACAACGATGCCAACGGCATCATTTGGCCCGATGCGATCGCACCCTTCCACGTCGTGCTGGTACCGATCAACTATCAAAAGTCGGCCCGCGTGACCGAAGCCGCCGACCGCCTGTATGAGCAATTCAATGCGGCCGGTATCGATGTATTGCTCGACGATCGGGACGCGCGCCCGGGTGTCAAATTCGCCGATGCCGAACTCATCGGCGTCCCGCACCGCATCGTCATCGGCGAGCGTGGGCTCAACGCCGGAAATCTGGAGTATCGTCATCGGCGCGACACGGAGTCGACAGACATCCCCATGACGGATCCGGTGGCGTTCATTCGCCAAAAGTTGAGCGGCTGAGGATAACCCGTGCCCGCTGGCAGCGGGCGTGGCGTTTTTGGCCGGCTACTCGATCGAAAACGCCGGCGGCGCGTCGCCATCGGCCGCGGCATCGACGTCGCGCGGTGGCGGTTCGAGTTCCGTCACGGCCGCGACGCGCGCCATCTTTGGCCCGCGGTGCAGCCACTGGCGCAGGCTCTCCACCGCCGTCAGGGTTCCATGCGCAATGACTTCGACGGAGCCGTCCGGCAGATTGCGCGCAATGCCTCGAATCGCCAGCCGCTCAGCCTCGAGCCGCGTGCTGTGGCGAAAGTACACGCCTTGCACCTTGCCGGTGACGAGAAAGCGCCGGGTTACGCGTTCCAAACGGCTTGACCTGCGATAGGGCTGTAGCACGCGCCGCTACGGCGGCGGCGGCGTGGCCGGCGTGGCGGTGGCGGGCGGCGGAGCCCTGGCCGGCGTTGGGACGCCTCCACCATCGCCGTGCGGTCTGCCGACCAGGGCCGCTGCAGCGTGGCGTTTGGCTTGCATCGCGGCCAAGCGGGCGCGCGTGTACTCTTGGGCCTGGAGATGCATTTCAGCGCGCGTGATCGCCGCCTCCGCCGCATAGAGGTCGGGTGAATTGGCTTCCGTCGCCCCCGCGACGCGGGCGGCCGCGATGGCTTGACGCGCATCGCTCATTTCTTGGACGGGGGCGCCGGCGCAGCCGACGAGGCAGGCGATACCGACAAATACCGCGATGAAGCGCAACATAAGGGTAACGGACACTAACAACAGCGGTCAGGGCCGTCAAACCACCCGCCCCTATACAATGCGCGAAGCGGCGCGAATAATTCGTTGCGCCGACGCTGCATGCACTGGAAATCAAATGTTTTCCCCTTAAGGCATACCGATGAGTGAGATTTTGATTTTGTATTATTCACGCCAAGGCAGCACCGCCGCACTGGCACGACAAATTTGTCGCGGCGTCGAAGGGGTTGCCGGCATGCGCGCACGGCTGCGCACGGTTCCTGGTGTGGCCACGACGCTCGAGCGGCTCGATCCGCCGGTACCCGAGGAGGGTCCGCCCTACGCCACCCACAACGATCTGGTGGAATGCAGCGGCTTGATCCTGGGCAGTCCGACCCGCTTCGGGAATATGTCAGCTCCCCTCAAATTCTTTCTGGACGGAACCAGCGCACTCTGGCTTTCCGGCGCTCTGGTCGACAAGCCCGCCGCCGTCTTCACCTCCACGCAAACCCTGCATGGCGGACAGGAATCCACGTTGCTGTCCATGATGATCCCGTTGCTTCATCACGGCATGATCTTGGTGGGCCTACCGTTCACCGAGCGCGGCCTGACGGAGACGCGCAGCGGCGGCACGCCGTACGGCGCGAGCCACGCCGCCGGCGTGAGCGGTCACGGCGAGCTGTCGGAGTCCGAACGAGACCTGGCGCAGGCGCTCGGCGCCCGCGTCGCGACGTTGGCAAGTCGCCTGGAAGCGCGCCCTTGAGTGTGGAGCGCAACGCGCGCTTGCTGACCATTTGGCTTTGGATCGCGGTGGCGCTCTCCTTGCTGGCGTGGACCGCCGTCGGCTACGCATGGCCCATCTGCGTGCTCGCCGTGACCCCCTTGCTCGCGCCGCTGCACGGTCTGGTGAAGGGGCACCGCTACACCTATGCCTGGGCCACCTTGTTCACGATTCCCTATATCACGTTTTCGCTGACCGAACTCTTGGTGAATCCGGCCGCGCGCTGGGTGGCTTCCATCAGCCTGTTGTTGGTGTTCGCCTGGTTCTGCACTATGGTTTTGTTCTTGCGAGCTTCTCCAGCGCGTCGCGAATGAACGGTACGGTCAAGCGGCGCTGCGCGATCAAAGACGCCTCGTCGAGGTGATCCAGGATGTCGAGGAGCGAGGGTAAATCGCGCGGCATCCGGCGCAGCAGGTAGTCGGAGGTCTCTTGCGGCAACTGCAAGCCTCGCTGCGCCGCGCGCAACCGCAGCGCCTCGACCCGCCCCGCCTCATCCAAATCGCGCAGTTGATAAACCACACAAGCCGCGGCACGCGAGCGCCAGTCATTGAGGCTCCACCCGAGCGCGCGCGGTGCGGCGCCGGCGGCGAAAATCAATCGTGTCCGCAGATCCGCGGCTTCGTTGAATAGGCGGAACAATGCTTGCTCCCACGCCAAGTCTCCCGCCACGGCGTCGACATCATCCAGACACAGCACGCGGCAGTTCTCAAATCCGACCAAGGCCGCAGGCGGCAATGCCGACGACCGATCCAAGGGAAAATACGCCGCCGTCTCGCCCGCGGCGGCGCACGTTGCCTGCAACAGGTGGGTCTTTCCCAACCCATGACCGCCCCACAACCACAGCGGCGAGGCGCCCGGGCTGCGCAGCGCCGCAACGAGTTCCGCATTCAGACCCGGCGCAAAGCTCTCGAAGACCGCATCGGCGCGCAACCGCACGCCGAGCGCGAGTTGCTTCATGCCGGCTTCGATCCGCCGGCGCTCAGGGCAGCGCGGCGTGCCCTCGCCTGCGCGGCGGCTTGCCGCCCGTACACCCACACGTAGTCGATGCCGCTCACGCACACCGTGTCGAACACCAGCGCACCCAGCACCAATGTCCAGACGGGCGGCCATGAGAACTGCTGCGCGCCGATGACGACGAGAATGAAAATGATCTGGCAGAGCGTGTTGAGCTTGCTGATGATGGTGGGCCGCGCCTCGACGGGCCCAAGCAAGACCCGGTAGCTGATGGCCCCCAGCACGATGACGCAGTCGCGGACAATCACGGCCGTCGTCAACCACACCGGCACGCTGCCGAGCAGCGTCAGCACGACGAATACGGTGGCCAGCATGAGTTTGTCGGCGAGGGGATCCAATATCCCGCCGAGTTCGGTCTGCCAGCCGAAATGCTTGGCGAGAAATCCGTCGACGGCATCCGATGCGGCGGCCACACCGAACAGCCAAAGTGTGGTGATGAGCTGATGGTGCGCGAGCGCCCATACGATCGGCACGACCAGAAGAATCCGGATTGAACTGATGACGTTCGGAAGTTGGCGCAGCCAGCGACGCATTGGCTACCGACGCAGCTGAAAACGCGGAATTCCATCGTCGCCCATGGGCACCGATTGTAATCGACCATTCAAGGCAATCGCGTGCTGCAGCGACTCGATGCCGCCGCGCGTGCTCAAGCGGAACCGTACGGTGTCGCCGCTCAGGGATTCGACGCTGACATGCGTAGCGAAGTTCAGTGACTCGAGGTAGCTTTGCACACTGGCGTAATCCCGCAAGTCGGCGATGCCGCTGACGTCGATTTCCACCGGCGCAAGGCTGCCGCTGGCGGCGTACATTCCGGCATACAGGTCCGCCGCGCGAGTGACGCCCTCCAAAGCCCCGGAAAACTCGCTGCTGCGGTCTTGGAACAGCAGGGTCCAACGGACGTTGGCATTTGCCGCGGCGCTGGTCGCGTGCCCGATGAGCACGCCCTCGGCGCCCAGGCGATGTCCCACATCGGCCGGGTTGGCGGCATTCGCGCCCGCCGATGCCGTGTCTGCGCTCGGCCAAACCAACGGAATGCCGCGCAGCGCGGCGCCGGCATCGATGGCCAGTTTCAACTCGGAGGTGTCGTCGACCGTGAGCACGGCCGCCGCTGGCCCGTTCTGCGCCGACAACCAGACGAAGGTCGATGGCCGATCGCGGCTCCACAGCGGCTGGCCGTTCTGCGTCAACCAGCGCTCGAGGGCAGCGCCGTCGAACGCCACCCACAATTGATTGTCGGGCGCGCTGCGATATTGCTGGACATAGCGGCGTGCATTGTTGACAAGCGGTGCGAAAACGGGCTCTTCATCCGCCGTGCGGCGCCCCGTGGCCCGAATCAGCACGACTTTCAGCGCCGCCTGGAAGGCCTCCGTTTGCGCCGCTTCGGAACGATCCGAGAGCGGCACGGTCGCTTGAAAGACTTCTATGCGCGTCATGCCGAACGCGGTGCCGGCGAAACACGCGGCGGCGGCGCTGAACGCCGCAATCGCTGCAAGACGCCGACAGAAGTCGTAAATAGCTCGGTAATTCAGTGCCATGGAGTTATAAAATACCACAGCTTACCGACCCTCCGCGTCGAGCCACTTTAATGCAAGGAACCGAATGACTGAGCGAGCGCCCGTTACCTATCGCGATGCCGGTGTCGACATCGACGCCGGCGAGGAGTTGGTCGAGCGAATCAAGCCTGGGGTGAAACGCTCCATGCGCCGCGAAGTGCTCGGCGGAATCGGCGGTTTCGGCGCATTGGTCGAAGTGCCCTTGGACCGGTATCGACAGCCGGTGCTGGTCTCCGGTACCGACGGCGTCGGCACGAAATTACGTCTCGCGATCGATACCGGCCGCCACGATACCGTCGGCATCGACTTGGTCGCGATGTGCGTCAACGACGTCGTGGTCCAGGGCGCCGAGCCGCTGTTCTTTCTCGACTACTTTGCCACCGGAAAACTCGCGGTGGACATCGGTGTGCGCGTCATCGCCGGCATCGTCGAGGGGTGCGTGCAGGCCGGCTGCGCCCTGGTCGGCGGCGAAACGGCTGAAATGCCGGGCATGTACCACGGCGAGGACTACGATCTCGCGGGCTTCTGTGTCGGCATCGTGGAGAAGGATGCCATCATCGACGGCAGCCGCACGGCCGCCGGCGACATCGTTCTGGGGCTGCCGTCCTCGGGACCGCACTCGAACGGTTTCTCGCTGATCCGCAAGATACTCCAAGTGACCGGCGCCGATATCGAAGCCCCGGTCGAGGGCGAGGCATTGGTGGACCGTCTGATGACCCCGACGCGCATCTACGTCAAGCCGTTGCTGACCCTCATCCGCGCCGTGCCCGTCCACGGCCTTGCGCACATCACGGGCGGCGGGCTGGTGGATAACATCCCGCGCGTTATCCCTGACGGGCTGGAGGTCGTCCTGGAGCGCAGTTCATGGCGCCGCGAGCCCGTGTTCGAGTGGCTGCAGGCGCAAGGACGCGTCGCCGATCAGGAAATGTATCGAGTGTTCAATTGCGGCATCGGCATGACGGTTCAGGTGGCGGCGAACGACGCGGCTGAAGCCATTGCGATCCTGCGTGACGCCGGGCAGGAAGCGCTGGTGATCGGCGAAGTGAAACGCGGCGCGCGCGGTGTCGTCATCGTTTGAGTAGCGCGCCTGCCCCGCAGCCCGTCGTGGTCCTGATATCGGGACGCGGCAGCAACATGCGAGCGCTCGTCGAACGCAGCCGCGAGCCGGCACAACCGTACCGCGTCGCCCTGGTGCTGTCCGACAAACCCGCGGCCGCCGGCCTCAGCATTGCGCGGGATCTCGGCGTGGCGAGCCGCGCATTGCCCACCGGCGCATCGGCCGATCGCGTGAGCTTCGATCGCGCGCTGGCGGCGGCGATCGACGAATGTGCACCGTCGCTGATCGTGCTCGCGGGCTTCATGCGCATCTTATCGCCCGAATTCGTCGCGCGCTATGCCGGGCGGATCCTGAACATTCACCCGTCGTTGTTGCCGAAATATCCCGGCTTGCACACCCATCGCCAGGTGCTCGCCGCCCGTGATCCCGTGCATGGCGCGACGGTGCATTTCGTGACGCCGGAACTCGATGCCGGGCCGCCCATCATCCAGGCGCAGGTCAAGGTCAACCCCGACGATGACGAAGCCACGCTGGCGGCGCGCGTGCGCGCCCAAGAGCACAAGATTTATCCTCTGGCGGTGAGTTGGTACTGCCAGGGACGACTTCGCTGCCGCGACGGACGCGCATGGCTGGACGGCGCTGCGCTTGCCGCACCCGTGCTGTACGATGAGACCCATCCGCTGCGGGGGTACTGATGTTTGCGCGAGGATTCACGGCCCTCTGGTTCGCAATCGCCGGCTCTGCCGCTGCAGCGGCAGAGCCGGAAACCGCCCTCGCACCGTTCGCGGCGCATTACACGGCGGAATGGAAATCCATCAGCGTCGGCACGAGCGACATCGTGCTGAAGGAGGGCACGGCGCCCGGACGGTACGTCTATACCTGGACGATGACGGCCCGCGGAATTTTTCGCATCGTCTACAGCAAGGACGTGATCCAAAAAAGCTGGTTCAGCGTGATCGCCGATCATGTGCGGCCGGAGAAATACCACGCCGAACAGGGTGATGCCGCAGTGAATATCGATTTCGACTGGGACGGCGGACAGGCGCGCGGCGTGTCGGAAAACAAGCCCGTGAATCTCAAGCTCGCCGCAGGCACGCAAGACGTGACGTCCATCCAGATCGAAGTGATGTTGGATCTCAAGAACGGGAATCTACCCACGACGTTTCAGATTCTGGACAAAGACGAAATCAAGGACTTCAACTACACCCAGGAAGGGCCTGCGAGGATTCGCACGGCACTCGGGGAACTCGATACCTTGGTCGTCTCCAGCCAGCGCACCGGCAACAATCGCGTGCTGAAGATGTGGTTCGCGCCGTCCTTGGGTTATGTGCCGGTGCAGGCGGAACGCTCGCGCGATGGCAAACTCGAGTTCGCGATGCGGATCAAGAGCCTGAAGCGCTGACGGACCGCCGGGCGCGAAGCGCCTGCCTGGGGATCTCATGCTCGCGCAGCGAGCCTAGCGGGCGGGGTCGCCTCGACCCCGTTGAATTCGGCGCGAAGCGCCTGGAAATACCCCGTAGATTCGGCGCGAAGCGCCTGATCAAGTCTTTGGCAAGGTGACGCCGCGCTGGCCCTGGTACTTGCCGCCGCGGTCTCGATAGCTGGTTTCGCAGACTTCGTCGGATTCGAAGAACAGCATCTGGGCCACGCCCTCGTTGGCGTAAATTTTTGCCGGCAGCGGCGTGGTGTTCGAGAACTCCAGCGTCACGTGCCCTTCCCACTCCGGTTCCAAAGGCGTTACATTGACTATAATTCCGCAACGTGCATACGTGCTTTTTCCCAGACAAATCGTGAGCACGCTGCGCGGAATGCGGAAGAACTCCACCGTGCTCGCCAACGCGAACGAATTCGGCGGAATGATGCACACCGGCCCTTTGAAATCGACGAAGGATTTTTCATCGAAACTCTTCGGATCGACGATGGTGGAATTGATGTTGGTGAATATCTTGAACTCGTCGGCGCAGCGCACGTCGTAACCGTAGCTCGAGGTACCGTAGGAGACGATCTTGTGGCCGCCCGAGACGCGGATCTGTTCGGGCGAAAAGGGTTCGATCATGCCGTGGGCGGCGGCCATGCGCCTGATCCAGCGGTCGCTCTTGATGCTCATTACGTCGCTTCGACCGTGATCTTGGGAAACAATTTGCTGTAATCCTTGTTGAGCGTCGACAGACGCGCCGCCGTGCGGCGCGCCATCTGAAAATAAGCCAAACCCCTTGGACTACCGGGCTCGGCGACGACGGTCGGCGTGCCGCCGTCGGCATCCTCGCGGATGCGGATGTCCAAGGGCAGCTCGCCCAGCAACTGCACGCCGTACTGCTCGGCCATGCGCGCGCCGCCGCCGCTGCCGAACACATGCTCGACATGGCCGCAATTACTGCAGACGTGGACGCTCATGTTCTCGACCACGCCGAGAACGCGCACTTCCACTTTCTCGAACATCTTGAGCCCTTTGCGGGCATCCGCGAGCGCAATATCCTGCGGCGTGGTGACGATGACCGCCCCGCTGACCGGAACGCGCTGCGCCAAGGTCAGTTGGATATCGCCGGTGCCGGGCGGCATGTCCACCACCAGGTAGTCGAGCTCACCCCACTGGGTATCGCCCAGCAGTTGCGTCAGCGCCTGGGTCACCATGGGACCGCGCCAGACCATCGGCTGCTCGGCGTCGATCAGGAAGCCGATGGACATGACTTCCACACCGTGGGCACGCAGGGGCAGCATATGCTTGCCATCGGCGTCGATCTGCGGCTTGGCGTGAGCCAAGCCCATCATGAGCGGCTGGCTGGGGCCATAGATATCGGCATCGAGCAAGCCGACCCGCGCGCCCTGCGCCGCCCAGGCCAGAGCGAGATTCGCAGCCGTGGTCGACTTTCCGACGCCCCCTTTGCCGGATGCGACGGCGATCACATTCTTGACGTTGGCGAGCGGCTTCAACGTCTTTTGAACTGCGTGGGCCGTGATATTGGCCTTCAAGAGCAGCTCCACCCGCCTTCCCGAGAGTTCCGGCGCCAAATAGGTCTGCAGGGCCGGCTGCAGCTCGGCTGCATAGTCCGCCACCGGGAACCCGAAGGTCAGCTCGATGACCACGGCGTCGGAACGAACGGATATATCTCCGATCGCCTTGACCTGATTCAAAGTTTGAGCCAGGTAGGGGTCGGTGTAAGCACCTAATTTTGCGCGAATCGCGCCAGCCGTCACGGCGGAGTCAGTCATGTATCTCCATATTCTACCCGAGACGGACAACCCTGTGCGGTGTGGCATAATTCGAAATCGAGAATCGAAACTGTGGTGGCGTTGACACGTAGGTGAGAATGGAACGCTCCCGGGGGACTGTGCAACTTCAAGGCACCGAATGAGTTTTTTTGCCAACTATCGTGCCGATCGGCTCCTTGCCGAGGTCAAATCCAGCGGTAATCCAGGAAGCCCCCAGGCACAAAAAGCACTGGACAAGCTGGTCGCGCTTGGGGCCAACGCCATTGATCCGATCGTCGCCGCCCTGTCGTCGGCTGAAAAGCGCGAGACGGTGGCCTATGTCGATGTCCTGTCGCGGTTGATCGACGCCAAATCGCTGCCGCATCTGCTGCGCACGATGGCGGAAACCAATGGCCGTGCAATGTCCGGTATTGCGTGGGCCCTCTCCTCCTCCCGCAATTATCCGGCAGCCGCGCTGCTGGAGGCATTGAACAAGCCCGATATGCCGAAAGCGGCCATCATCGACGTGATCGCGGCGCAGAAGGCACGCTTCACCGTGCGCGATTTGTTGAATGCCGCCTATACCCAGGACGCCAGCGAGCGCTCCGGACTGTTCAAGATCGTCGCCGAGATCGCGGACGAATCCTCGTTGGACGATCTGATCGCCAGAATCGAGGGCAAGGATCCGGTTGCCCGCTTGCACATCATCAACGTCCTCGCGCGGTTCAACAGCCCGAAAGTGCAGCACGCCATCCAAAAGCAGCTCAAGGACAACAGCAAGTTCATTCGCTCCGCCGCGCTGTCGGCGCTCGCGCGCATGGATGGACCGTTCGACATGCCCCTGATCTGCAGCATGCTGCGGGATCCCGAGATCGAAGTGCAGAACAAAGCCGTGGACGTCGTGGTCAAGGCCAATCATCCGGAGACCGTCAAATACCTGGTCGAAGTGCTGAAGGACGAGAACGAGTACGCACGCCGTGCGGCAGTCGAGGTGCTGAACGTCGTCGGCACGTCCAAGTCGGTCAAATATCTTCTCGAAGTGATCGCCGACAGCGATTGGTGGGTACGCACGCGGGCTGCCGACGCCCTGGGCAAGATCGGCGGACCGCGCGTGGTCGACGCCGTACTCGCGCTCATCAAGGACGAGAATCAGGACATCCGCCGCGCCGCCATCGAAATCTTGAATCAAACCAAGGATGAGCGCGCGGTCGCCCAGTTGATCGAGGCCACCAAGGATCGCGACTGGTGGGTCAGCGAGCGCGCCGTCGACGCCCTGGCCGAGATCGGCACCAATAAGGCGCTGCCGCGTTTCCTTGAAATGCTGCACACCACCGAGCCCAAATCCCTGCCCAACGTGATTCGCGGCATCGCGAAGGTCGGCGATCAGAAGGCCATCGAACAGCTGTTGCCGTTGCTGCAGCGCCCGGAAAGCGAAGTCAAAGTGGAAGTGATCTCGGCGCTCGCGAAATTGGCGGACGAGACCCGGGCCGATACCATCCGGCAGCGGATGCAGGCGGCATCGGTCGGCGATGGCACGATCAGCCAGGCGGTCGCGCGCGCCCTGCAGGAGCTCGACAATCGCTTCTCGGTGACCCAGCTCGCCGCCAATCAGCGGGCCGCGCAGATGCGGGAGCCCGCCAAGACGCTGCTCATCGACAACCAGGAATTGGCCAAGGTCGTCAAGGAAAACGAGGCGGCGACGACAGCGCGGCTCGACATCGCAACCTTGAAGCCGGGCGATGTGATCGAGGGACGCTACAAGTTCATCGAGAAGATCGGCAAGGGCGCATTCGGCACGGTATTGCTCATGGAAGATACCGTCGTGGAAGAACGTCTGATCTTGAAGTTCTTGAACCCCAATGTGGCATCGGACGAAGAGATGATGAAGCGCTTCGTGCATGAATTGCGCTACAGCCGCAAAATCACGCACAAGAACGTCATCCGCATCTACGATTTCTTGTATATCCAGGGCAATTACGCCATTTCGATGGAGTACTTTCCGTCCCACACCCTGGGCGGCGAGATCGTCAACGAGAAGCCGGTGGAACTCAAGCGCGCGATCAAATTCGGCATCGACATCGCCACCGGCATGGCGGTGGCGCACCAGGCGGGCATCGTGCATCGCGATTTGAAGCCGGCGAACGTGCTGATCGACAACGAGAGCCTCCTCAAGATCGTGGACTTCGGCGTGGCCGCGGCGCAAAGCCAGGGCGACACGCAGCTCACCAAGACCGGCTACGTGATCGGCTCGCCCAAGTACATGGCGCCCGAACAGATTCTGGGCAAGAAGGTGGACGAGCGGGCGGACATCTACAGCCTCGGCGTCATTCTGTACGAGTTGTTCACGGGCGTGCCGCCGTACTCGCGCGGCGATCACATGTCCGTCATGTACCAGCACGTGCAGGGCAAGGCCCGCCCGCCCATGGATATCAACAAAAATCTGCCGGCCGAACTGAACAATCTGGTCATGAGATGCATGTCGCTGGACAAGGCCAAACGCGCCCAGACCATGGATGAATTGCGCGTGGCCCTCGAGAAATTCCTCTAGCCGCAGTGCCCGTTGCGGGGGTTTCACCCCGGACAACTTAGACTTGCCTCACGTTTATGGCCCCCGACGGCCCGGTGGTACTCGAAAAACCAACAACTTACGGGTAGCCTTGGGCGTTATGGCAAGAATTGACGCATTCCTCAAACTGGCGGTCGCACAGGGCTGCTCGGATCTGCACCTGGCGGTGGGCGTGCCGCCGATGATGCGGATGCACGGCGATCTGATTCCGATCAAGTTCCGTGAATTGGGCGAGACCGAGCTCGAGAGTTACATCACCGAGGTGCTGACGCAAAATCAGCTCAAAGTGCTGCGCGAAGGCAACGATATCGACTTCTCGTATGTGTCGACCGATGGCGGCCGATTTCGCGTCAACGTGTACCGCAAGGAAACCGGCATGGGAGCGGCGTTCCGCGCGATTCCCACCACGATGCCGAGCATGGATCAGCTGGGCCTGCCGCCCATCGTGCGCAAATTATGCGACTACCACCAGGGAATGATTCTGGTGACCGGCGCGACCGGCACCGGCAAATCAACGACCCTGGCCTCGATGATCGATTACCTGAACGCGACCCGCTCACTCAATATCATCAGTCTGGAGGATCCGATCGAGTTTGTTCACCGCAGCAAGTCGAGCCAAGTGATTCAGCGCGAACTGGGCACACACCTACCGTCGTTCGCCGAGGGCGTGCGTGCCGCCATGCGCGAGGACCCCGACGTGATTCTGGTGGGTGAAATGCGCGACGCCGAAACGATTTCGATGGCGATGACGGCTGCGGAAACCGGCCACTTGGTGCTCGGCACCTTGCACACCACCAGCGCCAGCAAGACCTTGGATCGAATCGTCGATGCGCTGCCTACCGAAGAGCGCGAACAGACCAAGAGCTTTCTGGCCGCGAGCCTGATCGCGGTCATCACTCAGATTCTGGTGAAAAGCCCGGACCAGCGCGCGCGCCGCGCGATTTGCGAAATCATGGTGATGACCAAGGCGATCGGTAAGCTCATCATGACCGATCAGACCCATCAGATCCCAAGCCAGCTCCAGATGGGCAAAGAATACGGCATGCAGCTCATGGATCAGGCGCTGATCACGGCCATCAATGCCAAGGAAATCGATCCCGAGCAGGCTTACATGTACGCCTCGGACAAGCGCCCGTTCCAGCGCTATGTCACCGACCTGCAGTTCGCCCCGATCGCAACCGCGTCCCCCTAGGCTCCTGACCGTGCCCGCCATCGACAGCTATTTGACTCAAGTGTTGGAGCGGAACGGCTCGGACCTGCATTTCATCGCCGGCGATCCGGCCCGCATCCGCCAATACGGGGAACTCAAAGCGCTGGTGCCGGAGCCGCTCGCGCCCGAGATGGTCAAGACCACCTTGTACGAAATCATGCCGAAATTGTCGGTGGATCGTTTCGAGTCCAAGGACGGAACCGACTTCGCCTACAGCATTCCGGGTGTGGCCAGATTTCGAGTCAACGTCATGCGCCAGCTGAACGGCATGGGCGCGGTGTTCCGCGCCATCCCCACGAAAGCGCGCACCGCTCAGGAACTGAAGCTTCCCGAGGCGGTGATGAATCTTTGCAACGTCAACAACGGCCTGATTCTGGTCACGGGCAAAACCGGCTCCGGTAAGTCCACCACGCTCGCCGCGATGATCGACGACATCAACACCCGCGAGAAAGGACATATCCTCACCATCGAGGACCCCATCGAGTTCGTCCATAGTCGCAAGCAATGTTTGATTAGCCAGCGCGAAATCGGCGTTCATGCCCAATCGTTCTCCTCGGCCCTGATGTCGGCTTTGCGCGAGGATCCCGACGTCATCCTGGTGGGCGAGCTGCGCGACCTCGAGACCATGAGCATCGCCGTGACCGCTGCAGAAATGGGCATTCTCGTGATGGGCACGCTGCACACGAACGGCGCCGCGGCGACCGTCGATCGCCTGGTCAACGCCTTCCCCGCGGACAAGCAGCCCCATGTACGCACCATGTTGTCGACCAGCCTGCGCGGGGTAGTGTCGCAACAGCTCATTCCCACGACCAACGGCCAAGGCCGAGTCGCCGCACTCGAGATCCTCATCAATACCCCGGCGGTCGCCAATCTGATTCGTCAGGGCAAGATGGACCAATTGGAGAACGCCATGCAAAGCGGCGGCGCGTCGGGCATGCGATTGATGGACGCGGCCATCCAAACGCTGATGGACCAGCGCCAGATCTCCGGCAAGGAAGCCTTCAAAAAAGCCATCAACAAGAGCCGATTCGAGCAGTATCGCGACGTGTCCTAGCGGCCGGCCTCGAGGCCAACGCCGAACGCCCCGCCCCACCCGCCGGCGCGGTCGTGGCATAATTTCGTATGACCCAAAGACGCAGAATTCTCGTAACCAGCGCACTCCCCTACGCCAACGGCCCCATCCACTTGGGCTACGTCCTCGAGGCCGTTCAGACCGATATCTGGGCGCGATTTCAGAGACTTCGCGGCCATGAATGCTACTACGTGTGCGCCGACGACACGCACGGCACCCCCATCATGCTCAAAGCACAGTCCGAGGGAATCACGCCCGAGGCGTTGATCGAGCAGGTCAACATCGAGCACCAGCGGGACTTGGCGGAGATGTTGATCAGCTTCGACAATTTCGGCTCGACGCATTCGCCCGAGAATCACGCGATGTGCGATCGCATGTACCGCTCGCTGCGAGCCGGCAACACCATCGACCGCCGCACGGTGCGCCAGGCCTACGACGACACGGCCAACATGTTTCTGCCGGATCGCTACGTCAAAGGCATCTGCCCCAATTGCGGCACGGCGGATCAACATGGGGACTCCTGCGAGAATTGCGGCGCCACGTACAGCCCGGCGGACCTCAAGAACCCTGTTTCCGTGGTGAGCAATACGCCGCCGGTGTGGCGCGATTCGGAACATTATTTCTTTCGCTTGAGCGCGTTCGAGTCCCGCCTCGCGACCTGGGTGAAGAGTGGCGCGGTTCAGGACAGCGTCGCACGGAAACTCGACGAGTGGTTCTCACAGGGCTTGAAGGATTGGGACATTTCCCGTGATACGCCCTATTTCGGGTTCGAGATCCCGGATGCGCCCGGAAAATACTTCTACGTGTGGTTCGACGCTCCCATCGGTTATCTCGGCAGCTTCATGCAGCTATGCGACCGCACCGGATTGCAGTTCGACGATTTCTTCAAGCCGGACGCGCAAACCGAACTGCATCATTTCATCGGCAAGGACATCCTGTATTTTCATACGTTGTTCTGGCCGGCAGTGCTGGAAGGCTCGGGGATGCGGCGGCCCACCTCGGTTCATACCCACGGCTTCGTGACCATCAACGGCCAGAAGATGTCCAAGTCGCGCGGTACGTTCATCACCGCGCGGCGCTATCTCGACAGCTTCAAGGCCGAGTACCTGCGCTATTACTTCGCCGCCAAGCTGGGAGCGGGCATCGACGATATCGACATGAACCTCGATGAATTTTCGTCGCGGTGCAATAGCGACATCGTGGGAAAGCTCGTGAACATCGCGAGCCGCTGCGCCGGATTCATCACCAAGAATGCGGGCGGGACACTCGCGAGAGCCCTCCCCGAGCCCGATTCATATTTGGCGTTTGAGGCGGCGGGCGAATCGATCGCGGCGGCCTACGAGGCGCGCGACACGGCCGGCGCCATTCGCGAGATCATGAGTTTGGCCGATCGCGCCAATCAGTATATCGATTCGCGTAAACCGTGGACGCTGGCGAAACACGCAGCCCAAGCGGGCGAAGTGCAGAGCATTTGCACCCAGGGCCTGAATCTGTTTCGCGTGTTGATGATTTATCTGCAGCCGGTGTTGCCGGAGATGGCGGCCCATGCGCAGCGCTTTTTTCAAGAGAGCGCTTGGAGCTGGGATAGCGCGGCAACCCCGTTGCTCGGCACCACCATACTCCCGTATCAAGCTCTGGCGACTCGTCTGGACCCTAAAGCCGTGGCGCGCCTGGTCGAAGCCGAGGCCGGCGCCGCCGCTTCGTCCCCTGCGGCGTCCGGCGCCGCGCCCGCCGCGCCCCTGCGCATCGTGTCGGCGCCGGGCGCGTCCGACACCGCGATGCTCGCCGCCGCCGCCGCAGTCGAGGGAAACCTGATCTCGATCGACGAATTTCTGCGCGTCGATCTGCGCGTGGCCAGGGTGCTCAGCGCCGATCTGATTGCGGGCGCGGATAAACTGTTGAAATTGCGCCTCGACATCGGCGAACTGGGCGAGCGCGACATCTTCGCCGGCATTCGCGCGGCCTATGACCCTGAGTCGCTGGTCGACCGACTGATCGTCGTGGTTGCCAACTTGGAGCCGCGCAAGATGCGCTTCGGGGTGTCCGAAGGTATGCTGTTGGCGGCGGGCCCCGGCGGCAAGGACATCTTCGTGCTGTCTCCCGATTCCGGCGCCTCCCCCGGCATGCGCGTCAAGTGACATGAGCACCGAATCCGCGCCCGACGTCGTGGCGCGAATCGACGCCTTGCTGCCGCAGACGCAGTGCACGCGCTGCGGCTATGCCGGATGCCGTCCCTATGCCGCCGCGATCGCAGCCGGCGAGGCGCAACTCAACCAATGCCCGCCCGGCGGCAGCGCTACCATTCACGCGCTCGCGGCATTGCTGGGCAAGGACGTGCTGCCCTTGAATCCGGCGAACGGCATCGAGTCTCCCGCGCAGGTTGCGTGGATCGACGAATCGCGGTGTATCGGCTGCGCCCGATGTCTGCCGCCATGCCCGGTCGATGCCATCGTCGGCGCCGCCAAATTCGTGCATACCGTCTTGGTCGAACGCTGCACGGGTTGCGAACTTTGTATCGCTCCCTGTCCGGTGGATTGCATCGAGCTGCGGCCGGGCCCCGCATCCGCGGCGAATCAAGCTCACCTCAATCGCGCGCGCTACACAGCGCATACCGGGCGATTGCAGCGCCGGGCCGAGGAACGACAACGCGAGCTGGCTGCGATGAAATCATCCGTGACGCGGCGCTCGCCGGTGTAGCAGTGAACGACGCCAAACGGCGAGAGATCTTTGCGCGGCTGCGAGCGGCAAATCCCGCGCCGCGCACCGAGTTGCAGTACAGCTCGCCTTTCGAACTGTTGATTGCCGTGATGCTTTCCGCGCAAGCCACCGATAAGGGCGTCAACAAGGCGACGCCGGCCTTGTTTCGTGCAGCGAAGACGCCGGCCGCCATGCTCGCGTTGGGAGTCAAGGGACTCACGCCCTATATCAAGACCATCGGGTTATTCAACAGCAAGACGAAGAACATCATCGCTACTTGCAAGGCGCTGGTCACGCAGCACGCGGGCCGGGTGCCGAACACCCGCGAAGCGCTGGAAGCATTGCCGGGGGTGGGACGAAAAACGGCCAACGTGGTCCTCAATATCGCGTTCGGCCAGCCCACGATCGCCGTCGACACCCATATCTTTCGCGTCGCCAATCGCACCGGCCTGGCGCCCGGTAAGACGGTGCGCGCCGTCGAGGACAAATTAGTCAAGACTGTCCCGCCGGAATATCTGCACAACGCGCATCAATGGTTGGTCCTGCATGGTCGCTACGTGTGCACGGCACGCGCTCCCAAATGTCCGCAGTGCACGATCGCCGATCTTTGCGAGTATCGGCACAAGACTAAGGCAGCCAAGTAAGGCGACAGGTCACGCACGCTCATGCGCACGCTACAAGAATGCAGCCGGCAGTTCGGTCACTGGCCACACCAAACCGGACTTCGCTTCTCGATGAACGCGTCAATACCTTCCTGCGCGTCCCGCTTGGAAAGGTTGGTCACCATCACGTCGGCGGCATACGCATAGGCGTCCGCGAGGGGAAGTTCAGCCTGGCGATAGAAGGCCTCCTTGCCGATCGCGAGTGTCAGCGGCGACTTGGCAGCGATTTTCGCCGCAAGTGCCGCGGTCCGGCTTGCCAGTTCGGCCGCCGGCGCCACCTCACTAATCAACCCGAAGCGGATAGCAGTGTCCGCATCGATCAGGTCACCCGTCAGCAGCATCCGCATTGCGGCCTTTCGACCCACGTTGCGCGACAAGGCCACCATCGGGGTCGAGCAGAAGAGCCCAATGTTGACGCCCGGTGTCGCAAAACGAGCGTCGTCGGCAGCCACGGCGAGATCACAACTCGCCACCAGTTGGCAGCCGGCCGCCGTCGCGACGCCATGTACCTGGGCGATGACCGGCTTAGGCAGACCGACGATGGCCAGCATTACTTTCGTGCATTCGGCAAACAACGCCTCGGTATAGGCGCGGCCGAATTTCGCAGCGCGAATTTCTTTCAGGTCATGACCGGCACAAAAGGCTGGCCCAGCCCCGGCCAACACCACAACCCGCACCGACGGGTCCATCGCGGCGCGGTGGAGCTCGGCCGATAAGGCCAACAGCATGCCGAGTGAAAGAGCGTTGCGCGCCTCCGGACGATTCAACGTCAGGGTCGTCACACCGCCCGTGTCCGAGCGGCGAATTAATGGGGTGTCTGTCATGGGCATTCCTTCACAACTCTACCAACATCGGTGCGGGAATGCGCTAACATTCCTGCGCGAGGCAAGCACTCCAGGCCCGACTTAGGGTTGACGCGAGACTACTCGAACAATAATCGACGCGTGACGAGGGACCCATGGAACTATCGACGCATGGAAAGTCGGCGCGCCGGATCACGGCGGCCGAAGCGGCAGGCCTCGTAAAATCGGGCGACTGGGTGGACTACGGCGCCTCGCTTTCTCAACCCGATGTATTCGACCGCGCCCTGGCCGCTCGCTCGGCAGAACTGCGGGACGTGAAGATTCGGAACTGCTTGAGCTTGCGACCGCGCGCCGTGCTCGAGGCGGACCCGCAGCGAGAGCATTTTCACTGGTATAGCTGGCACTTCGGTGCCTACGACCGCAGAAAGCACGATGCGGGACTCTGTCACTATATTCCGTGCAACTTGGGGGAAATTCCGGACTATTACCGCCGGTTTATCGAGCCCCCGGACATCGCTGTCCTCAAGACTCGTGATATCGATGCCAACGGTTTTTTTAATCTGAGCGTCACCAACCTTTGGCACCGCGCCATCGCCTCGCGCGCGAAGATCGTTGTCGTAGAAGTCAGCGCAGGTCTGCCGTACTTGTACGGCGCCGACAACGGTCTCCACATCAGCGAGGTCGACTATGTGATCGAAGGCGATCCCGGGTTGCCGCCCGAGCTACCCAACCCGCCACCCGGCGAGGCGGATCGTGCCGTCGCGCGGCTGATCGCCGCAGAGGTCGGCGATGGTGCCTGCCTGCAGGTCGGCATCGGCGGAATGCCGAACGCCGTGTGTTCTCTGTTGCTCGAGAGTGGCGTGCGCAACCTCGGTGTCCATACTGAAATGCTGACCGATGGTCTCATCGATCTCTACAAGGGCGGATTCATCACCGGAGCGGCCAAGGCGTTGGACCGCGGCAAGATCGTGTGCAGCTTTGGGATCGGATCGCAAGATCTCTATCGGTCAATCGACCGCAACCCGCATTTCCTCTGCTGCCCGGTCGAGTACACGAATCTGCCGCACGTGATCATGCAGAACGAACACGTCGTGGCGATCAACAACACAACCCAAATGGACCTGCAGGGCCAAGCCTCCTCCGAGTCGTCGGGGCACCGCCACATCAGCGGAACCGGCGGCCAGCTGCAATTCGTTCGGGGAGCATATGCATCGAAGGGCGGCAAGTCATTCGTCTGTCTATCCTCGACCTATGAACGTCGTGGAATTCGCAAGAGTCGTATCGTGCTCGACCTAACACCGGGCAATGTGGTGACGACGCCGCGGTCGGACATGATGTACGTCGTCACAGAGTTCGGCATGGTCAACTTGAAAGGCAAGTCGGTTCCCGAACGGGCAAAGGCCATGATTTCGCTTGCTCATCCCGAGTTTCGCGAGAGACTGGAGCGCGAAGCGCGCGAACATGGATTGATCCCGCGGAGCTTTGCGTGACTCTCCCAGGCAAGCACGCAACGCGTTTTCCACGGACGCTAAGCGTGACGAATCAAATGGGAATGGCGTACGAGCCATGCGACGTGGCAGTGATCGGTGGCGGACCCGGCGGGAGCACCGCGGCGGCGTTGCTGGCGCGGCGCGGCTACAAGGTGATTGCGCTGGAGAAGGCGCATCACCCGCGTTTTCATATCGGCGAATCGCTGCTGCCGATGAATCTTCCGTTGTTCGAGCGCCTCGGCGTACTGGACAAAGTTCGCGCGCTGGGCGTGTTCAAGCCCGGCGCGGATTTCGAGGCGGACAACGAGCGCGGCTACAACACCTTTGCCTTCGCCCGGGCGATCGGCAACAGTCCGACGCACGCCTATCAGGTGTGGCGGCAGGACTTCGACAAGATGCTCTACGAGCATGCACGCGAATGTGGTGCGGATGCGCGCGAGGGCCATGAGGTCGTCAATGTCGAGCAGAACGGTCCGCGTGAAACGCGACTCGATGTGCGCACCGATGACGGCCGCAGTTACCGCATTCGGGCATGCTACGTCGTCGATGCCAGCGGCCGCGATGCATTCCTTTCCACGAAGAAAAAACTCCGACGGAAGAACGACCAGCATCAGAGCGCAGCGATTTTCGGCCACTACCGCGGTGCCGAACGGCGCGTGGGCGAGGACGCGGGCAACATCAGCATCTATAGCTTCGAGCACGGCTGGATGTGGATGATTCCGCTGCCGGACGATGTGATGAGCGTGGGCGCGGTATGCCGGCCGGATTACCTCAAACAGCGCAAAGGCCGCACGGTGGAGTTCCTGCTCGACACGCTGAAGCTGAGCCCGGCATTGTGGCAACGCGTCGAACGCGCCCGCCTGATCGGCAACGAGGTGCGCGTCACCGGCAACTATTCCTACGACTCGACGCAGATGGGCGGCCCGGGCTGGGTGCTGGTCGGCGATGCGTTCGCGTTTCTCGACCCGGTGTTCTCCTCCGGAGTGTACCTGGCGATGAGTGCCGCGGAGCAGGCGGTGAAAGTGGTGGACGCTGCGTTGCGCGAACCACACACCGAGATGGCGCTGTTGCGCAAGCTGGAAAAGCGCCAGCGCGCCGGCATGGACCGTTTCTCGTTCTTCATCTACCGCTTCAATGGCCCGGTGATGCAGCAGATGTTCCGCCAGCCGCGCAATGCATGGCAGCTGGAGCAGAGCGTGATCTCCATGCTCGCTGGCGACCTGTTCGATACGCCGAAGGTGCTGTGGCGCCTGCGGTTGTTCAAGCTGGTCTATGCGATCTGCGGCTTGCGCGACTGGCGGCGCTGGCGTGCCGAGCACAAGTACCGGCTGGCGCAGGCGCGATCGCAGTTCACCGGCGGCAACACGCCGTTGGACAAGGCTTAAGCCGCAGAATTTCATGCCAACCATTGAGTCTGGCGGAAGTTCAGTTACTCTGGCCTTATCACCCGCAGGCGGATCGACTTGAACGCAGAAAAGGCCAGTGTCTGCCCCCTTGATTGCCCGGACACCTGCAGTCTTTCAGTGACTGTTGCAGGCGATCAGGTTGTCGCCGTGCGGGGCTCGAAGGTCAATCCGATTACCCACGGTGCCGTTTGCGCCAAAGTGGCCAATTACTATCCCGATTTTGTCCACGGCCCGAACCGCGTGCGCCACCCACTGAAGCGCGTCGGTCCAAAGGGCACTAGCAAATTCGCGCGAATCTCTTGGGAAGAGGCACTCGACACTATTCATAGTCGAGTCAGCGAAATCATCGGCCGTTATGGCCCGCAAGCGGTGCTGCCGCTCAACTATGCCGGCCCGCATGGGATGCTGGCGGGCGATTCCATGTCGCTGCGCTTCTTTCATAAAATCGGGGCCTCGCTGCTGAGCCGCAGCCCGTTGTGTGGCGGCATCCGCAGCGCGGCCTATGCCGGCACTTTCGGGGCGACCCCCGGCACGCCGCTCCAACAGGTTAGTCTCGCCAAGCTCATCGTCGTCTGGGGTAACAATGCGACGAGCTGCAATCTGCACCTCATGCGGCAGATCAATGCCGCCAAGCGTAATGGCGCGAGGCTGGTGGTAATCGACCCGCGGCGCGTCAAAGTGGCCGAACAGGCGCACCTGCATTTGCCCGTCCGCCCCGGCACCGATGTGGTGCTGGCCTGGGCCATCGCCGTGGAGCTGGAGCGGCTCGGCGGCCTTGATCACGCCTTCATAGAACAGCACGTGCTCGGGTTCAACGCTTACATGGAAGCAGCGCGTGACTACCCTCCTGAGCGCGCCACTGAGATTTGTGGTGTCCAGCTCGACGACATCCGCACCCTGGCACGGTGGTACTTTGAGGCGTCACCCGCAGTCATCGCCTGGGGTAATGGACTGGAACGCAATCAGAACGGCGGCTCGGGGATGCGCGCCATTGCCGCTCTCCCGGCGCTCGCCGGCAAATTCGGCGTCGCCGGCGGTGGGCTGGTGGGTGGCGCAGGCCACGCCTTTCCGAAGACGCTCGACCTACTGACACGCACCGACTTCGTCTCCCCAAAGACGCGCACCATCAACATCATTGACGTGGGCAAATTACTGCTCGAGGAGAGTCTGGACCCGCCGCTCAAGGCCCTGTTCGTCTACAACCATAATCCGCTCGTGGTCCATCCGGATCAGAATCGTATGAAACAGGGGCTGGCGCGTGAGGATTTATTCGTCGTTGGTATCGAAGTAGCCATGACCGACAGCATGGCTTACGCGGATGTGGTTTTGCCGGCCTGTACGCACTTCGAACATGCGGATATCTACGCGGCCTACGGCCAACAGTACCTGCAGCGCGCCGAGGCGGTCATTCCGCCGGTGGGTGAGAGCCTGCCGAACACCGAGATTTTTCGTCGGCTCGCCGCCAAGTTCGGCTTTTCGGATACAGCCTTCACGGAAAGCGACGCCGCATTGATGGACGCAGCGCTGAACCTGGATGATCCACGCATGCAGGGTGTCCGCGCGAGCCAGATTCCCATCGATCGGGCGATGCCGATGGAGTTTGCCGGCCGGGAGCCGGTCCTGTTCCAGAACGTTTCGCCGCAAACGCCCAGTGGCAAGGTCGAGCTGGAATCGGCGACGCTCGGCGCGCGTTACGGCGCAGCCCTGCCGCGGTATCGGCCGCTGGACTCGCACTACCCGCTGACGTTGATCACGCCGGCCTCCGACAAGCGCATCACTTCCACCTTTGGTGGTCTCGATGCCAATGATGCCACTCCGGTGCTGGAGATGAACCCCGCCGACGCTGCTGCACGCGGGCTGGTCGATGGCGCTGCGGTGAAAGTATGGAATGAGCTGGGGCAGGTGTTTTTGCCACTGCGCATCACGGCTGCCGTGCGTCCCGGCGTGGTCAGCTCGGAGAAAGGCGCGTGGCTTCGCACGAGTCCGAACGGGCAGACGGTGTCGGCACTGGCTCCCACGCATAAAGCCGATCTCGCCGACGGCGCCTGCTACAACGACACGCGCGTGGACGTAGCCGCACGTAGCTGATTCGTTCGGCGAGGCATCACGAGCCGCCGACCGGCAGTCATTTATCGTGCGTAGTCAGTTACGTTTTGACCGATCAGCGAAGCTGATGGCCCCCCGCTCGCAAGCATCACGCCAGCGGTCGACACAACATACACATACAGTTCGCCATCAACAAATTCGCCTTTACTATCGAAGTCTGCCCATGCCAAGTCCTTGTTCTTTTTGTAATGCGCTACCGCTCGTTCGAGCAAGGCCTGCGCCCGAGCTGAGTCTTCGGCGGCCGCCGCTGCATTCGTAGCCGGTGTAGCCGCGTCGGCACAAAACCCGGGGGACTGACTGAATGCCCAAGCCAGCACGACGTACAAGGAGAATCTTAGTGGGTATGAACCAACAATCATAATTGATATTCCTTTACGCGCTTCGATTCCAAGTACCCCGAAAAGCGCTGATGAACGTGCAGGAGTGCCGATATAGATTTTATTATCGACGAACTCATCTTATCGTCCGGCCTGGCTAGCGACAACTATTGCCTTGCAGTGGAAACCACGTATCGATGCCGTTCCCTGAAGGATCGATAATGATTGCTTAAGGGAAAGCCATGCGCGACGCTGATACCCACCACAACCGAACTGCCGTTAAATGACACCCGCTCCGAATAACAATTCAGTTCCGCCACCAACACCAAGCGTGCGCCCAGACTCTGCGCCGCACAAAACTCCGCCGCCGGCCGCATCCGGCCCGAACCAGTCGCAAGGGGCCGCGCCGGGGCCATACGGCATCAGTCCATATTCGTGGCTCATGTTGGCACTGCTCCTGATGTGGAATCTCTGGTTCTTTTTCCCGAGGCAATCCGCGGAAGTCTCGCTTCCGTACAGCGAATTCGTGGCCCAAGTTGCTGCGGGCAATGTAAGGCAAGTTCGCATCGTCGGTGAGGCGATCAGTGGGAGCTTGGCGCACGCGATGACCTGGCCGCAGTCCGCCACGCCGGAAGGACCTGCGGTTGTGCCGCAGAGCGGTACTGAAACGCCGGCCAGTGCGCAACCAAAGCCGACCGCGTATTCCAAATTTCGCACCACCTTCCCGAGCGTTGTCGGTGACGCATCCTTGATGCCACTCCTTCAGGCGCAGCACGTCACCATTGAAGTCGTGACCGCCTCGCTGCCATGGTTTGTCGTCCTGCTGACCGACGGACTGCCGGTCCTAATGATGGGGGCTGTACTGGTGTGGATGGGGCGTCAGGCAGCACGCACCCAGGCCGGAATGTTCGGATTCGGGCGCAATCGCGCGCGGCGCTATGCCGAGGATCAACCGAAGGTGACGTTTGCCGAGGTAGCCGGCGCCGATGAAGCGAAGGCCGATCTCGCAGAAGAAGTCGACTTCCTGCGCAACCCAGCCAAGTATTTGGCGATCGGCGCACGCATTCCACATGGTGTCCTGCTCGTTGGACCGCCCGGAACCGGTAAGACCTTGCTGGCCCGGGCAGTGGCCGGCGAGGCTGGGGTGCCCTTCTTCAGCATCAGCGGATCGGAATTCGTGGAGATGTTCGTCGGTGTCGGCGCCAGCCGGGTGCGCGATCTATTCACGCAGGCGAAGGCTGCGCAACCTTCGATCGTCTTCGTCGACGAGCTGGACGCGGTCGGTCGCCGGCGCGGTGCGGGTGTAGGTACGGTCAACGACGAGCGCGAGCAGACCCTCAATCAGCTCCTGGTCGAAATGGACGGGTTCGACGAGCGCCAGCAGGTCATTCTACTGGCTGCGACGAACCGGCCCGACGTACTCGACCCGGCGCTGCTGCGCCCTGGCCGCTTCGACCGGCAAGTCGTCGTACCGCTCCCCGACTGGCGCGGTCGGGAAGGCATTCTGCGCATCCACACGCACCATCTCCGCCTGGCTGCTGACGTCGATCTCGAGCGACTGGCGCGCACAGCCACCGGGCTCAGCGGGGCAGACCTGGCGAACCTCTGCAATGAAGCGGCCCTCGGCGCCGCCCGTCACAATCGCACCGAGGTGACGATGGAGGATTTCGACCAGGCCTGGGACAAGACCGTCCTGGGCGCAGAGCGAACGACCGTCCTGACGCCGCGCGACCGTCGAGTCGTGGCCTATCACGAAAGCGGACACGCCGTCGTGGCATGGTTGACCCCTACGGCTGACCTCGTGCGCAAGGTGACGATCGTTCCGCATGGCCGCGCGCTCGGAGTGACCGAGCAACTGCCGGCCGAGGAACGCTACAACGAGAGTCGCAGCGATCTGCTAGCGCGACTCGATGTGCTGCTGGGCGGACGCGCATCGGAGGCGCTGGTCATCGGCGATATTACGACGGGCGCCGAGAACGATCTCGTGCAGGCGACTCGGCTCGCGCGGCGAATGATTACGCAGTGGGGTATGGGGAGCCTCGGTCCAGTCGCCTTCGAGGCCGACGATGAGCAGCCGTTCCTCGGCTACCAGCTCTCACAGGGGCGCAGGTACAGCGAGGCCACGGCGGCACGGATCGATCAGGAGGTAGAGCAGCTGCTGGTTGAGCGCCAGACTGCGGTGCATCAACTCCTGAGCGAGGCGCGCCACCCACTGGAGGCCCTCGCCGAGACGCTTCTGAAAGAGGAGACGATTGGAGACGCCGAGCTCGTTCGCATCCTGGGGCCGCGGCCGCCCGCGAATCGCGCGGCGGCGGTCGTACAATCCTAGAGGAGCCCGCAGTCAGGCGGCAAGCAACGCTCGCAGCATTGTCAACAGCTCCTCTGCCTGGATGGGCTTGCTCGTAATCCGCAGGTAGGGATCGCGAGGCAGCTGTTTGATCGCGGAGGAAGTGTCCCCGGTCGTGAGGACAGCTTTCAATGAAATCCCCAGTATCTCGCGCAACGTTGCGATGACTTGCGTGCCGGTTTCCGCGTCGCTCAAATGATAGTCGGTGATCAGCAGATCGACACCATGACCCTTCTGGATGTGTTGCAGCGCTTCTGACAGCGAGGCGACCGGCGTGACGTGGTAACCCTCCAACTCGAGCAACAAACATGTCGCCTGTCGTACAGACACATTGTCTTCCACCACCAGCACCCGCGCCTCCCCGATCGGCTGGGCGCCAGAGAGGGGCGATTCGGAACTGGTGCGATCCGCCGTCACATCGTGGCCAGTGCTCGCCGGCAGGATGAGCGAGAACGCCGAGCCGCGGCCCACCTCGGAGCGCACATCGAGTTTGAGCGTGAGCAGCTTGACCAGCCGCTGCACGATGGAGAGTCCGAGACCATAGCCATCGCGCGAGCTGTTGGTCGGAACGCCGACCTGATAAAACTCATCGTAGATATACGGCAGCTGATCGGGCGGAATACCGATGCCCGTATCGAGCACCTCGATACGAACTAGCGACGCCTCGTGCAGGCAGCGCAAACGTACCCAGCCTTCACGGGTGTATTTGACCGCATTCGAGACCAGATTCCTCAAGATCTGCTCCACCAAGGAGGGATCGCTGTACACGGCGTCTTGGCACGATTCGACTTCGAGCCGCAGCCCCTTATTGGCCGCAATACTCGCGAACTCCATGCGCAGCTCCTCGAAGATGGCGGCCACCGTGAAATCGGTCGGCTCGGGTCTGATCGCTCCGGACTCGAGCTTGCTGATGTCGAGCAAGGCATTGAGCAGCCTCGACATGGCCCCGATTGCTTGTTCCTGTTGCGACAAGGCTTCGATAGCGTGGTGATCCGTCGCGCGCCGGCGCAAGGCGCCATTGAGCAATTCGAGGGTTTGCAGCGGTTGACGCAGATCGTGACTGGCCGTGGCGAGAAAGCGGCTCTTGCCCTGGTTAGCCCGGTCGGCGCTCTCACGCGCCTGATCGGCGAGAGCCCTCGCGGCCTCTGCGGTCTCGCGCGCCATGATCAGCTCGGCCTCGACACGTTTGCGGTCGGTCACATCGCGAATGGCGGCAGCGACGAGGGTTCGGCCAACATCCTCAATGGGGCTCAGACTGATCTCGACGGGAAACTCAGTGCCGTTGCGCCGCCGTCCAAACAGATCAAGCCCCGCGCCCATCGGGCGCACACGCACAGTGCTGACATAGTGTTCTCGGTGTCCGACGTGCCGGGCCCGAAAACGCTCCGGCATCAATTTCTCGATGCTTTGGCCGATGATTTCGTCGTATGCATACCCGAATAAAGCGGAGACTTGCTGATTGGCAAACCGAATGATGCCGGACGCATCAATGATGAGCATCGCATCCGGGGCGGCATCGAGCGCGGCGCGGGCGAGATCGGGGGGAGTTGAATGCATTGCAACGATCTCTTAAGTTGACGCTTAAGTCGACGCTTTCGAATTAATGCTGAGTTTACCTAGTATATGTTGCTCGCCGTTGACACGGCAATTCTTCACACTTCTTGTCGCGGCCGAGGTCTGCGGGCTTGCCGCTGCGTTGTCAGCGCCCTGCTGCGGCATCGTCGGCGGTACGCTCGACACGCAAGCCGGATAGCCCGAGAAGGATCACGATTGCAATCGCAATGATCATGAAGACACTCCGTACAGTCGACTACGTTGATGCGCGCCAGTCTGACGCCTACAGGTTGAGGATTTGCCAAAGATTGCTGAAGTCGTCGGTCCAGATGCGCAGGCCGGACTTCAACGTGATCGTCGATTCCTTGTCCTTGATCCACGGAAAACGCTCGGACTCGCGGTCGCCCACCAGCACCCAGTCCGCCGGGAAGGTCCTCGTCTTGTCATCCTCCTCATTCTGAACCAAGTGCGCTTCACGGCCCATTTGGCGCGCGAGTGCGGCGACCGGCGGAGCCAGATCCAGATACGAATTCGACACATGCACCGCCAAGATGCCGTCCGGCTTCAAATGGCGAAAGTACACCTCGAATGCCTCGCGCGTCAGGAGGTGTATCGGAATCGAGTCCCCAGAGAAAGCATCCACGACCAGCACGTCGAACTGCTGGGCGGGCTCGCGCTCGAGTGACAGGCGTGCATCGCCCAACACGACTTCCGTGTGGGACGCGCAATCGGCGAGGAAAGTGAACTGGGTTCGTGCGATGTCCAGCACGCGCTCATTGATCTCATAGAACCGGATCATGTCGCCGGCCCGGCCCCAGGCGGCCATGCTGCCGGTCCCGAGCCCGATCACGCCAAGCCAAATGGCGCCTTTATTCTTCTCCAGTTCCGTCATCAATAAACCGATTCCGGTATCGGCGGCATAATAGGTCAACGGACGGCGCCGTTGTGCCGGGTCAAGGTATTGTTCGCCGTGACTGATCGTGCCGTGGGCGAGTTCGCGCACACCGGACTCCTGATCGTCCGCGACACGTAGCGCGCCATAGAAATTGCGGGACAGAAGGCGTGCCTCGCTCAAATCCGTCCACTCGCCCTTCGCCAGATAGCCGGCAAGACCTACGACACCCACGAGCGACAGAATCCACACGGTCCAGAACGGCGTCGGCCTGAGCCGAGTAAGCATGCCCTTCCCGCTCTGCTCCGGCGTCGCTGTCCCTGGCGCTGCGGGAGCAGCCCGTGCGGTCTGGTGGTTTGAATACAGCAGCCAAAGAATCACGGCAGGCGTGACTACCAGAAGCAGCGGAAACTCCACGAGTGCCGGAAAAACGGCGGGCGCCAGAATGGCAACGCACAGTCCGCCGATTGCACCACCCAGCGCGACCATCAAATAAAACGAGGTTAGCCAGCGCGCGGCTGGTTTACTGCGGGCGAGTTCCCCATGGCAAACCATACAGCAGATGAACAAGCCGCCGATGAAAACCGGAATCAGCACCTCAATCCGATCAACGTCCCACTGTTGATCCGCTGCATAACCCATCGCAACGAGCGCAACGACGAACAGGGCGAGGAATGGTCGACGGCTGTACCAGCGTCCCCCTTCGAACGTCAGGATAAAGCTCAGCAGATAAACGCCCAGCGGAAGAACCCATAACAGCGGAACGGCGGCAATGTTCTGCGTGATGTGATTCGTCACCGCGAGCAGGAGTGCGGAGGCGCATGCGGGAAGCGCCACCCAAATCAAGCGCTGGCGTATTCGAGGCGCGGCATCGGGGGTCGCCGCCTGATCCGCGGCCCCGTGCGCGGAAATGCATGCGGATTGCCGGAAGAGACCATAGTTCAACGCCGCACTAATGAGGAACCCCACGGACCACACCCACGCTTGCGTGTGCAAATGCAGTTGCGGCTCCACGACGACCGGATAGCTCAGCAACGCGAGCATGGACGCGAAGTTCGAAAGCGCAAAGAAACGATACGGCACGCCGGTCCGATGCTGGCACGCATACCAGTTCTGCAGTAGGGGACTGGTGGACGCCAGCGTGAAATAGGGCAGCCCCACCGTCGCCGTCAACAGGCACAGGATTCTCCCGACTGGATCCGCGCCGTCTAGCGGCCTCCACCCATCGGCGGGAATGATCCGGAACATCAATACGCTCGCCACCAACACGACCATATGGATCCAACGATGGCGGGTGGTCGACAGCCAGTGCGCGTACGCATATCCACCCAGCAGCAGCAGTTGAAAGAACAGCATGCACGTCGTCCACACGCCCGCCGAGCCCCCGAACCACGGCAGGATTTCCTTCGCGATGAGCGGTTGAACCTGGAATAGCAGAAACGCGCTGAGAAAGACGCTGAGCGCATAGAGAGCCCGGTTATCGGGCTCCTGCGTAGCCGGTAAATGTTGCTGTTCGGCTTCGCCCATGCTTCCTTGCCATCATGCGTAGAACTGTATTTCGGTCAGGCTGCGGGTCAGGTACTCGAGGACATCGGCCTGAATGGCCCGGAAGGCTTGGTCGTCTCCGGTCGCCCCTTTGGCCTTTTCGCCGGCCGGCATCGCGTACGCGTTGGCGTCACGCCTGAAGATCGGACGATAATTCCCGTGTTTCACGGCGCGAAGTCGGGAAGCTTCGGTGCATCGTTTATAGCCGAATCCTCGAACTTCATCCGCAATCTCTTCCACCTTCCGCGAACTTTTCGATAACCCTTTGTATAGAGCTTCCGCGCCCGCACAGCGGCGCTTGCGTAATGCTCCGCAAGCCGCCCCATCAAGAACAACGTCTCGGGCGGAATACCCTTGGGTGGCGCGCTGGCGAGAGCCTTCAGGCGACGAATCGCTACGGCGGCATCCTGTTGCACTCCCAGCTTCTCCTGCCAGCGGCGCAGCGTACGAAGCATCTCATCGGCAGGTTTTCCGTAGATGGCCGCCACTGCTTCGAGCGTGTAGCGGAACTTCTTCACGAGGCCGCGGACGGCGTGATACGCCTCCATCGAGGAATCCGACGTCAGGAGGTTCGCGCTCTTGCGGACCTTCCGGTATCGTCGTCGAATCAATTCCGGGGCCACGTTCAGCGCCAACTCCGGTGATGACTGCTGCGATGCTACAGAGGGTGCGGCCAGCAGTGCCGTCAATTTCTGGAGATTCTCCTGCACCGAGACCGAATCGAGAACGCTCAACATCCGGGCGCGAGCTCGGACGCGCTCCGACACTAGGTACTGTTTCAAAGGTTCGATGCTGTCCCGATCCGATTCCGGCAACTCGCGGCCAAACATCTCCAACTCACCCAGGGCGACGTCTAGGTCGCGCGCGTCACCGAGAGCACGCAATATTTTCTTGAGCGTCGGCCGAATCCGCACAAACGATGCGGGCAGCGACGATCGGAACTGGCGCAGGATGGCATCCAATCTGCGACCGGCGATGCGCAAGTCGTGCAATTCTTCGGGATTGTCGCCCAGGCGGGCACCGGGCTCGTGGAGATGCCAGGCAGACAAGTAGCGACGGAGGTTCGCGAGAGCGACGTCGACAATAGCCATGGAAGAATCTACCGCCGTCGGCGCGAATTCCGGCGCTGGCCCTGGGGCCAAGCCTACTGACTTGAGGCCCTGCGAGTACTTTGTGTCGGACGCCGCCTCGAGTGCACAGTCGCTGCGGAGCGTCTTCACCAGCGACTGAAGCGGTTCGTGGGCCTCAGTAAGGGCTTCCACCTCGACACGCTGCATGCTCGCCTGGGGCTCGCCGTGGGGGCGCGAGATGACGGTTTCATCGAGGGCAATCTCGCCCAGTTGCTGCGTCTCGTCTTCTCTGCGGATCGCGAACCTCTGCCTCGAGGTGCGTACTTCGAACAATGGCAGCAAAGCGTGCGCACCGCTCACGGCGTGTACGCGCGTTCCAACCGGCCCAATCGATTGCCGAATCGACTCGCTCTCGGCGTTCTCCATCGCTTCGCTCAACTCCCGGCGGTCGGCGACCTCCGCGCTGGCGGAATGAAGCGACTTGAGCGTCGCTTCCGATTTCCCGGACTCCGAGCGGATGCGCAGCGCAAAGCCTGCACGATGGATTCGCCAGTCATCCGTGTCCAAGTACGTATCGAAGATCTGTAGGGTGGAGCGCGGTTCGAGGACCAGCCCATCGATCGTGCCATGATCGGCCAACCAGCGGCGAACCGAACCAAGATCGGTCGACGCCAGCTGCCATTCCACTTCGCGCCCATTCTTTTGAGCGGGCTCTTCCTTTTTTGCTGAATGGGTATTTGATGACATTTGTGTGACAGTTTAGGCCATCGTAGCCGCTTTTTCACAGAGCTTACGTCGCGCCAGCTGAAGCAACGCCCGGCCGGAGGCGTCTTCCCAAGCGAGCGCCTCCCCGTCCGGCCAGTCTCGCTAGGGTGCGAGCGAGCTGGGGTTATCGAGAGAAGAAGTCAGCGTCCTATTCTGGTGCACGCAATGTAGTGATTCGTGTCCGACGACATCTTTTCACCATTCGATGAAAATTGCTCAGTTGACTCCGAACTCACTGAATCTTATGGCATTTCTAGAACTGATCGATTTCACGGCGCCGTGGAACTGTAAGGTGCTGCGCTCATAATGGTGCAGGTTGATTGAAGTGATGCACCAGGTGCGCCATGCAAACTTTACCGGAGATTGAACATGCTTGGATTCATTGCCCGCTGGGGCCATAACGTGTTGCTCGCCGCGATGGGACTATTGACGGTTGCCGTTGTCGTTTTGGCGAAGTAAGGACGGAGTTGGGATCGGAGATCGACCCCCGCCCTCCCAAGGGCGAGGGGTTCGGGAAGGCCCGGCCGCGTTGATCAGACCTTCCGCAGGAAACAGGCTTTCAGCATAAAGCTCCCTGCATCCATTTTGCAGTCCACTTCATGGTCGCCATCGACCAACCGGATGCTTTTGACCTTGGTGCCCACCTTGAGTGTGATTGAAGATCCTTTGACCTTCAGGTCCTTGATTAATACCACGGCATCGCCATTCGCCAGCACGGTGCCATTGGCATCCTTTACGAACTTGTCGGCATTCTCATCCGCGCTCGCGGGCCTGACCGCTGGCCATTCATGACCGCAGTCGGCGCAAACGAAGTTGTCCCCGTCGGGGTAGGTATTTTCCATGGTGCAGAGCGGGCAGGCTGGAATAGCGGGCATGGTGATTGACAGTCGCCGGTTGCACTTTGATGGCCGGCATCTTATCAGTCGCTAGGTTCAGTTGGACATCCTCCTGTTTTGAGCATGTAATTCGTCGTAAGGGGGAGTCCATGAAAAACATACAGGTGTGGTGTTTGCTTGCATCTCAAGACTCGCCTCTAAAAATGTGAAGGACACATGATCTTTCTCTTCGTTGTGATCGTCGCAGTGGTGCTCGGTGGTGTTTTGCTTATGATTGCCACCGAAACAGCGGGCAGGTCGGGGAAGTGGGGTCTCAATCTGAATTCTGTTCGGGACGTTGTAGCTGGCAAAGGGTTACTGCGAAAGGTGACTTGTCCCAGGTGCGGTCGGGAGCAAGATCAGCGTAGGAAGCCGGTGAGTCTCAGTGAGTTCCTTTGGGGTGGATGGACCTGTCCAAATTGCGGAACCAGCATGGACAAGTGGGGAAAGCCGAGAACGTAAGGTGCGCACACCTGTCGTGCCATGATGTCTCCGAAAGATCTACGCCGTAGTACTTTGCAGCCTTCTCGATGTTCACAAACGCCAGGGCGCGATCGGCATCGGAAACGTCGATGACTTGATCGAACCGTGCGACCTCGTTACGCACATGTTTTCTGTTTCCGCGACAGGAATTTCCCCCAAGGCGCGCCTCCGACAATAGCTCCGCCGGAGATCTTCATCGCTCATTGACCCGTCTTGAATTTCTCCCAGACGCGGGTAATGGCGCGGGTCTGATCGTCCGAATCCGCCAATTGCACCGTGAGTTTCGGCAGCAATTCCGGCGTAGGGTAAATCCCCGGATCATTCTTGACCGACGCCAGCGGTTTCGCCACTGCGTTGGCATTGGCGTAGCCTTTGAAGTTGGTAATTTCGCCGATGACTTCCGGCGTCATGACGAAGTTGATGAATGCATAGGCGCTCTCCGGATGCGGCGCATCCTTCGGGATAGCCAGCATATCGAACCAGAGAATCGTGCCTTCCTTCGGTATGCTGTACTTGATTTCGATGCCCTTATTGGCATCTTGCGCGCGGTCCCGCGCCTGCATGACATCACCGTTGTAGGCCACTGCGATGCACAGATCGCCGTTGGCAAGCGCCTCGATATACTCCGAGGAATTGATACTGCGGATGTAGGGCCTGATTTTCAAAAGCACCGCTTCGCCTTGAGCCAAATCCTCCGGATTTTGCGAGTTCGGATCCTTGCCCAAGTAGCTGAAGACGGCGCGCATCATCTCCGCCGGCGAGTTCAGTACGCTGATGCCGCATTTGGCCACTTTCGACGCTACCTTGGGATCAAATACCATTTGCCAGCTGTCGAGCGGTGCGTCGGGCAGCAGTTCCTTGACCATTTTTTCGTTGTAGCCGATGCCGTTGGTGCCCCACAAATAAATGACGCCGTGAGCATTGCCGGGATCGTGAAAAGCGACCTTTGCCATGAGCTGCGGGTCCATATTCTTGAGGTTTGGCAGCTTTGACTTGTCGAGCGGCAGATACATGCCCGCCTTGATCTGCCTTTCGAAGTACGATGCCGTGGGCATCACGATGTCGTAGCCGCCACCGCCCGCAAGCAGCTTGGCGTCCAATGTTTCATTGGTGTCATAGTAGGCAGCGTTTACCTTGATACCCGTCTGCTTCTCGAACCTTGGCAGCGTTGTCGGCGCAAGATAATCGGACCAGATATAGAGGTTCAGGACCCTGGCATCGGCGGCATCGCCCGAGTGACCCGCCGATCCCGATTTGCCGCCACCGCAAGCGCTCAACAGCAGCCCACAACCCAGCGCCAAAATCACCGTCCGAGTTATGCTGAACATAAGACGCCTCCCCCTCCTTGTTCTCTATTCTCTGCGAGCGCTTGTTATATCGCAGCCGGCGCCAGGCGGACAGAGTCTTGGCTCGCTAAACGTTCAGCAGCAGACGTTCACGCTCCCATGAACTGATGACCCGGGTCGACGAAGGGTAATTGCGCATTGCGTCATTAGAGATTCAAGCCAAAGGGCAATTGCGCATTGCGCGCTGATACGCGCATCGCGCGAGAGGCCGAGCGTTGGTAACTACGACGCTTGCACCAATGAAGGCCGCCAACGTAGCAGTGACAGCACAGATCCCATATAGAACATGCGGGTTGCGCTTTGCTGCCGGGATGAAGTTGCTAGCGAGGCCCCCCACAATACCGCGCTGGCATCCAATTTCCTTGGACCGACACGGCGCGTATGATCGTCGCGCACGAACCAGAAGCCTTCGCAACAATAGGAGCACTCAAATGCCGCACTTTATGGTGAGCTGCAATTATTCTGCCGAGTCCAAGAACGCTTTGATCGCTAACCCGGTCGATCGGACCAAGGCCGCCGCCGCGGCCGTCGAGGCGGTCGGTGGCAAGCTTCATAGTGCGTTCATGACCTTTGGGGAAACGGACATCATTGTCATCTACGAGGCACCGGACGCCATTGCGTCCGCGGCACTGGCTATGACGCTAGGGGCCTCCGGTGCGTTCTCGTCGATTAAGACCACCGCACTATTAACAACGGCAGATGGGATTAAGGCACTCAAAATGTCAGCTGAGACCAGGGCAGCCTACAAACCACCCTCGTCGAGGTGAGACCACACCGGCGGCAGATAAGCGGACTGTCTGCCGCCGTCCAGTGGCGTCGTTCCGTTGTATCGGCGCGCGTTGCCATTCAAGAGCTCGTTCGAGGCGTTCGCAGTACATATTTGGATTGGCCGACTATTGTTCATCGGCCAGCAGCCGGAAGCCCACAACTGCTCACTGACACGCCGTAAAGGGCTGCGCAGGAACGCGTGCACTACGGCCGCCGTAGCGGACCCTTTTTCAGTGATGGCAAATGTCCAGCGACCGTTGCGGTGAAGCCGGCTGACCGTCGACTGGGGTGCGGGAAGTCCTTATTCCGCTTGACGAGCTTAAGTCCTAAATTGCAGCGTTACTGGACTATCTGGAGCTTGACATGAAGAACAATATTTCCAAATTTCAATTAGCGTTGGTAGCAACCGGATTTGCGATTGTCGGCGCCGTCGCGGTGGCGCAGGAACTGAAAGAAATTGTTGTCGAGACGCCGCGCGTTGAACGAGCTAAGGAACACGGCGCGCTTGGTGCTCCCATCGATATCATCTCGGTCACGCACCGCGTGACCTACAAGGATATTGACATCAGCACAAGGTTAGGCGCGCAAGTGCTTGAAACGCGTGTCAAGGACTCGGCGAAGGCGGCTTGCAAGGAAATCGACACCTTGTACCCGTTAACCGCCCCGAGTTCGGACTGTGAAAAGACCGCGGTAGACAAGGCGATGGTGCAGGTACACGAGGCGATCACTGCGGCCGAAAAGAAGAAATAGCGAGTCTCGAAGCGTTCGCCAGAAACCCGGACCAGGCACGGAGTTGGAAGCGCGCGCCGCGATGCGCACGTTTTCAATTTGGGCGCCCGAACTCAATGATGGTCCCGGTGTCAGGTGCTCCCCTCGCACACGCAAAGCATAGATCAAACAGCGATGCCGTTCTGGTCCAGCAGGAGGGGTTCCACTCCAACGCTGGTCAATGTTGGAAGCCCTTGACGGACCACTCTCGGATCGAGTTCCTGCAAAGTCGCTAGCGTTCTATTTAGTCGATGCTTTGTTTGCCGCGTGAACCAACTCATGCGCCGTGACCATAGCCTTTTTCGCCGCCGCCTGGGCGCACTCGGCGTCGCCCGGCGTTGACATCGGATACTGACGGCCAACCTCCTGGCAGGCAGCAAGCGCTGCGTCATTGATGCGTTGGTCGAGTTCCTCTGCCCCCGCGACAGTCGCAAGATTCAAGCCTGCGGTACTCACACCGTAACTGAGCGAGACTTCCTTTATGGGTACGCCGCTACTTGTTTTACCGACAACCTTGGTATTTACGTTCCGGGTTGCCTGCACGGTAACTTGCTCCATCGTCTGGGCGACCGCGGCAGTACTGACCAACGCTGCTGCCGAGACCCCAACCGCTGCCGCGACTAGAAAAGTAGAACTTCGCATCGCTATACTCCTATTATTACCCAAGCATCAGTGACACCTTCC
Organism: Steroidobacteraceae bacterium; assembly: GCA_052143815.1. Lineage (GTDB taxonomy): Bacteria > Pseudomonadota > Gammaproteobacteria > Steroidobacterales > Steroidobacteraceae > Bog-1198. The sequence continues at coordinate 5,361 of JBKQSA010000004.1, read as the reverse complement.
ACCGAAGCTGCTTGCGCATGCCACAATCGACCAAAAGACTAGACGTTCGCTGATTAATCGCAATACGAGCTTTTACGTAAAGCTAATGACCAAGTGCGTATGTATCCGCATCCAAGCGCATCCAAGCGCATCCAGGTATCAAGACACCCCAAGATATGACCTAAACCAATTTCTATCGAGGAGCATAGAACATGATCACGATCTCCGCGTTCAAATGGGTTCCGGACTTTGCCCGCGGCCAAGTGCGCGACCTGCGCGCACGCTGGGCGCTGGAGGAAGCCGGGCTGCCCTACAAGACCCGCCTCCTCGAGCAGGGAGATCAGGACAAACCGGAGTACCGTGCTCTGCAACCCTTCGGGCAGGTGCCGATCCTCGAGGAAGACGGCCTCGTGCTCTTCGAGTCCGGAGCCATCGTGCTGCACATTGGCGATCGGAGCGAGGCGCTCCTGCCGAAGGATACCGGCGCGCGCGCGCGCGCGATACAGTGGCTGATAGCTGCGCTCAATTCGATCGAGCCCTTCGTGATGAATGTCGCTTTGATCGATCTCTTCTACGCGCAGCAAGAGTGGGCGAAACTGCGACGCCCCGGTGCCGTGGAGTTCGTGCAGAGGCGCCTGTCGGCTCTCTCGAAGTCGCTGGATGACAAGTCGTTTCTCGATGGCGATCGCTTTACGGCCGGCGATCTAATGATGACGACGGTCCTGCGCATCCTCAATCACACCGATATCGTCTCCAGCGACCGGCGTCTGGCAACCTACGTCGAGCGTTGCACCGCGCGGCCCGCTTTCACGCGCGCGCTCGATGCGCAGATTGGAGATTTCAAGAAAGCTGCATGAGTCCTAATGCAGCCCGCTGAATTTTCACTTTTGGCCGCTCGGCGAGACAGCGGGCAGTTGCCCTTGACCCTCGAGGAACTCAAAGCCGCGCCGGCGCCGCTCAACGGTAAGCGGCCGGGCAACTGACAGTATGGTTCCAGCGAACACATTCCTCGCAGAGTGTTTGCGGAATCCCGATACATGGCCCGGACGGAACCCAAGACGCGCCAGGAAATGCGCGGTCGCCAATCAATTAAGACAATATCTTTCAGATACTTACAGAGCTTCGCGGTTTTTTTCGACGCGGCTTGGCACGATCGATGCTTTATGCCTATCGACGAATCGATTTCTTTAACCCAACTTTAAACTTTGAGGTAAAACATCATGACGACTCTTCGTATCGATAATCTGAATCACTCCAAGGAACTTGACGCCAGCGCGATGGCCACCGTGTCCGGCGGATCGATTCCTGAAACCGTAGGTAAAGTCGCAAATGCAGTTGCCGACGGCATTGCGCTGGGACTTGGCCTTCTCACAGGCGGATGTGAAATTTCGAGCACCGGCAAATCGATTGTTTGCTACTAAGCCCGTGGGGCAAAGTGTGAGGCGCAGCAGCCCAGTGCTGCGCCTCACTCCTTTCACGCCCACAACGGTCCTAACGCACAAACCCACGCCCACGAATCCGGGGAATAGGGACCGCGGCTACCTCGGCGCCCTTCGTCCCGCACTTACTACAACGCATCCGCTTGCCAACAGCAACACTGTACCGTCGCCGTCACCGCGGCGACAAGGCATCGGGGCGCACTGCCGCTCCGAAGCAGCGATTGGTCATGCCGCCATGTCCGCTATGGAGATGACGAAAGGGCTTCCGCGACCAGGCGATCCGGCGAGGCGTTCGGGTGTAACGGGGGTTCGGGTGTGACGGGGAACACTGTGGCGATTGTCTCATCGCTAGCCGAATTTGGCCTTCATCCGTTCGGAGAACTTCGCCAGGTGTATTACCATGCGTTCGTGTGTGCCGACCCCAATCTCCTCGGTCCCGTCGGTCGCACGAATCGAAAACTCGATGCGCCGCCCATCAACGTTGATCACTTTCGCTTCGCCGGTGACGCGTCGACCAACCGGCGTCGCCGCCAGATGGCGCACGTCGACGCGCGTACCGAGCGCGCTTTCGCCGGCGTCGAGAAAAGGCTTGATCGCGTTGAGCGCCGCGTTCTCCATGACCATGATCATGACCGGCGTCGCCAGGACCGGGGGCAATGTCGCATCCTTGAATCGGTTGGCGAGATGGTCGGGCATGACGACAAGACTGAACGAGCCCGTGGTCCCGACCGGTATCGATTGCATGGCCTTTCCTTGGAGTTGAATGGCACAGATGAGCTTAATGCTTGCGGATTGGTGCGGATAGGAATTATAAACCCCATGCTGACTTCCGTTCGCGATGGTATTGACCGGTAGTCTTTCGGTAGACGTTGCCGTCGATCCGCCGGCAGCCCTGCAAGGAAGACGAGCGCGGCAGGCAGGCCCAGGCGTTCGCGCTGGCGGTGCGGCGCGCTCCAGGCCCCAATTGCCACAAGCCATCGACAGTCTCTAAAGTCGCCCGCTAACCCGGCTGGCAAGGTCCTTTAGCTGCTTCTCCATTGCCGGAGTGAAAGTGCCGATAGGATCAAGATTGATATAGAAACGAACATTGCCCTTGCGGACGTGGAGTCCATGGGCCTCGTCAAAATAAGCCTCATCTCCGAGCCCGGCAATCGGTGTTGGCGTGCCAAAATATTTGCTCAATTTAGCGAACAGATCCATCGCCGCGGACGGCGAGGGATCAACGTATGCCCTGAACAAGAGCGTGCTCTGCACGGCGCGATAACTGCAATCTGTTCCCGTAACGGTGTTTGCGAAAGGCCTGGGTGCGACGCTCTTTTGTGGGGAATCGTAGGCTTGCCCTAAGGTCTTGCTCACTTCAGCTGCAGGCAGCAGCGAGCAGACGTCCGCGGGAGGCTCGGTTGCCCTTGCCGAGTAGACCGCGCAGGTGGTTACGAGAAAAGCTTCAGCAACGAAAAATAATTTACTTAAGTGGGCCATTTTGCTCGCCCTTCCCAACCTCTAACCAGCAACATGCTACAAGAGCGGCGCCTTTGGCACCACTCAAAGGCTAACGGCAAACTCTACCAGATGTACTTCGGCGCAATCTCATCCGACCCCAAAACACTTTACGGCCATGCTGTCGCAGGATTAAATGCGTTCCCGCTGGCTTATCTGATGTTAACCGAACCTCGCGTGGGTGCCCTTTCGGTTGGATAGCATCGGCGCGGCGTGGCTTCGTTGGGCTGCAATTGGTCGTCGAACTCGCTCATGCCCGTCCCGCAATGACTCCTTTGCGACCGACATTCCTAGCTCATCACAACAGTTACGATGTGGGCAGCTTGTGAGCCAAAACGAAGTATGCTCCCACTTCGACATCGATGCATTCGCGGACGGACGGGGACCGTGCATCTGTCATGTACGCGTCAAGCAGATCACTTAGGCGGCTTGCGTCGCTTGGCGTGATGCCGTAAAGCGGATTTTTTACCGCCATTTCCGGGATAGCCTCCAATTGATCTACCGAGAAAAAGGTGGCTGTTGGCTCTGCCACTACCTCTGTTCGGACAAACCCAACGGCAGCGAGAACGGCTCGGCAGCGTTCGGGCGTTCCAGTGTCTTGGCCGATAACTGCAACTCGGATGCCATGTCGAGCAGCGATGGCCCGAAGTAGATGACCAGTAGCATAAGATTCCTCCGCCCAACAGTTGAAGGCAAGCCGGCCACCTGGCCGAAGCAGCGAGTGCCATAGCCTCAATGCTGCGGGAACATCGGTCATGTACGGCACAGCGTTGCAGCAGAAAATGAGGTCGAAGCTACCAGCAGAATAATCCAAGGTTTCCGCGTCCGCCTGTATGAGTTCGATGTTACTAACACCTGCGGCCACGATGGCCTCCGTGGCCCTCTCCAGCATGCCAGTAGAGATGTCCACGCCGACTACCGTACCCCGCTCCCCGACTAACTGGGCGGCAAGGATCGCCACGAAACCGGTCCCTGTAGCGATGTCTAACACCCGCTCGTCGGACTGAGGAGCCGCGAGCCGGACAAGTCTGTGGGCCAGCCGAGCATGAGTCTTGCTGCGGCTATAGTCGGTGCGAGCGTCAAAGTGTTCTGCAATTGCCCGCTTGTACTCATCAAGGACTATCGGTGAAGCCACGTTACGTCTCCTGTCGCCTACCTTAACTGAAGAATTTCTTGAATGTCCGGTTTTGGCCCGGAACTTGCCACCGGGGCGCTTGGGTTTGGGCTGGCGCGTTTCCGGGCTCTGCACCCTCCGCGTCGCGTGTTGTTGGCGAGCGGCCCAGCGTTCGGCGGGTAGGTCGTCAAAAAATTAGGGTGATCCAGGGGCTGATTTCGATGACATTTCCGTGACATTCGGGGATGGGATGCGTCGGGAGTTACTTGAATCTATTGGCGCTGGACCGCAATTCGCCTAGCATGCTGCATGGCGAAAAAGAATGAACCGGTTGATAACCTTCTCGACGCGCTGGTTTGGATGAGGCGCAAGGCGAAACGACATCAGGCGGTCGATGACCTGATCGATGCGCTCATCAAGATGCGACGCAAGACGAAGAAGAAGGTTGCAAAACAAAAGAAATCCCTCAAGAAACGATCCAAGTCCAAGGGTTAACAGCAACCTCGGTTGTGGCAGAAATCCGAGTGGTCAAAAAATCGTCAGGTCAACATAAGCGACTGAAAGCGCATGACGTCTTAGTTTCCAAACGTAGTTATGCACAGGGTTATCCCCTGGGATTGGGGAAAAGCAAGAGAGAAACCTTTCAGATGACATCCCAATGCCGGTAGTAGCCGGTCAGCGACCGGAATTCAGCTGATGACTTGCGAGGACCGCAGTAAGCGGAATCTTTGAGCCTCTGGTTGAGGGTCTGCCTATTTCGGTAAACATCTTTGTCAGTGCCTTGGCGGTGTCGGTCTTGTCAGCGCGATAGATTTTCGCGTGCAAAAAAGTCGCCGACGAGTAAGAATCATGCGCCTATTTGTACGGCACTTCGTGCAGCGTAGTATTGAACAAGAAGGGGCCGCTAAACCTCCTAAGATCGCCGGCTTTTTTCCCCCGCGATAGGCTGCAAACGTGCCGATAAGGGCGTATTCCACTTCCATGCAAGCGACGCGACATCGCCAAAAACGCGCGCCAGTTGATTGACACCGATGTCGCCAGGATAGGGAATCGTATCTAGATAATCGTGCGACTGATGAATCCTCCGTCCATTGTAGAAATCGATATATCGAGTCAGCCCGGCCTGTAGATCGCGTCCGTTCACGTAGGCTCGCAGATAAATGTCCTCGTACTTGACACTGCGCCATTTTGTGCCGCGCCACAAAATGGCGCTTATGTGCCCAGGGTCGTTACGTGGCCGACAATGCCAGACGCAGTAGATTTGCGGTCGATGCTCGAAGGTTGAGGGCACATAATGATGGCGCGCTCGGGGTGCATGGCAAACGACCCGGT
>JBKQSA010000003.1:0-29786 GCA_052143815.1 Steroidobacteraceae bacterium | reverse complement strand
CTCGAGCCCACCTGCTTGCCGACGGCCTTCTGCATGCGCTCCTCGAAGCACCGGGCGGCCTGGTCGCAATTCAGTTGCCAATTACGCTGTTTTCTAATGGCGGAGAGGGTGGGATTCGAACCCACGTGCCGGAATTACCCGACCATCCGATTTCGAGTCGGCGCCGTTATGACCACTTCGGTACCTCTCCATTAACTTATAGCCGTAGCGCGTTAACTTAAGCGTTGAGCCTATGTGACGCGATAGACGGATAGATTAAAAACGCATTTGTCAAGGGTCCATTGAGGTCAATAAAGGATTATTCTAGCGCATCGGCAATGGGCATGCCTCATGTTCAGGCATAGCCAGCAACACGGGACCTATATAGCTAAACGACCGTGCGTAACGTCAACATATCAATGTCCTGGGTGAGTTGCTCAAAGATCAGTATGGCGGTATCGGCCGCGCTGATATTGAGTACCTGCACCCCGCTTCCCAGCGTCATCGATCAAATCAAGACCCTCGGCGAACTGCGCGTGGTTACGCGCAATAGTCCGCTGGCGTACTACCGTGGCGCCGATGACGCGCCGGAGGGGCCGGAGTACGAACTCGCTCGCCAATTCGCCGACGAGTTGGGCGTCAAGCTCACAATCACGCCCGTCCACAGCTACGCGGAGATTTACGGTGCGTTGGCCTCGGGCCGCGCCCACTTGGCCGCGGCCGCCTTGAAGGTGCCTGCGAGGCCGATCCCCAACGTGGAATTCGGCCCTGTGTATCAGCGCGTGAGAGAACATCTGGTCTATCGACACGGTGCATTGCGGCCGGGTTCGCTCGCACAGATCGGCGATGCTGACTTGGAAATCGCTGCCGGCAGCTCGCATGCGAAAACGTTGCGCGCGGCCCGTGACTCACTGCCGAATCTCGCATGGGTCGAAAACGCCAGCACTGATTCGCAAGTGCTGTTGGACGGGGTTGCGGATGGCAGCATCGATTACACCATCGCCGACTCGACGGAGTTTGCGCTGGCGCACGACGCGCATCCGGACCTGCGCATTGCTTTCGATTTCCCGGGCAGCCAGTCCTTGGCATGGGCTGCCAGCGCGCGCGACCCTGACTTCTTGCGCTACGTGAACAGCTATTTCGCGCGCCTGAACGCCAACGGCCAGCTTGCCGCGATCGTCAAGCGTTACTACGGCCGTTCGGAGGACTTGGAATTCGCCGGCGCACCCGCCTTCATGCGGCATCTGCAGAGCCGTTTGCCGTTGTATAAGAAATGGTTCGAAGAGGCGGCCGCTCAAAGCAGTCAAGACTGGCGCTTGCTGGCCGCGATCGGCTACCAGGAATCGAAGTGGAATCCCGGCGCATCCTCGGCATCCGGCGCCAAGGGCCTCATGCAGCTGACGACGGACACGGCAACGGCAACCAATGTAACGAACCCCGCCGATGCGCGGCAGAGTATCTTCGGTGGGGCGCGTTACTTCAGACAGGTCTACGCAAAAATACCGTCGCACGTTCCCGAACCCGATAGGACGTGGTTTGCACTGGCTGCTTACAATATCGGCTATGGACATCTCGAGGATGCGCGCGTGCTCGCGCAAAAGGCCCGCCGCGACCCGGATTCTTGGCAGGACGTGCGTGAGTTTCTACCGCTCCTCGAGCAGGAAGAGTGGTATACCCAAACCGAGAACGGCTATGCGCGAGGTTGGGAACCGGTGCGCTATGTCGACAACGTGCGCGACTATCGCGACATGTTGGAATGGGCCTGGGGCAGCACCGGCGCCATAGCGCTCAACTAGCGCCGCGCTTCGAAGAAACGCCGCAGCAGGTCGCTGCATTCCTCGCTGCATACGCCGCCGAATACGTCGATTCGGTGCGTCATCTTCGGTTCGTGCGCCAAGTCGAACACGCTGCCGCAAGCGCCGGCCTTGAGATCCCAAGCGCCGAAAACCACCCGCGTGACACGCGCATTGAGCGCCGCGCCGATGCACATCGCACACGGCTCCAACGTGACGTAAAGGGTTGCGCCCGTGAGCCGATAGTTCTGCAGCTGTATGGCGGCGGCGCGCATGGCGACGATTTCCGCATGGGACGTAGGGTCTGCGTCCGTGATCGGGCGGTTCCAGCCTTCACCGATCACGGCACCGTCCTGTACCACGACGGCGCCCACGGGTACTTCTTGATGCTCGCCCGCGCGCCTCGCCAGTTCGAGAGCATGGCGCATGAAATCGCCGTCGGTATGCACGCCGCTCATCCCTCCTTCTTTTCAGGACTGCGAAACCAGCGGGCGATGAACATCGTGGCGATGACGGCGAACAGGACAGCCGCGCTCAAAGCCAACGAATCATGAATGCCCACTCTGGCGCCGAGCAGCCCGACGGAGAGACCACTGAACGTGCGCATACCCATTGCCGACATCGAAAACACGCCGATGACACGTCCGCGCATGTCGTCGGGCGCGTGCATCTGCACCAGCGCTTGGGCCATCGAGTTGAACGCAAGTTCCACGAAGCCCGCAACGAACAATAAGCTGATGGCCAACGCATAGATATTCGAACGGGCGAATCCGACGAGCGCGGCGCACCAGATCATTGCGAGCACAAACGCCGTGCGCGCGCGGGGGAGGAGCATGGCGCGACTCTCCAGCAGCAAACCGCCCACGAGCCCCCCGCCGGCGTCGGCGGCCAGCAACGCGCTGTACGAGAAATCGGCCCGGCCGTGTCCGAGATCCCGCGCAAAGCCCGGCATTTGAGCTTGATACGCGTTGCCGACGAAGAATGAGGATGCGCCGACCAATACCGTCATGGCGAGCAGTACACGATTCTGCGCGACGATTTTCATGGTGGACCAGATATCGGTAACGCCATTCAACGCAGGCGGCGCCGGACGCCAGTTCGCGTCCGCCCTTCCGTAGGGCGCCTTGATCAGCCACACGATCATGGGCGCGTAAATTGCGGCATTCGCCAAGATCCCATAGGCCGGACCCAGGATCAACAGTAGCCCGGCACCGACGGCGGGGCCGACCAGGAAGCCCAAATATCGCCCGGTTGCGCTCAGTCGCACGGCGCTCGGCAGTTGATCCGCCCTGACGATCTGGTGGATGAGGACTTGCGACGCGGGAATCCAAATCACCCCCGCGAATCCGTGCACGACGAGCAGCAACATGGCTTTCCATAACGCCACGGAATCAGTCAAAAACAGGATGCCCCAGCAGACTGATACGCCGAGCAGCAACAGCATGCCGATCTGGATCAGCCGGCGGATGTCGAAGCGATCCGCCAACCCCCCGCTGAAGCCGGCAAAGAAAAGATAGGGCACCCAATGCGATACGACGGCAAAGCCGCCGAGTGCGGGTGACTGAAACTTCTGGAAAATCACCCAGTAGCTGATGACGTGCTCGATATTGTCGGCCATCATCGCCGCAGTTGCGGAGAAGAAATAAATCCGGAAATTGCGGTTTGAAAAAGAGGAAAAGGCACGATGCTCGGCGGTGGGCGCCGGAGTACTGACAGCGTTCAATTGAGTTCGCGTCTCGATAGGGTGTTCGATGTGAATTGTAACTTATCGCCCGCGCGGCGCGGGACACCGTTGGGTGCGCGCCGCTCGCTTGCCCGGCGGCATTTCATTTTCACGTAGAATCGCCTCCTTGCCGCGTGCAGAATGCAAGAAATATACGAGGTTGGCATGCGAATTATAGTGTTGATAGTGGCGCTCACCGCATCGCTTGCGGCGTCGGCGGATGAAGGCATGTGGACATTCGATAATTTTCCCGTTGGTACGGTCGAAAAGACCTATGGCACCGCAGTGACCGCAGCATGGCTGGATCACGTGCGCCTATCGACGATCCGATTGACGAATTGTACGGCTTCCTTCGTTTCTCCCGAAGGCTTGATTCTGACCAATCACCACTGCGTCGAGTCCTGCCTTGCTGAACTCTCATCCAAGGACAACAGCCTGCTCGACCGCGGGTATGCGACGGCAAAACGGAGCGACGAACGGCGCTGTTCCACGCAGCTTGCCGACGTACTGGTCGGCATGGAGGACGTTACGGCTACGGTGACCAAAGCGTTGCAAGGACTGGACGATAAGGCCGCCAATGAGGCGCGCAAGAAAATACTCACCGAACTCGAACAAGCCTGCGAACAATCGAGCGCCAAGGCGAAGTCGGGCAAGCTCAAATGCCAGGCCGTCATACTGTACGAAGGCGGCCAGTATTCGATCTACAAGTACAAGCGTTATGACGACGTGCGGTTGGTGTTCGCGCCGGAAGCTGACATCGCCGCGTTCGGCGGCGATCCGGACAATTTTCAATTTCCGCGGTGGTCGCTCGACTTCGCGATGCTGCGCGCCTATGAAAACGGCAACCCCGCCAAAACGCCGAATCATCTGCAGATCAATTTCTCAGGGCCGCAGGTGAACGAATTGGTGTTCGTGTCCGGGCATCCGGGCACGACGCAGCGATTGGAAACTCGCGCCCAGTTGGAATTCGAGCGCGACGTATCGCTGCCGAGCACGCTGTTGCGTTTGGCGGAGCTCCGCGGCCGCTACATTCAATTCGGCCGAAGCACGCCCGTCAATGAGCAATTGGTCGAAGCACCGCTCAACGGCCTCGAGAATGTACTCAAAGTTCGCCGCAAGCTGCTGGATGCATTGCACGACGATGCACTGATGACGCGCAAGAGCGAGGATGAAAACAATCTGCGCGCAATTTCGCAGATTATCGGCGTCGACCCCTGGCACCAAATAGAGGCGGCCTCCCAGCGCGAACGGGCACTGTACTTGCCGGAGACCTTCATCGAAGGCGGCGCAGGGTTCAACAGCATTCTATTCCGTTATGCGCGCCTGCTCGTGCGCGGCGCCGACGAACGAACGAAACCCAACACCGAGCGGCTACGCGAGTATACGGATGCCGCGCTGCCGCGCATCGAACAACAGCTGTACGCCCGCGTACCGATCTACGCCGAAGTTGAAGTGCTCACTTTGTCATTTTCTCTGCAGCGCATGCGCGAGTTGCTCGGCCCCGATCATCCGATCGTACGGAAGCTGTTGACCAAGGACTCGCCCGAAACCCTAGCCACCCGTCTCGTGGCCGAGACGAAGCTCGATGATTCCGCGATGCGCAAACAACTCTGGGACGGCGGCAAATCTGCCGTTGATGCGTCCCTCGATCCCATGATCGAGCTGGCCCGCTCGCTGGACCAAGATTCGCGCGCGATCCGCAAGCAGTTCGAGGACGAGGTCGAAGCACCCATCGCCGCGGCCTCGCAGCGGATTGCCGCTGAACGCTTCAGAGCCTATGGAACGCACGTCTATCCCGACGCCACCTTCACGCTGCGCTTGAACTACGGCACGGTACAAGGATGGGTTGAGAACGGCGCCCCCGTGGAACCGTTCACCTATCTCGACCGCGCATTCGAGCGCGCAACCGGAGTATCGCCGTTCAAGATCCCGGATAGCTGGGTGAAGGTGAAAGCGGATCTCGACCTGCGGACCCCCTTTTGCATGTCCACGACCAGCGATATTGTTGGCGGCAACTCCGGCAGCCCCCTAATCGATGCGCAGGGTCGCATCGTCGGACTCATGTTCGATGGCAATATTCACTCGATATCGGGCGACTATTGGTTCGACGCGGCAAGAAACCGGGCGATCGCCCTGCATCCCGCCATCATTCGCGAGGCCCTCGACAAGGTGTACGGCGCGAAATCATTGCTGGCAGAGATGAGCGCGCGATGAGTCCGCCGGAATCCACAAAGATCGGTCAGCCCAGTGAGCCCGGCGAATACGATGAGGGCATGTTGGCGCTCCTCCAGATCATCTGGGGCGACGGATTTCTGTCCCCCGGCGGGGCCGACGAGCTGGCACGCATCCTGGAGGGAAGCGACATCAAGGGCTGTCAGGTACTCGACATCGGCTGCGGCCTCGGCGCCGTCGATGAATTGCTGGTCGCACAGTACGACGCATCGTCGGTAGTCGGAGTCGACATCGACCCGGCGCTGCTCGAGGGCATGCGCACTCGGATCGAGCGCGCGAACTTAGGGACCCGAATTCGCGGCGTCAAGGTGGAACCGGGTCCGCTGCCCTTCGCCGCGGCCAGTTTCGACGTGGTCTTTTCGAAGGACTCCCTGGTGCAAATCCCGGACAAGCCCGCTATTTTCTCCGAAATCCTGCGGGTTCTAAGGCCGGGCGGCCGGTTCCTCGCGAGCGACTGGCTGCGCGGCGGCACGGGCGACTATTCACCCGAAATGATGGAGTATTTTCGTCTCGAAGGCATCGCATACAACATGGTCACGCTCGAACAGAGCGCCGTTGCGTTGCGGGACGCCGGCTTCGTCGATGTCGACGTCAAAGACCGCCATGTCTGGTACTTGCACCTCGCGCAGCGTGAGCTCGACGCCATGGAGCGGACCCTGAAGCCGACGATACTTGCCCGCATCGGCCCGGCGAGAACTCAGCATTTCCTCGACAACTGGCGCCAGCTGGTCCTCGTCCTCAACAGGGGCGAATTGCGGCCGGGCCATCTGAAGGCCAGCAAGCCGCCGGACGCGTAATGAATACTAAGAAAATTGGACTAGAGAATGCCGATTATGCCATCTAGTAGATGAATCCCCGGTCATCTATCCTCGTCACCGTTCCATTTTCAACCACTCTCGAGGGCCGACATGAAACCGTTTATCGCGATGCTTGCTCTATCCAGTTTTGCTGCAGTGGCAACCGCCGCGCCGACCACCTACAACATTGATCCCGACCACACGCACCCCAGTTTTGAAGTCGATCACTTCGGCGGCTTATCGGTGTGGCGCGGCAATTTCAAAAAGACCACGGGTAAGGTCGCGTTGGATCCGGCGGCGCAGACCGGCAATGTGGACATCACCATCGACACGGCGACCATAGACTTTGCCCACGACAAGCTGAACGAACACGTATCCAGCGCTGAAATCCTTGACGTCGCGAAATTTCCCACCGCCACCTACAAGGGCACGCTGGGAGACTTCAGCAACGGCGCTCCGACGACGATTGCCGGCAATCTCACGTTGCACGGCGTGACCAAGCCGGTCGTGTTGAAGATCAACTCGTTCAAATGCATTCAGCATCCCATGCTCAAGAAAGAAGTGTGCGGCGCCGACGCAAGCGGCGCTTTCAGCCGCGCTGATTTCGGGGTGAACTACGGCCAGCAATATGGATTCAAGCAAGACGTGGTTCTGCACATCCAGGTGGAGGGCATAAAGGCCGATTGACGTTGCAAGGCTTGCGCAATCCAAACACAGGCGCCCGCACAGCGGGCGCCCGTGCCGCAGCGCCTGAAGCACTTGCCCCTCAGACTTCCGCGCCGGCTCGGAACCCTTCGTAGACCGCTTCTTCCGCCGTGCGCGGCGCCGCGGCATCGCCGATGATCCGCACGTCGACGCAAAGATCTTCTATCGCATCGGCAAGGTCCGTGACGGGTGCGTGACCGGTGCACAGCACCAGCGTATCGACCGAATCGACGACCACCGCTTCGCCGCTCGTGATGTGCTGCAAGTACACGCTGTCGGAATCGCTGCCGTACAGCCGCATGTACGTCAGGACCTTGACGCCGAGTTTGTGCAGCGATGCCACCGCGGCATCCCGAACATACAGCGGCAGAGTTTCTCCCGCGGCGATGCCGGTCACCGCCAAGCGTACCGAACACCCGCTTTGCGCGAGGCGCTCCGCGATGCCCATCCCGATCCAGTCAGCACGCCAATCGATGACGACGACGGAATTCCCGGGCTCGACGGACTCGTTCAATACTTGCCAAGCGTCCACGATCTGCAGCTTGCCCTCGCTGGCAAATTGAGGACGGTACGGGATTGCACCGGTCGCCATCACCACGACGTCCGGCGACTCTTTCGCGATCTTCGGTCGGTCGACGCGTGCCCCGGTGCAAACCTCCACACCGGCGGCCGACAGTTCATGCATCAGATTCGTGACCAACCCGCCGAATTCAGCACGACCGGGGAGCATTTGCGCGAGCAGCGCCTGGCCGCCCAGGCGTTTCTGTGCCTCGAACAGCGTGACGCGATGGCCTCGCTGTGCGGCGATGACGGCGGCCTTCATACCGGCCGGGCCACCGCCCACCACCATCACCTTGCGCCGCACCTTGGCCATCGACAGGCGTCCAAACGCGAGCTCTCGCCCACTCACCGGATTTTGGATGCAGGAGATCGGATACCCTTTATGAAAGTGTCCGATGCAGGCCTGATTGCAGGCGATGCAGGCCCGAATCTCTTCGGTAGCTCCACGCCGAGTCTTATTCGGCAGTTCGGGGTCGCAGATCAATGCGCGCGTCATCGCACACACATCCGCCTGGCCGGCGACCAGAATGGCTTCCGCATCCTGCGGTTGGTTGATTCGGCCCGCCACAAAAACCGGTATGCCCACTCGTTGTTTGACGCTGGCGGCATAGGGAGCGACGTACGATGGACTCGACGACATCGGCGGCGCAATGTGAATGGCCCCGCCCAAACTCGCGGAGTTGCCCAGGGTGATGTTCACGTAATCGACGCTGCCGGCCACCCGCACGATCGCTTCCTGGCTCTCTTCCAAAGTCAGGCCCTGCTCGTCCCCTTCCGTTCCGGAGATCCGTAATCCCACGACGAACTTGTCGTTCACCTTCCCGCGAATGTCGGCGATCACCTCGCGTAGGAACCGCAGGCGCCCCTCGAGATCACCGCCATAGCCGTCGTCACGCAGGTTCACGCGCGGGTTCAAGAACTGTGACGGCAAGTACCCGTGACTTGCGACGATTTCGACGCCGTCCAAGCCCGCCGTCTGCATGCGTCGAGCGGCATCTCCGTAGCCGTTGACGATGGCGCGAATCATCGAAAGCTTCAACGGACGCGGCATGACGTGAAAACGCTCGTTCGGCACACACGATGGCGCGTACGCCACGCTGAGAAGTCCGCCATCCGCCTCAGCAATCTCACGTCCCGGATGGAACAGTTGCGCAAAAAGAACGGTGTCGAAGCGATGCACCGCCTCGGCGACGCGTCGATATCCCGGTATGGCCGAATCGTCGGTCGCCATCAACACGTGGTTGGTATAGCGCGCCGTTTCGTGCACGCCCGATACCTGCAGCACGATGAGGCCGACTCCACCCCGCGCCCGCGCCTCTTGATAGGCCACCAGCGCCTCATTGACCGTGCCGTCGACGGGCAGCGTGGTGTCGTGCCCGGTGGACATGATGCGATTCTTGAGCGTACAGCCGCGAATCCGCAGCGGCTCGAAAAGACGAGGAAACGTTTTGCCCATTCGATTATTCCTAGACTGTCGACCGACGCATTGTCGCCTGACTTCAGGGGTTCGGGATACTTCTAAATGACCCGCCGCATCATGCGTGGTACCGCGTCGATCACATCGTCAATCGAATGGAATTGCTCGGGATGCGTCAGCATCAGATGCGCCAGGGCCAGCGCGCTGGCTTCGCAGTCGGCGCGCAGAGCCGCATCTTGAATCGCGTCAAAGTCGATCACATGGGCGAAGCCGAGGATGCGGCGGATCATCTTGCAGGCGCCGAAGCCGAGCATGTCGGCAAACAGCGAATCGAGGAATGCGTTTCGTGCCGACTCGAGCGCCGCAGCGTCCGCGGGAGTGGAAAACATGGCGGCCGGGAATGCATCGCCCCTGGCGTGCTCGGCCCACAGCGCGCGGAAGCTGCTGCGGAACGTCGACCAGAAAATTTTCGCCTGTTCGAGAAGCCACTCTCGATAAGCGATGCGGCCCTCATTCGGCGTCGCGTGCCCGGATTGCGAGTACCAACTCAGCAAGAGATTGCCAAAAAACGCACCCAGATCGAAACCAATCGGCCCGTAGAAAGCGAATTCCGGATCGATCACGCGGGTATCGGTTTCCGTAACCATCACCGAGCCCGAATGAAGATCCCCATGCAGGAGCGCTTGGGTCTGGCTGAGAAATTTCTGACCGAAGCGTGCCGCGGCCACTTTGAGAGGCCCATCGCGGCGCAGGTCCGAGACGACGTCGTCGAGTTGCGGTGAGGTGTGACGATTGCGCTCGCTGATCAGGTAGGGATCGGCAAAAATCAGATCGACCGAAATGCGCACCAGCGCCTTATTCCCGGCGAACAACGCGATTCCATCCATTTTACGTTCGAAGGGCCACGCCAAATCGGACGTGAAGAAGCAAGCCCGGGCAACATACTCGCCCATGTCTCCGGCCAGATTTGGGTAACGGCGCCCCGCGATCAAACCACGCCTCAAGATGATGTGTGGCGATAGCCGCTCCATGACCGTGCAATAAAGCTCCGCATCGTAATGGTAGATCTTGGGAATCAGCTCTGCGACATACGGCGCCACGGCGCGGTAATAGGAATTTTCGAAGAATGCCCGTTCCAGCGACATCGGCCAGGACGGCCCGGCGGCGCGCACATAGGGAAGAGCCTGTTTGACGCAGACCGAGCCGTCCGGCCCCTCCACGATGAACACGAGATTGAGATTTCCATCGCCGACTTCGCTGGCCTGCCATTTTTCCGGCCGACCGCCGAGCAGCGCGCGAATCTCGCCCAGATCTGCGATCAGCGCCACCAGGCTCTTGGAATCGAGGATCCGATGTGGGGAGAGCGCCTCTTCTGTCGGCATGATCAACTTCCTCTAGCGACTGCGTCCGCAAGATCCTTGCCGCCAAAGTCCAGACCGGCCTCCGTGAGATCTTGTTTGCCATAAGTACGGAACTTGTCGATCACCTCGCGCATCGCCTCCTCATTGAGAATGCGCACATCTCCGACGATCAGCGCCGCACAATATTGTGCGGCGAGGTTTTCGACCTCGCCGGCAAGGACGACGGCGGCACGAAGGTTTGCGCCAACCGCGATGACGCCGTGATTCTCGAGTAGACACGCCCTGCGGCCGTTCAAGGCGGCAAGCGCCGCATTGGACAGCTCCTGCGTGCCGAAGGTGTGATACGGCGCGCAACGGATGTCGAGGCCGCCCGCGACCGCCACCATATAATGAAATGCGGGGATCCCTCGCGCGGTGCACGCGAGCGCCGTGGCATACCGGGAATGGGTGTGCACGATGGCGCCCACGTCATCGCGGGATTTGAGTATGTCGCGATGAAACCGCCATTCGCTCGACGGTCGGCGGCGGCCGAACCAGCGGCCATCCAGGTCCATGAGCGGCACATCGTCGGGCTCGAGTTCGTTGTAAGCCATGCCGGTAGGACTGACAAAAAAATGCTCCGGGTCACGGCGAACACTGATATTGCCGGAGGTGCCATAGGTCAAACCGCGACGCGCGAGCGCGCGACAGGCGGCAATTACCGCTTTGCGCAGTTTCTCGTCACCGATCGCGCCGTCGGATGAAGTCATGGTGCGGCTCGTCCATCGAGATAAAGGCTACGCAAAGCGGCAGGGTTCGCCGGACAAACGCCGCGCTCGGTGATCAATGCGGTCACCAGTCTCGCCGGCGTCACATCGAACGCCAGATTGAGCGCCGGGCTCGCCTCCGGTACCACTCTTACGGTCACGCTGGCGCCGGCCGAGGTTCGTCCGGTGATATGGGTGACCTCCGTCGCCGATCGCTCCTCGATCGGGATTTCACTGCCCCGATCAAGGGACCAGTCGATGGTGCTCGACGGCAGCGCCGCATAGAAAGGCACGCCGTTGTCGTGGGCGGCGAGCGCCTTGAGATACGTACCGACCTTATTGCACACGTCACCCGCCGCCGTGGTTCGATCGCTGCCGACGATAACCATATCCACCTCGCCGCGCTGCATCAGATGGCCGCCGAGATTATCCACAATCACCGTGTGCGGTACTCCGTGAGCTCCCAGCTCGAAGGCCGTCAGCGCGGTGCCCTGGTTGCGCGGCCGCGTTTCGTCCACCCATACATGGACATCGATCCCGGCGTCGTGTGCCATGTAGATAGGCGACAGCGCCGTGCCCCAATCGATGCATGCAAGCCAGCCCGCATTGCAATGGGTCAGGATATTCACTCTCCGTCCGGGCGTTTTGGCCAGCTCACGAATGAGCTTGAGGCCATGAACGCCAATGGCGCGGCATTGTTCCACGTAGGCATCGCAGATTATCTCCGCTTCTCGAAATGCCGCCTCGGCGCGCTTGTCCAGCTCGACCTCCGACAACGCTCGGCGCATTCTGTTCAAGGCCCAAGCCAAGTCGATGGCCGTCGGACGCGTCGCTTGCAGTATCCGGGCAGCGTCGTCGAGTTGCACATCCGACGCGTTCGAGCGCAGCGCGAGTGCCATGCCGTAGGCAGCAGTCGCACCGATCAGCGGCGCCCCTCGCACCACCATCGTCCGGATTGCTTGCGCGGCGTCGTCGAGAGTGTCGAGATCGATCGTCGCGAATTCAAACGGTAGCCGAGATTGGTCGATGACCCGGACGGCGCCGGCTGCCGTACGCCAAATAGCGCGGTAGTGCTTCCCTAAGATTTTCATCGATCAATTGGCAGTGGAATTGAACAGGAGTTCAGCATGGTCCCCAACATGAGTTTAATGTAGCACTTGTATCGGTCCGCACCAGCGCCGCTCACTCCCGCCCATCTTTCCTGTACTCTCAACCTATTGTAAATGCTTGAATTATTTATTCCAGGAAGAACGCCATGGAAAGCATCTGCGCGCCCCGTTCCAAACTGCCCGATATAGGCACCACGATCTTCACCGTGATCGGCCAGCTCGCGGCACAGCATGGCGCGCTGAACCTGTCGCAGGGCGCACCCAACTTCCCGTGCGATCCGAAGCTCATCGACGCCGCGGTGCGAGCCATGCGCGCCGGACACAACCAGTATGCGCCCATGGCCGGCATCGCCGCGTTGCGCGAAGCGCTCGCCCACCAGGTCGCGCAACTCTCAGGCGCCCGCTACGACGCCGCGGACGAAATCACCATCATCGCCAGCGCCAGCGAGGGGCTGTACGCGTCGATCAGCGCGCTAGTTCACCCGGGCGACGAAGTGATCTACTTCGAACCGGCGTTCGACAGTTATGCGCCGATCGTCCGACTGCAAGGTGCAACACCTGTCGCGATCAAGCTCTCGCAGCCCGGCTTCCGGGTCGACTGGGACGAAGTGGCCGCGGCATTCTCGCCGCGGACCCGGATGATCATCATCAATTCCCCGCACAACCCGACCGCGACCGTGCTCGGTGCCGGCGACATCGCACGGCTCACCGCGCTCACGCGCGACACCGGCATCGTGATCCTGTCCGACGAGGTCTATGAACACGTCGTATTCGACGGCGCCCTGCATCACAGCATGGCACGATATCCGGAGCTGGCCGAGCGCAGCGTGATCGTCTCGTCATTCGGCAAGTCGTACCATGTCACAGGCTGGCGGGTCGGCTATTGTCTTGCACCGGCCGCGCTGATGAGCGAGATCCGCAAGGTCCATCAGTTCATGGTGTTCGCCGCCGACACCCCGATGCAGTACGCGCTGGTCGAAGCCTTGGCCGACGAGCGCAGCTACCTAGGTCTGTCCGCGTTCTATCAGAGAAAACGCGACCTGCTGGCCGGCGCGCTCGCCGCGTCACGCTTCGAGTTGCTGCCGAGCGAAGGCAGCTTCTTCATGCTCGCGCGCTTTCGCGGCTTCTCCGACGAGAGCGACAGTGACTTCGTACTGCGCCTGATCCGGGACGCCGGCGTCGCGACGATACCGCTGTCGGCCTTCTACACCGACGGCACCGACCACGGCGTGATCCGTCTGAGCTTCGCGAAGGATGACGCGACCCTGGTGGAAGGCGCGCGCCGCCTGTGCTCGGTTTGAAGCGGCCCGCACAACGTGACCGCCATCATTGCGGTATTTCTTGGGGTGTTGTGGCAGCGCTGTATGACAATATCGGTCGAAATTATTCAGGCCAACGGCAAACTGATCCGCGGATTGGAGCAGCAATAGAGGAGGCGCTCGCGGGCTGTGGATCTGTACTCAACGTGGGTGCCGGGACAGGTTCATACGAACCTCCGTCTCACGCCGAGGTTGCGGAACGCGTCGGCTATAGCTCCGCAAGCACGTTCAGCGTCGCATTCACCCGTTATGTCGGACTGCCGCCGACGCGGTATGCCCGGGAGCAGATGGAATCTGCGACTCCCGTAGTGCGTGTGGCGTAAAGCAGGGATCGCCTGATCCCGCACCGACCAGGGGTTACTTCGCCTGCCGGCGGCGCGGCATGGGAGCGCGCGGGGGAATATCGCATCCGCAACCCCTTCAAGCGCAGTGTTGACTATTCAAGTGCGGTCACCTCAGCGTTTAACCGATCAGCACGCGCCGGCTCGGAGGGATGCGGTTCCGACCGGTCCGACTCGGCGGCGATAATGCTGCTAATTTCGCAGAGGCACGAGCCGCAATTGGTTCCGGCACGCAAATGTTGCCCAATCTGGGCCGTGGTGGTGAGCTTCAGATCCCTTACCGCGGAACAGATGGTCTTGCGACCCACGCTGAAACAGGAACAGACAACGTCGCCGGCGTCGGCGTTCGAGCGCGCCGGCTGGCCAGCCAGCAGTCCGAGACGATCTTCCCTAACTAGGATCGGCTTATTGAAAAGACTGGTCAGCCAAGCGCGCGACGGTAGATCCGGCCTGGGTGAAAGAAACACGCAGGCTTCCAAGCGTCCACCTACCAGATGCGCGGCTCGATAGACGCCGATGCTTCGATCCGAGTACTCGATCCAGTCGGGCGCCGAGTCGCGGGCGTCCAGCAGGCGTCTCGCCCACGGCGACCAGTCGCCGAACACACGCCGCCCTGCGAGTTCGTAGCGCAGGCAGCTGGTGCTCGGCGTCAAGGACCACGCCGTGGCGTCCCGGATGAGTACAGGCTTGCGGCTCAGCGCAAACCCCTGCCACGCCACGACGAAGGGTGACACACGCGCCGGCGTGTGCTTGAACTCGGGTTCCCCGGACACCGGGTCCACCGCGGGGCTCATGAGAGACCCTACGCGCGCGTCTCCGGCGTACTGTGAATTCCAGTGCATCGGTGCGAAGACCATTCCCCGACCGATCTCGCCGCTGCAGCGCAAGCGCGCGACCATCGACCCCCAACGTGTCGAGACTTGCACCAATTCCCCGGGGCGCACGCCCGCGAGCAGCGCATCTTGCGCATGCAGGTCGACGAACGGTTCGGGCGCGTGTTGCATCAGTCGCGCGGACCGACCGGTGCGTGTCATCGTGTGCCATTGATCGCGAATGCGGCCGGTGTTGAGCACCAGGGGATATTCTCTATCGGTGCTGTGCTTGGGGGCACGCGGAACGGTGGCAACGAAGCGAGCGCGACCATCGGCGTGAAAGAAACGCCCGTCACTGAATATCTCACGTGACGGCTCGCGCAGCGTGATGCCCGCCGGGGCGCTCGTGAGCGCAGCGTTCGACGAAGTCGCGGCGCCCGGTGCGCTACCTGACAGTGGCCAACGCACCGGCGTCAGTGCGTCATACTCTGGGCGCGTCAGCGCCCCGAGGGCGCCGATATCGAATGCCCGCGTACCGTGATTGCCGGCGGCGGACAATTGCGCATGTTCGACGAAAATTTCATGCGACGACTGAAAGCGAAACCCATCCGAAAATCCCATGCGCATTGCCACCTGGCAGAAGATCCACCAATCGGGCTTGGCCTCGCCCGGCGAGGGCATGAAGGGGCGCTGCCGCGAAATGCAGCGCTCAGAATTGGTGACCGTGCCGTCTTTCTCTCCCCAGGCGGTGGCGGGTAGCAGCACGTGCGCGAGAGCGGTGGTATCGGTGTCGGCCACGCAATCGGATACGACCACGAGCTCGCAGCGGCTCAAGGCGGCACGCGCCCGATTGGCATTCGGCAAACTGACGACCGGGTTGGTGCCAGCGATCCAGATCGCCTTGACCCGGCGAGCGTGTATCGACTCGAACAGATCCACCGCCTTCAGCCCGGGAGCCGCCGCGATGACGGGACTGCGCCAAAAGCTCTGCACGATCTCTCGATGCTCGGCGCGACCCAGCTCCATATGGGCCGCGAGTGTCGTGGCGAGCCCTCCGACCTCCCGCCCCCCCATCGCATTGGGCTGCCCCGTGATCGAAAACGGCCCCGCACCAGGGCGACCGATGCGTCCCGTGAGCAAATGGCAATTGATGATGCTGTTGGCCTTGTCGGTGCCCGCCGAGGACTGATTGACGCCTTGAGAAAATAGCGTTATCACCCGCGGCGAACCGGCGAACAGCTCGTAGAATT
Source organism: Steroidobacteraceae bacterium (assembly GCA_052143815.1). GTDB lineage: Bacteria > Pseudomonadota > Gammaproteobacteria > Steroidobacterales > Steroidobacteraceae > Bog-1198. Next base: position 13,641 of record JBKQSA010000003.1, on the reverse strand, counting down.
CCTCCAAAGTGTCAGGCGAAACCCCGCAGAGTTTGGCCACGGCGGCAGTGCTGCCGGCCGTGTTGTCGGCGACCGTGAGCGCGCGGCCGGCCCCTTGAGTATGCGTCCGGATGAATTCAGGGTCCCCGAGGCCGTTTTGATGCAGGTAGCTCAACAGGCCGTTGAACAGCGCGACGTCGCTGCCAGCCTTCAGCGGCACATGCAGGTCGGCGCTCGCCGCGGTGGGCGTGCAGCGCGGATCGACGACTACGACCTTGAGATGGGGCCGCTTGCTCTTGGCGCTGACGATGCGCTGGTACAGCACGGGATGACACCAGGCGGTGTTGGATCCCACCAGGACGATCAGGTCTGCAACTTCCAAGTCCTCGTAGGACACCGGAACAATGTCCTCGCCGAACGCGCGGATGTGCGCGGCCACCGCCGAGGACATGCACAGCCGCGAGTTGGTGTCGATGTTGGCTGAACCGATGTATCCCTTCATCAGCTTGTTGGCAACGTAGTAGTCCTCCGTGAGTAGCTGACCCGAGACGTAGAACGCGACGGCATCCGGGCCATGCTGATCGATGATTCGGCGGAATCCATTGGCAACCGTGCCCAGGGCGGTATTCCAGTCGGTTTCCCGCCCGTGCAAGCGGGGTTGCAACAACCGGCCCTCCAAGCCGAGCGTCTCGGCGAGGGCTGATCCCTTGGAACACAGTCGTCCCGCATTGGCGGGATGCAGGGGATCGCCCGCTACGGAGGGGCCGCCTGTTTGCGCGATACCGGGCGCGCCCTGCAGCCCCGCGCCGGCGGGCACTGCAAGAACTCCGCAGCCGACCCCACAATACGGGCAGGTGGTGCGTACGACGGTATTCACGGCTTCAAGCGCCTCACGCCCGCGGCTCAGCGAAGTCTCGCCCAAACAGCAGATGATCGCGCAGCGGTCCGATGGATCGGCCTTTGCGCATCAGTTCCGCATACCAGGGTCCATCACTCGTATCGCCGTAGAGTACGGCGCCCCGCACTTGATCATTTTCGAGGATCAGATGCTTGTAGATGCCGTGCTGGGTGTCATGGAAAACCAGCGATTCGCTGCGCGGGCTCGATTGCAAGTTACCGGCGGAGAACACATTGATACCCGTCACCTTGAGATTCGTGGCCGTCAACGACCCCCGATAGCGAGCCATCCCGTGTTCGGCCAGATGCGTGGCGCAGACCCGGGCCTGTTCCCACAAGGGGGCGACTAGTCCATAAGTCGCATTGCGGTGTTGAACGCATTCACCGACCGCATAAATACTGGGATCAAATGTGAGCAGCGTGTCATCGACGAGTAAACCGCGCTCGCAGCACAATCCGGCGGCTCTCGCCAATTCAATGTTGGGTCGAATTCCCACGGCCATGACGACCAGATCTGTGGGCAATACCCAGCCGTCTTCGAAGCGCAGCGCCCTCACCCGGGATTCTCCGAGAATCGCCGCAGTGTTTACCGGCAGCCTGAATTCGATGCCGCGTTTCTCAAGAGACCGTTGCAGCAATCCCGCGGCCACAGCATCCAATTGTCGTTCCATCAGATTATCGGCAAGGTGCACGACCGTGACGTCCATGCCTTGACAACGCAAACCGTTGGCCGCCTCAAGACCCAGCAGGCCGCCGCCGATCACCGCCGCACGCCGGTGCTCACGGGCCGCTCGCAGCATCGCCTCCACGTCGTGCAGATCGCGGAACGTGACCACACCTGGTAAATCACTACCCGGAATAGGTAACACGATCGGATTCGAACCCGTGGCGATCAATAGCCGATCGTAAGTCACTGCGGCACCGCTTTTCGATTTGACGAGACGACGGATCCGATCGATCTCGAGGACGGGATCGCCGATATGCAGCCTTACCCCTCGTTCCGCGTACCAGCCGAGCGGGTGCAACATGATCTCCGCCACTGCTTTTTCACCCGAAAGCACGGGAGACAAGAGAATCCGGTTGTAGTTACCGAAAGGTTCGGCCCCGAAGATTTCAATCTCGTAGAACTCCGGTGCAATTTTCAGCAGTTCCTCGACGGTGCGCATCGCCGACATACCGTTGCCAATGACGACTAGTCGGCGCCTGCCCGTGGCGCTGCGTGCGGCCTGCGCGGCACTGCGCAGCCAAACCCTTCCGTCCAGCACACGGCACCGGTGAGTCCTCACCGAATACGCGGGCTCCTCGAGGCAACGACCGGTGAGCAGACTGTAGTGGTGCTTATAGATCGGCGAGGCGACGACGACCTCGCCGCCCAAATCCCCGACGATGCCGCGCGATAATACGTTGGCACCGCTCGCGGGATCCCGGTTGTCGATCGCATGGACCCCATCGTCGACGCGGAAGACAGCCACCTGCTGACCGTCCAGGCTCGCGCAGACCCCCGTATCGGGGATGATCTCCTCGAGATCGCAGATTGCTTGCCACCCGAAGCGCGCCATTACGCGGGTTCTCCGACGAGCCCCGCCTGATGCAGCTGTCGCTCCGCGGCATTCGCGGGACGCACTTGACCGCGCTCCTCAACGAACACCACGTTCGAATCGGCGGCATCGCTGTTGATGAAATGGCGAAAGCGCTTCAAGGTGACAGGGTCGTTCACCGCCTTTGCCCATTCGTCTTCGTAGGTGGCCACCACGCGCGCCATGTCGGCCTCGAGCTCGGCGCCGATCCCGAGGGCGTCCTCGCATACGACCGCTCGCAGATATTCCAATCCGCCTTCTAAGTGATCCAGCCAGTTGGCGGTGCGTTGTAGCCGATCGGCGGTGCGGATATAAAACATCAGGAAGCGATCGATGGTGCGAATGAGGGTCTCCCGATCGAGATCGGAGGCCAGCAGGCTCGCATGCCGTGGCTTCATGCCACCGTTGCCGCAGACATACAGGCCCCAGCCTTTCTCGGTCGCGATCACGCCGATGTCCTTGCTTTGCGCTTCCGCGCACTCCCGGGTGCAGCCCGACACGCCGAGCTTGATCTTGTGAGGGGCTCGCAAGCCCTTGTAACGGTGCTCGAGCGCGATGGCGAGCCCGACGCTGTCTTGCACTCCGTAGCGGCACCAGGTCGAACCGACACAGGATTTCACGGTCCGCATGGACTTACCATACGCGTGCCCCGATTCGAATCCGGCCGCGATCAGCTCGCGCCAGATCAGGGGTAACTGATGCACCTGGGCTCCCAGAAGATCGATGCGCTGACCCCCGGTGATTTTGGTGTAGAGCCCGAACTTTTGCGCGACCTCACCGATGGCGATGAGCTTCTGCGGGGTGATCTCGCCGCCGGGCACCCGTGGAATCACCGAATATGTGCCGTCCTTCTGGATGTTTGCCAGAAAATAGTCGTTCGTGTCCTGCAGCGGCGCATGACCCTTCTCCAGCACGAATTCGTTCCAGCAGGAGGCTAGGATCGAAGCGACGGCGGGCTTGCAGATATCGCAGCCGCGGCCCTTGCCATGCTTCTGGATCAGGGCATCGAAATAACGAATGCCGCCGATGCGCACCAGATGAAACAGCTGCTGCCGTGAATACGCAAAGTGCTCGCAGAGGTGGTCGCTCACCGCAACTCCCTGCCGCTTGAGCTCGGCCTTTAGCAGCTGTGTCACCAGCGGTGCGCAACCGCCGCAGGATGTGGCGGCGCGTGTCGACTTCTTGACGGCGCCCACAGTCGTGCAACCCGCGTCGACCGCCGCGCAGATGGCCTGCTTGGTAACGTTATTGCACGAGCATATCTGCGCGGTGTCGGGAAGGGCGGCCACGCCGAGGCCAGGGGTCGCCGCGCCCGGCCCTGAGGGCGTCAGCACCAAGGCCGCAGGGTCGGCCGGCAACGGCAAGCCGTTCTGCATGGTGGGCAGCCAGGTATCGTAATCATCGATGGCACCCACCAATATGCCCCCGAGGAGCTTCCGGCCATCCTCGCTGACCACGAGTTTCTTGTAGAGCTGTTTGCGTTCATCGATGAAGGTGTAGGCCCGGGCGCCGGGGAGCGCTCCATGCGCATCGCCGAGGGAGGCGACATCGACCCCCATGAGCTTGAGCTTGGTGCTCATATCGGCGCCCGTGAATTGGGTGGTCTCGTGACCCGCGAGCTGCGCCGCCGCGACGCCGGCCATCTGGTAGCCGGGAGCCACCAGTCCGAAACACTTGCCCTCCCAGGATGCGCATTCGCCGATCGCGTAGATGTCCGGGTCAGACGTCAGACACCGGTTATCGATCACAACCCCGGCGCGTTCGCCGATTCGCAGGCCGCCGCTGCGCGCTAGTTCATCGCGCGGCCGAATTCCAGCGGAAAACACCACCACATCCGCGTGAAGTTCGGTGCCGTCGGAGAATTGGAGCGTGTGGCGGTGGGTGCTGCTCGGTGCAATCGCCGCCGTGGTCTTGCCGGTGTGCACGCGAACGCCCAACTGCTCGATCTTGCCGCGGAGCATGCGGCCGCCGCCCTCATCCAGCTGCACAGCCATCAGCTGCGGCGCGAACTCGACGACATGCGTTTCGAGTCCCAGATCTTGCAACGCTTTGCCGGCCTCAAGACCCAAGAGCCCTCCGCCGATGACCACGCCCACGCGGCTCGTTGCGGCAGCCGCACGGATGGCGTTCAGATCCTCAATCGTACGATAAACCAAGCACTGCGACCGGTCGTTACCGGGGATCTTGGGCACGAACGGGTAGGAACCGGTCGCGAGGACCAGCTTGTCGTAGGCAAGCTCGCGGCCGCGCCGCGAGGTCACGCAACGGCGCGCCCGGTCGAGACGCACGGCGCTGTCCTCGACATGCACGGTGACGCCGTGCTCGCGGAAAAACGCCTCGTCGACCAGCGCGAGGTCCGCCGCGGTCTTTCCGGAAAAGTAGCTCGATAGATGCACCCGATCGTAAGCTAATCGGGGTTCTTCGCAGAGGACCTCGATTTCGAACCGCCCCGCGGCCTCGCGCACGAGTGTCTCGAGAAACCGCTGCCCGACCATCCCATTGCCGATGACGATTAGCTTCATCGTTGTGCCTCGCGCTATTCGGTGGGTGCGATCGCAAGATCCAACGCCAAACCCGCCGATTCTGGCGCCGACCAACCGAGCCACTGGCGATGCAGAATGACGACCATTGCGAACGCTGCCACCGCGAGGACGCCAAACGTCAAGAATGCCATCTGATAACTCCCGGTACTTTCCTTGGCAATACCCATGACGACTGGCAGATAAAATCCACCGATACCGCCTGCGGCGCCGATGATGCCCGCCATGAGTCCGGTCTTGCCCTTCCAGCGTTGCGGCACCAATTGAAATGTCGCGCCGTTACCGAGGCCAAAGCACAAATAAAGCGTCGTCAGCAGCGCTACGGCCCCCGCCAGCGGCGGCATCAAGATAGCGAACGCGATATTGCTGAGCGCGATTCCGAGCAGCAGCATTAGCAACACCCGGACTCCCGACAGGCGATCAGCTAGATGCCCGCCGACGGGGCGCACCATGGCTCCCAGGAAGGAAAGCGCCGCCATGACCATCCCCGCGTCGACCTTCGATAATTCGTATTGAGTCGTCAAGAGCAAGCTCACGTAGGAAGACATTCCGACGAAGCCGCCGAAGGTAATGCTGTAGACGAGCATGATGACCCATGCATCGCGCTCGGCGAGCACGAGCCAGTATTTGCGCGGCAGCACCGCGAGTGCCACCGCAGCGCCCAGGATCGGGAGCAAAAGCGGCCCCGTCTTTCCGTGTCCAAACAATCCGGCGTTTACCAACATCACGAGACCCGTCACGCTGAGCAATGACACGACGAACCCGCCGAGTGCCCGCGTGCCGCTGCCGCTCTTGCTGCTGCGATCCTCCGCCCACAGCAACACCATCACGGCTGTGAGCGCAAGCAGCGGCAGCGCGGCCGCCGTCGAGCGCTGCCATCCGTAATGCTGTGCGAGCGTCGGGAACAAAAAGCCGTCGACGACCGCGCCGATGTTGCCGGCGGCGGCGAGCCCCAATACCAGGCCTTGGACTCGCGGCGGATAGCTGCTCCCCGCCATTGGCAACGCGATGGCGAAGCTCGCGCCACCCAAGCCAAGTAGCACACCGAGCATAAGGAGCAAGGAATAGGTCGGCGTCACGGGAAACAGCAGGATCAGCGAGGGAATCGATGAGATCGCAATGCCGAGCAGCGCGAGCCGACGACCGTCTACGGATTGAAATAGATTGCCGAGTGTCACGCGCATGATTGAAGCGCTGAGCACCGGCACGGCAACCAGAAATCCCGCCTGAACCGCCGATAGTGACAGCTGCTTGGAAACATACGGCGCGAGTGGGCCGAACATCACCCACACGGTAAAGCCGGTATCAAAGTACAAAAAGCACGCCAGTAGGGCTTTCCAATTACCGTTTCGCAACGATGCGATCACATGTTTCATTGACTTCACCCCTGACTATGTTGGCTTCACCGACAGCATTTCGGGCAGGCAAAAAAAAACCGCCAACGGTACGCACCTTCCGGAAGATGCGTACGGGTTGGCGGCATTGCCTCTGCAAATTCCTCACGGAATCTGCCCCGTGCAAACAGCTTTTGGCTGCCTGCTGCATGATATGTAGCAACATGCGTGCCATCCATTTGCGCACATGCACACTCCATGCAGATCAGCTTGTTAGGCGATGCGGTGCGTCGAGCGTCGTTAGTAGAGGCCAATTACCGCATCAAATGAGGGCGCGGATCCGGCGCTCGCGCACGTAGTTAGTGCGGCGAAAATAAATTACGCGGCGCTTGAACGAGCACTGATGTTAATGGCAGAGTGGCTCGCGCCCGTGTGAGATCGTTGCGATCGATGATGCAAGCACTTCGTGGTCCGCAAGCGGCCGAAGCGGCTCCATATTCTTTATGAGCATCCAATGCTCAGGTGGTCGATGAGCCGACGCAAGAATCCGACTGATGCGCCCCAGACCGATACGCTCGCAGCCCGCTTCATGCGGTCTGCCAAGTTGTGCCGCGCTCGCGATCTCAAACATCTCGCGATCTTGGGTGATCTCGTCAAGGGTATCAGCGAGCTCGTTCATGTATTGCAAAAGGAGCGAGGCGCCTCAACCATTTACCTCGGCTCCAACGGCGCACGGTTCGCGCAGCGACTCATCGAGCGCGTCGCCGAAAGCGGTACCTTGGAGCAACAGGTACGCGACCATCTCGAGCATGTGACCAAGAATCTCGACCCGCTGAGCTGCAGCGCGCGATTCCACACACGCGTCGCGATCGCCGTATCCGCTCTCGACCGGCTGACGGACATGCGCACGCAGGTATCCGCACTGACGCTGACTCCACAAGATGCGGTCAAGGGATTCTCCGAAATCATCGCCCTTTTGCTCGGGGTGGGCTTTGAGGCAGCCGATGTTGCTGCCGACGCAGAAACATCTCGGGCGCTCATCGCCCTCGTGAATTTCGCTCAGGGTAAAGAATATGCGGGCCAAGAGCGGGCAACCGCCGGCGCTGCGATCTCGCGCGGCCATTTCGACACAGTGGATTGCGATCGCTTGCGCCATTTGGCGGCGGCCCAAGAACGCGCCTTCAAAGTCTTTACTGAATTTTCGGATCCGAGCCATACAGCCGTGTTCTTCGAGCTGAGCAGCAGCCCGCAAACGGCGGAGTTCAATCAAATGCGCGCAAGTATGGGCGAACACGCTCTAGGCGCCGCGCAACACGCGGCGACACCGGACGCATGGTACGAAGTGGCCACGCGGCGAATCGACGCGATGAAAGGTATCGAGGAGTTGATCGCAGCGGATCTCGGCCGACTCTGTGCTGACAAGCTCGCCGAAGACAACGGCACGGCAGAGCGCATCGATCCGATTGACAGCGAAATGCCGAGACTGACCGCGCCTCTTGCAATGCTGATCACCCAGGTAGATCCCGAGGTCGACACCTTAGGTCTAGTCGGGGGGCCGGAAGTCTACGGCGTGGGACATGGACTGCCGAAGCCAATGCGTTCAATCCTCGACGTAGTCGAAGCTCAATCCCGACGAATAGACGATATCAACTCTCAGCTCGAGTCTGCTCGTGTTGCGCTCGCGGAGCGCAAGACAGTCGAACGAGCGAAAGGGATATTGATGCGCACCCGCCGGCTATCCGAGAAGGATGCCTATTCGTTGTTGCGCCAAACGGCCATGAGTCAAAACAGGCGAATATTCGACGTCGCCGAGGCAATCATTAGCATGGCAGATAGCTTCCAATCGTGATCACGGCGATCTGAACCATTTCGCTGAAAGTGCCATCACGGGCCGATGAGGCGCGTGCGGGGGACCGATCCGTGTGCCCCTTCCTGATCACCTTCATGAGATCATGCATATGCGCGGGATCCTCCCTTTCGCCGGATCCTGGCATCGTTATCATGACGCGCAAGCTGCGTCTCGCCTGATCGGATAGGCGCTCTCGAAATCCTGCGAGGAGCTCGGGCACGAGGTAATTCCCGATCCTCGTGCTCCGGCAACAGCGCACGGCCATTGTCGTTGAGCTGAAGGCGCTTGCCGACCCGGTCGAAGACCTGAAGCTCCAAAAGTCGCTCGAGCTCGTTAATAGCCGCACTGGTCGCGGACTGCGAAAGGGCCAGCGCGTTTGCAGCGGACGCCGTGGTCCCAGATTCCGCAACGAGTCTAAAGATCTGCAATTGGCGCAACGTAATACGCGCGGAGTTAGCCTCTCGAATACAATCAACTAATCCAATTGCTTGATAGTACCATAATAATGCGTTGGATCGCTTGATCGATTCACTCTAACGTGGCTCCCGTGCTCAACAGGAACCATCGCATGAACGAAGTTGTCATTTTGGAACGTCTCGCCGCTGGCCGGGGCTCGCGATGGCGGCGGTTCGATCACACGCCCCTGGGTCGACTGCTTCCGGGGCTCGGGTTGAGCGTGCTATTGGCGATCTGCGCCATGCAGTTGGGCACCATCGGCTGGCTGGCGGCCCACGGGGTCAGCGCCCTGACCGCCGCGATTGCTCTCGGGATCCTCATCGGCAACACAATTTACCCGCGAGTCGCCGCAACTGCCGGTGTCGGTGTCGCCTTCTCCAAACAGACGTTATTGCGCGCGGGCGTAGTGCTCTACGGCCTGCGGTTGACCCTTCATGATGTGGGTCAGGTCGGCGCCGCCGGCGTCCTGATCGACGCGCTCGTTGTGACCAGTACCTTTGTTCTGGCAGTGACACTCGGAACACGATTGTTTCGTCTTGACCGTGAGACCTCGATGTTGATCGGTGCCGGCAGCGCAATCTGTGGCGCCGCCGCCGTCATGGCGACCGAACCCGTAGTTCGGGCGAAAGCGGATCACGTCACCATCGCAGTCTCCACCGTCGTCGTCTTTGGCACGGCGGCCATGTTTCTTTATCCCGCGCTGTACCCCCTCATGCCGCACGGACTGACGGCCGAGGGCGCACGGGCGTTTGGGGTTTACACGGGCTCGACGATTCACGAGGTCGCCCAGGTGTTCGCGGCCGGCCGCTCGGTCAGCGAGACAGTGGCCAATACGGCCGTGATCACCAAGATGGTGCGAGTCATGATGCTCGCGCCCTTCCTCATGGGGCTCTCGGCGTGGATCGCCCGCGGTGCCGAACATCGGGCCGGGGCGAATCGGGCCCACACGTCGACCATCCCATGGTTTGCCGTGGCGTTCGTTGGTGTCGTGATCTTCAACTCCCTGGGTCTGCTCTCGCCGCGACTTCTGAGTGCCGCCACCACCCTCGACACGGTGTTGCTCGCCATGGCCATGGCGGCGCTGGGGCTCACCACCCATCTCTCCGCGCTTCGTGCCGCGGGCCCCAAGCCACTGTGGCTGGGCGCTGTCCTATTTGTCTGGCTGATCGTCGGAGGCGGCGCGATCAATGCGCTCGTCAGCGCGTGGTTGCTATGACCCAGCTACGCAATCGGTCGCGGGATTGTGCGTCTTGCGCTGCACGGCTCGATCGGCGCCTCCCCATCCACCATTCACCTTCTCAAGGACTACCATGAACAGACATTTGTACCTGTCGATCGCGGCCGCCGCCGTCTCACTCGTCGGCGTCGTCGGGCTCGCCTCTGCAGCCACCGCCGGCGCAGCCGCGGAAAGCGCCGTGCCGTACCAGTTTGACTCGATGATCGTCAACAATTCCCTGGCCGTGAGCCCGGATGGACATACCGCGGTGGCGAGCGATAGCCGAGTGCCGGGCGTGCGACTCTACGACCTGAAGTCAGGACGGTTGGTCACAACGCTCGACGGTTTTGTGACCCCGCGCAATAGCCTCTTTACGCCGGACGGCAAGATGCTGCTGATATCGGACTCTACCCTCGGCGAGGTTCGAATCTTCGACGCCCATACGTGGGCTCCGCAGGGCGCGATTGCGATCGGCGCCGGCGCCTTCGGTACGGCCGTGGATCGAAACGGCAATCGGCTATACGTCAACAATGAAGCCGCCAATACGGTGACCGTCGTGGATCTCGCCTCTCGTCACACACTGGCGGTGCTCACGGGCTTCGCGCAGCCCCGCCAGGGCATCAAGCTCAACCCCGACGGCACTCAGCTGTTTGTGACCAATTTCCTCGGCGACAAGATCAGCGTCGTCGATGTCGCGTCCCTCAAGACGGTATCGGAAATTACCGGCTTCAAAGGCATTCGAGCCCTGAGCATCACCGCCGATGGGACCACTCTGTATGCCGCTAATAGCGCAGATAATTCGATCGCCATCGTCGATTTGCATACCGACAAGATCGTCGCGAGCGTACCCGTCGGCAAGGATCCTTACGGCGCGGCGTTGAGTCCGGATGAGAAGCGCCTGTACTCCGGGGACAAAGTCGACAATACGCTCACCATCATCGATACCGCCACGCGCAACGCCGTTGGCAAGATCACCGGATTCAATGAGCCGCGTCAGGCCATCGTGTTCCGTCCCGACGGCACTCTCGCCCATGTACTGAACAAAGATCTCAGTATCGCCGTTGTGGATTTGCGAACCGCGACGATCGTTCGACGGATAGGCACTGCCCAGTAGCCAGACCGCCAATGCACCAAGACCCGGAAATACCGTCAGATTTTTCCCAATGCGGGAAACTTCAGGCGAGCCATTGTTTCGCAATCTGCGCCTCCTCGTGCTCGAAAGCTGCGTCAAAGGACTCCAACTCTTGGATGCTCATTCCAACCGCAGCATTCCTCGCCACCTGTCTCCACTGCGAAACCGCACCATGAACTTCGCCCAGAATTTTAAAGGCGTGCTCGTCTGTGAGATGGAAGTATCCCGCCGCATGCATAGCGTCTTTTATTTTTCCTGTAGGCCCTGTCTCTTCCGTCAGCCAGGTTTTGAGATCCCGTCCCTTATCCGGAAACGGATTCAGATCGAACGCCGGCGCCAATCGCCACTGTCCATGTCCCACATGCAGGAATCCATGATTATTGAGGTGATCATCGACATTCGTAATCAATATGTTGAAAACGATCCGCCGCCATAATTCCGCAAGATCCCGCTTGGCGTCAGGCGAGACGCTCAGAATACGCTCGGCAATCTCACTATAAGTATGCTCATCTTCCCGCGAAGCCTGCAGCATCGACGTCGCTGAAAGGTACGGAATCCGCCCGGCCTCCACGCGGTCGAAACGCCGTATCAAGGCGATCGGTATTCCATCCGAATACACAATGCGCCCCTGCGCAGCTTCTGTCAGCGGCAGGTCCGGAGAGATTTCAAATCGATTGCCGCTTTCAAGCCAGGTGTCGTCACAAATGACGTGTTCTCCCGCGTTCCCTGACGAGAGTAGGTAAGCGTGCCGACGGGTATCGCCTGCTCGCCAAGGCAGACTTGCATTGTTCGAGTAACGGCGTCCGTTCTCATAGAGCCTTAGGTCCGCGCTGGCTGGATTTCATGACGATACGTTTGGGCAAGGCTTCATCCATGAGTTGCAAGCCCAGATCGTCGGCGCCGGTATCGAGCAGACCGGAAAAACGCTCAAGCGCATTGAGCACCAGCAACGCTTTCGCCAAAGTGCCCACCGACAACGACGGATCGCCGCGTTCCAACCGACGCAAGGTCGCAGTTGCGATTTGCAGGCGCTCCGCCATGGATTGGGTCGAAATCCGCCTACGCCGCCTGGCAAGAGCCAAGTTTCCGCCGAGCTGCCCCAGAGCTCGGCGCACGGGAAGAGGCAGCGCAGATCGATTGCCTTTAACGCTCATATAAAGCCTATACTAGCATAAAAGCGCTTATATATGATCGATACTCACTCCCACTCAATAATCTCCTGGCGACGTAACTCGTTGATGCAAGGGAAAATTCAGAAGAGCAGTGCTTACAATACCGTCAGAAATACCGTCAAAATTTTCCGCTGGCCGGCGATAGTCCGCGATAGATGCCGAGAGAAAACTTCCGCGGAAACAGGAACTTAGATTTGATTGTCGATCGGTGCCGATAGTCAGCGAAGGATAAGTTTCTATTCCCACTCAATCGTCTCCGGAACGTGTAAGCACTTGAATCTGCATCTTGGCAAGAGTCAGCCGCATTCTTACCGTCGTGTCTACCGACAATAAATATCGCTTAGGGGCGATAGACGAATTGATCGCGAAAGCCTCACACGTCTTGCGTCTCGATGCCGACTGGCTGGTGGCCATTCTTTTATGGCGCGGCCGCCGACGCTAACAGATCCGGGTGCTGATCATCGGCCGACGATCACGTCAATTCCTGACAAGACGAGTTCCAATTGACGCCTCGGGATTTTCCCCACCCGCTCGACAAGCTGGCGTTTGTCCAAGGCCACTATCAGCGATACGTTTGCAACAGAGTCTTTCGGCAATCTGGTCGCCGCTGCGGACAACAGCACATTTCCTGGAGCTCGCTCCCATTTGAGATTGCTGGTCAACGGCACGCAAACGACCGTGCCGATCCGACTGGTATTCAGTGCGTCGCATTGCACGACCACCACGGGACGTCGATAGCCCGGTGCGGAACCAACTGGCTCGCCGAGATCAGCCCACCAAGTTTCGCCCTGCCCGATTACCACTCGGTCTTCTTCAAGACCTGCCGTCCAGCTGCAACGCTAAACGCGTCCGGCTCAGCCGCAACATCCCTCACGACATCGTTCATCAGCTCGGTGACACGGTCCGGAGCGTGGTGTCCGATAAATTCTCCGAGCGCCCGGCTGTAGATCTCGCTTCTCGAGCTCTTCAAGCGCTTGGCGAGCGCTTCGGCCTCGGCGAAGATGTCATCGGGAATAGAAACAGCCACTTTCATACCTTTAGTATTACCAATACACAAGGCTGCTGTCAATCCCGTGAAACTCCGTATAATCGCGCTGAATTAGCCGGAGTCGGCCAATAGACGTCAATTGACCCTCTGCCGACGATGCCCACCGGCAGCTATCGGGTGGTCAAAAGTGCAGACTTTGCAAAAGCCGAGCATTGGAATTCGATACGATCATGCTTGGACTCGATTGGTAACTAGCGGACGACTTGCGATTATGGCCGAAATGGGTTCCGCAACGGTCAAACACTGTTTCTTTGCACGCTGCCGAGGAGAGAATCACAACGTCTCGGTGCTCGTGGCGATCAGTGTGGGGCCGTTCAACGCAAGAACACTTCGGGGGCTTTCTGCGGCACGGCAAACGGCGTAGCCGATTTTGCGTCCGGGTTGAACTTTCCGAAGATCGACGGGTTGTCGCGGAAGTGTTGTTCCAGCGCATCGATCCGA
>JBKQSA010000002.1:0-129509 GCA_052143815.1 Steroidobacteraceae bacterium | reverse complement strand
TGTGCGTGCGGCGCGGCTACAGTTCACAGGTCTGAGCGAGGCGGTTGTGGAGCTCATCGAGAAAATGATTTTCCGTCACCATCGGCGCCTCGTGGCAGGCGCGAGGCTCTCGCCGAATCGCTAGTCTTAAGGGCAAGTACCATGCCCTTCATTGCGGGAAGGCCCTACATGTATTGCGGGTGTTTGCCACCTGCTTGCCGCTCGAGTTCTTAAGTTAGTATGCAGCTCGCCGAGACATTGATTGAACAATGTCAATGAGTTAGACGCAAAGCTTAAGACGGAGCTCGAGATATGTGGACTCCGTCACACTTTTCACCCGGGAAGGAGCCCCCGATAGTGGTTGACGCGAAAGTAATTGTGATGGACCCGTCAGATTCGCAAGCGCGAACGCTGGTGACGGTACTGCGGTTTCTGGATCTCGAGCCGGTCCACGTTCACGATTTGGCGGAACTGCGCGAGTATCAGCGCAGCTCCGCTCACGATTGGCTGGCCGTCATCGTCGCGCAGGAAGCGGTCGCGACTCAAGGCGCCGAACTCGTGACGCACCTGCGCGCGATAGCCCAGCCGCTGCCGGTCATCTATCTCTCCGGCGATGGTCTGCCAAAAATCGCGGAGACCAGCGGCGACCTCGCTTGGTTTCATCTCGAACTTCCGGTCAAACAGCGGCGCCTATCCGCAGTCTTGGATCAGGCGCAAAACGTGCGCAACGGACATCCGACGCAGCCGGGCACCCACCGCTTTCGACCCAGCGGAACTTCGCGCGTGATGCGTGCGGTGCATCGCTTGATCGAACAAGTAGCGCCGTTCGATACCGGTGTGCTGATTTTGGGCGAGTCCGGCACCGGCAAGGAAATGGTCGCGCGCCACATCCATGAGTTGTCGGGTCGAGCCGGACACCCGTTCGTCCCGGTCAACTGTGGCGCCATCCCTGCCGATCTGCTGGAGAGCGAATTGTTCGGCCACGAGAAGGGTGCATTCACCGGCGCTCTGTCGACACGGCTCGGACGATTCGAGTTCGCCGAAGGCGGGACATTGTTCCTCGACGAGATCGGCGACATGTCGCTGCAGATGCAAGTGAAACTGCTGCGTGTGCTGCAGGAGCGAAGCTTCGAGCGCGTCGGCAGCAATCGTACGATCCGCTGCAACGTCCGCATCATCGCCGCGACACACCGCGATCTGGAGGAAGCGATCGGCGCCGGACGCTTCCGCGAGGACTTGTTCTATCGATTGAACGTGTTTCCCGTGCAGATGCCGCCGTTGCGCGAGCGACTCGAGGATTTGCCGGTATTGATCGAACACCTCGTGCAACGCCAGGGACAGATCTCGGGCCGGCACATTCGACTCGACAAGGAGGCGATGAATTGTTTGGTGCGAAACCGATGGCCCGGCAACGTGCGCGAGTTGTCGAATCTTCTCGAGCGCTTGGCAATCCTGTTTCCCGAGCACACGATCACGCCCGCTGATTTGCCGGATCGATATCGCAGCGTCGGTTCGGCTGGGTGGGCCGGCAGCGCCGTGCTCGTCGCTCCGCCGCCCGAATCGATTCCCGATGCGGAGTCCTGCACCACGACACATGCCACCGAAGAGTTCGACCAATTGCTGGACGATGCGGAAGCCAGTTTGCCGCGCGGCGGGATTGATCTTAAGGACCATATGTCTGCAATCGAAATCGGTCTGATTCGCAAAGCACTCGAAGAGGCGGACGGTACCGTCGCCGGTGCGGCACGGTTGCTCAATATCCGTCGTACGACCTTGGTCGAGAAGCTGCGCAAATACCGTCTTTCCGCGTGACAATTTATTGACGCTGCCTTAAGTCTTCAACGCCGAGTTTCATGTAACTGATTGATCGAAAGGATAAATACCGCTGAGGCATGGAAGTTGCTTTCTCCTCCCGGTATGACAGCGTCAACACTCGAACGGGCCGGCGATACGCACGCCGAACTGCAGGCAGCCTTCCTGGCCTTCGGTTCGGTTTCCGAGCAACTTTCCGGCGCATTCGATGCATTGCGCAATCAGGTTGCGCAGCTCCGAGTCGAATTGAGCGAGGCACGCGCCGGCAAAGAGCACTTGGCCGCGCGACTTGCAGCGCTGGTGAGGGGCTTGCCGGGTGGCGTCCTGGTGCTCGATGTGCGCGAAAAAATCCAGGAGTGCAATCCCGCCGCTCTTGAGTTGCTGGGCGAGCCGCTGCTCGCGCAGCCGTTTGCCACCGTGCTCGCACGCACCGTAGCCAATGCCACGGGCATTGCCGAGCATACCGAACTCTCCAGCGGGCGGTTCGTCAATATCTCGCGCCGGCACTTGAGCGGCGGCGGTGAGGTCGTGCTGCTCACCGATGTCACCGAGTCGCATTTGATGCAGTTGTTGTTGCGTCGTCAGCAGCGCCTGCTGACGATGGGCGAACTGGCGGCGGGCCTTGCGCACCAGATTCGAACGCCGCTTGCGACCGCTCTGTTGTACGCATCGCAAATGACGCTGCCCGACCGCAGCCGCGAGGACCTCGAGCGGTGCGGTGAGCGAACCGTGGGCAGCCTGAAGCAGCTCGATTCGCTGGTGAACGACATGCTCGCATTTGCGCACGGGGGCGCGGCGCGCGAACCCGTCAGTGTGAGCGCGCTGCTCGAACAAGTGGCGCAGTGGCTGCGTCCCGCGCTGCGACGCGGCGTGCGCTTGACGATTCGCACTCAGGCACCCGATCTGAAGGTTCGCGCCAATGCGGCATCGCTGGTTTCGGCCGTGCTGAATCTTGCGACCAATGCGCTGCAGGCAGCCCCGGCCGACCTCGATCTCGAGCTGCTGGCCCGGCGCACCGAAGATGGCCGCGCGCAAATCGTGGTCAGCGACAACGGCCCCGGCGTGCCTGCGCACCTTCGCGAAAGAATATTCGAACCCTTTTTTACCACTCGCGCGCGCGGCAACGGCATCGGTCTCGCGATCGTCAAGTCCGTGGTCCAGGCGCATCTCGGAAGCGTCCGTTTGGTCGATTCCGGCGGCGGTGCCACCTTCGTTATTGATTTACCCGCAGAGGAAAGAGCATGAACAAGTTGATCGAATCAGTGTTGATGGTCGAGGACGACGCAGCGCTGCGCGAAGCATTGCTCGATACGCTGCGCTCCGCGGGAATAACTGCGCTGGGCGCAAGCGATGCGGCAACGGCGCTGCAAATGCTCGAGACGGAAGAAATCGCACTGGTCATTTCCGACGTGCAAATGCCGGGGCCGAACGGCTACGAGCTGCTGTCATCCATCAAGCGAGTGAGGCCTGACTTGCCTGTGGTTCTGATGACCGCCTACGGCACCGTGGCGCAGGCGGTGGCGGCGATGCGCGAGGGCGCCACGGATTACATCGTCAAACCGTTCGACGCGAAGGCCTTGATCGATATGGCACAGCGCCAACTTGCGGCCCGAGTGGTGCCCAACGAACTCGTCGCGGCGGATCCCGAATCGAAGCGTGTGGTCAGCCTCGCGCGGAAGATTGCGGACAACGACGCCACCGTGCTCATCACCGGCGAAAGCGGTACGGGCAAGGAAGTGTATGCGCGCTTCATCCGCGATCATTCGGCGCGCGGCGACAAGCCGTTCGTCGCCATCAATTGTGCGGCGATTCCCGAAAACATGCTCGAGGCGACGTTATTCGGGTATGAAAAGGGCGCGTTCACGGGTGCGTTCGGCGCGCACGCCGGAAAATTCGAGCAAGCGCAAGGCGGCACGCTGCTGCTCGATGAGATATCGGAGATGGAGTTGGGGTTGCAGGCCAAAATCCTGCGCGTTTTGCAGGAGCGCGAGGTGGAGCGTTTGGGCAGCAGCCGCACCATCAGTCTCAACGTGCGTCTGATTGCAACTTCCAACCGGGATCTCCCCGAAGAGGTCCGAGCCGGCCGCTTTCGCGCCGACCTGTATTACCGTGTAAACGTGATGTCGCTGCGGTTGCCGCCCCTGCGCGAGAGGCGCGGGGACATTCTGCCGCTGGCGCGTCGCGCCATGCAGGCCTGCGCGCGTGGCGGCCAATTGAGCTTGAGCCTCTCCGCCGACGCCGAGCGCAAATTACTGCACCATGATTGGCCCGGCAACGCGCGCGAGTTGACCAACATCGTGCAGCGCGCGGCATGGCTCGCCACCGGCGGCCGGATCAATGCCGCCGATCTGGACGTCGGCGCCGTGAGCCCGGCAGCCGAGACGCCGGCCGTCTCCGCCGCACAAGATGTCGGCTTGGATCACGACTTGAAAGAGCGAGAACGCGAATTGATCTTGGCGACGCTGCGGGTGACGGGGGGCAGTCGTAAGCTGGCTGCCGAGCGACTCGGAATCAGCCCACGCACCTTGCGCCACAAGCTGCAGCAGTTCAAAGCCGCCGGCGTCATCGTGCCGCAGCTTCATGAACGTCAGTACGTGACGGCCTGAACCATGAGCAGCATGCAAATCCAGCAGGTGCTGGCGGAAATGCGTGCGCTCCAAGCGCGCGCCATGGGCGGCTCCGGCGAGAACGCTTCGAGTTCGGTGTCGAGCGCCGCGCAACCGTCCGACTTCGCCAATCTCCTGAAGAACTCGGTCGATCACGTTGCGACCATGCAAAACCAGGCGACGTCGATGGCTGCTTCCTACGAGGCGGGCGACAAGAGCGTCGATCTTACCAAAGTGATGCTGGAAGTTCAGAAAGCGAGCCTGGCGTTCCATGCCATGACCGAGGTACGCAACAAGCTTGTCGAGGCGTACACCCAAGTCATGGGTATGTCGGTCTAGGCTCCTAGAATTTCAGAGGACTGATTTATGGCTGATATCGTTCCCGCCGCACCGCGCGGTTTGCTCGACATACCGGGCCTCAAGCAAGCGGGCCTGCTCGCCGGCGTAGCGGCGGCCGTCGCTGCCGCGATTTGGTTGGTCCTGTGGTCTCAGGGCCAGAACTACACGGTTCTTTACGGCCAACTCTCGGAGCGCGAGAGCGGCCAGGTCATGGACGCACTCACGGCGGCAGGGATCGAATTCAAACTCAATCCATCTGGCGCGGTGTCGGTTGCGGAGTCCAAAGTGCAGGAGGCACGCATTCGCCTGGCCAGTCAGGGCCTGCCGCAAAGCGATTCGATGGGCATCGAGATGATCCAGAAGGATTCCGCGCTCGGCACAAGCTCGATGATGGAGACCGCGCGCTATCAATCCGTTCTCGAAACCGAGCTGGCGCGCACCATCATCAAGGTGCAAGGCGTGCAAAGTGCGCGCGTGCATCTGGCGCTTCCGAAAGCATCGGTTTTTCTGCGCGATGCGCGCAAGGCGACCGCGTCCGTCATGCTGCAGCTCTATCCCGGGAGGCACCTGGAGCCCGGACAGGTCGCTGCGATCGTGCATTTGGTCGCCTCCAGCGTGCCGGAACTGGGTCCGAGCGATGTCACCGTGGTGGATCAAGCAGGATCTCTGCTCAATTCCCCCGACGAAAGCGCGGAGGCGGCAGCGACGACGCGGCAATTCGAATATACGCGCAAGCTCGAAGAGACGTATCAGCGGCGAATCATCGAGCTTCTGGAGCCGATCGTGGGCGCTGGCCGGGTGCGCGCGACAGTTACGGCCGATCTGGACTTCACACAAACCGAGGAAACCCACGAAAATTACGATCCGCAGAAAACCGCGGTGCGCAGCGAACAAACCAGCAGCGATATGCGCAAGGCTGCCGACGGCGCAGAAGGCATTCCCGGGGCGCTCAGCAATCAACCGCCGGGGACTTCCGGCGCGCCCGTGCTTCCCGGTGCTGCGGCCACACCCGGGTCACCGGCCAACGGCCAGACGGCAGCCGGCGCGGGACCGAGTTCGAGCTCCTCGCGCAGCACGCGCAATTTCGAAGTCGATCGCACCCTATCCTACGTGAAGCAGCCCACGGGAAATTTGAAACGCCTCAGCGTCGGCGTCGTGTTCGACGACTGGCAGAAAGTGGGCGACGACGGCAAGATGACGACGTCGCCGATGAGCGATGCGGACATCAAGCGCTTCGCGCAGTTGGTAAAGGAATCCATCGGTCTCAAGGACGACCGTGGCGATAAGCTCGACGTCATCAATCAGGCGTTCAAGACCAACCCACCGATTCCGCCCGTCGATGGTTTGCCGCTCTGGCAACAGCCATGGGTCGCACAACTTGCGAAGCAGATCGTCGGAGTGGGTTTGGTGCTGATGGTCGCGCTCCTGGTGCTCCGGCCTTTGATGAAGTCGTTGACCAAATCGGCGGGCCGTGTGGTTTCCAGCGGGGGCTCTGAGCTCGATGGCGACAAAGTCAGTCTCTCCGGAGGAGCGGCCAATGCCATCAAACTGCAACCCAGTTTTGAGCAACAGATCGCGGCTGCGCGGACACTGGTCGGTCAGGATCCGAAACGTGCCGCACAAGTCGTGAAGGATTGGGTCGCCGCCGATGGCTAAGCCGGATGAGCTGGATGGGACACAGCGCGCTGCCATTTTGCTCATGAGTTTGGGCGAACAGGACGCGGCTAACCTCCTCAAACAACTCGACGCCAAGGATGTGCAGAGATTGGGCATGGCAATGGCGGAGCTCAAGGAAGTGTCCCGAGATCAGATGACCTCGGTTCTGGATAAATTCATCGGTATCGTCGACGGCAAGGCCAACATAGCGTCCGGGTCGCAGGACTATGTCCGGCGGGTCCTCACCCAGGCGGTCGGCAAACAGAAGACGGAGTTGTTGCTCGATCGCGTGTCGACGGGCCAGACCGGGCAGGGAATCGAGGCGCTCAAGTGGATGGAAGCCAAGGCTGTCGCGCAAATAATCAGCGGTGAGCATCCGCAGATCGGAGCGATCGTGCTCGCACATCTCGAGTCGGAGCAGTCGGCCAGCGTTTTGTCGCTGCTGTCCGAGGAAATGCGAACCGAGGTCTTGATGAGGATTGCCGCGCTCAACGAAGTGCCCCAATCGGCGCTGACGGAGTTGGACCAACTGGTGGAGAGACAAGCCAACGCGACGCCGCCATCGGCGCTGCGACGAATCGGCGGCGCGCGGACGGTGGCGAACATCCTGAATTCGATGGAAAAAGATAAGAGCGGCGAGGAACTCGGCAAGATCGAAAAGGCCGACGGCGAGATGCATCAGCAGATAAAAGACCTGTTGTTCGTTTTCGACAACTTGTTGGACGTCGACGATCGCGGCATCCAGGCGCTGCTGCGCGAAGTGGGATCCGACACCTTGGCGGTTGCACTGCGCGGCGCCGAGCCGGACGTCCAAGATAAAATTTTGCGCAATATGTCGAAGCGCGCGGCAGAAATTCTCAAGGACGACATGGAAGCGCGTGGGCCGGTGAAGCTCGCGGATGTCGAGGCGGCGCAAAAGGAAATCATCGTGATTGCTCAGCGGCTTGCGGAAGAGGGCACCATCAGTCTAGGCGGCAAGGGAGGCGCTGAATTTGTCTAGCCCGTTCACCAAGGTAGCCGCGGCCGCCGCCGAAGTGTGGGCGGCGCCGGATGTGGGGAGTACTTCGGCAGGTTGCGCCATGCCAACCGTTACCGGCCTCGCCGATCTGCAAGAGGAAGCCTACAACGAAGCATTTCAACAGGGCCTCGCTGAGGGTCGTGACGCAGGCCGCGCCGAGGTTCGCGCGCAGGTCGAGCGCCTTTCGGGCATGTTCTATGACTTGGCCAAGCCGTTCGAAGTGCTTGATGCGGAGGTCGAGCGAGAACTGCTGACGCTGGCGATGGCATTGGCGCGGCAAATCGTGCGGCGCGAGTTGAAATCGGATCCGACGCAGATCATCGCGATCATCCGCGAGGCGATTGCGGCGCTGCCCGTCGCAGCGCGCGACGTGCGCGTACATCTGCACCCTGAAGATGCAGCAATCGTACGGGAGAATCTTGCGCCGACGGAGAGCGCGCCGGCTTGGGGAATCGTCGAAGATCCGGTGATGGCCCGCGGCGGCTGCCGGATCACCAGTGCCACGTCGCGCATCGACGCGCGCCTCGAGACTCGGCTCGGCGCCATCTTGAGTGAACTGTTGGGCACCGAACGCCAAGCGGCCCCTCGCAGCGGGCCGGGCGCATGAGCGCCATCGCCACGGCGAGACCGCGGCCGAAACTTTGGGCGGCGATGCTGGCGCAGGCGCGCGAGCGCACGGCCGATGCCGCCAAGATTGTGGTCGAAGGTACCTTGAGCCGTATGGTCGGCATGACCCTCGAGGCCGTCGGCTGCGAAGCCGCCGTGGGAGGCCGGTGTCTCATCGACACGGCCGAAGGCAGGCAGATCGAAGCCGAAGTCGTCGGCTTCTCCGGCGAAAAGCTATTTCTGATGCCCACGGGCGACATACGCGGCATCATGCCCGGGGCGCGCGTCGTCCCGACGAACAGCGTCAGCGAAGTTGCCGTCGGCGATGCATTGCTGGGGCGAGTCCTGGACGGTGCGGGCAGACCTCTCGACGGCCTGGGCGAATTGCGCTGCACCGATCGTGTCTCGCTGGTGGGCGAACCCTTGAACCCGCTCATGCGCCGCGCCATCCGCGATCCGCTGGATGTGGGAGTGCGTTCGATCAATTCGTTGCTCACAGTGGGCGGTGGGCAGCGAATCGGCTTGTTCGCGGGATCCGGTGTCGGAAAATCCGTGTTGCTCGGAATGATGACGCGCTATACCAAAGCGGACGTGACGGTCGTCGGACTGATCGGGGAACGAGGTCGCGAGGTCCAGGACTTCGTCACCAATACGTTGGGGCCTGATGGAATGCGGCGCGCGGTCGTGGTGGCTACTCCGGCCGATAATCCGCCTCTGATGCGATTGCACGGGGCCTGGCTGGCCACGTCGATTGCGGAGTATTTTCGCGATCGTGGCCTGAAAGTGTTGCTGTTGCTCGACTCACTGACGCGATTCGCGCAGGCGCAACGCGAAATTGCGCTCGCGATCGGCGAACCGCCCGCGACCAAAGGATATCCCCCATCCGTTTTTGCACGGCTGCCGCAGTTGGTCGAGCGAGCAGGAAATAGCGATCGCGGCGTCGGCTCGATTACCGCGTTTTACACCGTCCTCGCCGAGGGAGATGATCAGAATGATCCGATTGCCGATGCGGCTCGGGCCATACTCGATGGTCACATCGTGTTGTCGCGGCGCCTGGCCGAAAGCGGCTTGTATCCGGCAATCGATATCGAAGCTTCCATCAGTCGCGCCATGCATCAAATCTCGACTCGCGAGCAACTCGATCTGGCGAACCGTTTCAAACAGGTCTATTCGACCTACCAACAGAATCGAGATCTCATCACCGTTGGGGCATACCGGCGCGGATCCGATCCGCGCGTCGATCTGGCGGTCGATCAATGGCCCAAGATGCTGGAGTTCTTGCGCCAGGATATGTACGAACCGCTAGGAATCGAACGTAGCTGCTCGGATCTACGCCAACTCGTGACGCAGTTCTCGGCGCCCGCGGCCGCAACAGTTCGATAGTGCGTCGCCATGATGAGATCCAAACGATTCGAGCCCATCCAGGAGATCGCCTCCTCATCCGCAATGGAATTGAGCCGAACGATGGGGGAGGCCGCCCGCCGTGTGGCCGACCTGGAGCGCCAGCTCGAACAATT
Organism: Steroidobacteraceae bacterium; assembly: GCA_052143815.1. Lineage (GTDB taxonomy): Bacteria > Pseudomonadota > Gammaproteobacteria > Steroidobacterales > Steroidobacteraceae > Bog-1198. The sequence continues at coordinate 119,976 of JBKQSA010000002.1, read as the reverse complement.
GAAAAGCTACCGCGATGAGTACGTGAGCACCTCGACCGCAGGTCGCGGCGCAATGGATGCCGTCAAATTGCAGAACTACCGGTCCTTCCTCGATCGGTTGGGTGAAGCGCTGCGCCAGCATTTGGCCAAGCTCGACAATGCGCGTGCCGACTACGAAAGACGGCGCTTGCAGTGGAGCGAAAAGCGCATCGAAGCGGAGTCGTTGGGCCGTGCGATAGACCGCTTTCGCAAGCAAGAACAGCACGCGGCCGGCCAGCGCGAACAGCGTGAGGGCGACGACGCGGCCATGCGAATATCGCTGGCCCGAGCCGAGACCGGCAACACCTAGCACGAAGCCGTATATCATTCAGCGGCATGCCGCAGCCGCGGCAGAGGTTGGATCGATGCACCCAGAAAGGAGCGAACCCGTCGTAGTACCGCATGCGGATCTCGCTGCGGACCTGTTACGCGCCATCATCGAGTCGTTCGTGCTGCGCGAGGGAACCGACTACGGCGAAGAGGAGTTCACGCTCGATCAAAAGGTCGAACGAGTGATTCGCCAGCTCGAACGCGGCGAAGCGCAAATCGTTTTCGATCCGGATACCGAGAGCGTGAATATCGCGGCCGGTCGGCGGCCTGGCCCGGTTCAAGGTCGCTAGGGCGTAGGAGCGCGAGTCCTGGCACGCAGTTTGCAGTTTCAATTGCCATGAACGCCGCACCCATTATTCAAGTATCCGTCGCCGCCAACGTTAGCCCATCCGGATCCCCGGGCACGACGAGTGCCGCGAGCCCGGCTGTGGGCGCTGCAGTCGGTTCTGCAAACGCGACCCCCGCAGGTCCTAGCTTTGCGGGTGCGTTGATGGCCGTCGGCGCCAAGTCGTCGCGCAAATCCGCCACACCCAAGACGGTGGATGACGGACAACCCGGCGCATCCTTGCCGCTGACTGGCATCCAGCCGCCGCCTGTGGCACCGGTGATGCAAGCCGCCCTCAGTGCGGCCTCGGCGCTGCAAATGCCGGCGGCGACAAATACGGCTGCCGGCGTATCTGCTGGGGGTGCGGACGCAGAAGATCGCGCTATCGGCGTCTTGGCTTCCACCGCAAAACAAATTGCGAGCGGCACAGGGTTGCCCAGCGCGGGTACCACCCGCGGCGCTGCAATCGACTCGTCCGATGCGTCGACGGAACTGGACGGTGCCAAGGCCATCGCCGCCGCTGGCGCGCCGCCGCTGGCGGGAGCATCCAACAATCTACTTGGGCTACCGTCGGGCGGAGCAGCCACCACCGCTACCGCCGGGCGCGCAGTACCCTCCAGTGCCAGCGCCACTGCCGCAGCGGCGGCAGAAGAAATTATCGCAAAGACGCCCGGTGAGGGCGCACTCTCGAAAGGCGCGGCGCAAGATACGGCGCGGGACACGGTAGGTAAGAGCGGCGCGGCTGCACTCTCGAAAGGCGCGGTGCAAGATACGGCGCGGGACACGGTAGTTAGGAGCGGCTCGGCTGCTGACGATGACTCGCCGCCCTCGGGCGTTTCGGCAAACACGGCGGCTCCGGCGTCTGATGCCAGCGCCGCGATCGTTGCGGCGGCGGGCGGCATGGCGGCGTCGACCAAGGCCACAGCCCCGGCTGCGGCTCCGGCCAAGCCCGCGAGCGTCGGCGCAACGAGCGACGGTGACTCTGACGACTCCGGCGCCACGGCAGGCTCAAGCGCGCCGAGCGCAAGCGCAGCCGGCATCTCCCCGTCGGGAACGGCCATTGCGTTACCTCATCAAGCCGCGGGCTTGACGAGCGCACAAAGTGCAGCGGCGCTGTCGGTGGCCGCCAATCCAGACAAGCCTGTGCACGCTGCAGCCGACGCAGCAACTCTGGGATCAACGAACGGCGACGCCGCTGCTGGGTTGTCGCTGCTGAGTTCGAATTCCGCGGTGGGCGGATCTGTGGCTGCTTCAGCCACGCCGACGTTACAAATCCATGCGAGCGTCGACAGCGCCGACTTCTCACAAGGGCTTTCGGACCGCGTTTCCTGGATGGCGAACAACGGCGTGAACAGCGCCAAGTTGCAGGTAAATCCACCGCAATTAGGCCCCATCGAACTGAATATCTTGGTGCAGGGCGATCATGCCCAGGTATCGATGATCACCCATAGTGCCGTGACGCGAGACGCCCTGGAGTCGAGTTCGCCGCAGCTTCGGGAAATGTTGGGGGCTCAAGGCTTTGGCCAGGTGAGCGTGGACATCTCGCAGCGTTCCTTTCAGGACCGCTCAGCGTACACTCCGCCTTACGAGCGAGCGTCGTCCGGCGATCGAAGTGCCGCTGCCACGCCCGCGGTTGCGGCGACTACCGCCTCTACACCTCGCAGCTCACTCGGCGCCCTCGATGCCTATGCCTAGGAGTCTGTGTGAGTAATCTGCGGCCACGCAGATTACTCAGAAAGGCTCCTGGCCTGCAGCATGGTCTCAAACCTTTACCGGGTTCGCGTCGATGTCCTTGAGGGTTGCCCGCGACAAGTAGTAGCGCAGTGCCGGTGTAGTGATCACCGTGCTGAAAATGGCCATGATCACGAGCATGGTGAACATTTTTTGCGAAATGACGCCGAGGTCGAAACCCACGTTGATGACGATGAGTTCCATCAGGGCCCGCGTGTTCATCATGAATCCGATCATCGCCGATTCCGCGTGGTCGAAGCCGGAGCGGCGCGCCGCAAGGTAAGCACTCGCCAACTTGCTGAGTGACGCCACTGCGATGATGGCAAGGCACCAGGTCCAGTCAGTCACCGTGTCGAGCCCGCCGATCGACGTCCGCAGACCCGTATAAGTGAAAAAGATCGGCAGGAAGAACACGGTGACGAAGCCGCCCACGCATTCGCGCCACGCCGCAACCAGTTCGGGTTCGTCGAACAGAATGACTCCCATCATGAAACCGCCGAATATGGCGAAAATGCCGATTTCATAAGTAGTCATCGCCGCGGCGAATATGACGACCAGCAGACCGCCGAGAAGATTTCCCGTCATTTTTCCAGCATGAGGATTGGAGCGGCGAATCGCTCGCTTGAGCAGGGGTCTGACGATCTTGCCGCTGATGAGTCCGAAGGCTGCGACCATCGCCACTCGCAGCGCGAATTCGCTCCCGACGAAGTTACTGGCCGTCAATGTCGTGATCAAGGCGAGCAGCAGCCAACCAACTACATCATTGACGGCCGCCGAACTGATGGCGACGACGCCGAGACGAGTGCGCGTCAGATTGAACTCGATCATGATGCGCCCGAGGATTGGTAGTGCGGTGATCGAGAACGCGGTCGCGACGAACAGCGCGGTGTTGATCCGGGCGGCAGCCTGGCTCGAGCCGGACGCCATGAAGAACCCGAGAACGAAACCGCTCGCGAACGGCACCGTCATGCAGGCGATGGACACGCGAACCACGGCCGCGCGGTTGATTCGCTCCGTCAAGTGTGCGAAATCGAATTCAAGTCCGATTTGGAACATGAGCAACACTAGCCCGAGTTGCGACAGTACGAGCATCGGCTCGGGCGATACAGAATGAAATACGAAGCTGAAAGCGTGCGGTGAGATCCAACCGAACAGCGACGGCCCGAGCAGGATACCGATGATGATTTCGCCGACGGCGGCCGACTGACCGAGCCGCGAAGCGATCGCGCCGCCGACGCGGCCGGCAAGCACGATAAGCGATAATTCGAGCAACGTGTAGAACAGCAGGATCTCCTGCTTGTGAGAGCTTGCGACCGAAGTAACGCTTCCTGCACTCAATTCAGATCATTCCGCCGTTGATGGAAATAACTTGCCCGGTGATGTAACCGGCTTCCTTGGACGCAAGATAGCCGACAAGGCTGGCGACCTCCGCGGCGGACCCGGCGCGCTTCATCGGAACCAAGTCGGCAATCGCTGCCGCATCGAATGCCGGAGCGCTCATGCTCGTGATAATGATACCGGGAGCCACGGCGTTGACCGTGATGCCACGGGTGGCGACTTCGAGGCTGAGCGCTTTGGTCGCGGCGTTGAGCGCGCCCTTCGCCGCTGCATAGTTGACCTGTCCCCGGTTGCCGGACAACGCCGTCACCGACGAGATATTGATGATGCGACCCCAGCGGGTGCGTATCATCGGCAGCATCAGGGGCTGGGTCACGTTGTAGAAGCCACCGATCGAAACATCGATGACGCGGTGCCACTGTTGCGAACTCATTCCGGGAAATGCCGCATCATCATGAATGCCGGCGTTATTGACCAAAATTTGCACGGGCGCCTTTTCCAAGAGCGCTTCGAGCGCGGCCCGCGTGCCGGCGCCGTCGGTCACGTCAAACCCAACCGCCTCGGCCTCGCCGCCGGCGGCAATGATTTCGCCGACCACCGTGTCTGCGGCAGCCCTGCCCCGATTCGCATGCACGTACACGAAATGACCCGCCGCGCCCAGTTGTTTGCAGATGGCCGCGCCGATGCCGCCGCTGCCGCCGGTGACCAGAGCTCGCTTCGCCGGTGCGTTCATAGATGCATCCGTTCCTTGGCTTCAAGCAATACAGTGGCGCGTCCGGTCAGCAGACGCGTCGCTGCGGATCGCAACTCGAATTCATAGAGAGCCGTGCCCCGATCGCCGGCCACTCTCACGGCATCGCAGATCAGATCCCCAGGCACATCATCGAGCCGCAGCACATGGAATTCGACGCCACGCACGCCGGCGAGAAAGCCGGGGGCGGGCCATCCCGCCGCCGGCGATCCGGCCGCCGGTGGCGCGACTTCCAGCGCCCCGCCGGCGAGAGCGCCATGCACGGCCATTGCCTGCGCGGCGTATTCTATACCGCATGCAATCCCCAGCTGTCCGCGAGCGCGCAGCGGATTGTCGGTGGCGCGATGGCTGCCGCTCGAGCAGCTGATACGGTCGGCGTCCCAGCTGAGGACTTCGTCGAGCAGGCACATGCGGCCATGATGCGGGATGTGCCGCTCGATCCACGCGCGGTCTAGACGCATGGTTCGACATTCATTACGAGACGCGACACATCGAAGTAATCGAGCACCGTAGGTCCGGCTTCGTTGCGCGCCAATTGCCGCAGCAGCGGCAAGCAACGCGCGGCAGGAATCGAGAGGCGCAGTGATTCGAGCAGCGAATTCGACATGGTGTCCACCGGATCACGGCCAAGCGTCACATCGATGAGCGCCAGCGAATCGGGGCCCCTCTGCGGCGTGAGCACCAGCGCCATGCCAAACGCATCGGGAAGCGGGCGTTTGGCATATATCGGCTGCGGATATTCCGTGTCGTAGGCCACCAATAGCAACGATTTGCCATCCACCGTTACTTGCGTCATGGCTTCGAGCAGACCCGCACCGAAACTGGCGTCGAACGCACACAGAACGTTGGACTCGAGTTTTGCGCCGGTTGCGATACTCCAGTATCCGGCCGCTGCGTTGTGCACGGAATTGGCGAATCTAGTCGGTGAAACCTCACGATGCTCCAATGCGAGTGCGGCGCAAAGTTCGTGGCAATTGTGGCCATCGCCGCCGGAGGAAGAAAACACGCTGGCCAAGCTTGCGGGGTTGATATTCGCGCGCGACGATGCCTCCAAGGCCACGGCGAGCGCTAGTTTAACGACACGGCCGGTTCGCCGGCGCTCGGCGGGAGGCAACAGCGCCGGTGTAGGCAGCACTGTCGGTGCGGGCGAGTAGGCAACTTTGCCCGACAGCACGGAGGCGGCTTCCTGCCAATTGGCAAGGCCGGGTCCCAGCACACCGATGCCGCTGATGTAAGCCGAGAGCTTCATCCGGGCCGGCCGAAAATAAGGCTGCAATTCGTCCCGCCGAATCCGAATGAATTGCTCAAGACATGGGCTAGGGGGGAGCGTCGATTTTCTCTGATGTAGTGCGCGGTCAGGGTGGGATCCACGTGCGTGGTATGAACGCCGCCAGGCATGAGGCCCTTGCGCAAGGCAATGGCACAGATGACCGCCTCGAGCGCGCCCGCGGCGCCCAGCGTATGGCCGGTCGCACCTTTGGTCGAGCTGCTGGGCGTGGTGGCGCCGAAGACGCTGGTCACCGCCTGGCTCTCGGATCGATCGTTGCTTTGGGTTGCCGTGCCGTGAAGATTGATGTAGTCGATTGCGCTCGCATCCAGGTCGGCAGCGCGAAGCGCAGCTTGCATTGCGCGTCGGGCACCATGCCCCTCCGGATGCGGTGCGGACATGTGGTAGGCGTCGCTCGATTCGCCCACGCCCAGCAGTAGAATCGCGTCGCCGTCCAAGTCCTCCGACGGACGTTCGAGCAACGCGAAGGCGGCGGCCTCGCCGATCGAAATGCCGTCGCGAGCCAAATCAAACGGGCGGCATGGTAGGCGTGACGACAGCTGCAGCGAGTGAAATCCATATAACGTCGTCAGGCATAGCGAGTCCACTCCGCCGACCAGCGCGGCGTCAATGATTCCCGCTTCGAGCATGCGCCGCGCCGACCCGAAGACTTTGGCGCTGGATGCGCACGCGCAGGACACCACCACGGCAGGACCCTCCAGGTGCAGACGCTGCCGCAAGTAGTCGGCGACCGAGAACGAGTTGTGCGTGGCGCCGTATTCGAAGCTCGCAGGCAGCGCTCCGGTGATCGGGTCGCGCTCGCGGTATGCGAGTTCGGTCTGAAGAATGCCGGCCGTGCTGGTGCCGATGAACACACCGATCCGGTTACGATTCCAGCGGCTCGCTGTGCGTTGTACCGCTTCCAGGAAACCATCTTGCTGCAACGCGAGCTCTGCCAAGCGATTATTGCGGCAATCGAACCGGGCCACTTCCTCGGGCAGCCGCACGGCATCGACTCCGGGCACTTCGCCGACGTGGGTGTCGATATCGACGGTCTCGAATTCGCAACGCTTGAGACCGCTGCGTTTCGCAAGTAGCGATTCGAACGTTTGCTCGAGGCCGAGCCCGATACAACTGCTCGCCGTGAAGCTCTCGAGAAGGACGGGTCTCATTGCAGCCGCGCCGTAGAACGGCAATGTAGTTGTTGCAATCCGCGCCCTCCGGCCGCCAATACCATTTGATCCACCGATTTCGCCAATGTAAACCCCAAGCCGCCGGCGGTATTGCCGGTGTGCAGCAACGCCACGCGTTCATCCGCCGATTTCACAGTAGGGCCGCACGCAGCGTCACCGGAGTCAACTGGCGCGCACTGAACGTTTCGAGCAGACGCGGCAGCACGTCGAGCACAACCGGCTGACCCGTGGCCCCGAGCGCCGCGTGGCCATCATGCAACAGCAGTATATCCCCGCTGCGCAGGCGGTTCGTCAGTCGTTGGTATACGGAGTCAGCATTGCGGTTGACAGTGTCGAAGCCGCGCCGGGTCCAGCTCGCGAGGCGTAATTGCAAGCTAGCGAGCACGGGATCGAGAAACGGATTGCGAAGTCCGGCTGGGGCGCGGAAGAACCGTGGGCTGCTGCCGGTAACTCGCAAAATACTCTCTTGAGCGCGAGCGATTTCAGACCGCATTCCTGCAGGGCCCAGCAATGAAAAATTATGGCGATGCCGCTGACTGTGATTTTCGATGGTGTGGCCGCGGTGCACAATCTCCTGCGCAAGGTCTGCATAGCGCTCTACGCGTTCCCCCACGCAGAAAAACGTCGCCTGCGCTCGGTGCTCCGCGAGTCGTTCGAGCACGCGCGGGGTCACCGCCGGGTCGGGGCCGTCGTCGATAGTGATTGCAACTTCACCGCGCGCGCCGCTGGCGGCTGGAAGGCGGATCCAATTCGGGCCCAATAACTGGCTTCTCGGCCAGAGGCCGGCGGCAGTCAGCGCGGCGTGGTTCGCCACCACCGCGCCGAGCGCCCAGGGCCATGCCCGCGGGTGAATCAACATCGCGGCCGCAGCGCCGACGTGTACCGCAGCAGAGGTGGATAGAATCGGCGACGCAAGCAAGCGTCGGTAGCCGGGGCTGCGTGGCCTCATGTGAACCTCGAGTCCAGAAAATCCTCCCACAATGTCGTCCAGGTGCGCCAGTCGTGACCTCCAGGCACGACATTGACGGCGCTTGGCGGCAGCGCTTCGGCCATCAATCGATGCGCTTCCGCAAATCGATCCTCGCGTCCATATCCTAAATGCAGGAGCCGCGATTCGGTACGTTGCGCTTGTATGAAACGCCAAATTCGGCGTTCTTCGTCGGATTCCGCAAGTTGGCCGGCGGTCCAGGCGGCAAGGCCCGGCGCGCGGGCGATCTCGCCGATCAGCATGCGGCTGCCGAGATAGGGCGCCAGCAGGCACAGACCATCCAAGTCGCCCGGGTTCGATGCAGCGTAGTCCAAAGCCATGAAACCGCCGAGCGAAACTCCGGTCAGCCAAATGGATTGGCATCCTAGTGCCCGTGCCGGCAGCACGATGTCATGTTTCAGCTGTTCTCTAAAACGCCGATCGCCGAGATGCTGCATCTCTGCATCGACGAACCACAGATCGATGGCCAGTCCGCGCTCGCTGACCCGTGCATCGAAGCCGGCCGACAGAAAGTCTTCCGCAACGTGATAGGCCCCGGGCAGGCACACGATGCGAGCCGGCGCCGTGGTCCCCGACGTGGCGGGTCTTACCACGCTACGCATCGGCGGTATCCGCTGACGCGGCCGCGGGCGGTGCGCGTGATGTCATCACGGCGGAGAACACCAGAGCGAGAAACGCGCCCGGCGCCACCGTCTCTCCCAGGGACTCCAGCACCGGCACCTGGGAGAATGATAGCAATCCGAATCCAATCACCGTGCAAAGGTTCGCAATGCCCAACGAGGCGAGCGTCAGCGGCGAGGTTTCATCCCGGTGCTTGGTTCCCTCAGCATCAAAGAACAGCGCATAGTTCGAGCCCACGGCGACGATGAGCAACATTCCCACCAAGTGCAAAAGGGTCAGCTGTTGCCCACAGACGGCAAGCCCGGCCGCAACGGCGAGCACCGCAAGGACCAGCGGCGCAAGCACCCGCGCCACCCGTAACGGCGAGCGCAGCGCGAACAGCAACAACAACACGATCAGGGCGAAGCCGCACAGCGATAAGCGTATCGCCTCCTGCAAATAGCTTGCATAGAGCGCATCGGTTTGCGCTTTCAAATCGAGCACCTGGGCGCCTTCCACGTGGGCAGCCGCCAGCGCCATCGTGACGCGAGCGACATCGATATCGAGCGCGGCGGCGCCGCTCACGGCGTGCAGGGGCAACAATGCACTCCAGTGATCGGATTGATGCAGGATCAAAGCACCGAACCCAGCAGCGAGCGAAGTGCCATGCAAGTCTTCCACCGTAACGAACGCGCCGTGACGCGCCGCCTCGACGTCATCGATGAACGGCGAGAGTTGATCGGCGTCAATATCCAGGCCGGCAACCGCGGTTCGCAGGTTATCCTGCAGCACCTGTCTGTCGGGAAGCGCACTGCGGCGATTTTCCTGGGTGGCAAAGCTAGGTAAGAAATTGGCCGGGCTGTCGAATCCTCCGATGATCCCGGCATCGATCAGGCTCTGCAGGGGTGCCGTAGCACGCTCGGCGCCTCGTAGGACCGCTTCCAAGCTGCGGCCTCCCACGATGACGAGATCGAGGACGTTGGCGGCACCCAGGTCGGACCGCAGCGTTGCGTCGTATCGTTGGTCCTGCAGAGACACGGGACTTAAGTTCGACAGCTCGCGGTTCCATAGGGTAGCGCGATGCTGATACAGCACGGACAGCGCGATGATCGCCAACGCACACGCTGCGCCCGCAATGGCGATGTCGCCGAATCGCCGCAAGGAATCGCGACGCCGGCCGATCCACACTCCCAACGGCGTGAGGTCGCGTATCTTGAATCCCTGGGGGAGCAGTGCCGGCAACACGAAGCGCGTCACCGAGGCTGCCGCGATCAAGCCGCTGATGGAATAGAGGCCAAGTTGCGCGAGGCCGGGAAAGCCGGAAGGAAGCAGTGACGCGAAGCCGCATACGGACGTCAGCATGCCGAGACGAATGGTCGGCCAGAGCAGCCGCTGCCACGAACCGGAGGCGGTGCCCTGGACATCCCTGCGCAGCGACTGAATGAAGAAATAGACGGAGTAATCCACCGACTCGCCGATCAAGGTGATCCCGAAGCCCAGAGTGATGCCGTGCACGGCGCCGAAGGCGAGGGCGACGGCGGCAATGCCGAACAAAGCGCCGGTAGCTACCGGCAACAATCCCAAGATCAAGGCCGCAATCGATCGGTACACGGCCAGTAATACGCCGATGACAAGCAGGCTGCTGACGATGGATAGACGCGTCACAGCCCGCTTGATCTTGGCCCGCGCCGCCACGGCGAAGACGCCGGGCCCGCTCATCCGCAGTTGTACCGCTGACGCGGCAGAGCCCGCTGCGGTGCCGCTGGCGCGAAAGGCCGTGCTGATGGCGTTCAGAGCGCGTTCTTGGGCATCCGTGTCGGATCCCGGCGCAGCGGTTTGCGCTACCAGCAACGTGCGTGCGCCATCGGCCGAAACCCAAACGCCGTTCTGTGTTCGCGGACCCTGCGTACGCGCCAGTTCGTCGATGATATGCAGCATCTCGCCGGTCGGGTCGTGCGGCACCAACGACTTCAGCAGGAGTCCGGCCGAAGATGCCAGATTCTCGATGGTATCCTCGATGGCTGCTTGCAAGCCTGCCGCTGAGAAGCGCTGTGCGGTGACTGCATTGCTCAACAGATAGCGATGGTCGAACAAGAAATCACGATCGCGCTCGGCGGAGACAGGCTCGCCGTTATCCACGTTCGAGAACTCGGTGTCGTTGCGCAGCCGCTGCGCCATCCCTAAGGACACGTGCGCGCGGGCGTGGGGGTCGCCATTCTCGAGCGCAATCAGAATGAGGCGCGACGCGGGCCCGTCGCGCAGTTGGTCGATCAACTGTTTTTGCAGCGGCGTCGGCTTCGCTGGTAGGAAAGCCGAGAGGTCGGTGACATAGTTCGCCTGAGCCACTATCCATACGGCCGCTGCGACGCCGATCAACCACGGCGCGATAATGCGCGCGCGGCGTGCTTTCATTGGCCTGCAGGAGCGTGCAAGGTCATCAGCGAGCGGTCGCCGTCGGCCTGTCGAATCTCCACTTGGAGTAGGTCGTCGTTCGCTCCCTCGATTCGAACCTCGGCAATCGCCTTCGCGACCTGGGCGTCGAGCGGAGCGAGAACGAGTGTCCAGTGTGCCAAGTTTCCGGAAAACTGCAGCCGAAATACCCGCTCCAGCGCGGGTCGATCGCCCGCCAGCGTCGCGCGAATACTTTCGATGAACGGCAAAACCTGGGGGTAGGATTGCAATTCGAGCACGTGGCTGTGATGGCCGCGCTCCACCGTCAACACGTTACCACTCAACAGGAGGCTCTCGGCATGCGGTTCGAGCGTGCGTTTCTCCAGCCGGTCCGGTGCGTCGTAGAGCAGTTCACCCGACGACTCCAGCGGCTTTTTCAGCAGCGACAAGAACTGCCGTTCGACGAAGCTCACCTCACCATGGCGTCGCGCCGCTAACACATGCATGACGTCATCCAAATCGTCGGCGGCGGCGTGCGCCGCCACGCTGGTCAGAACTGCGAAGCAAATGCTCGACAGGCACAGTGTCATGGGTTGCGGTTCGGCTCACGCCAGAAATCGAAGAAATTAAACCAGTTATAGGGTTCACAGCGGCAGTACCGATCGAGCAAGGCTGCGTAACGCTCGACGGCGTCGCGCACCGCAGCGTCGCGCGATTTCGGCGCAACGGCGGAAAAGTCCGCGATCGGCGCGAACACCACGTGATATTGATTGCCGCCGCGGTAGAGGCCGACCATGAAAATGACCGAGCGGCGCAAAATGGCGGCGGCGCGCATGGGGCCGGTGGGCAGATAGGCGCGCTCACCCAAGATCATGACCTCGTGCACCGGCTCGTCGCCCAGAGTACGGTCGCCCAACATACCGACGACGGCGCCGCGCTCGAGTCGTTCGGCAATCAGCAGCATTGCGTTGACATGGCCCAACGAAATGATATCTGGCCGTGCCTTGGGATTGATGGCGGCCAGGGCGGCATTGATCTTGCGGGCGTTATCCTCGTACATTGCCATCGAAACGTGGAGTCCAGGCCGGCGACGGCCGAGGCTGCCGATGACTTCGAAACTGCCCATGTGCGCCCCCATCAGGAAGGCCCCCTGGCCAAGCGCCTCTTGGGTGCGCATGAGGGATTCGCCTTCGATGGTGATCTCGAATGTATCGTACTGTTCGTTGATGAGATACACGCGATCGTGAATGGTGGTCGCGAAATTCAAGACGTGCCGGAAGCGTTCGCGCGCACGCGGCATACGGCCCAGCGCACGGCGCAGATAGCGGCGCGATTGGCGCCGTGCTGCCGGAGCGAACAGGAAAAAATACACGGCGATGCCGTAGAGCGCGACGCGGCTTAGCCGTCTTCCCAGGCGCAACGATAAGAACGCCATGAGCCGCAAGAGCGCCATGCTGCCGCGCTCGCGCCTGCCGACCCATTCGGCGGTCTTCGGCGGTGCGTCTGCGAGGTGCGTCGGATCAAGTGCCATGCGACAGCATACCGGATGCGACTGCGCGGCTGGCGGCACGAATCACGAAGCGGATGGTCGCGTCGTTGGACGCTGAATGTCCTATTGTCAATTCATCGCCCGGTCGAACGGTTCCCAGGAATTTCACCGACGCGATCCGCCACTGCGTCAGATCGATGCCGCGGCTGCGTCCGATCTCCTGCAGCGCCTCGTCCAGCAGCACAGCGCCCGGAAGAATCGGTAATCCGGGGAAATGTCCGGCGTACGCTGCGTGATCGACGGAAATGCGCAGCTCACTGCGCATTTCCTGTGCCGGTGTGGCCGGCGTCACGGGGTGCCGCGCGCCCGCAGATGGCTCTCGGCGAGCGATTGAAGGGCTTGCAGCGGTAGTTTCCCGGTAGCGTTGCGCGGTAGCTGATCCACCAGCAACAGCGGCCGAGGCAGAAAAACCGGATCGATGCGTCGACGCAATTGTTCCGTCAATTGCGCCATGCTCAAGGTGGGCGCCACGACCACGGCCGCCAGCCGAGCGACGCCCGTGCCCCGGGGTTCCGCATCGCGCAGGAAAAACGCGCCGTCGACCACGCCTGGAATGGCATTCAGTTGGGCGTTCAAATAGCCGAATGAGCTTCGCTTGCCCGCGACATTGACCAAATCGGCCGTGCGCCCGTGCAACAGGAACTCTTCGTCGCCCATGATCTCGATGACGTCGCACATCGGAGTCATCTGCTCGACGTGACCGCCTTGGGCGAATACTTGCCCGTCGCGGGCGATGAGCCGCACATCGGGCCACAGATGCCACGTCGGCGATTCGCCGGTGCGGCGAGTTGCAATCTGTCCGGTTTCGGTGGACCCGTAAATCTCGAGCAAGCGCGTTTGGAATTTCTCCTCTACCTCGAGCGCGAGATCGAGAGCCAATGGTGCGGTGGCCGATACCATCAAATCGATGGGCGGCAGGGCGATGCCGGCGGCCAACAAGGCGCGCAAGTGTACGGGCGTCGTAATCAGTTCCCGTGGGCGAGGCACCGCCGACACGGATGCGCAGATATCCGCCGGGTAGAACGGCCGTTCAGCACTGAACGCATTGCCGCTCAAGAGGGCGAGCAGCACCGTCGACTCGAAGCCGTACATGTGTTGCGCCGGTACGGTGCCGATCAGCGTATGGGCTCTGCCGTCCAACAGGCCGAGTCGTGGAGCGCCATCGCGCACGCAGCGCGCAAGCTTGCCCCACGTTTTCTTGTAGGGCAGCGGCGTACCCGTGGATCCTGACGTGAACACGATCGCTGCCAACTGGGTCGTCGAGATCCGCGGGTTATTCCAGGCTACCGGGGCGCCGGACGGAAGTTGCGGGAACTGGAATCGGGGCAGATCGATACTGCAGGCCGGCTCGTCCGTCAAGCAAAAGACGTCCGGAGCGAACTGCGCGAGTTGCCGGATCACCTCCGGGGTATGGGTTGAGGGCAGCAAGCTCACCCGTCCGGTCATGAGGCAGGCTGCGAGGCCTACGGCAAATCGATACCGGTCGGAGCAAACATTCAGCACATGCATGGACGCAGGCAGGCGATCGGCCAGTTGCGCCGCGTCGGTGAGGAACTGGCGCGCCTCGATGGCACGCCCAGAGCGGTAGGCCACGACCGCGGAAGGTGATTCATGCGCAAGCAGTGAGCTCGAGTCGATGCGCACGATTATTGGGAAGTGGCGAGATAGACCCGCACCGTCGCCAGCAGGCCGGCACGCCGGTTTTGGGGTAAAACCCGACGCCGCACCAGGTATTCGGCAACGAACATGGCACCCACCAGCGGCAATACGCAGAAATTGACGTAAATCGACCAGATTCGAAATGGCGCAAGCAGGTACAGCAGGATCGAGACGGCCGCAATCGAGAAGAAGAATACGGCCCATGCGGCCGTCACTCGTCTCGTGTACCGGACTTCATGCGGCAACAGAGGGCCATGCACCTTATCCGCCAAGTGCGTGCACAGTGCCACCCGATTGGGCAGCAAAGAGCGGCTGAAGGTCGCGCCGAGCAGGCAATAAACGCCGCTCTCCTGCACCAAGGAGAACAGGGTGTAGTTTCGCGTCAGCAGGGGCCACAGGCCATATAGCAGCCCGCCAAGGCCGGCTGTCAGCAGCATCGCGACTCGCGGCGACGGCCCGCGCCACGCGAGGAGCAACGCGACGACGGTTAGGGGGGCCAAGGCAAGGGCGGCGCCCAATTCGTGGGCACCGGCAACGGAATTACAGTAATGGGAGAGTCCCGCATACGCGGCCACCAAGAGCGAAGCCGCAGCGCACTGCAGCCTACGCGCCCAGCGCATGCTCACTTGGTTCTCTGTACCGCAATGTACTCAGCTAAGTGCCTGAGCGACCGAAAGATTTGCTGGTTTTCGGGGGCTTCGGCACGAATTTCGATGCCGTATTGCTTGGACACGAGCAAAGCGACTTCCAAGATATCGATGGAATCGAGACCGAGGCCTTCGCCGTACAGGGGTGCATTCGGATCAATGTCCGCGGGCGCGACTTCCAGATTCAACGCCTGGACAAACAGCGTGGCGAGTTCCCGCTGTAGACCGACATCGGCCAGGGGCGCCGGCTTTTGCATGAGCGACGCTTTGTCGGACATAGGCTGAGCTTCGATTAAGTTTCTAGAGTAATGCGGGCATCGGATGCCGGTTTGCCCGCATTATATAGGTGTCGGCCCGACCGGCAACCCACGACTGAACGAGGTATCCTCCGCAGCCATGATGCAAGTGCCGCACCAGCCGCTGAAAGACTATTACGCCCACGAAGCGGACAGACACGGCTGGGTGCGCCGTATCTTCGATCAGACCGCGGGCGATTACGACCGAATAGAGCGCGTCATGGCATTGGGGTCCGGCTCTTGGTACCGGCGCGGGGCGCTGAGGCGGGCGGGACTCCAGCAGGGTATGCGGGTATTGGACGTAGGGGTGGGGACGGGCCTGACGGCGCGTGAGGCGGCGCGGTTGGTCGGCTCGTCGGGGCAGGTCACCGGCGTGGATCCTAGCGCGGGGATGATGGAACGCGCCATCGTTCCCGCCGGGGTTCAATTGCTGTTGGGGAGTGCCGAGGCGATACCGCTGCCCGCGGACACCGTGGATTTCCTTTCCATGGGCTATGCGCTGCGCCACGTGGCGGACTTGTCGTTGGCGTTTCGGGAATTCCTGCGGGTGCTGGCGCCGGGCGGCCGCATTTGCATCTTGGAGATCACTTCCCCCGCCGGGCGGGTGGGGCGCACCCTACTCAAGGCCTACATGCGTGGCGTCGTCCCGTTGGTGGCACGCTGCATCGCCCGCCATCGCGACGTGCCGATTCTGATGCGTTACTACTGGGACACGATCGAAGCGTGCGCGAGCCCGGGCGCCATCATGGCGTCGATTCGGGACGCGGGTTTCGTCGACGTGCACAGGACCGTAAGCTTAGGTGTATTTTCGGAATATTGCGCGCGCAGACCCTCGTCGCACGCAGCCGGAGTTACGCCGCGCCAAGGGGGCGCAGCGTGCGGCGGGACCGCCGGGCTCGGGGGCCGCTCAGCTACGCCGCAGCCGTCGCGCCAGCAATAACGGCAGTCGGACCAAGAACCCGAAAAACAGCCGGAAATGCATCCACGTCAGCAGCGCGTTGTCGCGCCAGTAATGGAAATGCGACACGCCGCCTTCTTCCGCACGGAAATAGCGCACGGGCGCAGGCAGGTTGATGGCCCGAACGCCCAGCCAGCACAAGCGCACCACCGCTTCGACGTCGAAATCGAATCGCCGCATCCAGAGTTGATGGCGCATGACGCGCTCGAGCGCGGCCATCGGATAGACGCGAAATCCATACAGTGAGTCGCCAATTCCCGACCATAGCGTTTCCAGGTTGGCCCACCAATTGGAGATCTTACGGCCCTGGACGCGTAGGTTCGGGGCGCTGGAATCGAATATCGGGAGGCCCAGCACCATGGCAGTCGGGGCCTTGAGCGAGGCTTGCATGAACGTCGGGATTCTCTCGGCCGGGTGTTGCCCATCCGAATCCATGGTCAATGCATGCGTGAAGCCCGCTTGCAGCGCCTCGCGGATGCCGTGCAAAACCGCGGCGCCCTTGCCCTCGTTCTGCGGCAGCACCAGCACGCGCAAGCCGGTCTGGGTCGCGGTCATCAGTTGCAGGCGCAGGGCGGTCCCGTCCGTGCTGCCGTCGACCACCACCCAGACCGGCGACCATTGATCGAGCGCGGCACGTACGGTGGCGAAAACCTTCGGTCCGGGGTTGTAGGTCGGTATGAGCACCAGATGCGTGGTCGAGGACTGCAGCATGCGTCAGCTGTTTTTCAACCAGCGCGATTGCAACGCTACGCCAAGCTCGCTGCGATAGTAGGCATCGAGTTCTGCGGTGAAGCTGCTTACGTCCTTCGGGGGCGGGAATCGCTTTCCCATGCGCACGCGGTAGGTGATGGGCAAGCTGGGCCGTCGAAACAACGGCCATCCCTTGCTCAAATACGGTGAGTCGGTCTCGATGATGAGGGTTTGCACTGGCACGCCGGCGTGCTTGGCGATGAGCCCCGCGCTCGCCACCAACGGATTGACCGGCGCCCGCGTGGTGCGCGTGCCTTCGGGAAACAGCAGCAGCACGCCCCCCTCCTTGAGATGCGCCACGGATTCCTTGACCATCTGGCGCGACGATTCGTTTCTCACGTAGCGGGCAAGCCGGGAGCCCGAGCCGAGAAATACGTTTTTCATCAGATCCGCCTTCATGACGCACACGATATTCGGATGCCGCGCCAGAATGAGCAGGGCATCGATCAAGCAGGGGTGATTGGGCGCCAGGATCACGGGGGGGCCGCCCCTGAGCGTGTCGATCGCGCTCAAATCCAGACGGTACGAGCGCGAGGCCGACAATGACCAGGTGTATAGGCGGAAGCCGGCCATGATGCCGCGTCGTCCGACGGCGGTGCCTAAGCGGCGGGGCAGGACGAAATACAACGGCAGCGCGAACACCGACCATGTCAGACAAATGAGCCCGAGCAGCGTCAGCGACGAATAAAGCGCGAAATATTCATACAGTGTTCTGAGCGGACGTGGCATGAACGCGACTCAATCAGGAACTTCCACCATCCGGGTGGAGGTGTGAATCATCCATGCTACGCCGAAGCCCGCTGACCAGTAGCTGTTGCGCTGTACCAGGGGGCTGGACCCAAATGCGGCGCCCGATAGGCTGTCCGCTCTTACGTAAGCGCCCACCCAATAATTGGGAAAACGCTTCGAGAGTGCCATGATTGTCTGCGCGCCTGCATAGCCGCCGGTCGCTTGATAAGCCGGTCGCGCAGCCGTCGCATAGGGCGGCGCAACCGAATAGAAGTAGTCGTTGTAACGCTGGCCGGCAAACAGCGGACCCGCCAGCACGCCGGCGTTCCACCCGGCAAAGCCCCACGGGTCGGCCACATCCAGCGCGAGGCGCGGCGTGAAAGTCCAGCCGACGAATTGCGGCAGCGCTTCGACCGTAAACGCGGCGCGGAGCGGTAGACGCAAATCGAACTTGATGCGCCTGTCGGCACTGGCAGCCAAGTGAAGATCGAGGGACGGGCCCACCTCCAGCGTGGACTTTAGATCCGGCATTCCGCTGCGTTCGCGGTCGCTACGGACCGGTGTCGTCGCGTTACCGCTCAGATTCAGTTCGACCCAGTCCTTATCGAACAATGTGCTGCGCACACCCTCACGATCCGCTTTGAGAAACTTGCCGTTGTATACCAAATACGGAATCGGCAGCGGATATGCATGAATGGTCCCGGAGCCGCGGTAATCCTCGAAGCCGATCGCGCCCAACCCTAAGCCAAATTCCAGCAGGGGTTCTTCCTTCGCTTGCGCCGCCGCCGCCCACGCCAGTCCTGCGAACGCTGCGACGAGCTTGGAGCGGCGATCGGCCTTGGGCGCCGCCGTCATCAGCCGCTGGTCAATCGTTCAGGCTCGGCACGAATGTTGGCTGCGCGGTTGCGCATCGCGCGGATGGTTCTTCCTAAGTTCGCGAAGCAGATCACATAGTACACCCCCTTGAGCAAACGCAGAGACGTCCAAATGGGCGTGCGGCGGAAGATATCGCCCGCCAGTACCGAGAGCAACGCCTCTTCCATGCGTAACACATTGCGTGGACCCAAGAATAATTCGCGCATCGTGGGGTTGGTAACCCGGTAGATGAACCAGGCGAGCTGCTTCGGACCGTGACGCATGACTTTATCGAATCTCTTCAGGGCGCTCATCGCGCACCCAGGGCTCGTGCGGCAGACGTCGACGGTTTCTGCGGCTGCCATGCCGCTGTTCATGGCCAGCATTACGCCCGAGGAGAATACCGGGTCGATGAAGGCGAAGGCGTCGCCGATCATCAGGAAATTCTTTCCGTAGCTCCGATCGCAGGCGTACGAGAAGTTGCCCGTGGCTTCGACCTCGGAGGCTAGTGTGGCGGCGCTCAGGCGCTCGGCTAGAGGTGGGCACAGGGCGATGGTCGACAAGAAAAAATCTCGCACCGAACCCACGCGGGTCTTCAAGTAGTGCGGCCAGACCACGGCTCCGATACTGGTCGTCCCGTCCGCCAACGGAATGAACCAAAGCCATCCATGATCGAACCAATAGATCGAGATGTTGCCCGCGCGTTTGCCGCAGTCGCGCCGCGCGCCGGTGAAATGAGCATACATGGCGGCGCTGTTGTGTTTCTTGTTGCGCCGCTTGGTCTGCAGGCGATTTCCCAGGAAAGTGTCGCGGCCGGAAGCGTCGATCAATTGCGAGGTTTCCCAAGATTGCGTTCGCCCGTCGTCGTGTACCGCGTGCACTCGGATGCGCTCGTCATCCAGAAACTCCACGTCCTGAACGCGGCATCCTTCGACGACCTGGGCACCCTGCTCTGCAGCGCGTCGGATCAATATTTCATCGAATTCGGAGCGCCTGACTTGATAGGCCATGGGCAGTGATTTGTCCCACGCATTCGCGAACTGGAACTCCTGACGCCGCCCGTCCCAGTGCGAGATGAATTCCGCGCCCCACTTTTCCATACCGATGACGCGAACCTTTTCCGCCACGCCGAGTCTCTCCAGAAGAGGTAGATTCGCAGGTAACAGCGACTCGCCGATGTGAAAACGGGGGTGGCGAGCCTTCTCCAGGACAACCACCTGGTAGCCCTTCTCGGCCAACATGATCGCTGCAGTCGAACCCGCCGGTCCACCGCCGATGATCAATATGTCGCATCGCTCCCGGACTGCAGGGTGGATGGTCGGGGGATCGATTTGCGAGTCGTTCATGGGCGTCATAAATTCTCAATAAATCCCTATTGGGCGGCCCGGCCCACTGGCCTTTCAGTTTATCGCGACGAGAAACACGGGTCCAACGCCTGTAAGATACCTAGTATGCACATCTTGATTGTTGAAGATGACGAAGTCGCGCGCGATTATCTGGCCAAGGCTCTGCGCGAAGTGGGCCACTCGGTCGATGTTGCCGCGAACGGGCTCGACGGACTGCACATGGCGTCCTCCTTGGCGGTGGACTTGGCCATCGTCGACCGCATGCTGCCGAAGCTCGATGGGCTCGCGTTGGTGCAATCCCTGCGGGCCACCGGCCGCAAGATGCCGGTCCTGATCTTGAGCGCATTGGGCGATGTCGACGACCGCATCACGGGACTGCGTGCGGGCGGCGACGACTACCTCACCAAGCCGTATCACATGTCGGAACTCCTGGCCCGTATCGACGCGCTGGCGCGGCGCGGCGATTCGGGCAATGCGGAAGCGAATACCAAACTGAAATTGGCTGATCTCGAGCTCGATCGAATGACCCGTCGCGTGACGCGCAACGGCAAGAAGATCGAATTGACGGCGCGCGAATTCCAACTGCTCGAATTCATGATGCGTCACAGCGGTCAGGTAGTCACCCGGACCATGCTGCTCGAGGGCGTGTGGGACTATCATTTCGATCCGCAAACCAATGTGATCGACGTGCACATCAGCCGACTGCGCCAAGCGATCGACAAGGATTTCGACAAACCCCTGCTGCACACGGTGCGCGGCGCGGGGTACAGTTTGCGCGAAGACGAGTAGTGTAGTGCGCGTCGCACGACGACGGATCGTCAGCCCCGATCAGCGATTCCTTGGGGTGCTCGATACGTCGCCATTTCGTATCGCCATCGTTTATTCCATCGTGTTCGCATGCGGGGCGGCCGCGCTCTTGGGGGCGGTCGATTTTGCCGTGTCACGCGTGGTCGACGGTAGTACCGATAATCTCATCGAAGCCGAAGTCCAAGGCCTGCGCGAACAAGTCTTGGTGCTGTCGCGCAGCGATTTCATCGAGCTCATCGAACAGCGTTCGCAAGATCAAGACGTTCGCGGCGCGGTGTACCTGATGGTGGATCCGCAGTTGCGGCCGGTCGCCGGCAATGTTCCGGCGTGGCCGAGGATCGACGCCAACGAAGGAAAGTGGATTCAATTCAAGGTGTCCGTCCCGTTCGGCGACGAGACTCGCGAGCATGAAATGCGTGCCCAGCGCTTCCCGCTTCCGGGCAAGTATCAAATGTTGGTCGGCCACGATGTCCAGGAGCGGCAGGACGTCAAGAACCTGATGATGCGCGGGCTGATCGCGGCGGTGGTGCTGACATTGCTGCTCGGGCTGGGAGGCGGATTTTGGATGGGCCGCCGCATCCTGGCCCAGGCCGGCGCCATCTCGGCGGTCGCGACGCAGATCATGCGCGGCGATTTGTCGCAGCGGTTGCCGGTGCGCGATGCTGAAGACGAGATCAACACCTTGGCGCGTGAAATCAACAGCATGCTGGACAAGATCGAACAGCTCACGCTGGGCATGCGTACCGTGCTCGACAGCGCGGCTCACGACTTGCGGACGCCGCTCAATCGGCTGCAAGCCACCGCTGAAGGCGCCATGAGCCAGCTCGTGCCCGGATCGGCGGAACGGCGCGTGTTGGAGCGGGTCACGACGGAGGTCGATCACATGCGCAGCACCCTCGATGCTCTGCTGCGCATTGCACTCGCCGAGACCGGCACCGTGGCCCGCGAGCCCGTGGACTTGTCGGAATTGGTGGCGAGCATGGTCGAACTGTACGCGCCGGTGGGCGAAGAGCGCGGCATTGCCTTGGAAAGTGCGGTGGCGCCGGGTGCGCAAGTCCAGGGTAGCCGGCAGTTGCTGGCGCAGGCGCTCGCCAATCTTCTCGACAACGCAATCAAATTTACTCCCGACGGCGGCCGTATTCGGGTGTTGCTGCGCGGACCCTGTAGCGAACCGGAAGTCGTCATCGAGGACAATGGGCCGGGAATACCGGCCGATAAGCGAGAAATCGTGCTGGGCCGCCGCGTGCGTTTGGATGAGGCCCGCAAGTTTCCCGGATCGGGCCTGGGGCTTTCGTTGGTGGCGGCCGTCACCAAATTACATGGCGCACGCCTGATTCTCGATGATGCCGGGCCGGGCCTGCGCGTTTCATTAAAATTTTGAGGGGTTTACATGCTGCGATATGTTGGATACGTTGCGACGGTGCTCGCTGTGGCCGCCTGTTCTACTAGTAATCATCCGGCAGGGCCGGACTCCGTGACGCGCCCCGCCGCGTTGCTGTCCGGTGTGGATACGCAGTACGTCGACGACAGCGTGCGACCCCAAGACGATCTGTATCGGCACTTGAACGGCAAATGGCTGGATACCTTTGAGATTCCGGCGGACAAAGGGGTATACGGTGCTTTCACACGCATCGATGACGCGACGCAGGAACAACTGCGCAGCCTCGTCGAGGGCCTGGCCGCTCCGAACATCGGGGACCTCAGCGCAGCGGCGCCCGACGCGGATGCGCAGAAAATTGCCGATCTGTACGCCAGCTTCATGGATGAGGCGCGGCTCGAGACTCTGGGCCTCGCGCCGCTCAAAGCTGCCTTCGCGGATATCGACTCGATGGCGGACAAGCGGGATATTCCGGCGCTCATCGCCCATTTCAATCGGACCGGCGCCGGCGCGCCCTACGACATCGACATCGACCAGGATCAGAAGGATTCGACGCACTATGCGGCCATCTTCAGCCAAAGCGGGCTGGGATTGCCGGACCGCGATTATTATCTGAAAGACGATGCGAAGCTCAAGGACGCGCGGGTCAAGTACCTCGCGCACATCGAGAAGATGCTCAACATGGCGGGCGAACCGCATGCCCGCCAGAGCGCGACCGACATCGTGAAGCTCGAGACGGCCATGGCGGAGCTGCAGTGGACGCGGGTTGCCAACCGCGATCCGGAAAAGACCTACAATAAAATCGCGATCGCCGATCTTCATACGCTGATGCCGGCCTACGGTTGGCAAAGCTACCTGCAACGCAGCGGTGTCCTCGGCAAAACCGACTACGTCATCATCCAGCAGCCGAGCTATTTCAGCGGTCTCGACAAGTTGATCGCGGACACTCCGCTTAGCGTCTGGAAAAGCTATTTCAAGTGGCATCAGCTCTCGGCTGCCGCGCCCTGTCTCTCGAAGGCCTTCGTCGATGAGCGGTTTGCGTTCACCGGGACCAGCTTGCGCGGCATTCCGCAGAACCGCCCGCGCTGGAAGCGCGGCATGGCGGTCGTCGATAGCGCGATGGGCGAGGCGATCGGCAGGCTGTACGTCGCCAAATACTTTCCGCCGCAGAACAAGGCGCGCATGGAAGAGTTGGTGCGAAACCTCATCGAGGCCTATCGGCGAGACATCGTGACGCTCGACTGGATGAGCCCGGAGACGAAAAAAGGCGCACAGGAAAAACTTGCGAAGTTGGTGACCAAGATCGGCTATCCGAATACGTGGCGCGATTACAGCGCGCTCGTCATCACGCGCGACGACCTGTGGGGCAACGTGGTACGCGCCGGGGAATTCGAATATCGACGCAATATCGCCAAGCTTGGGCTTCCCATCGATCGCAACGAATGGCAGATGACGCCCCAGACGGTCAACGCTTACTACAACCCGGTGATGAACGAAATCGTGTTTCCGGCGGCGATCCTGCAGCCGCCTTTCTTCGATGCGACGGCTGACGATGCGGTGAACTACGGCGGCATCGTGGCGGTCATCGGTCACGAGGTCAGTCATGGCTTCGACGATCAGGGCAGTCAATACGATGCGGACGGCAATCTGCGGGATTGGTTCACGCCGGAAGATCATGCGAAATTCGCGACTAGAACCAAGGCATTGGTCGCGCAATACAACGCTTACGAGCCGGTGAACGGCTATCATGTCAACGGCGAGTTGACTCTCGGCGAGAATATCGCCGACAACTCGGGTTTGGCGCTGGCCTATAAGGCGTACCAACTGTCGCTCGCCGGCAAGGCGTCGCCGACCATCGATGGGTTCACGGGCGAGCAGCGCTTCTACCTGGGTTGGGTACAAGTGTGGCGGGGCAAAGTCCGTGAGGACGAGGCCATCCAACGCATCAAGGTCGATCCGCATTCACCGCCTGCAGTCCGCGGTACGGCCCCGCTCGTGAATCAATCGGGCTTCTATTCGGCGTTCGGCGTGAAATCCGGCGACAAAATGTACCTGGCTCCAGACCAGCGCGTCATCATCTGGTAGCGTCAAGCGTCAAATTATCGGCGCACCAGCCGGAGCTGGCTCGAGGGGCGGCCGTCGAAAAATCGTAACCTGCTGGAAAGGCACAAAAAAGTGGCCTAAGGGAGGTATGGCATAGAACTTGCTCGATGCTTGGCTGCGGCAGTCGCGCCGCGCTAGGAATCGACACTATGGCCGAAGAAGCTGGAGAAGCTGCTACTCCACTGCCCGCGAAGAAGTCCGGCGCAATGATGGGCAAGCTCGTCAACGGGATAGGCATCTTCGTGCTGTCCCTGGGCGCCGTCGTGATCGGCGGCACGATCAACGCCAAGCTGCACCCGATGCCCGACTTCAAATTGGACAAGGACGGCAAGATCACTCCCATCGTGCCGATCGTCGCAGCAAGCGCTCACGCTGAAGAAGGTGCGAAAGCGTCGCTCTTCTATCCCATCGATCCTCCGCTCGTCGTCAATTTCGAAGACGGCTCCGCCGTGCGCTTCCTGCAAATCTCGATGGAACTGATGGCGAAGGATCAGAAAGGGATCGATAGCGTGCAGAAGAACATCCCGCTGATCCGCAACAACTTGTTGTTGCTCATGAGCAATCGCGATTACCAGTCGTTGATGTCGCGCGAGGGCAAGGAAAAGCTGCGGCAGGAAGCGTTGGCGGAAGTCCGCGCCGTGCAAAAGAAACAGGGCGGCGACGATATCGAAGATCTTCTGTTTACCAGTTTCGTGGTGCAGTGATGGCCGAAGCCGAGGCCGCTGCGGTGGAGCAGACCGCCGCCCCTGACGTGAGCGCCATCTCGGAAGAAGAAGTGTCGGCGCTGTTGGAGAGCAACGGCAACAGCAACGTGCGGCCCTACGATTTGACGTCGCAGCGCGTCAACCGAACCGAGCTGCCGATGCTCGAAACCGTGTGCAAAAGCTTTGCCGAAAAAATGGGCCTGGCGTTGTCCGCGTTGGTCGGGCGCGATGCGACGGTGCAATTCGCCGCCCTCGATTGCGCAAAGGCTGCGGAATTGCAGGCGGCGCTGCCCGTGCCCGCGAGTCTGGTCGTCGTGCGCTTCAAGCCGCTGCCGGGAAACGCGTTCGTCAGCGTCGATCCCGCCTTGCTGCTCACGCTGCTGGACGGATTCTTCGGCGGTTCGGGGCGAGCCACCAGCGACAGCCAGGCGGCGATAGCGCCGGCCGCTCAGCGCTTTCTGGCATTGATGCTGCGCAGTTTTGCAGCCGGATTGACGGCTGCTTGGACGCCGGTCGCGCCCCTCGAGTTGGAACTGGTGAAGCAGGAGACGAATCCGCGGTTGATGCAACTCGGAGCCCCGCAGGAGGTTCTGCTGGCGCTGCGATTCAGCGTGGAGTTCGGCGCGCAAACCGGCCGCATCGATTGGTTGCTGCCCGAAACCCTATTGGCGCCGATCCGTGAGGCGCTGGCGTCGGAGAGCGGTAATACGCAGGCTCGCAAGCACGAATCATGGGCTCCGGTGCTCGGCACGGCATTACAGGACGCGGAGCTGGAGACGCGGGCCATTCTGGCCCAAGCCCAGATCAGCCTGGGCGAACTCGTGCGTCTGACCCCGGGCGACATCATCCCCATCGACACGCCACAGCACGCCGTTTTACTGGCGGGCGGGATCCCGCTCTACCGCGGCCGGTTCGGCGTCTCGCAAGGGCGCAACGCACTCAAAATTCTTCCCGGAGGTCCTCAATGAGCGTTCCTGATCCCAAGCCCGCAGCCGTTGCGCGGGCGCAATTCAATGATCTAGGTCCCAATGCCGCCGGAGGCGGCAGCCAAGAGATCAATCTGAACCTGATTCTCGATGTCGCGGTCACGCTTGCGCTCGAAGTGGGCCGCGCGCGCATGTCGGTGCGCGAACTCTTGCAGCTCGCGCCCGGCGCCATCGTGGAACTAGATCGCATGGCCGGCGAACCGCTCGACGTGCTGGTCAACGGCGTGCGCATCGCGCGCGGCGAAGTGGTGGTGGTCAACGACAAGTTTGGGATTCGGCTCACCGACGTGGTGAGCGCAACCGAGAGGATGGAGCACGCGCAATGACGGGCATTGGGCAACCCGCCTCGCCGCTGTCCGTGAGCAGTCTCGCGCAGCTCACTTTGAGCCTGATTGCGATCGTTGCATTGATCTTTGCGGTCAGTTGGGTCCTGAAACGCTTCAAGCTAGCAGGCCCGCGCGGCCGCGGCGAGATCACCGTGCTCGACGAATTGGCAGTGGGTCCCCGTGAACGGATAGTTCTCCTCAGCGTCGGCGACAGCCAAGTGCTCGTCGGCATCGGCGCGGGCGGAGTGGTGGGTCTTGCCCCGCTCAGTACGCCGATCGCACTGAAGGGCGTCGCGCCCGTGCCGGCGTTCGCCGATCGCCTGCGCGAATTGATGAAGCGTCCGGGAGCGACGGAGTGATCGCCCACCCGCGGACCACTCTCATGCGCTATCGACGCTCGATCGTGCTGGCGATTCTGGCGTTGCTGCCTCTGGGTTTGGCGTCGGCACAGGCGTCCCTGCCGGCGATCGCCATCAAGACTGCGGCGGACGGCGCTCAGCAGTACTCGTTGACGTTCCAAGTTCTCATCCTGATGACGGTGCTGACGCTATTGCCGGCGATCCTGCTCGCAATGACGGCATTCACCCGCATCATCATCGTCCTGTCGATTCTGCGCCAGGCGCTCGGCATGGCGACAACCCCGTCGAACCAGGTACTCACGGGCCTTGCGCTGTTCATGACGTTCTTCGTCATGAGCACCACACTGGATCAGTCCTACGCCAACGGCATCAAGCCCTATTTGGACGGGCAGATCGCAGGTGAAGTTGCCATAGACCGTACCCTGCAGCCGCTCAAGAAATTCATGCTCGCGCAGACGCGTGAGACCGATCTTCAGCTGTTCACGAAACTCTCCGGCAGATCGCAGTTCGCGAGCGCCGACGAGGTGCCGCTGACCGTATTGATGCCGACCTTCATCACCAGCGAGCTGAAGACTGCGTTCCAAATAGGCTTCATGGTGTTCATTCCCTTCCTGGTCATCGATCTGGTGGTGGCGAGCGTATTGATGTCGATGGGTATGATGATGCTGTCGCCCGTCCTGGTTTCCCTGCCGTTCAAGATCATGTTGTTCGTGGTTGTCGACGGCTGGACGCTGCTGTTGGGCACCTTGGCGGCGAGCTTTCATCAATGACGCCGCAAAACGTCATGGATCTCGCGCACAGCACACTGCTCGTGACCGGAATGCTCGCGGCGCCGCTGTTGTTGGTTGCGCTGCTTGTCGGTCTCGTGATCGGGATGCTGCAGGCGGCGACCCAGATCAACGAGGCGACATTGAGCTTCATTCCGAAGCTATTGCTGATTGCGCTCACATTGTTCGCCGTCGGTCCTTGGATGCTCAGGGTGCTGGTTGACTTTACGCGCGATCTATACACCAGCATTCCCGCCGTGATCGGATAAGCCAAGCATGGAACCAGTCTTCATCAACGCAGCCGACGTGTCGGGATTGGTGGGGCGCCTATGGTGGCCCAGCCTGCGCATCGGTGGCTTCGTTCTGGCGGCTCCGATTGCGAGCGAAGTTGCGATACCCAGCCGCGTCAAAATCGTCCTGACGCTGGCACTTGCGTTCGTTCTGGCTCCGCTCGCGCCGGTCCCGGCTGCATTGTCGGTTTTTTCTGCCGCCGGCCTGTTGACGGCCGTGCAGGAACTCCTCATCGGAATCGCCATCGGCATGGTCATGCAGCTTGCGTTTGACGGACTCACTTTTGCCGGGCAGACCATATCGATGAGCATGGGTTTGGGTTTCGCCACCTTGATTGATCCGCAGCGCGGCGCCAGCGTGCCCGTACTCGGACAGATCGTCTCCATTATGGGCTTGCTCAGCTATCTGGCCATCAACGGTCACTTGGTGCTGCTGGGAGCGCTGGCCAATAGTTTCCGGACTCTGCCGATCGGCGCGGCGAATATCGACAAGGACTTTCTGCTGGCCGTCGCAACCTGGGGCGCTCGCATATTCGAGACCGGCCTCATTGTCGCGTTGCCGGCGATGATCGCGCTGGTCATCGTGAACATGGCCTTGGGCGTGGTCGCGCGCGCCGCGCCGCAGCTCAATCTGTTCGGCATAGGATTCACCATCACATTGCTGTGCGGCTTCTTCGTGCTCTTGGTGGGTCTCGACGGCATCATGGTCGGTGTCTCGAGCGTCATTGGTAACGCGTTGGAGGCCGTCGTCGACTTGGTCGCTGCGCGGCCGGCGGGAGCGCACTGATGGCCGAGTCCGAACAGGGCGGGGAACGAACCGAAGAACCATCGCAACGCCGCTTAGACCAGGCACGCGAACGCGGCCAAGTACCCCGCTCCAGAGAACTGACCAATTTCGCGACCATGATCGGCGGCAGCGCGGCGCTGGTCGCCATCGGCGGAGCGTTGGCCGGCTGTCTATCGAACATCATGCGCAATTCGCTTGGTTTCGATCCGCGGGCCTTAAGCGACCCGGGATCGATGATGACGGCGTTCGGTGACGCGGTATCGAGCGCGATGGTGGCGGTACTGCCGATATTCGGCGTCTTGATTGGTGCGGTGATCTTGGCGGCGGTCGTGCTCGGCGGTTGGAACTTCAGCCCGGCCGCCATGACACCCAATTTCGCGCGGCTGAGTCCGCTCGCCGGTCTGCAGCGGCTGTTCGGCCTCCACGGCATCATCGAGCTGGGGAAAGCGTTGCTGAAATGCCTCGTCATCGGCGCGGTATGTGCAGGAATCGTTTCCTATATGTTCGCCGACGTGATGTCGCTGGGCCACATGCCGTCACGGGCCGCGATAACCCGCGGCGCCCATCTGATCGGTTGGGCCTTCGTTTGCTTAAGTTCGTCGCTCGCGCTCATTGCGCTGATCGACGTACCGTTGCAACTGTTTCAGTTCAAACGCTCGTTGCGCATGACGCGCCAGGAACTTCGCGACGAGGCCAAAGAGTCCGACGGACGCCCGGAAACGAAGAGCCGCATCCGTCAAATGCAGCAGCAGCTCGCGCGGCGCCGCATGATGCACAAGGTGCCGACGGCGGACGTCGTGATCGTGAACCCGACGCACTTTGCGGTGGCGTTGAAGTACGACCAGAAAAACATGCGCGCGCCGCGCGTCCTCGCCAAGGGTCAGGATTTGGTCGCAGCAAACATCCGCCGCATCGCCGAGGAACACCGAGTGCCTGTGTTCGAGTCGCCGAAGCTGGCGCGCGCCCTCTACAAATCGACGGACCTCGATCAGGAGATTCCCGCGGGCCTGTACGTGGCGGTCGCGCAAGTCCTCTCGTACATCTTCAGGATTCGCACGTTGAGTCCAACCCTTGCCGCGCGCATGGTGCGCCCCGACCCCAAGGTCGGCGATGAGTATGCAGACGCATGAACGGGCGTGCCGCTCTAGCCACCTTCGGTGAATTCGCCCGCAACGGTCTGGGTGTACCGGTTCTGGTGATGGCGGTCATCGCCATGATGGTCCTGCCGCTGCCGGCGTTCCTACTCGACATCTTTTTCACGTTCAACATCTCGTTATCGCTGATTATTTTGCTCGCCGTCATCTACGTGCGCCGGGCGCTCGAATTCGCGACGTTCCCCACGGTGCTGTTGGGCGCCACGCTGCTGCGCCTCGGGCTCAATGTGGCATCGACGCGCATCGTGTTGATGAACGGTCATACCGGGGCGCACTCGGCGGGCCACGTCATCGCCGCCTTCGGCCACTTCGTGGTGGGCGGCAATTACGCGGTGGGCATGGTGGTGTTCATCGTGTTGGTAATCATCAATTTCGTGGTCATCACCAAGGGCGCCGGGCGCATCTCGGAAGTGAGCGCAAGATTCACCTTGGATGCCATGCCGGGCCGGCAAATGGCCATCGATGCGGACCTGAACGCCGGCATCATCACGCAGGCCGAGGCGATCACGCGCCGGCAGGAAGTGCGCGAAGAAGCGGATTTCTACGGCGCAATGGATGGCGCCAGCAAATTCGTGCGCGGCGACGCCATTGCCGGAATTCTCGTCGTGTTCATCAATCTGTTCGGCGGCACCATCATCGGCGCCGCGCAACATGGCATGTCGCTGGCGGAGGCGGGCCGCACGTACGCATTGCTCACCATCGGCGATGGCCTGGTGGCGCAAATTCCGGCGTTGCTGCTCTCCGTGGCCGTGGCCATCTTGGTCACCCGCGTTTCACGTTCGCACGACATGGGCCAGCAAATCATGTCGCAGGTATTGGGGCAGCCGCGGGCGCTCGGCGTGACCGGTGGAATATTGGCGCTCCTCGGCATCATCCCGGGCATGCCCAACCTGGTGTTTTTGGGGATGGCCGCCGGCTGCGGCGCGGGCGCCTATTTTCTCGGCAAGCAACGTGCCTCCGAGAAGCAGGCTGCCGCGGCAAAGCCGGCAACCACGCCCGTCGCTCCGCTGGAGCAGCGGGAACTGTCCTGGGATGACGTCGAACCCGTCGACTTGATCGGTCTCGAGGTCGGCTATCGATTGATTCCCCTGGTCGACCGCAACCAGGGCGGCGAACTGATGGGGCGTATCAAAGGCGTGCGCAAGAAATTATCGGAGGAACTCGGCTTCTTGGTGCAGCCCGTGCACATCCGCGACAACCTGGAACTCGGTCCAAATTCCTATCGCATCACCATTCTGGGCGCGCCGGTAGGCGAGTCCGAGGTATTCCCGGACCGCGAATTGGCCATCAACCCGGGACAAGTCTCCGGCACTCTGCCGGGCTCGGTCACCAAAGACCCCGCCTTCGGCCTCGATGCCGTTTGGATCGAAAAATCGCGCCGGGAGCAGGCGCAAGCACAAGGCTTTACCGTGGTCGATGCCAGCAGCGTGATTGCTACCCACCTGAGTCATCTACTGCAATCTCATGCGCACGAATTGTTGGGCCATGAGGAAGTGCAGCAGCTGCTCAATCGATTGGCGAAGAGCGCGCCCAAGCTGATCGAGGATTTGGTGCCGAAACTTCTACCGATGAGCGTCGTCGTCAAGGTGCTTCAACAGTTGCTGCAGGAGCGGGTACCCGTGCGCAACTTGCGCACGGTATGCGAGGCGCTGGCGGAACTCGCGCCGAAAACGCAGGACCCGGTGGTGCTGGTGGCCGCCGTTCGCGTCGCGCTCGGCCGCAGCATCGTGCAGAGCATCGGCGGCCTGCGCGAAGAACTCCCGGTCATCACCTTGGACCCGGCGCTCGAGCAGGTGCTGCAGGATTCGATGGCGGGCGGCGGCACCGAGGGCGCGCCCGGGTTCGAACCCGGCCTCGCCGACCGCATACAGACGGCGTTGGCCGACCGCACGCGCCGGCAAGAAGCCGCAGGCGAGCCCGCGGTGCTGTTGGTCGCGCCGAAGATCCGGCCCTGGATCGCGCGCTTGATGCGGTATTCGACCCCGTCGCTGTCGGTGCTGGCTTACAACGAGATTCCTGAAAATCGCCGCATTCGCGTGATTGCTGCGGTTGGACGCTGATGCATACCTTGATCCACGGAGGCTTTAGATGAAGATTAAGCGGTACATGGCCGTCAGCATGCGTGCGGCACTCGCGCAAGTGCGTGCCGAGCAGGGCCCGGACGCGGTGATATTGTCCAGCCGCCGGGTCGAGGAAGGAATCGAAGTCATCGCCGCGGTCGACTACGACGAGGCGTTGTTCGTCGGTGCGACACACAGACGCACACCGGCCGTGCCCTCCGAAATGGGGGACAAGCCGATGTACTCACCCGCCGAGCCCGTGATCGCGGCGCTACCCGTCGGCGCAGCGCCACCGGTGATCACCGCCGCAGCCGTGCCCAAGGCGCCGGTCACGCGTGCGTCCCGGCCAATCGTCGAAATGCCGCCAGCGGCAGCGTCCGCGGCGCCGCCGAGCCGGAAGACGGCGTCTGCGTCGAATGATGGCTACCTCGCGGTGCAGGCGGAGCTCAAAGACTTGCGCGAGCTGTTGCAAGGCGAGTTGGCGCACATGTCATGGAACGACAAACGCTTGCGCGAGCCTTTGCAGGCGCGTGTTCTCGAGCAACTGACGGCCATGGACATAGCACCGGACATTGCGATGTCGCTCGCGTCGCGCGCGCCGCGGCGCACGAACTTGAAGAGTCCTGCGAACATTCATCTGGCGCTCCTGCTCAGGGATCTGCGCGTGGTCGACAAACTGAGCCCGGTCAACGGCGGCGTCATTGCGCTGGTGGGTCCCACCGGAGCCGGAAAGACGACGACCATCGCGAAGTTGGCGGCGCGCTGGAGCATGCAGCATGGCAGCCGCGATCTCGCGCTCGTGAGTACGGATGCATATCGCATCGGCGCGCGCGAGCAGTTGATGACGTATGCGCGCATTCTCGGCGCGCCGATGTACACGGCGAACAGCGGCAAAGAACTGGCGCGAGTGCTCGAGCGGCTCAAGTCGAAGAAACTGGTCTTGATCGATACTGCTGGAATGGGGCCGCGGGATGTTCGTCTCACCGAGCAACTCGCGGCGCTGCAACTCGGCGCCGCACGCGCACACGTGTTGCTGGCGCTTCCCGCACAAGGTGAGGCGCATGCGCTCGAGGAAATCGTCAAGTCGTTCGCCCGGATTTCCCCGGCCGCTTGCATTCTGACCAAGGTGGACGAAGCCGCGAGTTTGGGCGCCGTGATCTCGACGACGCTGCGGCACAAACTGCGCATCGCTTATTTGTGCAACGGACAGCGGGTTCCGGAAGACCTGCATGCCGCGCATGAACGGCGGGTGTGGCTCATCCGAGCTGCACTGAAGCTCAAGGAGCGCGCGCCAACCCCCGTCAACGACGGCTATTTCGCACGCAATTTCGGCCGAGCACCTGCCCATGCGTGACACCCGACTCTCAAGAAATCAGGCGGAAACACTTATGCAGCTCAATGCTTCGCGTCCGGTCAAGGTCATCGCAGTCACCGGCGGCAAAGGCGGTGTCGGCAAAACGACCGTATCGGCCAACCTCGCCGTGTCGATCGCCTCGCAGGGCCGCGACGTGATGTTGGTCGATGCGGATCTCGGCCTGGCCAACGTCGACGTGGTCTTAGGGTTGCACACGCGATTCCACTTGGGCCACGTCGTCAAGGGCGAGTGTTCTCTGGAGGACGCAATCGTCACGGGCCCACATGGGCTGCAAATCGTTCCGGCGGCTTCCGGCATCAAGCGCATGGCCAACCTTTCCGAAGCGGAACAAGCCGGCATCATCCGCGCCTTCAGCGATCTCTACCATCGCGTGGAGGTTCTGATCATCGACACGGCGGCGGGCCTGCACGATAGCGTGCTGACCTTCAGCCAGGCGGCGCATCACGTGGTCGTGGTGGTCTGCGATGAACCGGCTTCCATCACCGATGCCTACGGGCTCATCAAAGTACTGAGTCGCGAACACGGCGTGCAGCGGTTCCAAATTCTGGCCAATCAAACACGCCGCTCGGGCGAAGGGCCGGATCTTTTCCAGAAAATCTCCCGCGTCTGTGACCGATTCCTCAATGTCACGCTGGAGTTTGCCGGCTCGGTACCGTTTGACGATTACCTACGGCGCGCCGTCCAACGACAAACCGCTGTCGTAGAAGCCTACCCCGCCTCAATTTCATCCATGGCGCTCAAGAAATTGGCGGTCAACGCCGATAAGTGGTCTGTGCCAAAAGGTGCGCGAGGTCACCTGGAGTTCTTTGTTGAACGAATGGTAGGGGCTCGGATAAGTCCCTCGACGGTATTGCAATGAGAGCAAGTACACAATATTCAAACACGCAGAAGCGTACTCCGAAGCCAAGCGCGGACGGCGACGTTCCGGTCGGTGAGGTGCCGCAACAAGAGCTGGTCCTTAGGTATGCAGACCTGGTCAAACGCATTGCCTATCACTTGGTCAGCCGCATGCCGCCCAATGTGGAGGTCGATGATTTGATCCAATCCGGCATGATCGGCCTTCTGGATGCGGCCAAACACTACTCCGCCACGAAAGGCGCCAACTTCGAAACCTATGCGGGCATCCGCATCCGCGGTGCGATGCTGGACGAGGTGCGCAAATCCGATTGGACACCGCGCTCGGTGCATCGAAACATGCGGGAGATGGCGGACGTCGTTCGCAAGCTCGAAAACGCCAAGGGTCAGGACGCGACTCCCACGGACATCGCCGAAGGTCTCGGCGTGTCCATCGAGGAATACCACAAGCTGGTGCAGGACGCCGCCAGCTGTCGTCTGTTCAGTTTCGACCAGGTGGGATCCAGTGAGGATGAGTCGAGTCCCGCGGACCACGCGCGTGACGAGCGGCCGGGTCCTTTCGATCATATCGAAGAGGCCGGGTTCCGCGATGCGCTTGCAAACGCCATTGGCACGCTGCCCGAGCGGGAGAAGCTGGTGTTGTCGCTCTATTACGATGAGGACATGAACCTGCGCGAAATCGGCGAGGTTCTGGAAGTATCCGAATCGCGAGTCTGTCAAATCCACGGTCAGGCGTTGATTCGCTTGCGCGCACGGCTCGCGGAGTGGTTAACGCCAGACTGAATCAATGGATATTCTCAGCATCATCGGGATCGTGCTGGCGCTGATCGCCATCATCGGCGGCGCCATCTTGAAAGGCAGCAGCGCCGGCGCGCTGGTCGGCAGCGCGGCGTTCGTCATCGTGATCGTGGGAACCTTTGCGGCAAGCCTGGTGCAAACGCCGTTGGCGACTTTTTTGCGTGCCTGGAAGATCGTGGCGTGGGTATTCAAGCCTCCGGCGAACAATCCGGCGGCGATGATCGAGAAAATCGTCGAGTGGAGCAACATTGCGCGCAAGCAAGGCCTCTTGGGGCTGGAATCCGCGGTTGAAGCGGAGAAGGACCTGTTCCTGAAGAAGGGCCTGCAGTCGCTGGTGGACGGCGGCGAGCCCGAAGCGATTCGCTCGAGCATGGAAATCGAACTCGATACCATGGAACACTTCGACAACCAGGCGGCGAAGGTATTCGAGGCCATGGGCGTCTATTCGCCCACTCTGGGCATCATCGGTGCGGTCATGGGACTGATGGCCGTCATGCAAAACCTGACGGATCCATCCAAACTGGGTCACGGTATCGCCGCGGCCTTCATCGCCACCATCTACGGAATCGCCTTCGCCAACCTGCTGTTCCTGCCCATGGGCAATAAGCTCAAGTCGGTCATCCACGGTCAAGTGCAACTCAGGACCATGGTGATCGAGGGCATCATCGCCATCGCACAAGGCGAGAATCCGCGAAACATCGAATCGAAGCTGCAAGGCTATTTCCACCATTGAGGCTTCTGAGGGCGGTTCAGCATGGCTCGCAAGAAAAAGCACGAGGAGCACGTTAACTCGGAAGCCTGGGCCATCCCCTATGGCGACCTGGTGACGTTGCTGTTCGCGCTATTCACCGTCATGTACGCCATGTCATCGGTCAACGAAGGCAAGTTTCGCGTGCTGTCGGATTCGATGATCGCTGCGTTTCACGGCGCTCCCAAGAGCATACAGCCCATCAATGTCGGGGAGAAGCAGCCGGGCAAGGGCGGCGACAAACCGTTGGTGGGCGTGACGCCGACAGCCCTCATCAAGATCAGGGATCCGAGAAACACTCCGGATGGTGATCTGACACCTAGAAATCCGGATGCTGACAGGGGGTCTGCCCATGAGGATCTCGCCGGCGCTCTGATCCGCATGGAACGGCAGGTGCAAAACGCCATGCAGGCGCTGATCGACGCGAAGTTGGTCACCGTGCGGCGTGAAAACCTGTGGCTCGAAATTGAGATCAATACCGACATCCTTTTTCCAAGCGGCGCCGGCGACTTTGCGCCCGCGGCGGAGCCCGTGCTCGATAAGCTCGCCGATGTGCTCAAGCCGTTCCCTAATCCGATACGGGTGGAAGGTCATACCGATGACCGGCCGATCCGCACCGCGGCCTTCCCATCGAATTGGGAGTTGTCGGCAGCGCGCGCCGCCAGCGTGGTCCATCAGTTCACGAAACAGGGCATCGATCCCCTGCGACTCGAAATCGTCGGCTTCGGCGAATTCCATCCGCGGCAAACGAACGACACGCCCGAAGGGCGCAACGCCAATCGACGTGTCGCGGTTCTGGTCCTGGAAGAGGTCGCGCCCGGTCTCGCCGTGACGGCCAGAGCCAGCCAACAAACGCCGCAGGTTGCCGCCCCCGGAGTCGAAACGGCAGATTCGAGTAGTGCTGCAAATCGGTTACTATGGCGCGTGCCGCCTGCCGAACTCGACAAGACGGTACTGGTTCAGAATCGAGCGAAGCCGGTACAGCCCGCCGCGCAGCACATAGGGCCGGCGGAGATGGCATGGCCCGGGCCAGAGACATCTGAAGTGAAAGCGCCGCCGCCCAAGCACGAATAAGCGAGGTGACACATGAGCGAAGTCGATCGCTTGAGCAATTCCGGCCTGTTTCCCGTGCTTCCTATTGCGGACAAGCATCGCGACAAAGACGAATCGGCGGGCAAACCGCCGCCCGATCCGCATGGCAACCTGCCTGACCCGAAAGCCGGCGATCGATCCCAACCGGCTGAGCCACGGCCGCCCAAATCTATCATTGACGAGTACGCCTAATGAATGTGGATATTATCGTGAGCATCGCCGGCGCGACGCTGGCGGTTTGCGCACTGATTGCAGCGCTGATGGCCATGCAGGCCATGCGACGATGGCGTGCGCAGTGCGAGTCTCTGGAATCGAGCATTGCTGCGCTGCGCCGAGAGCTCGAGCTGGTCGCCTCGATCAGCGTGCGCACCGGGCGGCGAGTGCAACGCGTGGAGCATGAGTTCTCGGGTGTTGCGGAGCGCGTCGACTTGGTCGAATCGCGCACGGCGGCGGGATCGGAATCGCTCGATCAGGCCATCGACTTGGCGCGCCGCGGCGCCGACTCGGACCGGCTCGAGCAGCAATTCGGGTTGAGCACCGGAGAAGCCGATCTGGTAACCCGTTTGCATGGCCGCGCCAAGGGAGGCTGACCATCGGTGTCAGTGGGTGGGGTGCCTCCATGACCAGAAGCCGCACCCAAGATTTCGCTGAGCGGACAGAGCGTTTCGCTGACGATCGAGTTGCGAGGCGTCGCAGCGCGTACCGTTTGCGTCGGGGAAACGACTGACCGGAGACTCATGGACCGCCGTAGATTTTGTCTGTCGGGCGCCGCGGCCGCGATAAGCCTGGGTGTAGGCGGTTCCTATGCCTCGGCAGCGCCCATACCAACAGCAGTCGGCTTTGCCGGGGACGCCATAGCGCTCGGCACGATACTCTTCGACTCGCGATTCGCGTCCAGCCGTGCGTTCGGTGCGGCGGCGAAGAGTGCCGGCCGGGAGACCACGGCTCTGCAGGGCGACGTGACGGGCGTATGGCGCCACCATCTGCGGCCGCAGTGGGCGGGGGGCGGCGCTATCGCCGGCATGACCACAGCGGCCAGTCTGTTTTGTCTGGAACAACTCGCTAAGGATCATTGGA
Organism: Steroidobacteraceae bacterium; assembly: GCA_052143815.1. Classification (GTDB taxonomy): domain Bacteria; phylum Pseudomonadota; class Gammaproteobacteria; order Steroidobacterales; family Steroidobacteraceae; genus Bog-1198. The sequence goes on along the minus strand of JBKQSA010000002.1, from coordinate 82,589 downwards.
TGCGCGTGGTGGTTCGCGTGGAGCATCGCGGATCGCCGCCCGGCGCTCTGGCGCATCGCGTGACCGCTGCGCAGCCGATGCTGAGCCGGACGTGTGACGCTCTCATGAATGCGCGCGACTGGCCGGGCCACGACTGGCCGGGCCACGATTGGCCCCATCAGTTGATCGGCGTTCTCACCTCTTGCGTACGCGCGAAAGACCAGCCGCGGCTCACCCGACTTGCATCCAGCCCGAAGCGGTCATCGAGGGAAGAGCGGGGCTCACCGGCAGCCGAGGCGGGTCTGGTGTCTTGGATCATCGCTGCTTGAATTTAAGGTACTGGGTGAATAAGAACGTGCAAGGGGAGAGACGCTGATGAGAGTGCCGACGGGAGTGAACCCGCGTGATTTTGCCAGCGCTCTAACCGAGTTCGAGCAAACCGTGGGCAAGCAGTGGGTCTTCACCAGCGATGAGGACTTGGACCTGTACCGCGACGCGTATTCGCCTTTTCTTCACGAGCCCGAAGAGCGCATCGCCTCTGCAGCCGTGGCGCCGTCCAGCACGGAAGAGGTGCAGCAAATCGTGCGGACTGCGAATCGCTACCGCGTGCCGCTCTATGCGATTTCCACCGGCAAGAATCTCGGCTATGGCGGCTCGGCACCGGCATACTCGGGCTGCGTGGTCGTCGACCTCAAGCGCATGAATCGCATCATCGAGGTCAATGAAGAGAATGCCTCCGCGCTGGTCGAGCCGGGCGTAAGTTATTTCGACCTGTACCATTACATCCAGGAGCGCAAGCTCAAGCTGTGGATCGACTGTCCGGACCCGGGATGGGGCAGTGTCGTCGGCAATGCCATCGACCGTGGCGGCGGCTACACCCAGGCCAACTATCGCAATCACTTCGACTCGCATTGCGGAATGGAAGTGGTTTTGCCGAGCGGCGAGTTGCTCCGTACCGGAATGGGCGCAATCCCGAACGCCAAGACTTGGCAGCAGTACAAGTCGGGTTGCGGACCGTGGATCGACGGCATTTTTTCGCAATCCAACTACGGCATCGTCACCAAGATGGGCTTCTGGTTGATGCCGCAGCCTGAGGCGTACCTGCGATGCACGGTCTCGTTGCCGCGCTACCGCGACTTGGCACCACTGGTCGAAACGCTGAACTACCTCGAGAACGCGCGCATCACATCGGGTTTTCCGGACATCGCATCGCCGCTCAATGGCTACCCACCGATCGGTCAGGTGCAGCTGTGGAACGAGCACGGACCGCCCGAGATGACGGACGAACACCGTCAATTGCTGAGTGCGGTCAAGCTGGGGTATTCGCCTGAACTCGAAGCTTACGGCTTGAAAAGCAGCATTGCTTATTGGGAATTATGGTTGAGCTTCCACGGACCTGCGGAAGTCATCGACGCGCAGTGGCTGGCGAGCCAGCGGCATTTCTCGAAGATCGACGGCGCGAAGTTTCGCATCGTGGACCGCGTCTCGTTGCCGATCGACCCCGCCAAGGCCGAGGACTATCACGAGCCGGAATTCGGCATTCCGTCGCTGCGGGTATTCTCGATCGGTGCGCGCACCCCCTGGAATCCCACGCCTTCGAAGGGACACATGTGGTTTTCGCCCATAATTCCGCGCAGCGGCGAGGCCATCATCGAGGCAAACCGCGTTTTCAGCGAAGCGGCGCGCGATCTCGGCATGCCGCTGTTTCGCTCGTTCACCTTGCCGGCATGTTTCTGGGAGCGATCCTTCATCTTCATTTTGGCGACCCCGGTGACCGAGGATCCGGTCACGAACAAGCGCTACCGCGAAGGCTTCAAGAAGCTGATCGAGGTGGGCGGCCAACACGGCTGGGGCGAGTATCGAACGGCGCCAGTCTTCCAAAAAACGGTCATGGACGTCTACTCGTTCAACAGTCATGCGCTGCAGCGCTTTCACGAAACGCTGAAGGATGCCATCGATCCAAACGGCGTGCTTTCGCCCGGGAGATACGCCATTTGGCCCAAACATCTGCGGGAGACGCGGACATGAGCGGGCACATCTGCGGGCTGCCGGCTGCGGGGGTCGCCTTGGTTCTCGGCATGTTCGCGGCGCCCGCGGTTGCACAGGATTACTCCGAGGAACACGCGGACGGCCGTGCCGTGTATGCCAAGTGGTGCGCACCGTGCCACGATCCCGGCATCACCCATCCAGGGACGCATGCATTGACCGTGAAATACCAGGGCGTCAAACCGGGCGTGCTGCTCGAGTGGAAGGATCTGCCGGCGGCGACCGTGAAACGCTGGGTGCGCCACGGTATCTCGGTGATGCCGCAATTTCGCAAGACTGAAATCAGCGACGCGGAGCTGGATGCGCTCGCCAAGTACCTTGCGAGGAACACGCCGGCCGGCTAGCTCGATAATCGCAAGGGCGTCGGTGAGCGCCAGATTCGCAACGATGCGATGTGCACTTCGCTGCCGGTTGAGTCAGGCTGCATGCTCGGTTGAGTGAGCGAACCGTGGCTCGGTTTCCATTAGAGACGATCCTGGGGAGTGATTATGCGCGCTGCGGTTTATCATGGTCCCCGCGATCTCAGGCTAGAATCCGTCGCAGAACCCGAGCCGGGGCCGGGCGACGTCAAGCTGCGCGTTTTCTACAATGGTATCTGCGGCAGCGACCTGCACGAATACTACGACGGCCCGGTCACGACGCGCACGACGCCGCACCCGCTGACGGGCGTGAAGAACCCCGTCATCCTCGGTCATGAATTATCCGGCGAAGTGGTCTCGTGCGGCGCCGGCGTCGACGATCTGGCGCCGGGCGATCTCGTAGCGGTAGAGCCGATCGAGACCTGCGGCTGCTGCGTGTGGTGCGCGGCAGGCCAATACAACCATTGCCCCGACCTCGCCCTGCATGGTTATAACCGAAGCGGCGGCGGTCTCGCGCAATACACCGTCGTGCGGCGTGGGATGGCGCATCGTCTACCGGTGGGCATGACGCCCCTGCAAGGCGCGCTCATCGAGCCGCTCGCCGTCGCGTGGCATACCGCCAATCGCTGCCGGCTCGAAGCCGGTCAGACCGTGGCGATTCACGGCGCCGGCCCGATCGGAATCGGCGTGTGCTTGACGCTCAAGGCGCGCGGCGTCGACGTCATCGTGATCGATCCCTCGCCGCTGCGCCGCGCGGTCTTGCAGCGCCTCGGTGCGCGTGTGACGCTCGATCCCAAAGACTGCGATCCCATCGCCGCGATTCGCGATCTCACGGGCGGCCGCGGCGCTCATGCCTCGGTCGACGCAGCGGGTGCGCCCTCGGCATTTCATGCGACGCTGCACGGAACACGCGTCGACGGCACCGCGGTCGTGGTGGCCATCCATCACCTGCCGGTCGTGATTCCGCCTTTTGATTTGCTGATGCCCGAGGTCAACATCACGGGCGTTGCCATGTCCGCACACGCCTTTCCGAGCGTCATCGACGCCATGGCGCGCGGCGATTATCCTTTGAACGAATGGGTGGAAACGATTCCTTTCGAGAACGTCGTGGAAGGCGGCATCGAACGGCTGCGCCGCCAAGAAGGACTGAAAATTCTGGTCGACGTCGGGTCGGCTGCGAGTTAGGGAGCGGCCACCGGAGAAAAAATGACAATCAACGAACTGTTCAAGGTAGACGGCTACGGCGTCATCGTGACGGGAGGCGCAAGCGGTCTTGGGCTCGGATATGCGGAAGCGCTGGCCGAGAACGGCGCGCGAGTGACGCTATTGGACGTCGACGCCGGACGCATCGATGACGAGACGCGACGGCTGACGGGTCTCGGGTATGCCGTACGCGGCGAAGTCGTCGACGTTCGCGATCACGCCGCCATCGATCGCGCGTTCGACGCCGCGACCCAGGCGCAGGGACGCCTCGACGTCGTATTCGCCAATGCCGGGATCGATCCCGGGCCCGGGTTCGTGGGAAGTTGGGTGGGTGCAGAGCGGCCGCGCAACTCCGCGGGCGCGTTGGAAAACTATACGGATGAGCGTTGGAACAGGGTTATCGACATCAACTTGAACGGCATTTTCGCGACGCTGCGCGCCGGCGCACGAATCATGCGCCCGCAACGATCCGGCCGCATGATCGTCACCACCTCTGTGGCGGCTTATCAATGCGAGCCGGCAATCGGTGCCGCTTACATGACGGCAAAAGCCGGCGCTGCCCACCTGATGCGCATGGTGGCGTTGGAACTCGCCGCGTACCAAATCACGGTCAATGCCATCGCCCCCGGCTTTTTCGCGACCAACATCGGCGGCGGCCATGCGAAGCAGCCGCAGATGCAGGCAGCGATGAGCAAGGCCATACCCATGCACCGCGTGGGATTGCCCGAGGACATGAAGGGTTTGGCGTTATTTCTCTCGTCCGCGGCGTCGGCATACGTCACCGGGCAGCAGATCTCGATCGACGGTGGCTGGGCGCTCGGCGCCGCGGATTAATCATTGTGGAGGTGCGGCGATGGGACTCGTAGGTTTTGGTCAACCGGATGATGGTGTCATCCAAATGTGCTATCTGGTGCCCGACATTCACGTGGCGATGAAACATTGGGTCGACAAGTTGGGCGTGGGTCCATGGTTTCTGTTGGATCACTTCACCGGCACGAATCCGAAATATCGCGGCCAAGATTCCAAGGCCGACGTGTCGCTTGCCATGAGTTTCGCGGGTCACATGAATATCGAGCTCATTCAGCCCAACGATGAGCATCCTTCGGTATACCGCGAGTGGATCGATCGCCACGGTCATGGGTTTCACCATTGGGGGCGCGCCACCCGCCATTTCGATCGGGACGTCGCGCAATATCAAGCGGCGGGACACGATTTGGTATTCCTGGCGGGAGTACCGTCGGGCGGAAGCGTGGCGTACATGGACACGACCGCGATGCTGCCCGGCTACGTGGAATTCATCGAAATCGGCGCGGGATTCGAGGCGACGTTCAGCAAGTTCTATCGCGCCAGCATCGGTTGGGACGGCACGGAGCCGGTGCGTTCGTTCATTTGACCAGGACTTCGAGCAACATGGGGGCGGTGGCTGCGAAGATCTCGAGCAGCGCAGCGTCCAAATCCTCGCAGCGGTGGACGCGAATGCTTGTTACGCCGTGACCAGCAGCAAGCGCGCAGAAATCGAGATGCGGCAGCTTTACGCCGGGCAGCGTTTTAATGTCGAAGTGATGGCCGAACTCTTCGAGCGCGCGATAGCTGCTGTTGGCGATGATGATGAATGCGATGGGTAAGTTAAGGTCGGCGGCTGACCAGAGGCCTTGAATGGCATACATGGCCGACCCGTCGCCAAGGAGGCCGATGATCTTGCGTCCCGGCCGTGCCAACGCCACGCCCACCGCTGCCGGCAAACCGTGCCCCAAGCCACCGCTCGCGCAGGTGTGAAAGGTTTCGCGCTCCAGGATCGGTAGATAGTCGTGCATCGGTCCGCGGCTGCTCGGCGCCTCCTCCACGATGATGCTATCGACCGGACGCAGCGCCGCGATCTGTTGCATAAGATAGCGGTCGCTCAACACATCGGGCGTCAGGCGCTTCGCGTGCGGCGCAATGGCGGGCGCGCTGCGTTTGCCGAGGGGGGGCGTTTTGAGCAGCGCTGCGACGCCCAGTTTCAGATTCGTGACGATGGCGGTGCCCACCGGCGACCAGGCCGCCGACCCCGGGTCGTCGGTCAGCTGTATCAGCGTGGCTCCGTCCGGAATATGCGGTCCGTGACCTTCGACGTGATAGGTGAATACCGGCGCTCCCAATACCAGGATGAAGTCCGCCCCGTGCAAGCGCGCCACGATGGCGGCCCGGTCGGCGGGCAGAAACCCGGCGAAGAGCGGGTGGCGCTCGGGAAAACTGTTGCGCGCCGACATGGGGCTGACCCAAACCGCCGCTTGATGCAGCTCCGCGAGCGCAATGGTTTCATCCCATGCATCGTCGCGCGCAACCGACGCGCCGACCACGATGACGGGTTGCCTCGCTCGCTCGAGCGCGCCGGCGGCTCGCTCGAGCAGGATGGGATCGCCGGCGACGGTCCGGCTGACGTGACGCGCCTCGACCGGCACGCACGGACGGTCCCAGTCGTCGACCGGCACCGATACGAACGCGGGGCCGCGCGGCGGCTGCATCGCGACATAGTAAGCGCGCGCTATTGCCGCGGGCACGTCCGCGGCACGCGCGGGTTCGACGCTCCATTTGACGTAGGGTTTCGGCAGCTGAGCCGCTTGTTCCGAATATAGAAACGGCTCAAAAGGCAGGATGGAGCGCGCTTGTTGGCCGGCTGTGATCACCAGCGGCGTCTGATTCTTGTAGGCCGTGAAAATACTGCCGAGCGCATGGCCGACGCCGATGGCCGAGTGCAGATTGACCAGCGCGGCGTCATTGCGGGCCTGCGCAAAGCCATCCGCCATGGCCACGACCACCGACTCTTGCAGGCCCAACACGTAGCGGAAATCCGCGGGAAAATCGCGAAACATCGGCAACTCGGTGGAGCCGGGGTTACCGAAGACGGTGGTCAGTCCGAGTTCGCGAAGCAGCGAAACGACCGCTTCGCGTACGGTGACCTCCCCGCTCAAAAGCGGATCACCACTTTGCCGAAGTGTGCGCCGCTTTCGAGATGGCGATAAGCGGCCGGCGCATCGTCGAAGCTGAATTCATGATCGATGATGGGCTCCATCCGATGAGCGGCGATCGCCGCGTTCATGCGCTCGAAATGACCTCGCGAACCAACGTAGACGCCGTGCATGCTCGCCTGTTTGCCCAATAGCCCATAGGGACTGCCGGCGGCGCCGACTCCCGTCAGCACGCCGATCATCGCAACGCTGCCGCCGACCGCGACCGAACCGATCGAGCGGCTCAACGTGCCTGCCCCGCCGACGTCCAATACATGATCAACGCCTTGGCTGTCGGTCAGCTTCAGCACCTCTCGCTCCCACTCGGGCGTGGTGCGGTAGTTGATGCAGCCCTCCGCGCCCAGCGAGCGTGCACGCGCGAGCTTGTCGTCGCTGGATGACGTGATGAACACGCGTGCGCCGGCGAGGCGAGCGAACTGCAGCGCGTATATCGATACGCCGCCGGTGCCGAGCAGTAGAACGGTTTCGCCCGGAGCTACGTTCCCGATGTCGATCAGCGCGCGCCAGGCCGTGACCGCGGCGCAAGGCAGGGTGGCCGCTCCCGCCCATGAAAGATGGTCAGGCACGGCGACCGCGTCCTGCTCGTCGAATACGGCCAGATCCGCAAGCACGCCGTCCGCCGGGGGCGCTCCTAGAGCAACCAGCGGTCTACGGGGCGGGGGCCCGTCAATCCAGCCGCGGAAGAATGTGCCGGCCACCCGCTGCCCGACGCGGAAGCGGGTTACCGATGCGCCGACCCCGACGACTTCGCCCGCTCCATCCGATAGTGGGATGGCGTCGGCGGTGAGCGCGCCGCCCATGTAGTGACCGCGCGCGATCAGCAGGTCGCGGTAGTTGAGCGACGCCGCTTTGATGCGGACCAAGATTTGATTCGGCAGCGGAACGGGATCCGGCCGTTCGCAACGCCGAAGGCCATCGAGAGTGCTGCTACCGGCAGTGATTTCATATGCGCGCATTGCAATTCCCCGCAGTTAACATTGTATTCGACCTGAAGAGCATTGCCTCTGATCGACTGTAACCGAATCCGCAGTCTACCTGCAGAGAAGACGGCTATTTTTCTCGAGCATCCGAGCAGCCCATGCGTTGTCCTATAAAATAAGGTTACTCGCGTTCCGAACGACGCTCACCGCACTCCACTATTTGACGAGATATTACATGCTAAAGCTGTATCACGCCGAGCCCGTCGCCAATTCCCTTAAGAGCTTAATCCCCCTGCACGAAAAAGGCTTGGCGTTCGAAAGCGTTTACGTTGATTTGCACAAATTCGAGCAACACCAGCCGTGGTTCGTCGCCCTGAATCCCGAGGGGCAGGTGCCGGTGCTCGATCACAACGGCATCATCGTTACGCATACCACGGTCATCAACGAATATCTCGAGGACGCCTTTCCCGATGCGCCGACTTTGCGCCCGGCGGATGCAGCCGGCAAAGCTCGCATGCGGTACTGGAATAAGTTCATCGACGAACACGTGATGAATTTCGTGTCCATGTGGGGTTGGCATAGGATGGTGGGAGTGATCGCGCGCAGCGTCGAGAGCGGCGAATTCGAGAAGCTGTTGGAGCGCATCCCGCTGTACGAACAGCGCGAGAAGTGGAAAACGGCGCGCTCCGGATTCAGCGAGGCTGACCTCGCCAATGCCACGCGAAAAATCGAAGTCGCAGTCGCCAAGGTCGAACAGCAACTGACTATGAGCGCATGGCTCGCCGGCGACACTTTTACGCTCGCCGATGCGAATTTCTTCAGTCATTGCGGAATGATGCTCGAACGCATGTTTCCCGCAATCGGCAACCGTAGTAATTGTCCTCGCCTCTTGGACTGGGTGGATCGGATGCGCGCGCGGCCCGGCGTGGCCCGTGCGCTCGCCGGGCCGGATAAGACGAATCCCGCCTTACGCACATTTACCGGCGAGGTGCACTGAGTGGCGAGCGGATCGGAAAGGAAATTCGACTATGTTATCGTCGGTGCCGGTTCCGCGGGGTGCGTTCTCGCCAATCGTTTGACGCAGGATACGAACACGACTGTGCTGCTGCTCGAGGCGGGAGGCGCTTCGACGGGCCTGTTCAAAGACATGCCCATCGCGTTTCCCAAATACGTGGTGCGCCGGGACCTCAATTGGAATTTCGAAAGCGAGCCCGAACCGTATTGCAACGGCAGGCGAATCGAGATTCCGCGCGGCAAGGGCTTGGGCGGCTCCTCGATGATCAACGGCATGGTCTATGCGCGTGGCCACCGGCTCGACTACGACGACTGGGCCGCGCGCGGCCTGGTGGGCTGGAGTTACGCGGATGTATTGCCCTATTTCCGCAAATCGGAAAAGAGCTGGCTTGGCGCGGGTTCCTATCACGGTGATTCGGGCGAACTGGAGGTGGTCGTTCCCGCTACCAATATGCTGTACGACGAGATCCGCGCGGCCAGCATCGCTGCGGGATTCCCGGCCACGGAGGATTACCATGGCGAACAGACCGAAGGATTCCAGCGCAGTGAAATGACCGTGACGCACGGACGGCGGGCGAGTACGGCGCGCATTTTTCTCAAGCCGGCAATGAATAGACGCAACCTGACGGTCGAGACACGAACGCTCGCCACCCGCATCCGCATCGAGGCCGGCCGCGCGGCCGGAGTCGACTATTCCCAGAGCGGACAAGGTTTTTCCGCAATGGCCGCTCGCGAAGTCCTGATTGCCGGCGGCGTGTACGGTTCGCCGCAGCTGCTCATGCTGTCGGGAGTGGGGCCCGCGGATCATCTCGCGAGCGTCGGCATCAAGCCGCTGATCGATTTGCCCGGTGTGGGCAAGAACCTCATCGAGCATCCATTTTTTTTCGCGGGTTGGAACGTGCGGCCGGGGGTGTTCCGGAGCGAGTTGCGCGTCGATCGCGCGGCCACGTGGGTGGTCAAGTGGGGCCTGCTCGGCAAGGGTCTGTTCGCCACCAACGGTGCCGCCGGCAATATGTTCATTCGTACGGATCCGCGGCTGGACCGGCCCGATATGCAGTTCACGTGCATGTCGGGCGAAATCAGTGCGCGCCAACTTTGGTTCCCGCTGATCGGCAGGAAGCCGCCGCATACGCTCGGGGTCGGCGTGTCCATGATCAAACAAGATAGTCGGGGCGAGATGACATTGCGTTCCGCCGACCCGCAGGACGCACCGCGGATACAGTTCAATCTGTTCAAAGAGCGATCCGATGTGGATCGCGCCATCCGCGGCCTCAAGGCCATCCGCGACATCTATCGCCGCGAGCCGCTGCGCAGCCTGATCGCGGATGAAATCCTACCCGGCGAGAATGTGGTTTCGGATGCGGGGTTCGAGAAATTCGTCCGCGACAACGGCGCCATCACGCAACATGCGGTGGGCACTTGCAAGATGGGCGTCGACGGCGATGCCGCGGCGGTCGTCGATGCATCGCTCAAGGTGCGAGGAGTCGATGGGCTGCGGGTCATCGACGCGTCCGTCATGCCGGATGTGCCCGGCGGAAACACCAACGCTCCCGCCATCATGATTGCGGAAAAAGGCGCGGACATGATCCGCGGGCGTGCGTTGCCGCGAGCTCAAGTTTGAATCCTACGGGAGGCACCAGCCAATGAAAGACCTAAAGGGCAAGTCGGCGTTCGTCACGGGCGGCAGCAGCGGCATCGGCCTCGGCATCGTCAAGGTTCTCGCCGAAGAAGGCATGAAGGTCGCCTTCAGCTATCGCCGGCAGGATCACTTGGACCAAACCATGGCTTATTTTCGCGACAAGCCGACGCAACTCGTGCACCCGATCAAGGTCGACGTCACCGACCGCGGAGGCTTGGCCGCTGCGAAAGCAGAAATAGAACGTGTGTATGGTCCGGTGCAAGTGCTCGTCAACAATGCCGGCGTGGGCATTCACGGGTTGATGGAGCAGGCAACTTTCAGCGATTGGGATTGGGTCATGAGCGTCAACATTGGCGGCGTGGTCAATTCGTTGGTCACCTTTCTACCGGGCATGGTGGCGAGCGGGCGCGAAGCGCACATCGTCAATGTTGCATCGATGGGCGGTATTGCCGCGCTCGGGTCCGTCGGTCTCTACACCACGACCAAGTATGCCGTGGTCGGTCTGTCGGAGTCGCTGCGTACGGACATGATCGGCCGCAACATCGGCGTGTCGGTCTACTGTCCCGGGACGGTCAAGTCGAACATCGGCGAGGGCGGCAAGATGCGCCACGAGCAATACAAGGACACCGGTTATGCGCCGCGCGAAGCGCCGAAGGAAGGAGAAACTTCGTTCATGGATCTGGCAATGGACGCAGTCGAAGCCGGCGGCCACGTCTTGCGCGGCATCAAGGACAACCAGCTTTTCATCATCAGCCATCCCGAGTATCGGGATGTGCTGCGCGCGCGTCATGCCAAGATCGAAGCATCGATTACCCATGAACCCGTCGATGAAGTCCGCGCTGAGTCCGTCCGATGGATTCTATCGAACGCAATCTACAGCGAGAACGCCTGAGGCGATGACGCCCGCTGCGGATGACGTGGACGTGCTACGCATCCCAGCGCAGCGGTAGCCGGTCGAGGCCGTGAACGCCGCCGAGCGTGGCCAGCCAGTGGCCGCCGTTGCGGGGAGTCCATACCAAGGGCGTTGGGCCGTGCAGCTTCGGCCATGCTTCGAATGGATCGCTCCCCTGAGGCCCGGGCCGCATGAAGTCGACGTCAACCACCAATTCCGGCGCTACATGAGCCGGCCTTGCAACCGTCGGCAATACGCTCATAAGTACGTCGTTCGGTCACCTAGCTGCTGTGAGCAACCTAGGATCAAGCCTGAAGGCGGGGTGGGGCACTCAACTGTGACGGCATGGGCAGTCTACCCGCAGGGAACGGACGTGAACGTGTTCACATCGCCACGTAAGGGCGCTACTCTTACGCGGAAATATGCGAAAGATGATCGTGTCTGGCTAGGGGAACATCGATGCGCGCGCCCAAACATAAGCCTTTTCCGTTGCCTTCGGAGATCACCGACATCGCCGGCGCGGAGGGTTGGCGTGATCTCTATCCTTACTACACACGGTTCAGACCGGAGGACGACAGGCGCTTCTGGTTCTATAACTCCATGCATTTTCCCGAACCCATGCCGGCGTTCGATGCGATCACCGGCGAGGTGGCCTACACCGGGCTCGGCGCCTATACCACGCGGGTGTTTGCTTTTCCGACCGCGTTGGGAATCGAGCATCGAATCGTCAACGGTCGGGTCTACATCACCGCTCATGCAGTGTCGGATCCCGATGAAGTGCAGCGCCGACTGAAGGTTTTTCAAGAACGTGCGCCGCATTATTACGAGAACTGGCCGGCGCTGTACGGCGAGTGGGAGAAGCGGCTGCATGGGTTGATCACCGAGATCGACGCTGTTGAAGTCCCCGAATTGCCGGACTTCGAAGATGCGGCGGTGGTGTTCGAGGCCAGGGGTATCGCGCAGAACCATTACGTGCGCGCGTCTTTCAATCGCTGCATCGAACTGTATTCCAAGATGTGGCATCACCACTTCGAGTTCCTGATGCTGGGGTACGGCGCGTACCTGGTGTTCTTCCAGTTCTGCAAGCAGGTATTCCCCGAGATCGCCGATCAAACCGTGGCGCGCATGGTGGCGGGGATCGATGTGCTGATGTTCCGGCCCGACGAAGAGCTGAAGCGGTTAGCCAAGCTTGCCGTGGAACTTGGGGTCGATGCGCCCTTTCTGTCGGGTGGCAGTCCGCAGGCAATTCTGGAGGCCATTTCCCGGATGGGTGAACCCGGCCGACGTTGGATGGAAGAACTCGACCGGTCGCGGGAGCCGTGGTTCAACGTGTCCACCGGCGATGGGTTCTATCATCATCACCGCAGTTGGAACGATGACCTGTCGGTGCCATTCTCGGCACTGCCGAGATACGTGACCATGGTCAAGGCCGGCCAATCGATCGAGCGGCCGACCGAACAGTTGAAGAGAGAACGTGTGCGCATCATTGCGGAGTACCGGGCGCTGGTGCCGAGCGACGCCGAGCGCGATGCATTCGATCAGATGCTGGGGCTATGCCATGTGGTATTTCCTTACGTCGAGGATCACAAGTTTTACTGCGAGCATTGGTTTACCACTCGATTCTTCAAGAAGATTCGCGAGTTCGGCGCACTGCTCGAACGCCAAGGCGTGCTCCATGAGGCCGAGGACGTGTTTCACCTGCAACATTACGAGGTCGATCAAGCCTTGGTCGATGTCATGCTGGCGTGGGCTGCCGGCGTGCCGCCCGTCGGAGCCGCACACTGGAAGCCCATCGTTCGGGAACGAAAAGAGATTGTCGAGCGGCTGAAAGGTTGGAATGCGCCGCCGGCGCTCGGGCCTTTGCCGGAGTCGATTGAAGATCCCGCCGTGCAAATGCTATGGGGCATCACCTCCGAGACGCTGGCGATCTGGTCGCGTGATCCGGCCACCGTCGGCGACAACGAACTCACCGGGTTTGCGGCATCGCCCGGGGTAGTCGAGGGCATCGCACGTGTATTGCGCGACGTCAATGAGATCGGTCTGATGCAGGAGGGCGAGATTTTGGTGTGTCCGGTGACCGCGCCCAGCTGGGGTCCGGTATTCGGCAAGATTCGCGCAGCCGTATCCGACATCGGCGGCACCATGTCGCATGCGGCCATCGTGGCACGCGAGTACGGCATGCCCGCCGTGGTCGGGACCGGCCAGGCGACCAGCCGCATCCGCACCGGCCAACGGCTGCGTGTCGACGGCAATCTCGGGATCGTGACGCTGCTCGACTGACGCAGCATTTTCTACGGAGTTCACTGATGTACGTTCGCTGGTTCCGCGATTTGAAGCTCGACGATCGCCTCGCCGTCGGCGGCAAGGGCGCGAGCCTGGGTGAACTGACAAGCGCGGGGATCCCCGTGCCGCCCGGCTTCGTGGTGACGACGCGCGCGTTCGAGACTGTGCTCGCTGCGCTGGATCCGGAGGGCCTCATTCGCCGCGAGATCGAGCGGTTGGACGGCGGCGACCTCGAGGCGGTGTCTGCCGTCACGGACAAAATCCGCAGCCGCATTGCCGCCGGCGTGTTGCCGGGTGACCTCGTGCGATCGGTCGAGGAAGCGTACGGGGAACTTGCCGGACCCGACAAGCCGGTCGCGGTGCGCTCGAGCGCCACCAGCGAAGATAGTTCCGAGGCGAGCTTCGCGGGACTTCAGGAGACTCACTTGTGCGTGCGCGGCACGGCCTCTTTGATGACTTCGCTGTGTGCGTGTTGGGCCAGTCTGTATAGCCGCGAGTCGGTCACCTACAGACTCCGACTGAAGCTGCCGGAGCGCGAAGTCGCGATGGGCGTGGTCGTGCAGCGCATGCTCGAGTCGCGAACGTCAGGGGTGATGTTCACGCGCAGTCCGGTCACGGGCGACCGGTCGGTGATCGCCATCGAAGCGAGTTGGGGTCTGGGTTCGGCGCTGGTCAGCGGCGAGGTGACGCCTGACAAATACGTCGTCAGCAAAGTGACGGGCGAGATCGTCAAGCGGACCGTGTCGGCGAAAACGCTGCGTCACGTGGCGGCGCCGGATGGCGGCGTACGGGTTGAAATGCTCGAGGGGCAAACGCAACTGCAGCCGGCGCTCAGCGATGCCGAGATTCACGCACTCGCCGAAGTCGGCAAACGCGTCGAACGGCACTACCGCAGTCCGCAGGATATCGAATGGGCGGTTGCGCCCGACGGTGATGGTGGGGGCCGCGTTTATCTGTTGCAGAGCCGTCCCGAGACCGTCTGGGCACGGCGCGATGCTGTCCCGGTGGCGCAGCCGGCTGCGCGTGCGTACGACCATGTGCTTGCCGCACTCGGCAAGGGACGGCGCTGATCGTGCTCGACCACGAAGACATTGAACGGATTTTGACGCTTCTCGATGCCACGCCGCTCCAGGAGTTCGAACTCGAGACGGACCGTTTCAAGATAACATTGCGCCGCACCTCCGCCGGCCAATGGACACAGCAGCAGGACATTCTGCGCGCAGGCACCGCGGCTGCGGTAACACCGGGGTCCGATCCCTCGGCGGCACATGCCGCATCGGACGCGGGCAAGGAACCGGTGGCGGCTGCCGGTGCGGGCCGCGAGATTCACGCGCCGCTGGTCGGTACGTTTTATCGCTCGCCGCGACCGGGGGCGCCGCCGTTCGTCGAGATGGGCTCGGAGGTGCGCCCCGACACCGCGGTGGCCATCGTGGAAACGATGAAACTGATGACGTCGATTTACGCCGGACACGCCGGGCGGATCGGTGAGATCTTGATCGAGGATGGCCAGTTCGTTGAGCAAGACCAGGTCCTGATGCGGGTCGTCGCGGACGCTCAATGAAAATTCGACGACTGTTCGTCGCAAACCGCGGCGAAATTGCGGTGCGGATTCTGCGCACGGCGAAGCGGCTGGGCATCGAGACCGTCCTGGGAGCTTCGGACATCGATTTAGACTCGGTTCCCGCCCGACTCGCCGACCGCTGCGTGCGCTTGGGTCCGTCCGCCGCAGCCAAGAGTTATCTCGATGTTGCGGCCGTGGTCGGCGCGGCCCGCAGTGCGGGCGCGGACGCACTGCATCCGGGATATGGATTTCTGTCGGAGAACCCCGCCTTGCCGCGGGCTTGCGAACTCGCCGGAATCACTTTCGTGGGGCCCACCGCGGCGACCCTCGATGCGGTCGGCGACAAGCTGGCGGCGCGGCGTCACGCAGCAGGCGCGGGCTTACCCATCGTTCCTGGTGGCGAAGCGACGTCGATCGACGAAGCGCAAGCGATTGCACGTGGTACCGGCTGGCCCATTCTCATCAAAGCGGTGGGCGGCGGCGGCGGCCGCGGCCTGCGGCGTGTGGATCGAGCGGCGGATTTGCAGTCTCAGCTGGAACTCGCGATCGCGGAGGCCAACGCCGCGTTTGCGGATTCCCGAGTATACGTCGAACGGTTCGTACCCCAGGGTCGGCACGTAGAAGTCCAGATCCTCGGCGACGGCCAAGAGGTGGTGCATCTGGGCACGCGTGACTGCTCGGTGCAGCGTCGTTACCAAAAGCTGATCGAGGAGGCGCCCGCGCCGCTGCTTCCGAATGGCATGGCGTCGCGGTTGATGAACGATGCGGTGGCGCTCGGTCGGCAGCTTCAATTCAAAGGCGCGGGTACGGTGGAGTTCTTGGTGGATGGCGCTCGTGGCGAATACTATTTTCTCGAGGTCAATGCGCGGATCCAGGTCGAACATCCGGTGACCGAGATGGTGACGGACGTCGACCTGGTGGCCGAGCAACTGGCCGTCGCAGCCGGTGTGCGGCTTCGGGATGCCCACGCGCAATTCGCGATCCGCGGTCATGCCATCGAATGCCGTATCAACGCTGAGGACGTGTCCCGCGAATTTAGACCGAGCCCGGGTCGGATCGTCCGTGCAGTGTTCCCGGCAGGGCCGGGGATTCGCATCGATACCCATGTGCAGGCGGGTTCGGTGATACCACCGTTCTACGATTCTCTCCTGGCGAAGATCGTCGTGCATGCGGAGAATCGCGCGGCGGCCGTCGACCGAATGAGCGATGCACTGGCTCGCTGCAAAATCGACGGCATCGCTGTCAATACGGCGTTGCATTCGCAGATCGTGTCCGATCCCGAGTTCAGGCGCGGCGGGGTCGATACCGGATTTCTCGGCCGGCTGGCTTTGGCGGTCGCTGGGTAAGGATATTCATGGCACGCATAGAACTCGTGGACGTGGCGCTTCGCGACGGCAATCAAAGCCTGTGGGGCGCCACTGGATTGTCGACGGCGCACTGTCTTCAGGTGGCACCACTGCTCGACCGGGTAGGCTTTCGCGCGCTCGATTTCACGTCGAGCACGCACATGGGCATTGCCGTGCGCTCATTTCGGGAAAATCCCTGGGAGCGCATACGCCTGATGCATGCCGCGATGCCCAACACACGGCTGCAATTCATTACCACCGGGTTGCGGTTCATTGCTTGGCAGACCGCGGACGCCGAGTTCATGAGTTTGGTATACCGACGATTGATGGCGAATGGCCTGACCCGTTTCGCGGTGGTCGATCCCATGCACGACATGGATGCGTTGCTGGATTGCGCGCGCTTGATCCGGGCCGAAGGCGGCGCGGAGATCGTGGCCGGACTCACGTATACCGTGAGCGCCGTGCACGACGATGCCTTCTATGCGGGCTGCGCGCGACGGCTCGCCGCATCGCCCGACGTCGATCGCTTGTACATCAAGGACCCCGCCGGCCTGTTGAGTCCTGAACGAGCACGGACGTTGATTCCGGCGGTTCAAGCCGCGATCGGTCGCACACCGCTCGAGATCCATTCGCATTGCACGATCGCGCTCGGACCGATGACCGCGCTTGCTGCCGCGGATCTTGGGATCGCCTCGGTTCACGTCGCGGTCGAGCCGCTCGGCAACGGCACGTCATTGCCGGCGGCGACTCGCATGGTCGCCAACTTGCGCGAATTGGGGCATACGGTCGACATCGATGACCGTGCATTGGCTCTGGCTACGCAATTCATGACACGACTGGCGCAAGCCGAAGGTTTGCCGGCCGGCATGCCGCAGGAATTCGACGCCGCGTTCCTGCGACATCAGATCCCTGGCGGCGTCGTGACGACCATGCAGCGTCAGCTCAAGGAACTGCGACTCGAAGACCGCTGGCCCGCCGTGGTGGAAGAAGTCGAGCGAGTGCGGGCGGAGTTGGGGTACCCGATCATGGTGACGCCGTTTCCGCAGATGGTATGCACACAGGCGCTCTTCAATGTCATCGGTCGCGAGCGGTATGCCAACGTTCCGGACGAGATCATCCGTTACGTGGAGGGCCGATTCGGGCGGCCGACGCGGCCCGTCGATCCGAACGTCCTGGATCGCATCCTCTCACGCCCGCGCGCCGCCGAACTCGCAAGCGAACCGCCGCCGGCGACGCTTGCTGATCTGCGCCGCAAATTCGGATCAGGGATGGACGACGAGGAGTTGCTGTTGCGTGCCGTGATGCCTGCGTCGCAAGTCGATGCGATGCTGGCCGCCGGTCCAGCACCGCGCCGCTACAACCCGGAACTTGCACCGGTGCTTGCACTATTGCGCGGTTTGTCGGGTCGCGATGTGCCGGACGAACTCATCATCGAACAGCCCGGATTTCGACTCGCGTTGCACCGCACCGCTGGGGAGCTTGGATGACGAACGCACAGGCGGCACGCGCGCTCGCGCGACTGCGGGCGGCGCGCGGATTCGTGTTCGACTTGGACGGCACGCTCGTGTTGGGAGACAAACGTCACGGCGGCTTTCGCCCGCTTCCGGGCGCGCTGGAGTTCACCCAAATGCTTGCCGAGCAGCGGTTGCCGTTTGTCGTCCTCACTAACGGTACCGTGTTCCCGCCGGCGCAGATTGCGGTCAAGCTGCGTGCGCTCGGCTTTCCGATCGAGGATTCCAAGATGGTGACGCCGGCCAGCGTGGCCGCCGACTATTTCGTGGGCCGGGGTATCCGTCGCATTCTGGTGCTTGGCGGCGCGGGAATCTTGGAGCCGCTCGCGGCGGCGGGGCTGGAACCCGTGCTCCCACGCGATCGCCGCGGCGGCGTCGAGGCGGTGTTCATCGGTTGGTTTCGAGATTTTCGGATCGATGATCTGGAAGCTGCGTGCGATGCGGCATGGGCGGGCGCGCGAGTCTTTTCGGCCTCGATGGCGCCTTTTTATGCCACAGCCGATGGCCGCGCGCTCGGTACGTCGCGCGCCATCGCTGCAATGATTACGAGTCTGACGGGCCGCCGCGCCACCGTGCTCGGTAAACCGGCGCTGCACGCGCTCAAGGTTGCCGCGGCGAGAATCGGCGTTGCTCCCGAGGCCTTGGCCGTGGTTGGCGACGATCCGGAACTCGAAGTTCCCATGGCGCATCGAGCACGGGCGCTCGCAATCGCGGTGCATACGGGGGTTGGAAGTGCGGAAAGCTTCGCGGCACTCAAGCGGGCCGGGCGGCCGCACCTGTCGGTGCAGGATATGGCGGAACTCTGGCAATTGTATTGCGGATACCGTTCCCGATAAATTTTCTGTGACGCAGGGCGCACTGCCGGTGCACGGCCACGCCCATTTTTTTTGCCCCTGAGAAGGAAGTCTCAGCACTTCGTAACATAAAAGGTGTCCACTATTGAAGAAGAATTTCAAGGAGCGGGTATGAACGAGTTCATGGTCATTTTTTCCGTGGCGGCTTCCGGCTGCCTGGTGCGTTTGTCGACGGACCTCGTTGTGCAGTTCTTTGCGCGGAAAGTGCCCAGCGGAACCATCGCCACCGGTCCGCACCACGGTCAGGCTCCCGAATCCCAGCCGCAAGTCGATCCATGGGTAACGGTTGGACTCACGCTGACGTGTTACGGTGCAATTGCACTTGCGCTCGTATCCGAATTACCGGGTACGCTTGCCTTTCAAAGAACATGGTTGGTGTTTGCGCTGCTGTGCGTGGGGGGCCTCATCGGCGAGATCTCGCGCACGGGTACCGGCGTCGATACCGGTTCCGCAGAATCCGACCTTGACGCGGACGAGTCCGAGGCCCGGGACCGCACGTCCGGATCGGTGGGCCTCTCGGTGGCGTTGATGCTGGCGCTCAACTTGGCCGTTGCCCTGCTCTCGAGCGGACAAGGTCTGGTTCAGATCGTGCCGCCGCCGGTGCCCGCGAGCGACAATCAGTCCACGGAGTTGGAACAGATCGTCGTGGTCGCACGGCGGGGCTCGGGCGATCTCGGCAGCTCCTCGACGTTCCTCTAGGCTTTTGCCGCTACTGCCTGATCGGCGTGCCGGTCGCGCCGGCCTGCGCCGTTGCTATGGCATCGTGAAGTTTCGCGAAGATGTTTGCTTCTCCGACGACCGGCGTGATGCGATGCCGGTCCATGTCAGACCGCATATAAGGGCTGACGCGCCCGAACAGTACGGTTACGTTTTGTTGTGCGAGATCGTGCAGCAGATCGCGTATGGACTGCGCGGCGGAATAGTCGACATCCGTAATTGCGCCGCAATCGATGATTAGCCAGCGAACCGGTTGCGGTGCGCGCTGAACCAGTGCCCGCACTTCGTCGGCGAAGTGATTCGCATTCGCGTAAAACAGGTCCGCACCGAAGCCATAGACGATCAGTCCCGGTTCGGTCGTCTTGCCCGGCGCCGCAGGGACCGGTATCCATCGCCCTGTCGCGTCCGGTTCAAGCATCATGGCATGGGGACGATAACTGTGACGTACATGCCGGAACAAGGACAGAGCGATTGCCAATAAAATGCCTTGCTCGACGCCGAGTACGACCACCGTCGCAGCCGTAGTGATGGCCAAGGAAAACTCGCCGGGACTCTCGCGGCGGATGGCGCGCAAATTCGTGGCGTCGATCATGCTCACGGCGATCGTAAAGACGATGGCCGCCAATACACAACGCGGCAAGTACTGGAGCGGGCCGGTCAGAAACAACAGCACCAGCAGTACGACCGCCGACAGTGTCAGTTGGGCGATCTGGCTGCGCGCGCCCATATGATCCGCCATCGCCGTCTGAGTGGGGCTACCGTTGACCACGAATGTGCCGCTCAATGCTGCGACCGTGTTGGCGGCCGCCAGCCCTAGGATGTCGGCGTCCGCGTCGACGCTTTCCCGATAGCGTAGGCCGAAGCTTCGCGAAGTCGCCGCGCTCTGCGCGATTATCATGACGAAACATGACGCCGACACCGGCACCAGGGCCAGGATTTCGGTCCAAGTCACGTGAGGCAGCCTGAGCATCGGCAATCCTCCCGGGACCGGGCCGATGACCGCGATGCCCTTGCCGGCGAAACCAAACGCGGCGCTCGCAGCGATAGTGGCGGCGACGATGATCAACGAGAGCGGCGACCGCCGCGCAAAACGATTTCCAAGCAGAATGGTGGCCGTCACGAAGCTGGACAATGCGAGCGTGCGGATATTGGGATTCGCCAGGCCCTGCAGTACTTCCCACGCGCGGACGAGCGAGTAGCGGGAATCCACCGGGACGCCGGACATGTCGCTCAGCATCGAAATGCAGACCTGAACTCCGACGCCCGTGAGAAACCCGACCAACACGGTCCGCGAGAGGAAATCGGCCAGAAACCCCAGTTTGAAGATCCGCGCCAACAGCAAAATGCCTGCGGTAAGCAGCGCCACCATGCTGACCATGGCCATGTACCGCTCGCTGGCCGGCGCAGCCATGTGGGAGAGCGAACTGGAGAAGATCGCGGCCGTCGCCGAATCAGCAGCAACGACCAAATGGCGCGACGAACCGAACACGGAAAACGCGACGAGCGGCAGGAGCACAGTGTACAGCCCAGCGACCACCGGCGCGGCGGCGATGCGGGCATAACCGAGTACTTGCGGAATGTTGATGGCCGCGGCGCTCACGCCAGCCAAAACGTCGCGTATCACGCCGCTGCGGTTGAGCGGCCGAAGGCCGCCGAAGAACTTTATCGGCATCGATGGGCGCCGCAAGACTCAACGCTCATATTGCAAGCGCGACTAGGGTTGCCGCAACATGTCTCATGTGGAAACCTCCATATTGGTCATGCCCCAGATTACATGACCCGCGCAGTTCTGCCAGACCCGAGGTTCAACTCCCGGCCCAACGCGCTCAAATCCCTTTACACTGCAGGTAGAGGTCAACGGACCATCGGCTAGGGCGCGAACGGCATGAAAATACCCAAAGGCTTGCAGCCTCTGATTGAAGACGGCATGGTTGACACCGTCGTTCGCAAGCTCAAGAGCGGCAAGGAAGCGTCAGTGTACATCGTCGCCTGCGGCGACCAGGTTCGCTGCGCCAAGGTTTACAAGGAAGCCGAGCAACGGGGCTTTCACAAGCTTGCCCAGTACCAGGAGGGACGTAAGACCCGCAACAGTCGCGACGCGCGTGCCATGGGAAAGCGCGGCCGCCACGGCCGTAGGGTGCAAGAAGCGGAATGGAAGAATGCCGAGGTGGATGCCCTGTACCGTTTGGTCGGCGCAGGGGTGCGTGTTCCCGCGCCCTACTTGGTTCACGAAGGCGTGCTTCTCATGGAACTGGTGCGAGACGAGGGCGGCGAACCCGCTCCGCGTCTCAATGACGTCGACATCACGGCCGACCAAGCACGGGTGTGGCATGCATTCATGATGACCCAGATCGTGCGCATGCTCTGTGCGGGCCTGATCCACGGCGACCTCTCGGAATTCAACGTGCTGTTGGATGCCAATGGGCCCGTCATTATCGACCTGCCCCAGGCGGTGAACGCCGCAAGCAACAACAACGCGTTCGCCATGCTCGAGCGCGACGTCAATAATATGCGTGAAACCTTTGGCCGAACGGTGCCCGAGTTGCTCAAGACGGAGTACGCGCGAGAAATCTGGAAGCTATACGAAGCCAGCGAATTGACGCCGGATTCCGTATTGACGGGACGCTTTACACGCGATTCATCGGCTCCGGACGTGAATGCCGTGCTCCATCAGATTGAAGAGGAGAGACTCGAGGCCGAGGCTCGGCGGCGCCGGCGCGAGGAGGCGGACGCCGCTTAGGAGCATTCTGTCGGCGACTTGCGGTGAATCGTGTAGAGTTCAACCGCGATGGCGCTATCGGGGCAACTCTGCGGTACTGGAGTTCCGTCGCACAACCATACTCAAAAGTAACTCATTTGAAAGGAGACACCGTGAAAAGCACATTGCTCGTTGCTCTTGCTGGTTTGTCGTTGGGAGTTGGTGCCGTCGCGCTGGCCGATCGAGTCCACGATTGGCATGATCTAGATAAGGTGCACAATCACGTCATGGAGGCGATCCATGAAATGGAACGCGCTCGTGCGGCGAATCACTACGACATGGCCGGGCACGGCGCGAAAGCCGAAGAACTTCTGCGCCAGGCGGAACATGAACTCCACGAGGCCGTCGAAGCAGCGCGCGCCGCTCACTAGTTTCTTGAACAACGCGATCTGAAGGTTCGAAGGGCGATCGCGGCAAGCGGCGCCCTTCGAACCATTTTTATTTGATTGAATCATTTTGTCTATTGGGCGACAGGCCGTACTTCGTGGGCGACTCAATCAGCCTCGCCGATGTACTCCTGGCCCCGCCGTTGGCGAAAGCCGTCTAACTTGACGAGGTGATGACGTGCCCGACATTTTTAGTCTGCAGCGATTTGTCGATGCACAGGCGGCCGTTTACGCACAAGTCTGCTCGGAGCTTGCCAATGGGCGAAAGGCGAGTCACTGGATGTGGTTCGTCTTCCCGCAGATCAAAGGCTTGGGACACAGCGCCATGGCTGACCGGTATGCGATTACATCGAGACAGGAAGCCGAGGCATACGCAAGCCACGCGATTCTCGGTCCGCGCCTGCGCGAATGCACCAGCCTCGTGAACGCGGTCGAGGACCGCTCGATTCGGCAGATACTCGGGACACCGGACGATCGCAAGTTTCACTCGTCCATGACGCTGTTCGCGCAGGTCTGCAAGGACAACCAGCCGTTCGTGGACGCCATCAACAAATACTTCGACGGCAACCTCGACTCGCTGACGATCGATCGGCTGTGATCGAATTGCGGGCGCGGCGGCAACCGCGAGTGCCGCTGCGCGGATTCGGGTTAGCGCGCCGCCGGAGCGTCGCGCACGTTGATTTCGACTTTTACCCCGTTCGGATCATGAAGAAACAGTTGCGTGAGACCGATGGTGGGAACTTCGTTGACGACGAACTCCACGCCGTAAGCGGTGAGCATGGCCTTGATGGCGGCGCAGTCCACACCATTGAAGGCGATGTGATCGACCGGACCCGTTCCCGCAGCGCGCGTGGATACGTTGATGCCGACATCGGTCGAGTGAGCGCGATAGCTTTCCCACTCGGCGATGTGGATGCAGGGTACCTCGCCGACGTAAAGCCAGTAGCCGGGGAACGCCAAAGGCGGACGTGCTCCGACGCGCATCCCTAAGGCACGGGAGTAGAAATCACGCGTGTCGTCGAGATCGTCCGTGAGCACCAAGTAATGCTCGAGTTGGGTCAGCGGCATGCCGGCGTCACGTCGGGAATTGCGCTCGTGTGGTGGCCACCGCACGTTCCGCGATACGCTGCGGCGACCAAGTGCGCAATTCGCTGTTCAATACTTCAATGCCCCAGGGTCCGTCGTAACCTGCGGTCAGCATCGTTTTGACGAAGCCGCGCACATCGAATTCACCTTCGCCGCACAGCCGGCGATGATTGATCGTGTCCTCGAACAGGCTCCACGGCGCGGTAAACGTGCCGTCGTTGATCTCGATGCCACCAATGAATCGCAGCGGGAATCGCGCGACGTCCTCGTATGATATGCCAAGCTTCACCAGGTGCCATAGATCGAAGACGATGCCGCCGTTCGGCGCATCGGCCGATGTCACCAATTCGAGGGCGTCGGCCAAGGTGTTGATGCGGGCGAACGGCATGAGTTCAAAAAGAATCTTGGTGCCGTATTGCCGTGCTTCGCTGCATAGCGCTGCGAAACCCTCGACGAGTTCCGGCAATTCGACCGCACTGTTGAACAGATCGCCCACCTTGACGTGCCGCGCCCCGAGTACGCGCGCGGCTTCCAGTAGTTTGCGCTTGACCACATCGCTCGCCGCTCGTCGCTCGCCGTCTTCGAGCCACCAGTCACTCAAGAATTCGAGCTCAATGTGCTTGATGCCATGGTCATCGAGAATGCGGCGCATGTCTGTCAGCGAGATGCTTCGCAGCGTGTGCTCGAGATCGGCATGCCAAATGCCGAAACCGGTAAAGCCCGCGCGAGCGGCCGCAGCAACGCGGTCCTCGAAAGCGGCCGAACTGTACTCATGGTCGGAGTGCGGCACTGCACCGGACGCCATGGTCCAATAGGAGGCCAACAGGTCTACTTGCGTCGTCATCGGCTTGCCTCCTCTAACCCGCCATGGCCGGCGCCGCTCGCTGCGCCAGCCGTGCAGGTGCCGTCTCCGTCAAGAACAGCGCCAACGCTGCGGCGATCACCGCGCAACCCGCCTGCATGAATAAGGGTACTAGAAGGCTGTATCTGTCGGCGGCCCACCCAGCGACGGCGGGCGCGCTGACGCCGCCCAAGACCTCGCCCAAGCCCATGACCATGCCGAGAGCCGTTGCGACGTAGCGCGCCGGAATGGTCTCGGAGGGAATAGTGCCCATGAGAAGAGGCATAGTACCGCTTGCTGACCAAGCGAGAAACACGAGGGCGGCAAGCGCGTATGCCGACCCGTCGAAGTAGAGCGCCGCCGCCGGAACGCCGGCACCGATGAGATTGAAGATGACGACCACCGGTCGGCGGCCGATACGGTCGGACAGCCCGGGGACTATGAAGCTGAAGAATGCCGCCGACAGCCCGAGCACGCTCATGAGGATGCTCATCTGTCCCGCTGAAAAATGTTTAACCTTGATGTAATACAGCGGTAGAAACGCCCAGCCAAGCACCATCCATGACACCATCACGATGCTCATCAGCATGCAGAGCCACATGTTGCGGTACTTGAGCATCTCGGTCGCTCGCATGCCGGCTTCCACCGGCCGTGCGGCCGTTCCCAAGTCATGCAGCTTCGGTTCCTTCACGTAGCTTGCGATGAACGCGGCCATGACGAGGCCCGGGATCCCTGCGATGAAGAACGCCGTACGCCAGGTGTAGGCCGTCGCGATAGCGACCAGAACCAGGGGAGCCGCGAACGAACCGAGCAGATTGCTGCCGAAATTCTGCATGACGCCCATGTTGAAGCCGCGGCGCCCATCGGCTGATTCGAGCGCAACCAGTGATTGCGACACCGGCAGGATAGGCCCCTCGGCCACGCCCATCAGTAATCTCGCTAGAAACAGCGTCAGGAAAGACCCGGCAATGCCCGAGATGAAGGAGCACAGAGAAAACGCCACGACCGCCACCAGCAGAATTCGCTTGCGATGGCTGGTGCGGTCCGCATAGAGGCCGCCGAGAAAACCGGCGATTGCCCAGGTGAAAGACAGCGCCGAGGCAATCAAACCAACTTGGGCGTTGGAAAAGTTCAGGTCCGTCGTGATGAACGGCATCAGGAAGTTGGCCGCATTCCGGTCGAAGAATACGAAGCCAAACGTGATCCCTAGCACCCAAATCAGGCGCGTTTCGTATTTCATTGACCAATATCCCCAGATCCGGCAGGAGCGTCCTCCGACTCTACTAGACACCCCGTCAGGGCGCATGCGCTCGGCGACGATACGGATTTCGCTTTGGGTTGAGCGGCGCCGCCGCCGTCTGCGGCATCAACCTGGGGACATAATCGCTCCTCGTTGAGCCGAATTTCACTCACGGTTGAGTAGTCGAGACAAGCAAAGTACACGCTGAGAAAAATTTGATGTACTGCTCCGGATGTTGTGAGCGGGCAACAGTGAATACGAATTTAAAGCGAGGGGATGGCTGTCATGAATAATCATCTGTTTGGCCGAATTCAGGCTTGCGGTTGGACCGCGGTATCGTGTTTCGCTCTAGCCGCCGGTGCCGCCATCGCGCAACAGGGGGCCCCCGCTGCGCAGTCCGAAACGGGGGGCTTGGAAGAAATCGTAGTCACCGCGGAAAAGCGCGCCGAAAACGTGCAGTCGGTACCGATCGCAATTACGGCCATCAGCGCCGATGTCCTGGAGCAAAAGGGCATCACCAATATCTCCCAACTCAGCAATTTGGCCCCGAACGTCAACCTCGACGCCGGCACCCCCTTCTCGGGTTCCGACACGGTACTCTCCGCGTACATTCGCGGCATCGGTCAGGACGACTTCGCGTTCAACCTCGACCCGGGCGTCGGCGTGTACGTCGACGGCATCTACCTCGCCCGCAGCGTCGGTGCCAATACCACGATGCTCGACGTCGATCGCGTCGAAATCCTGAAGGGCCCGCAGGGCACGCTGTTTGGTCGTAACTCCATCGGCGGCGCGATTTCGATCGTGACGCGCGACCCGGGTAACGAATTCTCGGTGAAGGGCGAGGTCACCACCGGTTCCCTGAATCGCATGGATGCCAAGCTGTCCTTTGACGTTCCCTTCACGGAAAATATCTTGAGCACGTTGTCCGTCACGAGCGAGAAGCGTGATGGCTATCAGAAAGACATCCCGTACGTGCAATCGTCCGCGCTGTCGCAGATTCCGGGCGCGCCTCCCGGCGCGCTGGCGCCCGGCGGTATGCCGTCCTGCGCATCCATCGCAGCGGCCGGATCGCCCACCTGCCCCTACCAGATCGACAATGCGCAGAACTTCCCGGCGTCCGGCTATCAGTCGGCCAATGCGCAGGGCGGCATCGACAAGTGGTCGGCGCGCGGCAAGATCGTGTTCAAGTTTACCGATGATGTGAAACTGACGGTCTCGGCCGATTACCTGGACGTCGACCAGGAAGCATCGCCTAATACCGCGATCTACAATCCGCTGCTGCTTGGCCAGGGCCTCACCCCCATCACCAACCTTTGTCTTCTCGGGGTGACCGCGCCGTTCGGAGCGGTGTGTACCTCAACGCGTGGTGGCCTGAGCCCGACGCCGACGCCGATGGCAATCTCCTTTCCGCTGGCCCCGGGCGGCGTTGGTCTCAACCAAGCGGGTTCCAATCCGTACTCGGAAGTCCTGCCGTTCGATGGGCGCTATAATACCGGCAACATCGATACCAGCTATGCCAACGGCAACAACTTCTCGAAGCTGCAGAACGAGGGCGTCTCGTCGATACTGTCGTGGACCGTCAACAAGGACATGACCGTGAAGTGGATCCAAGGCTACCGCCATCTCGACTGGACTTCGGGCATGGATCTCGACGGCTCACCGGAGACATATCTGGCGACGTCCTTCGCCATGGGTCAACATCAGGTGTCGGAAGAGCTGCAGTTCAACGGCACCACGTTGTTCGACAAACTGAACTACGCGGCCGGCTACTACTTCTTCAAGGAGGGCGGTTACCTGCATGACTTCGTGACCTTCCCGCCGGGCACTTTACAAGTGGACGGCCCGAACACGCTGGACACCACCGCGAACGCGCTGTACGCGCATCTTGATTACAAGTTCGACGACCATTGGGGAGTCACCCTGGGCGGCCGCCAGACCTGGGAGCACAAGACGTTCCAGGGCTACCAGACCGATGACAACGGCTTCAGCTATAAGATCTCGGGTTGCCTGAACCCGCTCGCCAACGCGAACACGTTCCCGGGATTCGGCGCAGTACCCGCCGGGGTGACCTGCCAGCAGGTGCTGGGTTTCCCGGTCGCCGGCCATCCGTATGATTACTACCCGACGGGGCCCTTCTCCCAGGACTACACCAACTTCTCGCCGACGGCTGGGCTGCAGTACCACATCGACGACGACATGATGCTGTATACGTCATACTCGAAGGGCTACAAGACGGGTAGCTGGACGACGCGCCTGTCCTCTCCGCACCCGACCTACGACAGCAGCCTGCACTTCAATCCGGAGTTCGCGACTTCCGAAGAGCTGGGTTTCAAGAGCGAATTCCTGAACCATACCGTGCGCTCGAATGCGGCCCTGTTCCATACGAAGTACGACAACATCCAGTTGAACTCGCAGATCGGCGTCTCACCGACCATCGTGAATGCGGGCGATGCGACCATCTACGGTGCTGAGGAAGAATTGGAGTGGCTGATCGGCCGTGGCCTATCCCTCACCGGCTCGGCGGGGTACACCCATGCCGCCTATGACACCTTGAATGATGTGACCGACAATGGCTATCTGCTGACGAAGAACTCCTGCCCGGAAAGCAGCACCAACGCGCCGGCACCGGCGGTCGTTCCGACGGGCGCGACGCTGGCCCAGGCACGAGCTCTGCAGCAGGCCGTGGCCAATTCCTTCCAAAACGGACCCTGCGAACTGCCGAAGACGCCTAAGTTCAAGGCATACATCGGCCCGCAGTACATCGTCAATCTGCCGAATACTGCGCAGTTGCAGTTCAATGCCGACGTGACCTATACAACGCATGAATTCAACGACATCGGCAACACCTGGCAGCTCGAGCGTCCCGACATGACTATGGTCAACGCTTCGCTTACCTACCGGACCCCCAGCAAGCAGTGGGACTTCGTCATCGGTGGTACCAATATCAGCGACCGTCGCTACGTCGTCAGCGGCCAAAATCAGGGTGGGTTGCCCGTGATCGATGCCAGCTACAGCCCGCCGCGCGAGTGGTATGCGACGTTCCGTTTCAAGCCGAACATGAAATAACGCCAGGTGGTCTAGCCTTGATGAGCCTTAATGGGCGCCCCGAATTCTCGGGGCGCCCAGTTTCGCAAATAGTACGGGACCTCCCATGAAGCCAAACGCCAAGCAACGCATCTGGATGTACGAAGCGATGTATCGCAGTCGTCGTTTGGACGACGCGGTGCTCATTGCCTACTCGGAAGGCAAAACGCCGGTCTTCAACATGGGTAAGGGCCCGCTACCCGGCGAGATGCACCAGTCCTTCGGCCAGGAGCCCTGCGCCGTCGGCGTGTGCGCCCATCTGGGTGCCGACGATGCGGTGGGTGCCGGTCACCGGCCGCACCATGTGGCGGTGGCGCGCGGCGTCAATCTCAATCGGATGGCGGCCGAACTGTTTGGCAAAGTCACCGGCTTGTCGGGCGGCCGCGGCGGCCACATGCATCTTTACGACAAAGATGTGAATTTTTTCTGCAGCGGCATCATTGCCGAAGGCATGGGGCCGGGCGCCGGCATGGCGCTCGCTCGCAAAATGACCGGCAAACCGGGGATCGCCGTGGCCTTCGTCGGTGACGGTGCGGCAAATCAGGGTGCGTTTCATGAAGTGCTCAACATGGTGGGCCTGTGGAAGCTGCCGTTTATTTGCGTGATTGAGGACAACAAGTACGGCGTGTCCGTGTCCAAAAAGGACTCGACCGCCGTCGCGCGCAACTCGGATCGTGCCTCAGCGTATGCCCTGGCCGGCGAGTATGTCGCCGGCAACGACCCGGATCTGATTTTTGAAGCCGCGGGACGCGCCGTCGAACGGGCACGGCACGGCGAGGGCGGCACGATTCTCGAGCTTGAGACCGAGCGTCTGCACGGCCACTTCATCGGTGACAGCGGCGCTTATCGGCCTGAAGAAGAGCGCAAGGCCATGATCGATCCGATCCCGATGTATCGCGCGCGACTGCTCGCGGCGGGCGTACTGTCGGCCGGGGAAATGACGGCCCTGGAGGCGAAGGTGCAGCACGAGGTTGATGAGGCGATGGCCTTTGGGCGTTCGAGTGCATATCCGCAACCGACGGAAGCCCTCGAGAAGCTCTTCGCGTAAGGAAAAGAACCATGGCGCACGATCACGGCAACGACACCGGTCGCACCTTCACGATGGCCCGCGCAGGACGCGAGGCCGTCATCAGCGAGATGCGCAAGCACCCGAACATGTTCCTGATTGGTGAGGACATCGCCAAGCTCGGCGGCGTGTTTGGCACTGCGATCGGCATGGCGGCCGAGTTCGGTACCGCACGGGTGATCGACACCCCGATCTCGGAAACCGGCTTCATCGGCATCGCGACGGGTGCAGCGATGGCCGGCATGCGTCCGGTCATTGAGATCGCGTTTGTCGACTTCATCGGTGTCTGTTTCAACGCCATCTTCAACTTCGCCGCGAAGACGCATTACATGTCGGGCGGACAGTTCAAGACGCCGATGACCTTCATGATCGGCTACGGCGGCGGGTATTGCGACGCCGCACAGCACTCGCAGACCCTTTTCGCCACCCTCGGTCACGTGCCGGGCATCAAGATTGTGACCCCGGCGGATGCGTATGACGCCAAGGGGCTGATGCATTCCTGCCTGCAGGACGACAACGTCACTATTTGGATGGTGCACAAGCGGCTGTGGGGCCTGGGCTGGCTCGGCTTCCCGCTGCCGGCGGCGCTGTCCGAAGTGCCCGAGCACGACTACACGATTCCATTCGGTCAGTCGCGCATCTGGCGCGAGGGCAAGGACGTGACGATCGTCGGCTTGGGGCTTACCGTGCACAACGCGCTGACCGCCGCCGATCAGTTGGCGGCGGAAGGTATTTCGGCTGAAGTGCTGGATCTGCGTAGCGTTGTGCCGATGGATCGCGACGGTGTGTTCCGCTCGGTCGCAAAGACCGGCCGGCTGGTCGTGGCGGATGAGGACTACATGAGCTTTGGCGTCACCGCTGAGGTATTGGCGGTGGTTGCGGAGCGTGACCCGTCGGTTCTCAAGGCGCCCGCGGTGCGCGTCGCTTATCCGGACGTGCCGGTGCCGTTCTCGCGGCCCATGGAAGAATTCTGCCTCCCCAATGTCGAGCGGATCCTTACCGCCGTTCGCGCAACAATGCAAGGTTTCAAAAGATGAGTATCGATGTCGTAGCGCCGCAGGATGTATGGGGTGACAGTCTCGAGGGCGTCGTGCTGACCTGGATCTACAAGAACGGCGCTCATGTGACCGCGGGCCAGGTGATCGCCGAAATGATGGTCGAGAAGGCTCAGATCGAAGTGCTCGCCCCCGCCTCGGGTCGACTGACCATACTCGCGCAGCCTGAGACCGTGATCGACCGCAGCTACGTGCTCGCGAGGATCGAACCCGCCTAACGGGATCTGCGGAGTCCGTCATGATCAACGAGAAGCAAATACCGCTCGACCGGCGGCGCTTCATGCAGGCAGCCACCGGTGTGCTGACCGGGGTCATCGCCGGCCTGAGCCCGCTCGCGGCGCTCGTACCGAGTCGCGCCTGGGCGATCGAGCTGCATGGGCTGAACGACACTCAGGGCGCTACGCTACTGGCGATGATTCAGACCATCGCGCCGCATGACGGTTTGGATCCGGCCGCTTATGCGCTCGTAGTCGCCGCTCTTGACAAGGATGTCGCGGGCTCCGCCGCCGCGAAGGCCGATCTTTCGGCCGGCGTTGCCAGCCTCGGTGCCGAGTTCGCCGCCGCCGCCGAGGCAGTCCGGGTCGAAAAATTGCGCAGCATCGAACCGTCCGCGTTCTTTCAGAGCGTGCGCATGAAGACGTTGCTGGTGCTCTACAACAACCCGATCGCCTTCGCGCACTTCGGGTACGAGGGCGAGGCCTTTTCAAAAGGCGGCTATCTTTTCCGCGGATTCAATGATTTGAAATGGCTGCCCGATGTCCCCCTCGAGGCCTCTGGGCCGATGCCGGGCTGAGCACAACCCGCCTGCACTTTAACGGGATTACACCATGCCACGGTTTGCTTTCGACGACGACGGCGTAGCGGTCATTATCGGCTCGGGTGCCGGCGGCGGTACCATGGCGCACGAACTGACCCGGCGCTCGCTTAAGGTGGTGATGTTCGAGGCTGGCCGTCGCCAAACACCCGCGAGTTTCTCGCAGAACCCCGGCGAGGCGTTTGGCCAATTGACGTGGCTGGAACCGCGCTCGCAAAGCGGGACGTGGGATCCCGTTAAGACCTCCCCGACACTGCCGGCGTGGCATTGCCGTACCGTCGGCGGAACGACGGTGCACTGGACCGCCGCGACACCTCGATTGCAGCGTTATGAGATGCAGGCGCGAACGACGTACGGCGATGTCCCCGGTACTTCGCTCGCCGATTGGCCGATTGAGTACGAAGAACTGAAGCGCTGGTACCTCGTTGCCGAGAAGCGCATGTGCGTGACACGGCGCAACGGCAATCCGGGCATGCCGGCATCCAACAACTTCAAGATCATGTACAACGGTGCGCGCCGCTTGGGCTACAAGCGCGTGCACACCAATTATTTGGCCATCAATTCGCGCGCCCAAGATGGCCGCGGCCTGTGTATCCAGCAAGGCTTCTGTGTGCAGGGCTGCAAGACGGCGGCAAAGTGGAGCACGCTGTATACCGAAATCCCACGCGCCGAGGCCACCGGCAATCTGGATTTGCGCACCGAGTGCTTCGTGACCCGCATCGAACACGATGCCTCCGGCCGCGCGACGGGAGTGGTCTACCGCGACGCCGATGGCCATGAGCAGCGGCAGAAGGCACGCTTCATCTGTGTGGCGGGCAACGCCATAGAGACCGCGCGGTTGTTGCTGCTGTCGGAATCGGCACGCTTTCCGCATGGGCTCGCCAACAGTTCGGACCAGGTCGGCCGTAACTACTGTCACCATTTGACGGGATTCATTTGGGGCGTTTTCGACCAGCCGGTGCACGCCTACCGCGGTGCGGTATTGGCGGGCGTCGTAGAGGACGAAAACATCCACGATCCGCGGCGCGGCTTCGTCGGTGGCTATCACCTGGAATTGGTGTCCCTGGACCTTCCGACGCTGCCGTTGGTCGGTCTGCGCTACGGTTGGGGCCGGGAATTCGCCGCCACCATAGACAATTATCGCAACCTGGCCGGCATGCTCATCAATGGCGAGGACATGCCGCGGCCGGGCAACCGGATCTCGCTCTCGACCACGCTCAAGGACGCGAATGGCTTGGCCGTAGCGCATATCAACTGCGAGGAACATGCGAACGATATCGCGCTGCGCAGTCACGCGCAGCGGCAGGGACAAAAAATCTACGAGGCGGCGGGCGCGAAGCGTACGCTGACGAGCGCCACACCGCCGGCGACGCATCAAATGGGCACTGCGCGGATGAGCAAGGATCCGGAGCATGGCGTGACGACACCCTATGGGCGGGCGCACGATGTGCCGAACTTGTTCATCTCGGATGGCAGCGTCCAGACGACCGCCGGAGCTGCGAACCCGACTCTCACCATCGTGGCCCTCGTGCTGCGGCAAGCCGAGTACATCAGTCGGGAGATTTCCGCCGGGCGGATTTGAATGGCCGCAGTGCGGCGCGGCGCGATGCGCTGCGACAGCGGCACCGCCTCAAATAGCGGCTCGGGCTGCCAACGACGCTATCTCTGGCTCCGTCAGCGTTCGCCAGCCACCCTTGGGCAGATCGCCGCGGGCCAACGGCCCGAGCGCCACGCGCACGAGCCGCAGCACCGACACATCGAATGCCGCCAGCAAGCGGCGAATCTGCCGGTTGTGCCCTTCATCGAGCACGATCTCGAGCCATGCATGGCGCTCGCCGGTTCGAATGCAGCGGGCCACCTTCGCCGAGAGTCGCTCGCCGTGGACAACGGTGCCTTGCACGAGACGGCCGAGCAACGTTGCATCGGGTACACGGTCGATCTGAACGTGATAAGTCTTGTCGGGTCCGGATGCTGGATCGGTTATCCGAGCGGCCCACATCGGGTCGTTGCTGAACAACAGAAGGCCCTCGCTGGCCTTATCCAATCGTCCCACCGGCGCGAGCCACGGTAAGCCCGCGCCCTCCAAGCATTGGTAAACGGTGTTCCGGCCTTGTTCGTCGTCTGCGGTCGTGACCAAGCCGCGGGGCTTGTTCAGCATGACGATGAGTCGTGCTGACGAGGTTTGCTCGAGGCCGTCGACGGCGATCCGATCCCGGCCCTGCATAATCGGGAATTCGGCATCGCGCACCAATTCGCCGTTGACTCGAACGCGGCCCTCGCTCACCCACCGTGCGGCTTGCGTTCGAGAGGCGATTCCCAGCTTTGAGATCACTCGCGCGACGCCGTATCGAGGCGATTTCGCTGGCGACGCGGGAGGTTTGCTCGGCATCGGCAAATACTGGCTCAGTGAGCCGAAGAATGCTATCTGTACAATGCATCGCGCGCTTCGATACGATGGAGCCCGCACAGATGGAAGCGATTGCCAATAACTCAAGTTCGAGGCGGCTGGCGGCCGTGGCCATGCTCGTCATTGCGCTTCCAACCGGCGTTGCTTTCGCCGACTGCGAGCTGGGCAGAATCGTGGAGCTCCCGGTGACCATGACCGATATGCATCCCATGGTGACGGCGAAAATCAATGGCACCGATGCACTGTTCATCGCGGACAGCGGGGCTTTCTTCAGCATGATGAGCCCGGCAAGCGCTGCCGAATTCAAATTGAAAACCTATCCGGCGCCATGGGGCCTCAGAGTGATCGGTATCGGCGGCGAGGCGGGCGGTCTGTCGGCCGCGCTGGTCAAGGTGTTCACGTTGGCCGGGGTGCCCATCCACAACATCGAATTCCTCGTCGGCGGCGGGAACATTGGGGGTGGAAGCGTCGGCGTACTGGGCCAAAATGTGTTCAGCATCGGGGACGTCGAATATGATCTCGCCAATGGCGCCATCAGACTGATGCATGAAGACGGCTGCAGTAAAGCCAATCTGGCGTATTGGGCAACCGGCCAACCCTATTCGGTTATGGATATTCAGTGGACGAGCCCGCAGTCGCCGCACACCACCGGCGTAGCCATGATCAACGGCGTCAAAATTCGGGTCATGTTCGATACGGGCGCGAATAGGTCGGTGTTATCGGTACGCGCCGCCCAGCGAGCGGGAGTCAAGGTCGATGACCCGGGTGTGATCGAAGCCGGATATTCCCGGGGAATCGGACGTGGCATGGTCAAGACTTGGATTGCTCCATTCACAAGCTTCAGGCTGGGCGACGAAGAAATTCGTAATACCAAGCTGCGCATCGGCGACACGGTCGTCGATACGGCCGATATGCTCATCGGCGCCGATTTTTTCCTGTCGCATCGTGTGTATGTCGCGAGCAAGCAGCACAAACTGTTTTTTACCTATAACGGCGGACCGGTGTTCAACTTGGCCCCATCCCCATCCCCATCCCCATCCCCGGCGCCGGACGCGAAGCCCACGTCTGCATCGGACGCTCCGCAGCCTCAAGGTTCCCCTGACGACCCGAAAGATGCGGCTGAGTTTGCGCGGCGCGGCACCGCCTATGCGGCGCGCCGCGATTTCGAGCATGCCATCGCGGATCTCACCCATGCCTGCGCGCTCGCACCCGATCAGCCGGACTATTTTTACGAACGCGGCGTTGCGCAACTGGAAAACAAGCAGCGGGGTCCGGCGTTGGCGGATTTCGATCAGGCAATCAGATTGAAACCCGATCATGTCCCCGCGCTCGTAACTCGTGCCGGACTGCGCGTGGCGGCGCAAGAGACTTCTCTGGCCGTCGAAGATCTCGATGCTGCTGACCGCATTGCCGCCAAGGAAGCGGACGCACGCTTGAGAATGGCAATCGACTACGCACGTGCGGATCATTTTTCGCAAGCGGTGACCCAACTGGATATGTGGATTGCCGCGCACCACGAAGACTCACGGCTGGCCGAAGCTCTGAACGAGCGCTGTTGGGTGAGAGCGCTATCCGGCCAGGATCTGGCCAAAGCGTTGGACGACTGTAACGCGGCGCTCAAGCGAATCGACAAGTCGAACACGGCCGGCGCGCGCGTTCTCAATAGCCGAGGGTTGGTTCGGCTGCGGGTCGGCGACTACAATAAATCGATCGCTGATTTCGACGGGTCGCTCAGCATGCATCCGAAGGATCCCTGGGCTCTTTATCTCCGGGGCATCGACAAGATTCGACTCGGAAAAACCAGCGAAGGACAGGCAGACATGGCCGCCGCCACGGCTCTATCGCCGCCGATTGCCGACGAGTTCAAGCGGCACGGTATGACGCCGTGAGCCGCGGCTCACGGCCCGCAAGCTGCCGCGTCAGGCGCGGTGCACTGCCTCGACGATTTCGTCGATCTGGATCGTCGGCATCGAATTGGTGAAATTCTTGACGTCGTCGATGAGCGTCGCGCCGTGTTTGGCGCCGGCTTCATCGAATGTCTTTTGCGACCCGACCCAGATATTGATGATGGCGACGTAGGGCGGCGGCGAATTGTCCGGCGTGGCCACGCCGCGCCGCAACTCGATCTTTGCGATTCCGTCGCCGTACAAGCGTTCGATCAGCGTTGCGTGATGGTCGCGGTAATAGTCGAAGTCGAACGTCACTCCAGGTTTGTTGTGGTACAGCACGGTGATGCAGCGGCGGGGCGTTGAACTCATGAAATCCTCGACTGTCGTGTGGGTCCGGACAAGGCGGCTAGATGACTGGCATCCGCCCAGTTGCCATGCAGCGCCGGCCGCAGCCGAAGCGGTAACTTGGCGCGCGCCATGGGGCCGTCTGCAATGTGCTGCGCGTCGAATATCGCGAGATCCGAGTTGTTGGTGACCACATTGTCGAGTACGGCAGCCAGGTAACCGTCGCCCTCGGCGGCATTCAGCGTGCGCGGTATGAAGCACGGTTCCTGGACGATGGTTTGCGGACCGGCCCACCAGACGGTCTGCTTGCCGGTGGTGAAGTCGATGTGCGCGATGCAGTTCATGATGAGGCCGGACGCACGTCCGCCGGGTCCGTCGAAGGGCTTGTCGCGATCGGAGACCAGCAACCAGCCATGATGATGCGGCTGCGTCGCGTAACGGTCGTCGATACGCGGGAACTCGCCGAAGTAGTCGGTGAGCCGCTCGACTTTCTCGAACGCGTCGCCGGGGGAGGCCATGTCGACCGTCCACCGCGTCA
Organism: Steroidobacteraceae bacterium; assembly: GCA_052143815.1. GTDB lineage: Bacteria > Pseudomonadota > Gammaproteobacteria > Steroidobacterales > Steroidobacteraceae > Bog-1198. Next base: position 45,748 of record JBKQSA010000002.1, on the reverse strand, counting down.
GGAAACTCATGGCTTCGATGGGGTTGAACGGAGTGCCGCGTACGTCCGGGAAGAACGGAAACATGTTGTTCTTGGCGACGGGAGTATCGAAGAACACCCGGGTCCCGTCGTTGAATGCGTTCATGACGTGGCTGGCGAAGATGGTCGGCGCCTTGAACCACCGCATGGCGCTGGCATCGCCGTGCCGTGGCAGCACGCCGAGATACACAGGCATCGAGGTATCGAAACCGAAGTGGGGCAGACCCGCTTCGAGACGCTCCCAGGAACTGACGATGGGCACGAGGTGGAACACCGCGTAGTCCTCGGTGACGCCGAAGTCGTGCATCATGCAGTAGTACGGCGCCTCGAAAAACGTTTCGAGAACGAGCTCGCCCGCAGGGTTGACTTCCATGTAGTGACAGTCGCGGGTCAACAAGCCCTTCGCCGCATAGCCGAAGGCACACATGTTGCCGGTGACGGGGTCGATCTTCGGATGCGCGCAGAAGGTTTTCCCCTGCATTTTGCCGCCGAAGTCGGTGTAGCCATGGGTTTCCAGCGTCAAAGGATCCATCAACAGCGCCGGGCTATCCTCTTTGAGCGCGAACAACTGATGCGCGTGGACGATGACGTTGGTGTTGGCCGTCCCGCGAATCCGACCCTTCACCGATGCGTCGTCGGTGAGAGGATTGCGATAAGCGCCGAACAGCGCTCGCTCGGCGCGACGTTCGAGTTTCCACTTGTCGGTCTGGGCAAAACGCGATTTGAAATCGATTTTGCCGCCGCGAAAGTGGAACAAGCCGACCATGCCGTCGCCATTGAAGAACTGATCGTTGTCGAACAGGGGTGCATATTGGGCATCGGGATGCACCCGATGATAGGTGCCGTTCAATTGAGATGGCACTTCACCCTCGATTTCGAGGTCATGAAGGTCGCCTTCGAAGCGCACGGGGCGCAGCGTACCGGTGAATCCAGGTGTCTTCGGGAAGTTGGCCATAACCCTACATCATCCGCGCGTCCGAATAGGATTCTGTATCGAGCGGGAGCAGCTTTTAGCCGACCAGTGAACTAGGAGCCTGTCTGAGTATTCTGCGTGAGCCGCGTTGGCTGGGAGAGGGAGCGGATGCAAGGCGCGCGGCGCGGGCCGTAGCGGGACTACGGCCAAGCCGCGCAACGCCGCAGACGCCCTTCTCCCAGCCAACCCTTCGGGAGCGGGCAGATTTCCCCTCATTCGTCGTTGTCGCCTCCTCATTGGGTCTTGACCCAACCACGTCGGCTCCGCCTCGACTGAGCGGAAATCTGCCACGCTCGCGGCCGCGCAGAATACTCAGACAGGCTCCTGGCGAGCGGCGGCCGCGTCCTGTGCCCTGAGGTCGGCGCTCAGGGTCAACCGTACGATTAAATTGCGCAACCAGGCGTGTGCGGGATCCGACTCGTTTCGCTTATGCCATAAGAGGATTTCGTGCAGCGGTTCCGTTTGGAATGGCAACGGAAATGTCTTGACCGGAAAGGTGGCTGTGAACATCGTCGCGATCCGTTCGGGTAGCGTGGCGACCAGTCGAGTGCCCGCAAGGACCAGCGGCAGGTGCAGCAAGCTGGGCACCGTGATGTGCACGGGGAGATCCACGCCCAACAGCCGGCGCACGAATTGGTCTATGGACACATTGGCTCCGCTGGGCCGGCCGAACACGTGGGGCAACGACAAATACTGTTCCAGCGTCATGGTATCGCCGACCGATGGGTGGTTGCGATCGACGGCACATATCCAGCGGACGGGACGCAGGCGGATGCTGCGAAGAGTGTCCGGGAAGGCGCGCACATCGAATAGTCGCAAGCTGTCCATGCACAGGCACAGATCGGCGTCGCCGTACTCCAGCCGGGAGAGAGCGCCCTGCGACACCAACTCGATGTTGATGCGGATACCCGGCGCCTCGCTCGAGACGCGCTCCAGGATTGCGGGCAGCAGGCCAGGCACCGCTTCTTCGGACATAATCAGCGTGAATTCTCGTTGCGTCGTGGCGGCGGTGAACGTCGGCTGGGACCCGAGCGCCGTCTGAATGAGCAGCAGCGCTTCACGGACCGGGTCGACCAGAGATTGCCCTCGGGGCGACAGCTCCATGTCGCGGCCGACCCGCACCAGCAGCGGATCGTCGAAATAATCCCGCAAACGATGCAGCGCGGCGCTCATGGCCGGTTGCGACACGAATACCTTCTCGGCGGCGCGAGTAATGTTTTTCTCGCGCAGCAAGGTGTCGAGCGCGATCAAAAGATTCAGATCGAAGCGGTGGAACTGCATGCGCGATGCTGCGTGTAATTGCCGGCCACTTTACCAGATCGGGAGGGGCGCGGGGCCCGTTGCGCTTTGGGTGGAACGGGTCTTCCCCTAGGGTCGAGCATCAAAATCGCTGCGGCTGCCTCATTCGAGGTCTCGAATTCCACGCATCGAACGGACTGAATCATGCTGCACCTTTATCATGCCGAGCCGGTTGCGAACTCGATGAAGTCTTTGCTGTGCCTGAAGGAGAAAGGCCTCGAGTTCGTCAGCCATTATGTCGATTTGCTGCGATTCGAGCAGCACCAACCGGATTTCGTCAAATTGAATCCCAACGGGCAGGTTCCCGTCTTGGTGCATGACGGAGCGGTAATCACGGAATCCACGGTCATCAACGAGTACTTGGAGGACGCATTTCCGGATGTACCGTTGCGGCCGGCCAATCTCGCGGAGCGCGCGCAGATGCGAGTGTGGAGCAAATTCGTGGATGAATATTTCTGTCCTGCCTTGAGCATGTGGGGCTGGCATTTGATGGTGCGAAAAGTGGCGCAAAGTCTGGACAAGAACGAACTCGACAAGGTGCTCGAGCGCATTCCGCTCAAGGAGCAACGCGACAAGTGGGCAACCATCGCGGGCGAGTCCTTCACCGAGGCGCAGCTCAAGGAATCGAAGCGTAAACTGTCGGTGTCGATCGAGCGCATGGAAAAAATTCTGGCGAAATCGAAGTGGCTGGCGGGCGGCAGCTACTCGCTCGCAGACGTCAATAGCTACTCCATGGTCGCGGGGGTCTCCCGCATGTTTCCTGAGTTCATGAGTCCGAAGACCGCACCGCTCTCATGCGGCTGGCTCGATGCGATGAATGCACGTCCGGCCGTACAGGCCGCGCTGGCGATGCCGAACAAAGTACCCGAGGTGCTGCGAACTTTCGGTGGGTGACCTTCGACGTGGCTCGAGCCGTTTGGCGTCGATGATGACGGGTTCAGGCGGCCGGCAGCGCGATGCTGCGATGAATTTTCACTGGCGATCAACAATACCGGGGCGCGACCAATGAATGCCGCATTGATATCAGATGATCTACATGCCAAGGCGCGCGCGTTCACGCAGCGCCCCCGAGAACTTCTCATCGGTGGCCGATGGCAGCCTGCTCATTCGGGGGCTTCTTTCGAGGTCGTCGATCCGGCCAATGGCCGGATTTTCGCGCATGCTGCGTCAGGGGATGCCGCCGATATCGACGATGCGGTCAAAGCCGCCCGAGCGGCCTTCGAGGGATCCTGGGGTACGTCCATGCCCGCCTATCGGGCGCGGTTGCTGCTGAAGCTGGCTGACCTGATCGAGGCAAACGGCGACGAATTGGCGCTGCTCGAAACGCTCGACAACGGCATGCCGTTCCGCATGGCGCGCATGGTGGCTACGTTCGGCACGGCGGAAAGCCTGCGGTATCACGCCGGTTGGGCCACCAAGATCGGCGGCGAGACCATCAATCTCAGCGTTCCGGGCGAGTGGCACGCTTACACGTTGCGTGAACCCGTGGGCGTGGTCGGACAAATCGTTCCATGGAATTTTCCGCTTGCCATGGCGGTCGCGAAAATCGCGGCGGCGCTGACGGTAGGTTGCACGGTCGTCTTGAAACCCGCGGAACAGACGCCGCTCAGCACGGTGCGCTTGGGCGAGCTGATCCTGGAAGCCGGTTTCCCGCCGGGAGTGGTCAACATCGTGACCGGCTACGGTAAGATCGCGGGTCGCGCGCTGGTAGCGCATGCGGATGTCAACAAGATAGCGTTCACGGGATCGACGCCGGTGGGCAAGGAAATACTTCGCGCCTGTGCCGGCAACTTGAAGCGCGTCACGCTCGAACTCGGCGGCAAGTCGCCGGTGATCATTTTTCCGGACGCAGATTTGGTTCCCGCCACCGACGTGGCGGCGCGCGGCATATTCATGAATACAGGGCAAGTGTGCGCCGCGGGCTCGCGGCTCTTTGTGCACGAAAAGGTGTTCGACCAAGTCATCGAAGGTGTGGTGGCGCGTGCGCGTGCCCTGAAGCTGGGCGCCGGCACCGATCCTGCGACGGATTTGGGTCCGGTGGTGTCCGAAGAGCAGCGTCGGCGAGTCACCGGCTACATTCGCGCCGGCATCGATGACGGTGCGCGCGTGTTGACTGGCGGCGGCCAGGTGCCAGGCCCCGGCTACTTCGTCGAGCCGACGGTGCTCGCCGACACGACGGCCAATATGAGGGTGGTGCGGGAAGAGATATTTGGCCCAGTGCTCTGCGCCATGTCGTTCTCCGATTCGGATGTCGATGCGATCGCGCGCAGGGCCAACGACACCGAGTACGGGCTGGCAGCAAGCATTTGGACCCGCGACATCAGTGTCGCCCATCGGCTGGCGCGGCGCATCAGGGCGGGCTCGGTGCGCATCAATACCGCTGGGTCGGTCGATGCGGCGATGCCGTTGGGCGGTTTCAAGCAATCCGGATGGGGCCGTGAAAATGGCCGTGAAGGCACGGAGATCTACACCGAGGTCAAGTCGGTGACCGTCGGGCTGACTTGAAGAAGTTCTGATGAGTGCGATGTCCTTCGACTATGTGATCGTCGGCGCCGGGTCGGCGGGATGCGTGCTGGCTAACCGGCTGAGCGCAGATCCCGGCGTGCGGGTTCTGTTGGTGGAGGCGGGTGGGTCGGATGACCGCTTCTTGATCAAGATGCCCCTCGGTTTTTTGCGCGCATTGTTCGACCCCACGCTGTCGTGGGGATACATGAGTGAACCCGAGCCGACGTTGGATGGGCGTTCGCTTTGGTTGCCGCGCGGTAAAGTGCTTGGCGGCTCATCGTCGATCAACGGCATGTTCTTCATGCGCGGACATTCCGGCGACTTCGATGCCTGGGCGGCGTTCGGCTGCGATGGTTGGAGCTACGCTGATGTGCTGCCCTATTTCAAGCGCATGGAGAAAAGCTGGCGCGGCGCAGGTCCCTGGCACGGCGCCGACGGGCCCTTGCACGTGATACCCATCGATACGCGACGGCTGCTGCACACGCCCCTGATGGAAGCCGCCGCTGCGGCCGGGTTTGCGACCACGGACGACATCCATGGACAGATCGAAGAAGGTTTCGCACGCGGCGAAATTACCGTAGATGCGAGGGGCCGTCGCGCAAGTACCGCGCGGGCGTATCTGCGGCCGGTGTTGGGCCGTCCCAACCTCAACGTCGTTACCGGAGCGCTGGTGACCAAGGTGCGCATCGACAATGGCAAGGCCACCGGCATCGAGTATCGGCGCGCCGACGGCACCGTCGACGCTCAAGCGACACGCGAAGTCATCTTGAGCGGCGGCGCCTTCAATTCGCCGCAATTGCTCATGCTGTCGGGCATCGGGCCCGCCGATGAATTGCGCGCTCATGGCATCGAGGTGCGGGTCGACAGCCCTGGCGTCGGCCGAAACCTGTCGGAACACGTGCGCGTGCCCGTCGAATTCGCCACGCGCGGCAGCATCTCGTTCCTCAACGAACTGCGTGCGGATCGAGTCGCCCGATCCGTGTTGCAATGGCTTGTGCTGGGCAGCGGTGCATTCGCGACGCAGATCAACAGCTGCAACATCGTGGTACGCACGGATCCCCGCCTTGCGCAGCCCGACGTTCAGCTCATGAGCAATCCGGTGCGGATGGATGCAAAGATCTGGTGGCCGTTCTTGGGTGTGCGCCAGGAGCATAGGATCACCGCCGACGCGGTGGTGCTGCATCCCGAATCGAGGGGGGCCGTCACGCTGCGTTCGGCGAATCCCGCCGACAAGCCGCGAATCTTGCTGAACGTACTGGCCACGGACGGGGATCTGGCGACCGCCCGACGGGGTGTACGGCTGGCCCGCCGGATCTATGCCACGGCGCCGCAGGCCGAGCTCGTCGAGAGGGAAATTGCGCCGGGCCCGGCGGTCCAATCGGATGCCGATCTCAACGCCTACATTCGCGCGCGCGCCGGCGTGACCCAGCATCCGGTGGGCACCTGCGCGATGGGCGTGGGCGCCGACGCCGTGCTGGATCCGCAGCTGCGGGTGCGCGGAGTCACCGGTTTACGCGTAGTGGACGCATCGGTGATGCCCGCAGTCCCCGGCGGCAATACCAACGCTGCCGTCATCATGATTGCCGAAAAGGCCGCCGATCTCATTCTGGGTTGCGCGTTGCCGCCCGAGCCTGTTCGAAGCGTCCAAAAAGTGTTCGCGTGAAGGACATTCAATGCTCGCGCAGCGAGCACCCAACGGTCGGGGTCGCATCGACCCCGTAGATTCGGCGCGAAGCGCCTTTGGAGTACCGATGTCGACTTCCTCTATGAAAGAACCTGTCACCGGATTGACGCTCGCGCTCGAGCATGTCTTTGATATTCGCATCGATTTCCACCAGCGATTGATTTTCGATGCCATGCCCGGCGGGCAAAAGGCGGCTTACACATCGGTGAAAAACGGGACGGTGACAGGCCCGCGGCTCAACGGCAAGGTGCTCGATTACAGCGGCGCGGACTGGCCGATCGTGCGTTCCGACGGCGTGGTCGAACTGAATGCACATTACGTGCTCGAAGCGGACGACGGCGCGCACATCTATATTCGCAATCTTGGCTATGTGTACGGTCCGCGGTCCGCCGCGGAGTCGGCGCGCTCGCCGGCCAATCCCGCGACGACGGGCTACTTTCGCTGCACGCCGTATTTCCGTGCGCCCGAGGGTCCGCACGATTGGCTGAATCGCACCGTGATCGTGGGCGGCGGCGAGCGCCACACGGCGCCGGATCACACCCTGTTCCGGTACTACGCCGCTCTATGAACCGCGCCGACTACATCGTCGTCGGCGGCGGATCGGCCGGCTGTGTGCTGGCCGCGCGGCTGTCTGAGGATCCACGCACTCGCGTGGTGCTGATCGAGGCCGGGAAGACCGATGTGGGCCGTTGGGCCATGCGCATGCCGTTGGCGTGGCGCGACACGTTCATGGATCCAGCCGTCAGCTGGGGATACGTTACTGAACCTGAGCCTTGCGCCGATAACCGCGTGATTCCGGCGCCTCGCGGCAAGGTGCTCGGAGGTTCGGCGTCCGTGAACGGCATGATGTACTCGCGAGGGGTGGCCGCCGATTACGATGGGTGGGCCAAGGCCGGTCTCGAGGGTTGGAGTTACGCGGACGTGCTGCCGTATTTTCGGCGATCGGAAGGCAATTGGCGCGGAAGTTCGGCGTACCACGGTGCGGATGGACCGCTCACGGTGGCGCGCCATGTACCCGACCGGGTGATCTATCCGCGGATGATGGCCGCTGCACAGGCGCTCGGCTTCAAGAAGCTGGACGATTTTCACGGTGCCGATACGGAGGGCTTCTCCGTGCCCGATTTCACGGTGCATCGCGGCGAGCGCGCGAGCACCTCGGTGCGGTTCTTGCGCCCGGCGTTGCGGCGCCCGAATTTGACCGTCATCACCAACGCCGTGGTGCATCGCGTGCTGCTCGACAGCGTGCGCGCGCGAGGCGTCGAGTACAGCGTAGGCGGCAATGTGCACATGATGGATTGCGATCGCGAGGTCGTATTGGCTGCCGGCGCCTTCGGGTCTCCGCAGATTCTGTTGCTATCGGGAATCGGTCCGCCGAGCGGGATCGAGCCGCACGGTATCCATGTCATTCACGAGCTACCGGGCGTCGGCGCCAATCTCCAGGAACATCAGTCGATTGCGATGACGTACAAGGCGCGCGGCCCGATCACGTTCGACGCTCGCCTGCGCGCGGATCGGCTGGCGATCGCTGTGCTGCGCTGGATGTTGTTTCGCACGGGGCCCATTGCAGGACTGCCCGTGTCGGCTCAAGGCTTCGTTCGCACGTCGCCGGATCTGGATAAACCCGATCTGCAGATGCTGGTAAGCCCCGTCTCGATGATGGCCAGGCCGTGGTTCCCCGGCTGGCGGGTCGGAGCGGGACACGTGTTCTCGGTGGCCTGCGTACTGTTGCATCCGGACAGCAGGGGCCGTGTGTCGCTGCGCTCGGCCGACCCGGCAGCGGCACCGCGAATTTTGCTCAATTTGCTGCAGGCGCCCGAAGATCGGACCGCGTTTACGCGCATCATGCGTTTCGTGCGCCGATTTTTCGCCACCGAAGAGGCCCAGAAAGTCGTCCGTAATGAGCTGATGCCCGGAGATGCCGTGCAGAGCGACGCTGAACTCGAGGCCTTTGCCCGTGCCAACGTGCGCACCGCCATGCATCCGACCAGCAGTTGTGCCATGGGCGTGGGCGATGATGCCGTCGTAGATGCCCGATTGCGGGTTCGCGGCATCGCCGGTCTGCGCATCGCGGATGCGTCCGTCATGCCGACTATCGTTGGCGGGAATACCAATGCACCTGTCATCATGATTGCCGAAAAAGCCGTTGATCTTCTCCTGGATCACGGCGCAGCGGGAACTTAAAGTTGCCTAAACATCGTTTCTACGGCTGGACCATACTCGCGGCTCTATGGGGCGTCATGTTCCTGAATCTGGGCTTTCCCGCCTACGGTCCAGCGGTCATCAACGCCGCCATGGCAAAGGCGCTCGGCCTGAATCGCGAGACGCTGGGCAACATGTTCTCGGTCTACATGATTATGTCGGGATTGCCCGGTCCCTTGGTTGCCCTGAGCGTGAACCGGCTCGGCGTGTGCAAGACACTGGTCATGGGTAGCGCGCTGATCGCCATCGGCGCCCTGCTGATGGCGACGGTGGTGACGAACGGAATAGGCGGCATGCTGTGTTTCGGCCTGTTGGTCGGAACCGGCGTCGCAAGCGGCGCAGCGTTGGCGTCGCAGGCCGGCTTGGCGCGATGGTTCGTGAGGCGTCGTTCGCTGGCGCTATCGGTGTTGTATTCCGCCAGCGCCATCGGTGGATTCGTGGCAGCGCCGCTGCTCAATCAGCTCATCCAACTGAGCGGCACCTGGCGCGCGGGTTGGTGGCTGCTTGCGGCGCTCTCCAGTGTCGCGGCCTGCATTGCCCTGATCTTCGTGCGCGAGCGACCGGAAGACGTGGGCCAGGTCGCGGACGGCTTCGGTCCGCCGGGGGCCGACGGGCGGCCGGCTGCGGATACGCGACCGCCGTTCGTGACGCGTCGCGAGTGGACTTTCGCGGACGCGGCCCGCAACCCGACCTATTGGATACTGCTCATTTCATTGATCGGGGCCAGCGGCGGCTACACGCTGTTCCTGGCGCACGGCGTCGTGCACCTGCAGGATCTTGGCCATTCGGCCAGCGTCGGCGCGTGGGCCGTCGGCACGATGACCGTGACAGGCCTCATCGGCAAGGTGATCCTCGCGACGTTCGGCGATCGCATCGATCCGCGATACATCTTTGCGCTGTTCATGGCGGTGTTCGCGCTCGGGTTGGTGGTCATCGTCAATGCGCGCGCCGCCTGGCAGGTCTTTTTTTTCGCGACCTGCTTCGGGATCGGCTTCGGCGGCGGACTGGTGTGCTTCATGTCGGTGTTGAGCAACTACTACGGTACCCGTGCCTTCGCCTCGCTTTCCGGTCTCGCGGTTGCGATCAATACCACCGTGTCGGCGATCGCTCCGAAAGTCGCCGGTCATCTGTTCGATCAGGGCGTGGGCTACGGGTTAACCTTTTATTTTCTGGCGGCCTGGGGTTTCATCAGCGCCGTCGTGTTGATTTTCACGCGGCGCCCCGACGTCACGGTCGGGGCCGCCGCAGTGGTGGCTGACGTTTGAGTACGGAGCGAATTCGATGAGCACAGTTAAAGAGGGCGATCTGCTTTGGACACCGAGCGCCGAGCGCGTGGAGCGGGCACACTTGACCCACTACATGCGCTGGCTCGCGCAACGCGGACACCGCTTCAACTCGTACACGGAGTTGTGGCAGTGGTCGATCGATGACCAGGATGGGTTCTGGGGTTCGCTGTGGGAGTATTTCGAGATTCGCACATCGCAGCCCTTCGCGCGCGTACTCGCAAAGCGCACCATGCCGGGCGCCGAGTGGTTTCCCGGCGCGAAATTGAACTATGCGGAGCATGCGTTGCGCCACGAGCGCGATGGCGCCGACGCGTTACTCTACTTGAGCGAGCGGCGCGGCTTGTCGGCGCTGTCGTGGACGGATCTGGGCGGGCAAGTCCGTAAGCTTGCCACACGGTTGCGTGCGTTGGGGGTGGTGCCCGGCGACCGCGTGATCGCGTATCTGCCGAACTCGCCCGAGGCCGTCATCGCCATGTTGGCCACGGTCAGCATCGGTGCCATTTGGGCCAGCTGCGGCCCGGACTTCGGGCCGCGCGGGGTGGTCGATCGCTTCCTGCAATTGGAGCCGAAGCTCGCGTTCTGCGTCGATGGTTACTATTACGGCGGCAAGCCCTTCGACCGCCGTCCGGAACTCGGGACCATATTGAGTTCGCTGTCGTCGCTCAAGCAGGTGATTTATCTAAGACAGCTCGAGCCGGAAAACGATACGCCTTTGACCGCGAACACGATTTTTTGGGAGGATGCGCTGACGGGCCCTACCGTGCCGCACGAGTCGTTCCAGTTCGAACAGGTCCCGTTCGCGCACCCATTGTGGATTTTGTTCTCCTCCGGCACCACGGGATTGCCGAAACCCATCATCCACTGTCACGGCGGCATGATCCTCGAGCAGTTCAAGGCGCTCACGTTGCAGATGGACGTGCATCGCGGCGACAGGATGTTCTTCTTCACCACCACCGGCTGGATGATGTGGAATTTCTTGGTGAGTGCGCTGCTGGTCGACGTGGTGCCGGTGTTGTACGACGGTAATCCCGCGTACCCGCAACCCGATGTGCTGTGGTCCATGGTCGAGCGCACCGGCGCCAGTTACTTCGGCGCGAGCCCCACCTACATCAACATTCTCGAGAAGGCGGGAATCGTGCCGAAGGACCGGTTCGATCTCTCGACATTGCAGTCCCTCATGCTCGCGGGATCGCCCGTCACGGCCGAAGTCATGGCATGGTGCTATCGAAATGTGAAGTCCGACGTGTGGGCCTATTCGGGCAGCGGCGGCACGGATCTGTGCACCGGCATCGTGGGCGGCGTCGCACTGTTGCCGGTGTACGCCGGGGAAATCCAGGGGCGCCAGCTCGGTATCGCCGCATTTGCGTTCAACGAGGCCGGAGAAGCGGTGGTGAACGAGGTGGGGGAATTGGTCATCACCAAACCGCTGCCCTGCATGCCGGTGGGATTCTGGAATGATGCCGACGGCAGCCGTTATCGAGAATCATATTTCGATCAGTATCCGGGCGTGTGGCGCCACGGGGATTTCTTCAAGGTGAACGAGCGCGGCGGTTGCTTCGTGCTCGGCCGTTCCGATGCGACGTTGAATCGGCACGGCGTGCGAATCGGCACCGCGGAAGTCTATCGCGCGTTGGTCGAAGTGGCCGAGATCGAAGACTCCCTGATCGTGAATCTCGATCTGCCTGGCGGCGGATTTTTCATGCCGCTGTTCGTCAAGCTGCATGACGGCATACGACTCGACGATGGGCTGGTGGACAAAGTGCGCGCGCGCATGCGCAAGACGTACTCCGCACGCCACGTTCCCGACAAGATTTATCAGGTCCATGCGATTCCCTACACGTTGACCGGAAAGAAAATGGAAGTGCCCGTGCGCCGGATCCTGATGGGCGTGCCCATCGAGAAGGCCGCGAACCGCGCGGCCATGTCGAACGTGCAGTCGTTGGATTTTTTCATCGCGTACGCACGCGACCAGCAGGACTATCGCTTGTAGCGCAGTGTCGCCTGCCTACGGATCGTCAACCAACACGTTCGCGCGTACAATCAAACCGTCTGGGAAGGCGGCGTGCACTCGGGCCGCTGCACCGAGCGTAGCCAAAAAAAATCAACTCTAAGTGATACCTGAAGGAGATCATCATGTCGATGAAACATTGCATGGCCGGCTGTGCGGTATCTGCCGCTCTTGTGTTTTCGAGCGTTGCTGCCGTTGCCGACGAACATCCGTTCAGCGAAGGTTCCGTCGTCAACGTGGCGCGGATCCGGACGGTCGACGGTCACTTCGACGACTACATGAAGTGGGTCAGCACGGTCTGGAAGCAGGAAGAGGAAGCCGCCAAGAAGGCCGGCTACATCGTTAGCTACGAAGTCATGCAGGTCGAGCCGCGGGGTCCCGACGATGCAGACCTGCTTCTGGTGATCAGGTACAAGAATTGGGCAGCGTTGGACGGGGCAATCGCGAAAGGCGATGCCATCGCGAAGCAGATCGAAGGATCGGTCGCCGCCGCCAATCAGTCGCAGGCGGATCGCGCGAAGATCCGGCGTGTGCTGGGTTCATCCACCATGCAGGTGCTCGACCTCAAATAGCGCGTGGTTGCGACTGTCCAGCGGAGGCCGGGCGGAGCCCGGCTTCCGCGATTTGGCCCGGCACATTGCACGCGATTACCGCAGACGTGCGATCTCGTGCGCCGGGCCACCCGTCAAAACGGGTAATGCCGCGGCGTCGTCTGCAGGGTGATCCAGCGCAACTCGGTGAAAGCATCCACGCCCGCCTTGCCGCCGAAACGGCCGTAGCCCGACGACTTCACTCCGCCGAAGGGCATCTGGGCCTCGTCGTGAACCGTCGGCCCATTGATGTGGCAGATGCCGGAGTCGATGCGCTTGGCCACCTCGATGCCGCGTGCCAGATCGCGCGTGAAAACCGCGGCCGATAAGCCGTATTCCGAATCGTTGGCGAAGCGCACGGCTTCGTCCACCGTGTCGACGCGGGTTATGGAGACCTGCGGTCCGAAGGACTCTTCGCGGAAGAGGGCCATCGCCGGCGTCACGTGATCGACGACGAGCCCTGACATGATGGTGCCCTTGGCATCGCCGCCGCACAGCACTTTCGCGCCTTGCTTGACGGCTTCCGCGACCAAGCGCTGTACCCTCTGCACGGTCGGCGTACCGACCACGGAGCCCAAGACGAACTCACCCTCGTTGGGATTGCCCACCGGCAGGGCTGCAACGCGCTTGGCGAGCTTTTGGGCAAATTCGTCCGCCACCGATCGCTGCACGATCACACGCTCGGTGGACATGCAGATCTGGCCTTGGTTGGCGAATGCGCCGAACACCGTCGCGTCAACGGCGGCATCGATGTCGGCATCGGCGAGAACGAGCAGCGGCGCCTTGCCGCCCAACTCGAGCAAGATGGGTTTGAGATATTTCGCGGCGAGTTGCGCAAGGATTCGACCTACCCGGCTGGAACCGGTGAAGTTGATCCGCTTCACCGCGGGATGGCCGATGACGGCTTCGGTGACGGCTTGTGCGTCCTTGACGTCGGTATGGATCACATTGATGACGCCGTCGCCGAGGCCCGCCTCGTGCAGCACGGTGCCTATCAGCAGATGCGTTGCGGGACATACCTCGGAGGACTTGAGCACCACGGTATTGCCGCAGGCGAGCGGCATTGCCACGGCGCGGACGCCCAAAATGATGGGCGCGTTCCATGGCGCAATCCCGAAGACCACGCCTGCAGGCTGCCGATAGGCCATGGCCAGACTGCCGGGGACGTCGGACGGAATGACTTCGCCGCCGATCTGCGAAGTCATCGCGGCGGCCTCGCGCAGCATGCCGGCGGCGAGGTGTACGTTGAAGTGCCCCCAGCCTGCAGTGGCGCCGGTTTCGTCGCGCACGACGGCGGCAAAATCCGCGGCTCGCGCTTCGAGCAGATCGGCCGCCTTGTTGAGCTTGGCGCGCCGCGCTCCCGGGCCGAGCGCCGACCAGGCGGGGAACGCTGCGGCTGCCGCATCGACGGCCGCAATCGCGTCCGCCGCGCCCGCCGCCGCACTGCGGCTGACGACATGACCGGAGACTGGATTGCGGCGCTCGAACGATGCGCCGGAGCGAGCCTCCACTTCCTTACCACCGATCAGCAAATTGACATTATTCATGGGATTTCCTCATGCCTAAGATTGAGTTGCGGCTGGGCTCTATGCTATCCGCTTCGGCGGCGCGGCAGGTTCACTCTCAATCGATTCCATGCTCCTCCTCGGTGGAGTTTGAAAGGGTGCAGGAAGCGCCTTATGTGCCCAGGAGCCTGTCTGAGTATTCTGCGTGGCCGCGACCGCGGCAGATTTCCCCTCAGTCGAGGCGGAGCCGACGTGGTTGGGTCAAGACCCAATGAGGAGGCGACAACGACGAATGAGGGGAAATCTGCCCGGTCCCGAAGGGTTGGCTGGGAGAGGGGCATCTGCGGCGTTGCGCGGCTTGTCCGTAGTACCCACTACGGCCAGCGCCGCGCGCCTTGCATCCGCTCCCTCTCCCAGCCAACGCGGCTCGCGCAGAATACTCAGGCAGGCTCCCAGCATCCGCTATCAATCCTTGTGGAGAATCTCCCGTGAACGCAAATATCAACTCGACCGCGAGCCCCATTGCCGCTCAGCCCAACCCGTCAGCCAGCGTCAGCAAATTTCTCGCGTTGAAGCCGCGCCTGTTCATCAACGGTGAGTGGGTGGAGGCGCGCTCCGGGAAAACCGTTCAGGTATTCGATCCGGCCACGGGTAAACAGATCGGCCTGGTGGCCGATGCCGGTCCCGAAGATGTGGATCGCGCGGTAGCTGCAGCGCGCGCCGCGCTCGAGACGGGACCGTGGGCCACCATGACGCCGGCGGGGCGCGAAGCTTTGTTGTGGAAGCTGGCGGATCTCATTGAGCGCGACGCGGCCGAGTTCGCCGAGATCGAAAGCATCGACAACGGCAAGACGCGCTTCATGGCGAGCATCGTCGACGTGCCGGGCGCGCGTAACTATTTTCGTTACATGGCCGGCTGGGCGACCAAGATCGAGGGCACCACGATGCAGACCTCGATGGGTATGCCGGGCAGTAAGTTTCACACCTATGTGGCGCGCGAACCCGTGGGCGTGGTGGCGCAGATCGTGCCCTGGAATTTCCCCTTGGCCATGGCTGCCTGGAAGCTCGGCCCGGCGCTCGCCGCGGGCTGCACCTGCATCCTCAAGCCCGCGGAGCAGACGCCGCTGTCGGCGCTTCGCTTGGGCGAATTGATCCGCGAGGCCGGTTTTCCGCCCGGCGTGGTGAATATTCTCACCGGTATCGGTGAGGTGTCCGGCGCTGCGCTGGTCGCGCATCCAGGCGTGGACAAAGTCGCATTCACGGGTTCGACCGAAGTCGGTAAGTTGATCAACAAGAGCGCTACGGACAGCCTCAAGCGCGTGTCGCTCGAACTCGGCGGCAAGTCGCCGATGATCGTTCTCCCCGATGCGGATCCGGAGGCCGTGACCGTGGGGACGGCCGGCGCCATTTTCTTCAATGCCGGGCAGGTGTGCTGCGCGGGATCGCGCTTATACGTCCATAGCTCCATCTTCGACAAAGTGGTGGAAGGCGTGAGCGCTGCCGCGTCCGCCATCCGCTTGGGGCCCGGCCTCGAGCAGGCCACGGAGATGGGTCCGTTGGTCTCGAAAGAACAGCAGGAGCGCGTTTTGGGCTACATCGAGTCCGGCCGCAAACAAGGCGCCTTCGTCACCACGGGCGGCGAAGCGCCGTCGCATCCAGGATATTTCGTCAAGCCCACGGTGCTGGTTAATGTGAATCCGGACATGCGCGTGGTGCGCGAGGAGATTTTCGGACCTGTGTTGGTGGCGCAGCGCTTCGATGACCTCGACGATGTGGTCAAGGCCGCGAACGACACTCCGTACGGGTTGGGCGCCAGCATTTGGACCAACAATCTATCGGCTGCCCATCGGTTGATCCCGCGCATCAAGGCGGGGACCGTATGGGTCAACTGCCACAATCTCGTGGATCCCAATATGCCGTTCGGCGGCTACAAACAATCCGGATTCGGACGCGAGCATGGACGCGTGGCCGTGGAGATGTACACGGAGACCAAGTCCGTTTGCATCATGCTCTAAAGGCGGCCTGATGAATCATCGGATCATCGCCATCGCGGCGTTGGGGCTCGCATTGGGGGCCTGCGGTCAAACGCAGGCCCCGCCACCCGCCGCGACCGCGCCGGTGGCGAAGCCGCCTGCGGCCGTAGACGCCGCTCGCTTGACCGCCGCCGACACGGAGCCCGGCAATTGGATGGCCCCCGGCCGCAGCTACAGCGAGCAGCGCTTCAGTCCGCTGCAACAAATCGATGCGGGCAACGTCAAACAGCTGGGACTTGCCTGGTCCTATGATCTGGACACGGCGCATCGCGGTCAGGAATCGACTCCCTTAGTTGTAGACGGCGTCATGTACGTGACCAGCGCCTGGAGCAAGGTGTTTGCACTCAACGCGAAGACCGGCGCGCCGCTATGGACCTACGATCCCCAAGTGCCCGGCAAGGCGGCGATCAATGCCTGTTGCGATGTGGTCAACCGCGGCGCCGCCGCGTGGAAGGGCCGCATCTATTCGGGCACGCTCGACGGTCGGTTGATCGCGCTGGATGCGGCTACGGGCAAACTCGCGTGGGAGGTCATGACGGTTCCCGAAGGCGAACGATATACCATCACCGGCGCGCCGCGCGTGGTGAAAGGCATGGTGCTCATCGGCAACGGCGGCGCCGAGAACGGCATGCGTGGGTATGTCACGGCCTATGACGCCGACACCGGCAAACAGGTGTGGCGCTTTTATACCGTACCGGGCGATCCATCGAAACCCTTCGAAAGTCCTGCCTTGGAGAAGGCGGCCAAGACCTGGAAAGGCGAGTGGTGGAGGTTGGGCGGCGGCGGCCCGGTCTGGGACGCCATCGTCTATGACCCGACGTTGGACTTCATATATATCGGCGTCGGCAACGGTGCGCCGTGGAACCGCGGCAAAATCGGCGGCGACGCCTTGTATCTGTCGTCCATCGTGGCGTTGAAGGCCGATACCGGCGAGTACGTGTGGCATTACCAAACGACGCCGCACGACGAATGGGATTACGATTCGTGTTCGCCGCTGATTCTGGCCGATCTGCAGATCGGCCAGAATCAGCGCGCCGTCATCATGCAGGCGCCTAAGAACGGTTTCTTCTATGTACTCGATCGCGCTACCGGCGAGCTGCTGGCGGCCGATCCCTTTACGGCCACGACTTGGGCGAAGTCCGTCGACAAGAAAACCGGTCGTCCGGTGGTGGAAAAGGGTGCCGATTATGGCGAGTCGGGCAAGCCTTTCGTGTCGATGCCGGGGCCCGGAGGTGGGCATAGCTGGCAGCCGATGTCGTTCAGCCCGCAAACCAAGCTCGTGTATTTTCCCGTCACCGACGTAGCGTTCCCTTACGTGCCGGAAAAAAATGCCACGCGGCACACGCTTGCGTGGAATACCGGCGTCGACTTCAATGCCGGAAGCTTGCCGCAAGATCCGAAGATCAAAGCTCAGATCATGGCCAGCCTCAGGGGACACCTGGCGGCTTGGGATCCGGTAGCCAACAAAGAAGTGTGGCGCGCCGAACTGGGACATCCGTGGAATGGCGGCGTCGTCGCGACTGCCGGCAATCTCGTATTCCAAGGCACGGGCATGGGCGAATTCGTCGCCTACCGTGCGGATACCGGCGAACGATTGTGGTCGGCCGACACGCAGGCCGGCGTTCTCGCGGCACCGATCAGTTATGAAGTCGACGGCGACCAGTACGTCGCGATCGAGGTCGGCTGGGGCGGAGCCTTTGGGCTGGCGGCGGGCGAGCTGGCGCTGAAATCTCACGTTGCGTCCAATCTGCCGCGCATCTTGGTGTACAAGCTCGGCGGCACGGCAACCTTGCCCGCGCTCGCAGCGGCCGCGCCTGCGGTTCTGGATCCGCCGCCGAACACCGCGTCGCTAGCGACCGTCACTGCGGGCAAGAAGCTGTACCACACGTATTGCTCGAATTGCCATGGCGACAGCGCCACCGGCTCGGGGGTCCTGCCGGATTTGCGCTATTCGTCCGCGATCAAGGACGCGAGCGCCATGGACGTGATCGTGCGTCAAGGTTCGCTCGAGGCGAATGGCATGGCGGCATTCAAAGACGAAGTGTCGCCGCAGGATCTGGAGCAGATTCGCGCTTATCTGATCCACCGTGCGAACGAGGACAAACGAAATCCGGCAGCCGCCGAGAAAAATCCCGTCGCTGCGCATTGAGCAGCGGGCGGAACCACGTGGCGGGTGCCACCCGCCACGGACCTTTCTTTAGACCAGAATCTTGCGGCCGGTGTCGAGCGTAGTTTTGTCCTTTTCGCCGACATCGCCGGGCGGAGGAACTGCGCGGCCTTTCTGGACGGCAGGGCGTTCGCCGATCATCTGCGTCCACCTCTGAAGATGCGGCAAGCCATCGAGGGTCACGCCGGACCACTCGTGCCCGTGAATCCACGACCAATGCGCGATGTCGGCAATGGAATATTCTTTGCCCGCCACGTATTCGTTGGATGCCAATTGGCGCTCGAGCACCTCGAACAGACGGCGCACTTCGCGTTGATAGCGATCGATGGCATAGGGAATCTTTTCAGGGGCGTAACGGAAGAACACGTTGGCCTGACCCATCATGGGTCCCACGCCGGCCATCTGGAACATCAGCCACTGAATGACGCGCGAGCGCCCCTTGAGATCCGTGGGCATCAACTTGCCGGTCTTCTCCGCCAAATAAATGAGAATGGCGCCGGATTCGAATACGGCGAAATCATCATTGGCGCGATCGACGATTGCCGGGATGCGGCCGTTGGGGTTGATCTTGAGGTACCACTCGGCTTTCTGTTCCTGCTTCGAAAACGCGAGCGGATGCACAGTGTAGGCAAGCCCGAGTTCCTCGAGCGCGATGGATACTTTCCACCCATTGGGCGTCGCCGCGGTGTATAGGTCGATCATGGTTTTTGGTTTTTCCTCCGTTGATTGGCGGTAATCTACACGTGTATTCACCGCTGTAGTCAAGTTCTGGAGCGGCGGCGCGGTGCCTGCCGTCGCAACGCGCCGGACCTTCCCTCACTGTCGATTTTTGCTTCTGGGAGGGTGGAGCCGTCAGGCGGCCTGGCCGCAACATGGACGGATACATGGGGGGAGTCATGGATCAAGTCGACGGTGCAGTGGCGTTCATCACGGGCGGCGCCAGCGGCATGGGCCTCGGCATGGCGCAGGTTTTCTCCCGTGCGGGCATGCGCGTGGTCATCGCCGATATTCGTCAGGAGGCCATCGACGCCGCGCTGCGCCGGTTTCCGGCCGACAACGCGGGCGTGTTCGGCGTACAACTCGACGTCGCGGACCGTGCGGCGTACGTGCGTGCGGCGGACGCCGCCGAGTTGAAGTTCGGCAAGATCCATGTGCTCGTCAACAATGCCGGCATCGGTATCGTCGGACCGTTACTGGCAGCGACTTATGCTGACTGGGACTGGGGCCTCGCGGTCAATTTGGGCGGCGTCATCAACGGCATTCAGACCATCCTGCCGCGCATTCGACGTCATGGAGAACCCGGGCACATCGTGACCACCTCATCGATGAGCGGCATCTTCGCGGCGGGTCTCGCCGGGATCTACACCACGGCGAAATACGCCGTAGTCGGCCTGATGGAATCGTTGAGGCCGGAACTCGAGCCGCATTCGATCGGGGTCTCGGCATTCTGTCCGGGTCTCGTCAATACCAACATCGGCGAAGTCGACAAGTTGCGTCCGGCCGAGTTTCGCGACTCGACCTACAGCGCCGGTGCTGCGGAACGCGCGGCGTTCATGCGCGAGAAAATATTTCCGCACGGCATGTCGCCCATCGAGATCGGTGAACGCGTGCTCGAAGGAATTCGCCGCAATGATCTCTGGATACTGACCCACTCCGAATATCGCGAAGGGGCGCAGCAACGCTTCGACGCCATACTCGCGTCGTTTCCCACGGATCCGGCGCCGCCTGAACGAGTCACGGCCGAGGCCATGGTGGTGCGTAATCCGCTGTTCGTGGCGGAACGCGAACGTCGATTGGCGCAGAGGAAAAAGACATGAAGGATTTAGGAGGGAAAGTCGCTTTCATCACCGGCGGCGGTAGCGGCATCGGGTTCGGCATCGCCAAATGTGCGGTCGAGGCGGGCATGAAGGTCGCCATCGCCGACGTACGGGCCGACCACCTCGAACAGGGACTCGCGAAGCTGCGGGCGGCCGGCGCTCAGGCGCACGGCATGTTGGTGGACGTCGCCGATGCGGCGGCGGTGGAGCGCGCCGCGGAAGAAACCATCAAAGTGTTCGGCAAGGTGCATCTGGTGTGCAACAACGCCGGCGTCAGCATTTTCGGACCGATGGATGCTGCGACCATGGACGACTGGCGCTGGATCATGGGCGTCAACGTCGACGGGGTGATCAACGGCATCCAGTCCTTCATGCCGCGCCTGAAGGCACACGGGGAGGGCGGCCACATCGTCAACACCGCGTCGATGGCGGGACTACTGGTCGGGCCGGGCATGGGACTTTATTCCGCATCGAAATTTGCGGTGGTCGGTTTGACCCTCTCGCTGCGCTACGATCTGGCGCCGCACGGGATCGGTGTGTCCGTGCTGTGCCCTGGCTTCGTCCGCAGCAACATTCACGAAGCGGTACTGTCGCGTCCCAAAAACCTGGGTGCGACGGGCTATCCGGTCACCGAGGCGGACATGAAACGCCTCGATGGCGTGCTGTCGGTGGGCATGGATCCGGTGGAGGTGGGCTCGCACGTCATCGCCGGGGTTCGCGAAAATCGCCAATACATTTTTCCGCACGCCGAATTCCGCGAGGAACTCAATGCCGTCCACGCTGAGTTGATGGCGGCGCTTCCCGAT
Source organism: Steroidobacteraceae bacterium (assembly GCA_052143815.1). Classification (GTDB taxonomy): domain Bacteria; phylum Pseudomonadota; class Gammaproteobacteria; order Steroidobacterales; family Steroidobacteraceae; genus Bog-1198. The sequence goes on along the minus strand of JBKQSA010000002.1, from coordinate 24,858 downwards.
CGCGAGCCGGAGCCGGCGCGTATGGCCGTGGAAGATTTCCGTCGGCAGCGTCGCGCGGAAGCCGCCAAACTCGTCAAGAACTTCTGAGTCCGCCTGTGGCCACGCATTTGTCGACAGGCGATTTGAATACTCCGCGGGATGCGGCGCCGGCTACCGCGTCCATCGCCGAACCGCCGGCGGAAAAGCCGTGGCCATCGCGAGGGCGGGCATGGTACGCCGTATTCGTGTTCGCCGTCGTGCTGTGTGTGAACTTTTTGGATCGAGGCATCTTGCCCTTGCTGGTGGTGCCGATCAAGCGCGACCTGGGACTCACAGATACCGAGATCAGCCTGTTGATGGGCTTTGCCTTCGTGATGTTCTACGTGATTTTGGGGTTGCCGATCGCACGCCTCGTGGATCGCAGCAGCCGCCGTCGGATCATCGGCATCGGCGTCGCGTTGTGGAGCGGCGCCACCGCGTTGTGCGGGCTTGCGCATACGTTCATGCAATTGTTTCTCGCGCGCATCGGCGTCGGCGTGGGCGAGGCGTGCACCGGACCTGCGACGTACTCGATGCTGGCAGACCTGTTTCCCCGGGAACAGCTGCCGCGGGCCGTGTCGTTTCTCAACTTCGGATTCATCGCTGGTATCGGATTGTCGGCGATCATGGGCGGCGCCGTGATCGGCGCGCTCGAACACCTGCCGCCGGTGGCGCTGCCCGTGATCGGCGTTTTGAAGACCTGGCAATTGACGTTTCTCGTGGTGGGTCTTCCGGGCTTGTTGGTGGCGCTGCTCATGCGTACCGTGGTCGAACCGGTGCGGCGCGACCTGACTGCCGCGGGTGTCGGCGTTGCCGGCGGAAGATCCATCCCCATCCGTGATGTCGTGCACTATTTGTGGACCAACCGCGCGGTCTATGGGCCCATGTACGGCGCGTTGGCGTTGCAGTCCATTCCGTCGCAGGGCGCCATCAGCTGGGGACCGACGTTCTTCATCCGCGTGCATCATTGGACGCCGCGCCACGTGGGTCTTGCGTTCGGCATCACGACGCTGGTGGTTGCGCCGTTTGCGCTGATGGCGGGCGGGTTTTTAGCCGAGCGGCTGGCGAAGCGCGGCTACCACGATGCGAATCTGCGCGTGCAGTTATTGGCGATCTGTCTCTGGATACCGTTCGCGGTGGCGATGCCGTTGATGCCGACGCCCACGCTGGCCCTGATCGTGTTCGGCATCAACTTGTTCTTCGCGATGATGGCTCCCGGTCCGCAGAACGCGGCGCTGCAGAGCGTCACACCCAACCGCATGCGCGGCCAGGCGACGGCGCTGTTCCTGTTCGTATTCAACATCATCGGGTTCGGTTGCGGGCCGACCGTCATCGCGCTGATCACGGACCATGTGTTCCATGACGATGCCCGGGTCGGCAGCGCATTGGCGCTTGCGACCGCCATACTGGGACCGTTGTCGGCGTGGGCGTTGTTGCGCGGGCTGAAGCCCTATGGCCGGCTGATCGCCGCAACGGCCGGCAAGCAGTAGCAAATGGCTACCGTAACGGCGCGATGTGAAATATGCGCTCGGCATTCTCTTGATAGAGCTTGCGGCGCTGCGCTTCGGTAACCGGCGCGGCGTCCATGAATTCCACGGCCGGCCATGTGGGGCTCTGGCGAACGGCGAGGTTAGCGAACGACGAAGTAATGAATGCGATTGGCGCCCGGAATCTTTTCCGCGACGCCGACGAACACATACTTGCTCATCCACGCATGCGGACCGTCGGGCACGTCGAATTTGGGTGACACACGCATGTAGTACTCGTCATCGCCCACCGGCTCGTTACGATTCATCTTTTCGGCGGCCTCCGGGGTCCTTGCCCAGCGGAAACCGCGGTTCTGCAAATAGATGACGGTGCCGTCGTCTGCCTCGAGCAGATATCGGGCGTCGAAATCAATCACGCCATCCGCACGCACCAACGGGAAATCGCCGCCGGACATGGGGATCACCTTGCCGCGCAACATTGGACCCTCGATGGTACCGCTGCCGGCATACACGGCAGCCCGCGTCATGCCGACGCTGGTGGGTTTGATCCAGCGCGCGCCCGTCAGTTCGATGCCGATGGTGAATGCGTATTCCATTTGCGGGTAATAGGGATGCTGCATAATCGTCATCCTCGTGTTTGTGATGCGTACTGGTTCAGGCAACCACGTCCGCGGGGCGCGCGCGATACCGGGCATCGAGATCGGCGCGCAAGGTGCGGGCTGCCAGCAGATAGTGGAGGCTGCCCCACAACAGAAGCCCGGCGACTGCAGCCATCGCAAATTGCACGCCGTGAGCCGATGCAGTCGAGCAGGCAGAGGACAACGCGGCCTCGGCACCCGGCCGCGCAGCACCACCGGGGCACTGCACCAAGAAATTACCCGCTCCAAAGTAGCGGTTTGCCGCGAGGTCGCTGATGACGCCCAGCAGCGTCGGTCCCAAGCCGACGCCGATCAGGCCAAAAACGACCGCAACGGTGAACGCTGAAGAGGCCCGCATGCTGGCATCCACCATGTTCTGGGCGATGGTGAGCGTCGGAGTGTAAAAAATGAACAGGGCTACATGGGCGGGCAGCAGCACCGACATTGCACCGGTGAGCGTGGGCTGCAGCAGTCCGATCTCGAACAGCGGCATGGCGATCATCAGCGACATACCGGGCAACCAGACGTACCAGCGACGGTCGCGTTTGACGGCCCAGTCGAGCCCAAAACCGCCGATGATGAAACCGGAACTCATGGCGACCACGACCAGCGAGCCTAACATTCTACCGGCGTCGGCGGGTCCCACATGAAACACCGACACAAAATACCGCGCGAAGAACTGGCCCATGCCGTTCAATGCAATGGCCGACAATGCCGCGCCCAGCAGCACATGGCGCATGGAGCGCTTGCCGAAGAGAAAGCGCATCGCTTCGCCGGCGGAGGGTATCGGTCCCTTCACGGGGCCGCCGGCGTCGAACGCCCCGCGCCGCGGCTCGCGCAACGTGAAAAAGGCAAGCGCACCGGCCATGAAACCGGGGATCGCGAGCATGATGAACCACGTGCGCCAGGCGGAGTGCTGTGCCATCCACCCGCCGATGGCGGCGCCGGCCAGAGCGCCTAAGGGCGCGCCGAGCCAGATGACCGTGGTCGCGGAGCCGCGATTGCCCGGCGGGTAATGGTCTCCCAGCAGCGAATACAGGGGTGGGCCGATGGCGCCCGCATCGCCGATGCCGACGCCGATCCGGCACAGCAGCAGCATGGCGAAACTGCGCACTTGCGAGGCGAGTGCACCGAAGGTTGAAAAGATGGCGATCGCGACTGCAATGATGCGCGCGCGGTTGTAACGCTCGGAGAGGCGCGCGATGGGCAATCCCAACAGCGTATAGAAAATGGCGAAACCGAGGCCCTGGATAAGCCCAAGTTCGGTGTCGGTCAGATGAAGATCAAGCTTGAGCGCCGGTGCGACTGCGGCCAACCCCTGACGGTCGGCCAGGTTCAGCGCATTCATCAGCAGGAGTATGAACAGCATCCATGCGCGATAGCCGCGCGTGAATTCTTCGGGCGCAATGGCCTCTTCGGTCCCGATCACGTCATGATTTGCCGTGGCCACGCAGAATACTCAGACAGGCTCCAGTCCGAACACCTTCTCGGCGTTCGTCTGAAAGAACGCCTTCTTGTCGGGGGCGCTCATGGTCATGGCATCCTGTGCGGCCACTTCGTCGGCTTGATATTGGTACGGGTAGTCCATCGCGTACAGGATGCGGTCCGCGCCCAACGTCGACTTGCAGAATTGAATCGCGGGTTCCCAGGCGACACCGGAGAACGTGACGTAAATGTTGCGTTTGAAATAGCCGGACACCGGGAGCTGCAGCGGCTTTAAGCACGCGTAACGCCCCGAGCGGATGCCGGCCGCATGCATGTAGTCGAGGCGATAGGCCCAATAGGGCAACGCTTCGCCGCCGTGGCCGACGATGAATTTCAACTTCGGGAATCGATCGAAGACGCCCATGACGATGAGGCGCAGCAGGTGCAGTCCGGTGTCCACGCCGAAACCGTAAACCGCACCGTCCAGGCCGCGCTCGAGCAGCGGGCCGATGAGGCCTTTGGAGGGTCCTTGCGGGTGTAGATACACGGGTGTGCCCAGGGCCTCGGCGGCTTCGAATATGGGCCAGTATTTCGGGTCGTCGGTGTATTCGCCGGCGACATGGCCGTTATGAATGACGGCCTTGAAACCCAGTTTGTGGCCGCGCTCGATTTCCTTGGCCGACCAAGCGGGATCTTGCGGGGCGATCGCGGTCATGCCGACGAAGCGCTGGGGATGACGGCGACAGGCGGCGGCCAGCTGATCGTTGGCGTCGGCGGCCAGCGTCTTGGCTTCCGCGGCCTCGAACACATGCGCACCGGGTGCGGTGAGGGCGATGATGGCCTTGTCGATACCGGTGGCATCCATGTCGCCCAGGCGTCGGGCACCCAGATCCTGAAGGCGCTCGATGATGCTGGTGGCGCGTTCCGAGGGTGAGCCCGAATAGAACCCCCAGAGACTGACGAAGCCCGGGTCGTCGAATCCGTCTGCGATCAGACGTTTATAGGCCGCCAGCACTTCCTTGGTGATGAAGGCTTCTTCGGTCGCTATTCGCAGGTAACCTTGCGCGCCGCCCGTCTTAAGGTAGGTCATCGATTTTCCTCCGCGGCGTGGCCGCCTATGCTTGGTGGATAGCCTTCAGTACGAGGCAGGCCTCCAATCCTTCGGGGCCATCCTCCGACCCGTGGCCGGAGTCCTTCACGCCGCCGAAGGGTGAATCCGCGCCGCCGATCATGGTGGTGTTGATGCCCACCATGCCGCTTTCGATGGCATCGCCCAACAGCAAGGCACGCCGTCCGTTCTCGGTAAAGCAGTATGCAGCGAGGCCGTACGGCAGCCGGTTGGCTTGCTCGATAGCCTCGTCGAACGTCCTGAACGGTCGCATGAGGGCGATGGGGCCGAACGGTTCTTCGTTCATTACGCGCGCATCGAGCGGCACATCGGTGAGGACGGTGGGCCGAAAAAAGAATCCGGCATCATGCGAACCGCCGCCGCGTTCACCGCCGGTGGCGATGCGTGCTCCTGCCTTGACGGCGTTGCCGACGAAAGCCTCGATGGCATCGGGCCGCCGAGGATTCGCCATCGGTCCCATCTGATTGGCCGCATCCAGGCCGTTGCCGACCTTGAGCCTGCTGGCGCGCGATGCAAACTCAGACGCGAATTTTTCGTAGACGGCTTCTTGTATGTAGAAGCGGGTGGGAGAGACGCAGACTTGGCCGGAATTGCGGAATTTGTGCGGCACCAGGAGGTCGAGTGCCTTGCCGACGTCGGCGTCGTCGAAAATCAATACGGGGCCGTGACCGCCCAATTCCATGGTGGTGCGCTTCGCGCCGTCCGCGGCGAGCTTCATCAAGTGCTTGCCGACCGCGACGGAGCCCGTGAAACTCACTTTGCGGATAATGGGCGATGCCAACAAGTGCCGAGACACGTGATCGGGGACACCGAAGACGCAACTCGCTACCTCTTTCGGCAAGCCGGCATCGAGCAGGCAGTTGAGCACTTCGAGCGCGGACCCCGGCGCCTCCTCCGGCGGCTTGATGATGATCGAGCAACCGGCGCCGATGGCGGCGCCGAGTTTTCGCGCCGGGTTGCCGATGGGGAAATTCCAGGGGCAGAAGGCGGCCACCGGGCCAACCGGCTCCTTCACCACGCGCGACAGCATGCCGGCCGGCCGCACCAGAACTCGGCCATAGATGCGTTGCACTTCACCCGCGTAGAAATCGAACAGGCCGGCGGCCATCAGCAGCTCGCCCTTGGCCTCGGGAAACGTCTTGCCTTCCTCCAAGGTCGCGATGCGGGCGATTCGGTCGATGCGTTCGCGCAGCAGCCGTGCTGCGCCGGCGAGTACGTTGCCGCGCTCCGCAGCGCTGCGGGCGCGCCAGAGTCGGTAACCGCGCGCCGCGGTATCCAAGGCACGATCCAAATCTGCGGTGGTCGCCAGCGGCAATTCGCCGAGCGTCTCGCCGGTGGCCGGATTGACGACGCGATGCGTCGCGCGTCCGCCGGCGCCGAGGCGCTCGCCATCGATGCACAGTGTCAATTCGGTGTCATACCCGTTCGGCATCCCGTCTCCGTCCGTTTGTCGTACGCCGTCTGCGGCCTCAAGCCGCGAGGCGCCGCGATCGCAGCGATTGAGGAAACCGCGGCGGGAACGGTGCCGTTCTCGCCGCGGGAGTCAGCAGAAGTTAGGCGACTCCCGTTTTCTCGCGGCGATACTCCCGCGGCGTCACGTTGAATTTGGCGCGGAAGACGCGACCGAAATGGGTCGGGCTGTTGAAGCCGTAATCGAATGCAATGGCGGTAACCGTACGGCCTCGCTGCGCGCTGGACTGTAAAGCCTTCGAACACGCCTCCAGGCGGCGGCGCAGTATGTAGCGCGCGACGGTCTCGTCTTGATCGGAGAACAGATGATGCAAGTAGCGTGCGGTCATCTTGCAGGCTTCTGCGATGCGCGTCGGCGTCAGATCCGGGTCATTGAGATGCGCTTCGATGTAATTGATGATGCGAATCCGGTGCGCCGTTCCGAGCGACGAGCGGTCGCCGAGCGCCTGCGGCAGGTCGGCATAGGCGGCGCCGATCAGATCGAGAATGGCGACGGCGATGCGGGCGCCGCTTTGCTCGTCCAGTCCTTGGTGATATTCGCCCCAATATTTACGCAGTAATTGCGACAACAGGCCACTGGCGCCGCGACTGCCCGGCATGGGAATGGCCGCGAGCGATTCCGGACATCCGACTTGACGCCGCAGCATGGTGTTGGGGATGCCGAGCACCAACATGCGGTTCGCGCCGTTGAACACCATTTCATACCGGCGAGTGCTATCGCACAGCGTGAAATCGCCGGCGCTCAGCAGCGCTTCGCGGCCGTCTTGACGGCTGATGCTGTCGCCCTCCAACTGTAAGTGCAGGAAGAACATCGCGTCCTTGGTGCGCGCGACGTGGGAGCGCGAATGGCGAACGATCTGCGCGTCGGAATAGACTTCCGCGAGCGTCATGTCGCCGATGGATCCTCGCAGGATGGAGCCGTTGAAGACCCGGATGTCTTCAGGTTCCGAGACGAGAGGGGAAAAACTTTCGCTTGCGCGATCATTCCAGAAGGCAAGTTTGCGGCGTGGGTCTAGGCCAGCCGTTGAAAACGACTCAATATGTGCCATGCGTTCACTCCCCCGGTATTAGCGGGAACCGACGTTGTTGTGCGTATAAGCCTACACTTCTTGTGCAGATAGTTATACGAAACAATCAATTCTGAGAACCAATTCATTTTTCTTATAGCTGCTATACGATATCCGGGGGTGGCACCCCAAGTCATCGATTCGTATCGACTTTTGACGGGTTGGCTTCGATGCCGCATGCGACCAACAGGCGTCCTGCCCGTCATTGGGCAGGAACAATCTCTCTCTGCGTCGAGTTTTGCCTGCGGCTTCGCGGCAATATCGCCACCGAGTCCAAGCAGGCTGCCGACGCAGGTACAGATGACACGCAACGCGTCCTGGCCCCGGAGGGGATAAGAGACGCGACAGGCGAGGGGAAACTATGAAGTTGACGCCACTCAGCGGCTACGTGGGCTATGCATTGCGCCGGGCGCAGTACGCCATCTTTGCGGATTTTTTCCATACGCTGCGCGAGCTCGACCTGCGGCCCGGGCAATTCGCCGTATTGGTATTGATTGACCAGAATCCGGGCGCGAGCCAATCGAGCGTGTCGGCCGCTCTTGGCATTCAAAAGGCGAATTTCGTCGCCACCATCGCGAATCTCGAGAAGCGCGGCCTCGTCCGCCGGCGCAAGTCCGATTCCGACGCGCGCACGTACTTGTTGGGGCTCACGTCCCGCGGCCGCTCGGTACTGCAACGTGCATCCGAACTTCAATCGCAGCATGAAAAACGCGTGATCGCGCAAATCGGCTCGGAAGGCCGCTTGCAGCTGCTCAGCCTGCTCGAGCGGTTGGCCGATTTACCGTGCGACCATTTGAAGTAACCGCCTGCGGAACGTGCGCGCCCCTCAAGGCCGCGTCGCGGCGTAGCATACGGGTGCACTGCATGCACGGGCACTGCATACACCGGAGCAAACAATGTCGATGCCGGATCCACGCAAGACGTTAAGCGTAAGCAACATGAGTGTCGCCCAGATCGCGGCCGTGGCGATCACCATCGGTCTGAATGCGATCGATGGCTTCGACGTGCTCGCGATCAGCTTCGCTTCGCCGGGCATCGCGCGCGAGTGGGGCATCGACCGCGCGGCGTTGGGTATCGTGCTCTCGATGGAGCTGATCGGCATGGGCTTGGGTTCAATTTTATTGGGCGGTGTGGCCGACAAAATGGGGCGGCGGCGCACGTTGCTGGGCTGCCTCGTGGTGATGACGTTGGGAATGGTCATGGCGACTCGCGCGAAGGGCGTGTACGACCTGTCCGTGTGGCGCGTATTCACCGGACTAGGCATCGGCGGCATGTTGGCGGCGATCAATGCCGTTGCCGCCGAATTCTCCAGCGACAAGCGCCGCAGCTTGAATGTGTCCCTGATGGCCATCGGCTACCCGATAGGCGCCGTGATCGGCGGATCGATCGCCGCGGTACTGCTCAAGCAAGGTGAATGGCGAGTCGTATTCGAATTCGGCGCAGTCGTCACGGCCCTGTTCATCCCCTTGGTGCTGTGGCTGGTGCCTGAATCCATCGCTTGGCTATGCCAGCGGCAACCCGCGGGCGCGCTCGACAGCGTCAATCGCAGCTTGGTGCGCATGGGCCACGAGCCGGTCGCGGCATTGCCGGAGGTGTCTCCCGAAGCACGCACGCGCTCGGTGGCGGACATCTTCAGTCCGCAATTGATTCGCGTGACCGTGCTGGTCACGCTGGCTTACTTTCTCCACATCACGACGTTCTATTTCATTCTCAAATGGGTCCCCAAGATCGTCGTCGACATGGGCTTCACGCCGTCATCGGCCGCGGGCGTCTTGGTGTGGGCCAACGTCGGCGGTGCGTCGGGCGGCGCCGTGCTGGGGCTGTTGTCGCTGCGCTTCGGCCTCAAGCCGCTCACCATGCTGGTGCTGGTGCTGTCGACCGTCATGGTTAGCGTGTTCGGCCGTGGCCAAGCAGATCTAGCGCAGCTGTCGCTGGTGTGCGCCGTCACGGGCTTCTGTACCAACGCGGGCGTGGTCGGCTTGTATGGCATTCTCGCGCAGGCCTTCCCCACCTATGTCAGGGCCACGGGCACGGGGTTCGCCGTCGGCACCGGCCGGGCTGGCGCGATGCTGGCGCCCATCATCGCCGGTTACCTGTTCCACGGGGGCTATGGTTTACAGTTCGTCGCTATTGCCATGAGCGCGGGATCATTGGTCGGCGCGGTCGCCGTGTGGCTGCTGCCGCGCACGCCTGCGGCGGTGCGCTCGGTTCAGGGAGAGCCGGCGACGGTGCTTTAGGAGCCTGGGGTGTCGATCAGCCCCAGCGGGAGGCTTCGATACCGGGAACGAACTGCTGCTCGGGGTGGGGAGTCTTCGCCGTGCGCAGTGCCTCGCGGACCGAGTCGCGTGCCGCCATTCGGGCGAGGTATTCCATGATTCGCGGAGTCGAGTGCTGATTGACGGTGGCCGGAGCCAAGTCCGGAAGAACGCACAGCATGGGATAGGCATCGATGTCCGCCGCCGAGAAAGCGGGTCCGGCCAGCCAGCGTCCGTCCTGCAACGCTTTCTCGACGCGGGCGATGGGCGCGGCGAGCCGTTCGTTGACGGTCTTGAGATATCCGGGAGAGTACGTGCCGTCGCGCAGAGCCAGCCAACCGGCGCGTCGTTCGATGGGCTCGATCGCAGCGATGTGGCGATCGACCGTCGCCGGATCGAGCGACGCCAAGTGCGGCTTCAGGTATTTGGCGCAGCCCAGCACCGGTACGATGGAACCCAATTGCGCGCCGAGATATTGCGCCCAAGCACGCAATGTGTAGGCATCGTATGAATCGCCAGGGACCAGCGATGGTCCCGGCAGCGACTCGGAGATATATTCGAGCATGAAAGACGTGCTCGAGATGATCGTTTCGCCGTGCACGAGCAGAGGTCCCTCGCGTTCCAACTGCAGGCCGGATTCGAGATCGCTGGGAAAGTCCGGCGCGAATTGTTCGAAATTGGTGGCGTCGAAATAATGCGTGGTGTACTGCGCGTTTTTCTCGGCCAGCGCAATCAGGGGCTTGAAGAAAAACGTGTTCGGCTCGGACGTGTAGAGTTTAAGCATGGGGAGCCCGGGGATTACGCTCCAAGATTTTGATGCGCGCGGCCATCTGCGTTTGGCCCATTGCCCAGGTTTCGCGAGCGGCGGGGCGTTCGTAGATCCGGCGCAGCCACTCCATGATGTGCGGCGTCTTCATATCGTTGCACTGCTCCGGCTGCGACAGCGGCAGGGCGTAGCCCAGATTGAAGCCATTGATGTCGCCCAAGGAGTACGTGTCGCCGGCGATCCACCTCGAACGGCTGAGATGTTTTTCCAATGCCAGCGTGGCGAACAGCACGCGGCGCTTCGACTCGGCCAGTTCTTCGGCCGAGAATTCATTGAACAACGCCTTGCGCCATGCGATGCGCCGCGACTCGAGCGGAATGCGGTCGATGGCTGCCTGCAGCTCTTCGGGCGGCCGCTGGCGTGCCGCCGGTCCGATGAAAATGCTCCAGCCGATCATGCTCAACGACGGCGCAAAGTAGCTGTCGAAAAAACGCATCCACCAGCGCATGCGCCACCGCGCTGCGGGATCCTGGGGCTTCAACTTGGGTCCGGGGAACGTGTCGTCGATGTACTCCATCATCGGCGTGGATTCGGTGAACACGCGCGAGCCGTGGACCATGGCGGGAATGGTGCCGTCCGGATTGACGGCCAGATACGCCGGCTTGTGCTGGTCGAACTGCAACAGATCCAGGTACCGGCTTTCGTACGCCACACCCTTCTCGGCCAGCGTGAGCATGGGCTTGCCTGAATTGGCGTTCGGTTCCCAATGATAGAGCGTGACCGACATAGGGTGGTAAGGCTGCGCTCGAGCGGCTGCATCGACTCGACGGTCGGGGAAACGCAACGCGATGGGCGGCGAACCGGCGCACCGCGGAGCCTGCCGCCGCGCGGACGCTGCGGGATTTCTCGAGTCATCGCAACGATCTCGGGTCATCACCAAGATGTTATACTCCATAACGAATTAACTGGAGGTCGATCATCATTCGCGCAAGCAGTTCCACGATCGACCCTGTTCATTTGGGCGATCTTGACCAACAAGTGGGCTATATGGTGCGCCGCGCGCAGCTCGCGGTGTTCGCAGATTTCAGCGCTGCTCAGAGCGGTGCGGTCGCCACGCCTGGTCAGTTTTCCGTACTTGCCGTGATCGGGTGCAACGCCGGCTTGAGCCAATCACAGCTGGGCGATGCGCTCGGCATCAAGCGAGCCAACCTCGTGGCGGTGATAGACCATTTGGAATCTCTGGGCTTAGTACGGCGCGATCCGTCCGCTATCGATCGGCGCTCGAATCGCCTGCAGTTGACCGATGCCGGCGCGCGGGCGTTGCAAAAGGCCGTCGCCGACCAAGCGAAGCATGAGGAGCGCATTACCCGGCTGTTGGGCACCAGCGGTCGCGCGGTCCTGTTGAAGCAGCTGGCGAAGCTTTGCCAACTCGGCCGCACGTGATCGATTTAAGCACTTGTCTTCCGTTCAAGGATTGATTTTGTTCAGGAGTCGCCTATGAGCAACAACATCGTGACTGTCAGCCTCGACGGTGACGTCGCCGTCATCACCATCAACAATCCGCCGGTGAATACCATCACGGCGGCGGTGCGAGAGGGTTTGTTCAAGGCGATCGCCGAGATTCGCGCGCTTCCCGGAATCGCTGCGGTCGTGCTCGTGTGCGAAGGTAGCACATTTTTCTCGGGAGCCGACATCGGCGAATTCTCCGGTCCCCCCAAGGAGGTCGAATACCGAGACCTGTTTCGGCAGTTGGAGCAACTACCCGTCCCGGTGGTCGCCGGAATGCATGGCGTGGTGATGGGTGGGGGCCTCGAAATCACGTTGGCCTGCCATTACCGAGTCGCGGTTCCCGGCACTCGCTTCGGGCTACCCGAAGTCACGCTCGGCATCATTCCCGGCGCCGGCGGCACGCAACGCATGCCGCGGCTCATAGGTGTCGAGAAGACGTTGGATCTCATACTTGCGGCGCGGCCGGTGGATGTAGCGACCGCTATGGCCCTGGGGTTCATCGACGCGGAAGTGCAAGGCGACGTGCGGGCGGCCGCGGTCGCTTATGCACGCAAGCTCATCAGCGATCACGCAGGCCCGCGGCGCACATCGGAACGCAGCGTGGATCCAGCGACGGCGACACCGGAGATCATCGCCAAGCTCACCGCACAGGCCAAGAAGCAGTACCCGAACCGCCATGCCGCGCTGACCGCGATCAAGGCGGTCAGCGCGGCGGCGACGCTGCCGTTCGAGAAAGGCTTGGAGTACGAGACCGAGCTGGCCAACGGCACCAAGACGACCGACGAATGCAAGGCGTTGGTGCACGTGTTTTTTGCCGAACGCGACACGCGTAAAGTGCCCGGCCTGCCGGCCGATGCAATGCCCCGCGCCATCGCCGGCGGCGGCATTGTCGGCGCCGGCACCATGGGCGGCGGAATCGCGATCTGTTTCGCCAATGCAGGCCTGCCGGTCACGATTCTCGATTCGACCCGGGAAGCCTTGGATCGCGGTCTCGGGGCCATCGGCAAGACCTATGACTCGATGGTGAAGCGGGGGCGATTGACGGCCGAGGAAAAGGCAAAGCGGATGGCGCTGATCCGCGGCACGCTCGACTATTCCGATCTTGCCAGCGCCGATGTCGTGATCGAGGCGGTATTCGAAAGCATGGATCTGAAGGTGAAAATTTTCAAGGCGCTGGACGAGGTGGCGAAACCGGGAGCGGTGCTGGCCACCAACACGTCGACCCTCGACATCACGGCAATCGCCGCGGCAACGCGCCGTCCCCAGGATGTCGTCGGGCTGCATTTCTTCTCACCCGCGAACGTCATGCCGCTCCTCGAAGTCGTGCGTACCGACTCGACCTCGCCGGCCGTCATCCGAACGGCGCTGGATCTAGCGAAAACGCTGCGAAAAACGCCGGTGCTGGCGCGGGTGTGCTACGGCTTCATCGGCAACCGGATGATGGAGGGCTACGCCCGCGAAGCGGAGCGCATGACGCTGGAAGGTGCGACACCGCGACAAATCGATGGCGCCCTGGAAGCGTGGGGAATGGCTATGGGCATTCTCGCGGTATTCGACATGGCCGGCATCGACGTCGGCGTCAACGTGCATCGTGCGAACGCCGACCGGTATCCGCCCGATCCGTCCTACTATCAGGCGGACTTCGCGCTGCATGCGGCGGGCCGTCTCGGCCAGAAAAACGGCAAGGGCTACTACAAGTACGTAGCGGGTGATCGGACGCGGCATGATGATCCAGAGGCCATTCAGATTCTCAGGGACACCGCGGCGCGCTTGAACATTCCGCCACGCCAACACTCCGCCGAGGAGATCGTGGAACGGTGTGTGTATCCGCTCATCAACGAAGGCATACGCATTCTGGAAGAAGGCGTGGCGATGCGCTCCAGCGATGTCGATGTGGTGTGGTGCGCCGGCTACGGCTTTCCGCGGTATCGCGGCGGCCCGCTGTTCTATGCGGATGCCATCGGCCTGAAGACCGTTTTCGACGGTACGATCAAGTACCGGGATATGTTCGGTCCCATGCATTGGGAGCCGGCACCGTTGCTCGCTCGGCTGGTCGCCGAGGGGCGTACGCTCAGCGATTGGGATAAGGCACGTACCTGAGGACGCAAGAATGAATACGAAGGACTTGATTGCGATTGACGTGCATACGCACGCCGAAGTGTCGTGCCGCCAGCCCACGGACGAAGTGTGGCAGGCGTACGAAGACGCGGCCTCGAAATATTTCAAGGCGGGCAAGCGCCCCACCATCGCGGAGACGGTTGCGTACTATCGGGAACGTAAAATCGGATTGGTGATGTTCACCGTCGACTCCGAACATGAACTGGGGTCGAAGCGCATCCCGAATGAAGAAGTGATCGACGCGGCGCGTGAGAACAGCGACATGATGACGGCCTTTGCCAGCATCGATCCTCACAAGGGTAAAATGGGCATCCGCGAGGCTCGGCGCCTCATCAACGAGGGCGGCATCAAAGGCTTCAAGTTCCATCCGACGGTGCAAGGCTTCTACCCGAACGATAGGATGGCCTATGGGCTCTATGAGGTGATCGCCGAGCACAAATTGACGGCGCTTTTCCATAGCGGCCATTCGGGGATCGGCACGGGTATGCCGGGTGGCGGCGGGCTGCGCCTCAAGTACTCGAATCCCATGCATGTAGACGACGTGGCGGCGGATTTTCCGGATATGAAAATCATCATCGCGCATCCATCATGGCCGTGGCAGGACGAGGCCTTGTCGGTGTGTTTGCACAAGGTCAACGTGTACATCGACTTGTCGGGCTGGTCGCCCAAGTATTTCCCGCCTCAGCTGGTGCAGTATGCGAACACGCAGCTGAAGCACAAGATGCTGTTCGGCTCGGACTTCCCGTTGATCGCGCCCGATCGGTGGATCAAGGACTTCCGCGAGGCGGGCTTCAAACCCGAGGTTCACGATCTGATCCTCAAGGACAACGCGATCGCGGCGCTCGACCTTGGCAGGTAAAAAAGGCGACCGGATTTCCGGTCGCCCCATTTGACCGGGTGGACGTTACTGGAAATTCCTCCTGAACGTGACGCCCCACTCGCGCGGTTCGCCCGGCTGCGCAGACATCTGACCCTCGCCAAAGGCGCGCAGGTCAAGAAAGCTCTGGTAGTAATACTTGTTGGCCAGATTGGTGCCGAAGGCGGCCACCGACCAGACATGATGCGAAGATTGCCAGGTCACGCGCCCGTTGAACAACGTCATGGCCGGCGTCACGGCGATACCGGTGCCGTCCGGATTATAGTTGTTGTAGTTGTTGTTGTAGTACGCCGAGTGGTAGTTGGCATCCAGCCGCGGCGTCAAAGATCCGCCATCGCCCAGCGGGATCGCATACTGTACTCCCAAGCTGCTGGTCCATTTCGACATGCCGACGTTGAGGTCGCCGTATCCCGGGTTGCCGGAGATGCAATTGTAATTCGCCGCCGTACCTTCGGGAATGGCGGCTGCTCCGAGGTCCTGGCAGCCCTGGTTGTTGCCGAGATTCTTCCACTTGAAATTGGTCAATCCGGCCGTGTAGTTGAACGTCAGTCCGGGCAGCGGCGTCGCCTCGAGTTCGAACTCGCCCCCGGTGATGTCGGCGGAGCCGACGTTTTCGGGCGCGGTGAAGGGCGCGCCGCTGGCATCGAGGCGCTGGGAGGTGACGATGACGTCGCGATACAGGCCGTAGTACCCAGCGAGGTTGGCGCGCAACCGGTGATCGAGCCACTCGCTCTTCACGCCAACCTCAAACTCGGTGAGCTTCTCGGGTTTATAGGACGCGATCTGCAGGTTGTTGAACGGACGGGGGTTGAAGCCGCCACCTCGAAAGCCGGTCGTCGCCGAGGCGTAGGTCATGAGATCCGGGGTCCACAGGTAATCAAGAGCCGCCTTCCAGTCCACATGGTCGTAGCTCGTGCGCCCCTCGACGTCCCGCAAGTCGAGAATCGGATTGGGAACATCAATGAGCGGGTTGTAATGATTGAAGGTGTAGTTCTTGTCTTCCGTGGTATAGCGAGCCCCAGCGGTCAGGTGCAGCTGGTCAGTAAACGCGTAGGTCCCCTGAAGGAAACCGGCCTTGTCGGTGGTATAGGCGGGGTCGTCTTGGTTGAAACCGAGGACCGGCTGACCGTTGAACGGCGGTCCGGGGTTGAAGAACCCGGTCCCGCTGGTGAGACCCGGTATCACGACACCCGCGAAATCAAAGTTCAAATCGATGTGGCCGCGGTTGAGGCTATAGCCGTAAAAGTAGAATGCGCCCGCCGCCCAGTCGAGCTTGTTGTCGAAGGCCTTGCCGGTGAGCTGGAATTCCTGCGTGAACTGGCGATGATCCAAAAGATTGTAGGCCCACGCCAGGGCCATCGGCGAATTGTCCTGATCGTCGGAAAAGTTGCCCCACCATCCTTGCGCTGCGGTGATGGATTTGAGCTGGAACTGTGGAGTGATCGCCCACGTCAGTACGTTGCTGGTGCTCCACTCGTGAACGGTGTTGACCGCCGGATAGGACGTGCCGGTGAACGGATCGTAGAACGTGGAATAGGTGTTGTACGTGCCGCCGGTTTGGAAGCGCTGATCATAAGGAATGCCGTACTTGGGGATCAGTACATTGGTGTTGAAGGCCGTCATGGCCGGCGAAATGGCCGGATCGGCAACCACCATGACCTCCGCCGCCGCCTCGGAGTTGTCGTCGATGACGGACGCCTCGAGTTTGTCCTCGACCACGTCGTTCGGCACCCAGCGCAACTGGGCGCGCAAGCCCTTGACGTCGACGCCGCCTTCGGTGCCTTGCGTGCAGTTTCCCTCGCCCAACTGCTGCACGGGCAGGCTGCCCGCCGTGCTCGGATGCGCACAGGCATAGTCGATGCGGTCGACGTAGCCGCTGCGGTCCTTCGACAGGCCGCTCACCCGCAGCATCAGCACATCCTTGATGAGCGCGACATCGAAGCCCGCGCGCACCTCGCGCCGGTTGTAGTCGCCGACCGTGACCTCGGCAAAGCCGCTGTCGTCACCGGTGGGCTGCTTCGACACCAGGCGGATCGCACCACCGATCGAGTTCTTGCCGAACAGCGTGCCCTGCGGTCCGCGCAGCACCTCGACCCGATCCACATCGAGCAGATCGAACATCGAGCCGAAGGTGTTGGCGAAATAGACGTCATCCACGTAGATGCCGACACCCTGCTCCGCCGACGCGAAATTGAAGTCGCCCTGGCCGATGCCGCGGATGGACGCCGCCATGGTCTTACCGTAGGCGGCATTGGCTTGGAACAGCGTCACGTTCGGCGCCGCCTTCGTTACGTCCGCCAGATTGTCGATTCCCCGTTCGGTCAGCGAATCGCCCGACAGCGCCGTGATGGCGAGCGGTGTTTCCTGCAGCTTTTCGGAGCGGTATTCGGCGGTCACCACGATTTCTTCGAGGGTCCCTGCGCCTTGATTGGTTCCTTGGCCGCTCGTTGCGGCCCCGGTCTGCGCCTGTGCGGTACCGGCGGTCAGCACGAAGCTGATGCAAGCCGCGAGCGCGGTCAGACTCCGGCTGACGATCTGCGCTGGGCCGGCGTGAGTTGATTGGGTCACCGCTGAATTTTTCATAGAATCCCCCGTTTTGCTTATTCGCTGCGGCTCAGCGGGCGTGCATTCGTCGACACGCTCCGCGCTCGCCGCCGCGCGATTGTCCGTCCGCCAGCCCTCCGTTGCAGATACGCTACAAAGAAGCCCCGGATTGCGCTACCAATGTGGCGTGACCTCGGCGCAGCCGCTCGTCCAGTACTGATGGGAAAATAGACCATTAGCGCAATGGCGCACGCTAATATGAATGAGGCGAAATGACACACCGGCGGGGAGAGTTACGAGCTGTGGGGAAGATCACGCATGCGGGGAGCAACGGAGTGCCCGATGAGCCGGGTTACATCGGCGAGATCGACGACATCCTCGGATTTCACATCCGGTTGGCGCACGGTACGGCCTATCGTCATTTCATGAAGTCGTTCAAGTTCTTAGGAATGACTCAGAAACAGGTGTCGGTGCTGTGGCTGGTGGCGGATCACCCCGGGATCGCGCAAGCGGATCTGGCCAAGCGGCTACAACTGGACCGGGCAACCGTGATGGCCATCGTCAACCGGCTGGCCAAGCGAAAATTCGTAGTCAGGGGAGAGTCCGAGACGGACCGCCGAAAACAAACGCTCAAATTGCTGCCGGCGGGCGCCAACGCGCTGCAGGATGCGAAGCGTGCAATTCGAGCGCATGAGAAGTGGCTCAAGAGCCGGTTTACGGCGAAAGAGCTCAAGACGCTGATCGAACTGCTGCGCAAGATCCACGGTTAACGCGGCGCCCTGGTCGGCGAGCGCCGGTTTGGTGCGCCCGCGGTTCTCGCCCCCGCCGCCGGAACGCCGGCCGCCGGGCGGCCGGCTCGTCTAGTCGAGAAATACGACCGTCTTGGAACCATTCAACAGCACCCGATCCTCGAGGTGGTGGAGGACCGCACGAGCCAACACGCGCCGTTCGATGTCGCGACCTTTGCGCGCCAGCGTGTCCGGCGTGTCGGTGTGGCTCACCGGCTCGGTATCCTGGACGATGATCGGGCCTTCATCGAGATCCGTCGTCACGTAGTGCGCCGTGGCGCCGATCATCTTGACGCCGCGCTCGAACGCTTGCGTGTACGGCTTGGCGCCTTTGAACCCCGGCAGAAAAGAATGGTGGATGTTGATGCAGCGTCCGGCCAGATAGGCGGACATGTCGTCCGATAAAATCTGCATGTAGCGCGCGAGCACGATGAGCTCCGCCTGCGTCTCCTCGACGATACGCTTGATTTGTGCTTCCTGTTGCGCCTTGGTGGCGGGCGTGATGGGCAAGTGGTGATAGGGAATGTCGCCGATCAGGCTCAGGTTGAGCGCTTCCTTGGGGTGATTCGATACGATGCCGACGGCCTCCATCGGCATCTCGCCGATCCGCAGCCGATACAGCAAGTCGCCCAAGCAATGGTCTTGCTTGGAGACCAGGATCAGGACGCGCTGCCGCCTGGCCCGCAGCCGCAAATTCCAGTTCATTCCGTATTTATCGCCGATAGGGGCGAAGCGCCTGCGCAGCTCAACCTCGCTCGTGCGGCCCGCATCGACGTCGAGTTCGACGCGCATGAAAAAGCGGTTTTCCGCCAAATCGTCGAATTGGTGCGCCTCCAAGATATTCCCGCCGGCCTCGAACAGGCTAGCGGCAACCGTCGCGACGATACCCGGTCGATTGGCACAGGACAGCGTGAGGTAATAGGATTCTTTCAAGCCGGTGCTCCTGCCCGGCCGAACTCTTCGGCAAACCTGGCCGATTTCTCCAGCGAGGCAAACGTAAAGAAATGCACGCCCTGAATGCCCAATGGCGGGTCGGCCGCTTGGGCATTCGCAATGTCGACCAGCAATTCCTCGGGGGTGTCGCCGGCGAGCATACTACGCGCGGCGGGTCGCTCCTTCAACGCTCGGATGGACGCACCCACACCGCATATCATGGCGTACTTGAGAAGCGATGCACGGCTGGCAGGTCCGGCCACTCCCACGCGTAGCGGAGCCCTGACGCCCTCGGCGCGAATCTGCTTGGCGGTCGCGATGATGGGCGCCGACTCGAAGCAAAATTGGCTGACCAACGTAACATCCAAATCGGCGTTCGCCGCCAATGCGAGTTTCGCCGCGCGTGCGGCGATCAGATCCGTTGCGGGTATGCGCGGGTGAGCTTCGGGGTACCAGCTGAACAGAACACGGCGGATTCCGTGTTTACCCAGCATCCCGGTTTCCAAAAGCTGCAGGCTGGAGCTGAAGTCGCCCGCCGGTTGATCGCGGTCGCCGGCCAAGATCAGCGCTCGGTCGACGCCGGCTTCGCGAGTGAACCGTCCCAGCAGAACGTCGAACTCGGCTAGATTTTTGAGGTTACGCGCGACCACGTGCGGCACCGGCGTGAGGCCGGCGTTCTTCAATCGCGTCGCGGCAAGCACCTGTCGGTCATGCGTGTCGGACGGCAGCGAGGCGATGAATACCTCCGCGCCCGGCCGCATCATCGTGGCGGCCGCGTCGATCGATTTGCGATCACCGGAAGTGACTTCTGCGGAGTAGTTGTGGAGCAAGTCCGCAAGGCCGTTTGACATGTCTGCAACTCCCCTCGTGTTACGCGGCAGCCGCGGCGTGTGCGCCGTCAGCATGCTTCCAGATTGTATGCTACGCATACAATATTTATATGCAAGACCTCCGATTATGCTAGCCTCCCGAAAACGGGGCGGCGGACCGTCCGCGCGCTATGGCAAGTGACTTAATGCATCCTTTAAAGAGGGGAGTTCGACGACATGACATCACGTAATCTGGAAGATGTTCTAAAGGCCGCGGGCAACACGGTCGACATGCTGCGCAATTCACAACTGGGTGCTTATGTCTACCCGGTAGTGGCGCCTGAATTTTCGAATTGGCGCGATGAACAACGCGCGTGGGCTCAGACCGCAGTGCTGTTCGATCAGTCGCACCACATGGTGGATTTATTCATCGAGGGTCCGGACGCGACCAGGCTGTTGTCACATTTGGCCATCAATAGTTTTGCCGGATTCGACATCAACAGGGCAAAACAATTCGTGCCCTGCAACTACGACGGCAAGGTCATCGGCGACGGTATTCTCTTCCACATCGAACCGCACAAATACGTCTTCGTAGGCCGCGCGCCGTCGGCAAACTGGATCATGTTCCATGCCGACAAGGGCGGCTACGACGTCAGCATCGTCAAAGACGACCGCTCGCCGTCGCGGCCGATGGGCAAACCCGTAGTTCGCAAGTTTTATCGCTTCCAGATCCAGGGTCCGAACGCGAAGGACATCATCGAGAAATTGAACGGCGGCCCATTTCCGGACATCAAATTCTTCAACATGGGATTCATCAAGATTGCGGGTCGGCAGGTCAGTGCCTTGCGTCACGGCATGGCGGGTGCTCCCGGTCTCGAAATTTGGGGTCCCTACCAGGAAGGCGACGAAATCCGTGCGGCGATTCTCGAAGCCGGCAAGGACTTCGGTCTGCGGCAAGTGGGCTCGCGCGCCTATGCCACCAACACCCTCGAGTCCGGTTGGATTCCCTCGCCGCTCCCCGCGGTTTACACCGGCGAGAAGATGAAGGCCTACCGCGAGTGGTTGCCCGCCGACGGCTATGAAGCCACGGGTTCCTTGGGCGGCAGCTTCGTGTCGAAGAACATCGAGGACTACTATCTCAACCCGTACGAACTGGGGTACGGCCCGTTCGTCAAGTTCGATCACGATTTCATCGGGCGCGAGGCCCTCGAGAAATTGGACAAGTCCGTGCAACGCAAGAAAGTGACGCTGGCCTGGAATGGCGACGACGTAGCCAAGGTGTTCGCTTCGCTGTTCCATCCCGGCGCGCCGAATTACAAGTACATCGATCTACCGCTGTCGAATTACGCTTCGTCCAACTACGACCGTTTGATGGTGGGCGACAAGTTCGTGGGCTTCTCCATGTTCACCGGCTGCAGCTACAACGAGCGCTCCATGTTGTCGCTCGCGACGGTCGATCCGGATGTGAAGATCGGCAACGAAGTGAAAGTGGTTTGGGGCGAAGAGGGCGGCGGCACGAAGAAGACGACGGTCGAACCGCACAGCCAAATCGAAATCCGCGCCATCGTCAGTCCGGTTCCCTATTCCAAGGTTGCGCGCGAGGCGTATGCGGAGGGCTGGCGCACCGGCAGGGTTTGATCCGGTCCGCGAAGGCAAACACCGGGACCAGCCAGGGGTCGCGTCTGACGCGCGGCCCCTGGGTTCATCTTGCCGCCGGGGGCTGCAGGCGGGCCTCGAACCAGCCGGCATCGATCGCGAACGAGCGCTCCTGACTCACGGAATAGTATTCCCGCACCTCTCGCGGGAACTCATCGAACACGACCTTGAGCGCCGCGATGCGCTCATCGGAGGTTCCTATGCGCCGAACCCAGGCGTCGAACTCCATGTCCAATTTCCAGCAGTCGGCGCCGGGTTGCGAGAAGTTCGCCGCCGCCAGCATCGCGTGCCATTCGGACCCGCGGTAGTTGCGCACGTGGGACGGATCGCGCAATAGTTCGGCGGCTTGCAAGGCGGTGTCCAGCAGCGGATTCTCGGGCGCGAGCACGTCGATCACGACGAACAGGCCGCCGGGCTTCAAGACTCGGCCGACTTCGCGTAGGGCGCGATGCACGTCGAGCCAGTGATGCGCGGAGTAGCGCGTGACCACCATGTCGAAGCTTGCCTCGTGAAACGGCATTCGTTCGGCCGGACCACCGCGGGTTTCGATTTGCCGATATCCGCGCGAGTCAGCCGCGCCGGTCACGACCTCGAGCATCCGGGCCGAGACGTCGTACGCGACAACGCGCTCCGCTCCGCCGCGCGCCAGGGCAAAGCTGGCGTGGCCGGCGCCGCATCCCAAATCGAGCGCGCTCGAGACGGGAGCAATCCGCACGAGATCTGCGAGGCGGTCCAAATCGGCGCCTGTCGCATGCACCGTGCTCGAGAGGTACCGCGCTGCTGTCGATCCGAATACCGTGGCGGCCAAATCGCGTTGATCCATGAGTCATCGCCTTGAAACACGTGTAGGCCATCGTAGCGCCAGGCGATCCAGGCCGCTATCGGCCAGATGGGCATCGCGATCGTCGATCCGCGCTTCATAGAAGCCGAGGTCACGGCAGCGCAGCTCATGATTCCTTTCGATCAGCGGCTGGCATTGGAGACTGGTTATTGGCTGGCGTGGCGCCCGGGTCGCGACCGCCGCAGACCGCTGGCCGCGTTTCGGCAGTGGCTGGCGGAAGAAATAACAGCGAGCGCCACGCGGCCCGTCGTGAGGCTCGAATGACCGAAAACAACATCATGGGAAGCCCGGCGTACTTCATCATCCAGGCCGATCAACCGCATCATATTGCGAGTCGAGCGCAACCCTTGATTGTGGGCCGTGGAACAAGCTCTTCCGTATGTCGGCGGCGATTTCATATGAGCGAAGCCGCGCCGCGTGATCGAAAATCTGCGAAGTCATGATGAGTTCATCAGGTTTCGCGCGATCAATGAATGCAAGGAGCGCCCGGCGAACCGTATCCGGAGAGCCGATAGCGGAGGAGGCAAGTACGTCCGCGAGCATCGCTTTGGCTGCCGGCGGCAGCTGGCTCTCGTAGCCTTCCAAGGGCGGGGGAAGCTGCGTCGGATGGCCGCTGCGCAGGTTGACGAACGCCTGCTGCATGGAAGTGGCCAACAGCTTCGCCTCTGCATCGGAATCGGCGGCGAAGAGGTTGAACCCCAGCATGAGATAGGGGCGATCCAGCTGTGCCGATGGCCTAAAGAGGCTGCGGTACAGCTCGATGGCCTGCATCATCATGGCGGGGGCGAAGTGTGAGGCAAACGCGAACGGTAGGCCGAGCGCTGCGGCCACCTGAGCGCCGAAGGTGCTCGAGCCCAATATCCACACCGGCACCTTCGATCCGGCGCCGGGGATTGCCAGGACGCGCTGGCCGGGTTCCGCCGGCGCGAGATATCGCATCAGTTCAATCACGTCCTGAGGAAATTGGTCGGGGTCGGACTCCAGATTTCGCCTGAGCGCCCGGGCGGTGGTTTGGTCCGAGCCCGGTGCTCGCCCCAGCCCGAGATCGATGCGACCGGGAAACAAGGCGTCCAGCGTCCCGAACTGTTCGGCGATCACCAGCGGGGAATGATTCGGCAGCATGATACCGCCGGCGCCGACGCGGATCGTGGACGTCCCCGACGCCACGTGGCAGATGACTACCGAAGTGGCGGCGCTGGCGATGCCGGGCATGCTGTGATGCTCGGCCAGCCAATACCGGCGATATCCCCACCGTTCCGCATGCCGCGCGAGATCCAGCGTGTTGCGCAGCGAACGCCCGGCGTCGCCGTCCTGAGTGATGGGTGAGAGGTCGAGTACGGAAAAGGGGATAGCGTTCACGTTGGGACTTTAGGTGGGAGCGCGTCAGCCGTTCTCAAGGTCTGGCGCGAGCCTAAGAATTCGGAAATCGAGGCGACATCGCCGGCCGCCGCAGGACCGCCCGCGTCGGGTGCTGCTAGGCGCCGGTAATTTCCGCCGTCGCGCGCCGCAGGATCTCGACGATGCGCTGCTGTACTTCGCTCGGGCTATCTGATTTTTCGGCGAGCGCGGCTTTGAGATCGCGTTGGGCGCGCATCAATTCCTTCGAGCCGCGGCCCTCTCGCTCGGCGGGCGCATTGTCGTCGGACTCCCCGGCACGCATCGCGCGGCGCACGCGATCCATTCGCTCGCCGACACGCTCGAACTGAGCGAGTATGGCGTCGGCTCGGGTACGGTGTTCTTCGAGGTAGTCTCGACCCGGCTGCGTGATGTGATAGAGCTTGCGAGCGCCGTCGGCCTCGATGACGGCGTGCCCAATCTCCTCCAGGTATGTCAGGGCGGGGTACACCATGCCGGGACTCGGCACGTAAAAACCTTTTGACCGATCATCCAAGGCCTTGATGATTTCGTACCCATGTCGAGGCTTGTCGGCGAGGAGCGCCAGGATGAGCAGTTGAAGATCCACGGAGGCCAGTTTGCGCCCCATGCCGAAGGCACGGCCGCCCAGACCGTCGCCGTCCAAGAACCCTCTGCCGAAGCGGCCGAGCCCACGGCCGCCATGGTGCCTACCGAAGTGAAAATGAAAACGAGGGTCCATATCTGAAAGTATATTGTAAAATATATCTTAAGATATATATATCGTACGATAGCGTCAACTTCCCGATTCTGCCGCATCGGCGGGCGTGGATCTCATAGAATTCGCGGGCCAACTTAAGCGATAAAACTCCACTTGACGTTGACACTGGGCGCCTCGCGCTACAAAATACGCGGCTCATTTTGAGGAGGGGTACCCAAGCGGCCAACGGGGGCAGACTGTAAATCTGCTGGCTTATGCCTTCGTAGGTTCGAATCCTACCCCCTCCACCAGTTGGGTGAGGGTACGGTGCCATTGGCTTGTTAGGTGTGCGGGTGTAGTTCAATGGTAGAACGTCAGCCTTCCAAGCTGATCACGTGGGTTCGATTCCCATCACCCGCTCCATGTGGATGCGGCCCACGTAGCTCAGTTGGTAGAGCACGTCCTTGGTAAGGAC
>JBKQSA010000001.1:0-5890 GCA_052143815.1 Steroidobacteraceae bacterium | reverse complement strand
GATCACAGGAGGTGCCCCGTGCGCATCGCAGCAGAGGTTGGGGCTAACGGCCCCTGGACAGCAACTGATTCGTCCCGAGGGATTTCAAAGGAGCGTTGGTCCGACGCCGGGGCGCGAATTCTCGAGGCACAGATTCTCGAGCACACGAGCCTCGTCGCGCGGATCGCCCGCCAACTCGCACGCCGCATGCCTCCCAACATCGAGGTCGACGATCTCATCCAAGCCGGCATGGTAGGTCTTCTCGAAGCCGCCCAGCGGTACGAGGCCAGTGGAAGCGCATCGTTTGAGACCTACGCGAGGTTCCGCATCCGAGGTGCGATATTGGATTTTGCACGCAAGATCGACTGGCGCCCGCGGCCGCTACAGCGACGGATTCAAAGCATTAACGCGGCAAGACGACGCATCGAGAGCGAGACGGCCAAGATCACAACATCCGCCGCCGAGGTGGCGACTGCCCTTGATGTCTCGCTCCAGAGCTACCACCGTACGCTGCAGGATTCGGAGACGTCCAAACTATTGAGCTTGGACGATTCCGGGTCTCCCAACACCCCGCGGGTATCTGACAAGGTCATCGATACCAGCCGCAACCCTGCCGATGAAGTCGAGCGCGAGGAATTGCGTCACGCAGTGGCAGCGGCGATCGACACGCTGCCAGACAATGAGCGTTTGATACTGTTGCTCTACTACGACGAGGAATATCTTCTGCGCGAGATCGGCGAAAGGCTCGACTTGAGCGAGTCGCGCATCTGCCAGCTTCGCGGCCGGGCAGTCAAGCGACTTCGCCAGCTGGTACAGCGTTGGATGGCGTGTGGCGGGTTCGCTCAACCATTACTACACCCTGGGCCGGTGCCCTCATCAAGGAACGCTGAAGCCGCCACATGAGCGATCTCCTGCTGATCGTTGATCCTGATCCCGACTCGCTCCGCATCCTGCGCGCGGTTGCGGATCGCCTCGGTTGTGACCACATCGAGCCCGAATCATCTCAAAGTCTGGATGATGTTCTGGCCACTCGCAGTCCTACGATTGCGGTGCTGGCCTTGGATTCGCCAAAGGCCGACGGGCTCGTGGCCCTACGGGCCATGGCAGATCATCACATGCGACCGGCCCTATTTCTGATCGATTCGTCCGCTCCGAGCGTGCTCGCGAGCGCCAAGCAAGTCGCCAAGACCAGAGGCCTCACCGTGATAGGCACAAGCTCGCGACCCGTGGACCCGCAGGCATTGGAGCGATTGCTGACGCCCCAGCTCACCGCGGCCCCGCCGATTCCGCGGGACGAGCTCGAACAAGCGTTGGCCGGCCATGAGCTGACTCTGCTATACCAACCTAAGATCGGATTGCACCCCGACGCCGTCACTGTTCTTGGCGTCGAAGCATTGGTGCGCTGGCAGCACCCTCGACGCGGAGCACTGCGTCCGGCACATTTTCTGGGTACCGCCGAACGTCATGGCCTGATGACAGCCCTGACGGACTTCGTCTTGACCGAAGCCATACGCCAGTCGGGTCAATGGCGCACGCAAGGAGTGGCGCTCCAGACCACCGTTAACCTGACTCCCCGGCTGGTTCGGGATAGGGAATTCCCGCATCGCTTGGCCTCTCTGCTACGAGAGCACGATGTCCCGCCATCTCAGCTCATGCTTGATATCGCAGAGCCCCCCACCGCCGATGATCAAGATCTCATGCTCGAGGTGTTCACAGATCTGCGCATTCTTGGGGTGGGCCTATCCTTGGATAACTTCGGCACCGGGAGATCGTCTCTGACCGAGCTGTATCGAATGCCGTATTCTGAAATAAAGGTTGATCAGTCGCTGTTGGCCGATGCACCGAGCGACGCTGATGCACAGCACATTGTCCGTGCGGTCATTGATCTGGCGCACGCGCTACGACTCGCAGTGTGTGCCGAGGGTGTGGAAACCGAAGGGATCTTTGAGTTCGTAGGTGGCGCCGGGTTCGACAGCGCCCAAGGTCATTTCTTCTGCCCTCCAGTTGATGCCGGCCAGATCGAGCGGTTTGTGAAGGAATGGCCAATGTCCGCTCCGTCCACAACCGGCAAATGGCGTTCGCCGCGACCAGCCGCTGAGCAATCCTCCCCCACTCGGATGAGTCGGTCTCTGAAGCGGGGAGGTGGATGATGCAGTGTGTTCGACCGCTGTCGTCCGATGCGTCCTCGGCTACAGCAGGAGAAATCTCTTATGGACAAGCCCATTCACGAATTTAGAGGCCGGGAGCTTCGTCTGCTGCTGATAGAAGACACGGAGAGGGACGTGGAGTTGACGGTACAGCGTTTGGAGGCGGCGGGACTCGCATGCAGCTACCGATGTGTGGTGAACAGAAAGGAGATGCAGAGTGCGCTGCGCGCCGCGCTGCCTGATGTCATTCTGGCGGATTACACATTGCCCGCGTTCGATGGAATGTCCGCGCTCGCCATTGCGCGCGTCGAGGCAGCTGGCGTTCCCTTCATTTTTCTGTCCGGGACCATCGAGGAGGAGTGCGCCATTGATGCATTGAAATGCGGTGCGACCGATTACGTCCTGAAGAGCAATCCAGCGCGGCTGAGTGCGGCTGTTCAGCGCGCGCTGGCAGAAGCCGAGCTGCGCCACGAGAACCAACTTGCCGAGCAACAGGTGAGCCGACTGACCGGCGTGATGCAAATGCACGCGGGAATCAGCGCGGCTCTGGTGCGTATTCAGAACCGCGACGAGCTGATGATTGAGACGTGCCGTCTGGCGCACCGTGTCGGAGGATATGCGATTGCGATGGTGGCGTTGATCAATCCAATAACACGCATGGCGCGCCCGGTCGGTTGGGCCGGATACGAGTTTCTTACCCAGCCTGATCAGGAGTTTCCCGTCGCGGATCACGAGGCCGCAGATATGAGTCTCATGGGGCGTGTTATCCGCACAGGTGAGGCGGCACTGTGCGAGGACATCAACCGGTCCCCCTTTGTCATCGACGGAAGGGAAGCGCTTATTGCTGCGGGTGTTCGTTCGTTGGCGTGTCTACCGTTGCGGGTCGACGAGACACCGGTTGGATCATTCCTATGCGGCACGTTGACAACCGGCGTCATTGGTCACGAAGAATTGCTCCTGCTCGAGGAGGTGGCCGCCAATCTGTCCTTTGCGCTTCAGTACCTAGATAAACAGGACGCCGTGCGGTTTCTATCCTATTTCGAGCCGCTAACTGGGCTTGCCAAGCGAGCGCTTTTCTGCGAGCGCTTAAACCGGCTGCTGAATCGCGGAACCCAGAGCCTGCCGAGGCTTGCGGTGACCGCGTTCGATATCGAACACCTCCGCGTTATCAATGACTCCTTCGGGCGCCACACGGGTGATCGCCTGCTGCAGTGCGTGGCCGACCGCTTGAAGGGACATTTCCCCGACTCGGAACAGCTGGCCCATCTAGGCGGCGGGACCTTCGTCAGCATGCGTGCATTGCCCGATCGCATGGAGGATAAATTTCACCATGTGCGTAGCGACGTCACGGGGATATTCGATCGGCCCTTCAGCGTCGACGGGCGGGAGATCGTGGCTAAGATCAAAATCGGACTTGCGTGCTATCCTGAGGATGGGCGAGAGCCCGACAAACTCGTGCAGAATGCCGAAGCTGCACTTAAGGAGGCCAAGACTTCGGGCGAACAATATCTACATCACCGGATCGAGATGAATTCCGAACTCGCGCACCGCGTGGGAATGGAAAACCGGTTGCACACCGCACTCGACATGGAGCAGTTCCTGCTGCATTACCAGCCCAAGATCGCGCTGCGCACCGGAAAAATTGCGGGTGTTGAGGCATTGCTGCGCTGGCAGGATCCGGAAAATGGTCTGATCGCGCCGGGGATTTTTTTGCCAATACTCGAATCCGCTGGCCTGATGACAGCGGTCGGTGCGTGGATTCGAAGGCAAGCAGCATCTGACTGTCGCGATTGGCGCCGCATGGGCTTGCCACCCATCAGAATCGCTGTGAATATTTCTCCCCTGGAGTTGCGCCGCCGCAATACTGCGCGAAAGATTATAGAGGGCATCGGCGATCTGGCCGGCGACCCGGATTGGGGTGTTGATATCGAGGTGACAGAGGGTGCACTGGTCGGCGATTCATCTGCGTGCATCCATGCGCTGCGAATGTTGCGCGCTACGGGTATGCGCATCGCGATCGATGATTTCGGAACCGGTTTTTCCTCGCTGGGTCGCCTGTCCGAGTTGCCTATCGACATTCTGAAGATCGATCGCAGTTTCACAGTCCGTCTGCCTGCGGATCGCAAGAGCTGTACGCTCGTTTCGACGATCATTGGTTTGGCGCACGCTTTCGACATGACGACCGTCGCCGAGGGCGTAGAGACCCAGGGACAGCTCGACTATCTCATCGGCGCAGGCTGCGATGAGTCGCAAGGCTACTTGCACAGCCCGCCTGTGCCGAAGGCGGAATTTGAGCGCTTGCTTGGCTGCTCAGGCCCCGCTGCAGGGGTCGGGAACGAACGTCGCCGCGCGGAGGCGTCTGGACAATAAAGCCAGTAGGCTGGTTCGACTTGCGAGCGGCAAGTGCGCGACGCTGGGGGTCCTGAGAGGGAGAACAGGATGACGAAGCCCATCGCGCGATCAAGCGCTGCACTCCTTTCTTTGCGACTAGAAGCAATTTATGCGTCGCGCGCATTGTTTTCAGCGGCAAACGGGGCGAACCGCGGCAACGTTACCGCGAGGGCCGCTTGGTGCGCTCGGGCTCGTCGTCAATATGATCGTGCTCTGGAATACGATCTATATGGAGGCAGTCCTGGAGCAACTCCGCAAGGCAGGCTATCCGGTAAACGAAGGGGATAAGGCGCGCCTGTCACCCCTGATCCACGACCATATCAACACGCAGGGGCGGCATTCGTTCACGATGCCAGAGGCGGTGATCAAGGGGGAACTGCGACCGCTGCGCAACCCGGCCGATGACCCGGACTGACACTACTATCGGTCAGAAGGATTTCCGGGGGTGTCGCCCCTATTTACACCAACCGCGCCCTTAACGTTGACGTTGGTAGACGACCGGTCTACTATTAAACAATGCGCGAAACCAATACGCGAGATCTGTTGATTCAAGAGGGTTTGAGGTC
Organism: Steroidobacteraceae bacterium; assembly: GCA_052143815.1. Taxonomy (GTDB): domain Bacteria; phylum Pseudomonadota; class Gammaproteobacteria; order Steroidobacterales; family Steroidobacteraceae; genus Bog-1198. The sequence goes on along the minus strand of JBKQSA010000001.1, from coordinate 807 downwards.
ATTTCTGGCTTATGGCTACGACGGCGTTGGCATTGGCCCAGTGCTTTCCGCAGTCAATGTGCCCAAAGGTTCCTTCTATCATTTCTTTCGCAGCAAAGAGGATTTCGCAATTGCTGTGCTCGAGGCGTACGTGGCTCGCTATGCGAGTTTTCGGGAAAGCCTAGAAAACGACAAGACCCGGCCGCCTTTGAGTCGTTTGCGATCGCACTTTGACGCGCTCGAAAAGGAGCTCGTCGCGGATTCCCCCGCCGGGGGCTGTCTTTATGGCGTCCTATCGCAAACGATTACAACGCTGGGTCCAGTCCTGCGTAAGCGACTTGAAGAGTCTTTTCGAATATGGCAAGAGAGCATTCTTCGCGTTTTGCTGCAAGCTCAAAACGTCGGCGACCTCGATCCCGCAATCAACGCGCAGGAGGCCGCCGCGTTTTTGATCGATGCCTACGAGGGCGCACTGATTCGAATGAAGTCAGAGGGTGTCGCTTCCACCTTTAGGCGTTTTAGAAGATTCGCGCTTGAACCCTTGCTTGCGCAAACGCCTCGAGCCCCAGCGTCGGTTCACGGAAAAACTGCAGCTCATGGTAGAAAGAAGGTCGGATCGCCCAAGAACATAAGCGAAAAGCCTTCAAACAGGGCCGTTAGCACTCGCCGGTAATGCAATGCTTACCGGGATCATGGCGGCTCTTCTCGCGGCATTGGCATGGTCGTTAAATTTCATCGTCCCCTTTGTTATTGGCGACTACTCGGTTTTCGATTTCGCTTTGTTCCGGTTCCTTATTTCCGGACTTCTCGGATGCTGCTTTCTCGCGT